>NZ_JADOTY010000001.1:6070251-6705376 GCF_015751785.1 Micromonospora vinacea | reverse complement strand
CGGGCGCAGTGTGGGTGATCGCGGTGCGGACCGGTCGGACGGGACAGACCATCTGGTCGCTGCCGGAACGTCGGCCACTGGTCCGCACCGACCGGCTGATCGTGCTGGCCACACGCGCCGGTCTCGCCGCGCTGCTGCCCCGAACCGTACCCAGCCCCGACGCTGAACCACTGGCCGATGTCGCGCCCTTGCGGCTGCTTGCGCCAGCACCGCGCGACGGTGAGTGAACGGGGTTGTTCATGCTGATAGCCGGCTTCAAGGGTTTCCAGTCGGGCCGGCTTGAAACGGGACACCGATATGCCGAAGGCGGTGTCTGGGGACACCGGCGGCGGCGAGGCGTTCGGCGATGGATGGGGAGGAGTGGTCGAGAAAGACGACGACCTGGTGATCGTCGCCGAGCTGACAGGCTGTAGCGAGGGTGCCGAGGTTGATCCCGTCCAGGTCGTCCAGGTCATGGAGGTCGAGGACCAGCCGCAGTGGGCGGATCCGTCGAAGGACTCGCACGAGGGTCTGGCGTAGCTCGACGGCATCCTCGGCGTGCAGCGTGCCATGCGGTTGGATGACCAGGGTGCCGTCGGTGGTGGTGTCGACGTCGACCGTCACGTCGCTCATCGCGTTACCTTCCGTTCCCCGCCGTTTTCCGAGCCGTTAGGTTAGAGCCTTTCGCGGGACACCGTCGAGCGTTCACCGACGTGCTGGACCAGGCGACCAGACGGTCGAACCGAACGGCCGGCAATAAGCGTCAAAGAGCACGCGCTTGCCGGCCGCTCTCCACTCCCATCCATGCTTCGGCCGATGCAGAACGAGGCGTACCGCACTGTTCGCCTGACCGACGACTGGGTGTGACGTCTCAGCCAGCTCCATCAACGCCTATGTATTCATGACTGGACATCACCCGCATCACTGCCATCACGATCATGGATCCGACGACGGCGTGCCGTACGGCCAGGTCGAGGTCCCCGCAGGCTTCGGCCGACGGGCGCTTCTGGCCGGTGCCGGCGGGACGCTGATGCTGGCCGCGCTACCGACCTCGGCCCGGGCGGCCAACACGACGATGGCCGGCGCCCCGACCGGTGCCGGCCGGACATCTCGGATCACCCAGGGCACGATGTTGGTCCACACGGACATGCACAACCACACGGTGATGTCGGACGGCGACGGCAGTGCCGAGGCCGCGTTCGCCTCGATGCGCGAGGCCGGCCTGGACGTCGCCGCGCTGACCGATCATGCGACGCTCTTCTCCATCGAAGGGCTCAGCTCGTCGGAGTGGCGGACCACCGGCGACCTGGCCAACGCGGCCAACGATCCCGGTCAGTTCACCGCGATCCGCGGGTTCGAGTGGTCGCATCCGTTGCAGGGGCACATCAACGTCTGGAACACCTCCGACTTCGCCGACCTGTTGCGGGCCGGCAGCCCCGGCAGCCTGTACAACTGGCTCACCGGCCGGCCCGGGGGGCTGGCGAGCTTCAATCACCCCGGTCGTGAGGCGGGCCGGTTCAACAACTTCTCCTTCAACGCCTCGGCCCGCGATCAGCTCGCGGGGCTGGAGATGTTCAACCGGACCGACGACTTCCTCTTCGAAGGCTGGTCGTCGGGTATGACGTCACCGCTGGTGGCGTGCCTGAACGCCGGTTGGCGGCCGGCGCTGACCGGTGTCACCGACGAGCACGGCACCACCTGGGGCTTCCACGAAGGTAAGGGACGCAGCGGCCTGTGGGTCGCCGAGAACACCCGCGCGGCGGTGTTCGAGGCGATGGCCGCCCGTCGTTCCTTCGCCACGCGCGTCTCCGGGCTGCGGGTGGACGCCACCGCCAATGGCGTACGCATGGGCGGGGTCCTGAACGTGACCTCCGGCGACGTCCGGTTCCTGCTGGACCTCGACCGCGGCGCGGCCTGGGACGGCAAGCCCCTGCGGATCCAGGTCCTCCGCCCCGGCACCTCGGCGCCGACCGTCGTCGACGTCATTGACACCGTCAACGGTCAGGTCACGGACTTCACCGTGCCGCTCAACGTCGCCGACGGCGACTGGGTGGTACTCCGGATCTCCGACCCGTCCCTGCCCAACGGCACCCCCGGCCCAGCCGGTCACCCGTGTAACGACTTCGCGGTGGCCTACACCAGCCCCTGGTGGCTCCGGCCCTGACCTCCGAGGTGCCGGTCCCGGAACGGCGTGCCGGCCGCAGGTGGCTGCGGCGGTCGTTCCGGGACCGGCATTCGGTCTCGCGTCATGGTCGTGTCATGTGCTCAGCGAGGTAGCGGGGGCAACGTCGGGCTGTCGAGCCAGGCACCGAACAGACCGTCCAGGGGCTCGCGGGCGAAGCGTTGGGCGTGCAGACGGAACTGCTCGGTCGTCACCGTCGCGTGTGGGTGCTCGGCGACCCAGGCTCGCAGGAGCGTGAAGAACGTCTCGTCGCCGACCCTCTTCCGCAGGGCGTGCACCGTCAGCGCGCCACGCTTGTAGACCAGCGGGTCGAACATCCGGTCGACGCCGGGGTCCGCGACGACGACGTGGCGCGGGCGAGCCGCGACCCACGCGTACCACTGCGCGGCGAGAGCGTCTGTTGACATCTCACCGCAGACGCCGGACCACAGCCACTCGGCGTACGTGGCGAAGCCCTCGTTGAGCCAGATGTGCCGCCAGTCCGCCACGGTGAGGCTGTTGCCGAACCACTGGTGGGCCAGTTCGTGCACGATCAGCCGCTCGTGCGTGCGCCGCCCGTCGACGTGGTTTCGCCCGAAGACCGCCATGCCCTGCGCTTCGACCGGATCGTCGAGGTCGTCGTCGGTGACGACGACGACGTACTCCCGGAAGGGGTACGGCCCGAAGAGCCGCTGCAGCGCCGACATGATCTCACCATGTCGGCCGAAGTCGTGGGCGACGTTCCTGCGCAACGCAGGCGGGATCGCCGCGCGCTGCGCCACCGCACCGACAGCCAGATCAACCATCTCGTAGCGTCCGATCTGGACGCTCATCAGGTATGGCGAGGTGGGCTCGCGCCGTTCGTACACCCAGGTGGTGCCGCTCGCGCCCCGCCGCTGGAGCACGGGATCACCGGTCACCAGAACTGTGTACGGGGAGGGAGTCGTGACTGCCACCCGGAAGGTGGCCTTGGCGCCGGGCTGGTCATCGCAGGGGAACCAGGACGGTGATCCGTTCGGCTGGCTTGCCACAAGTACCCCGTCGGTGAGTTCCTCCCACCCGAGTTCGCCCCAGCGGCCGGAGATGGGCACCGGCTTTCCCGCGTACCGGATCTCCACCCGGAAGGTGTCGTTGGCGCCGATCGGCCGCTCGGGTTTGATCTGCAGTTTGTCCGGGCGGTGCAGGTACTTCGCCGGGCGGCCGTCCACCCGGACGTCCTGGACGCGGAGCCGACCGAGATCGAGAGTGAATCGGGACAGCGACTGGACGGCCACCGCGGTGATGTCCGCCCGGCCGCCGAGGCGGTTCGACACGACCCGGTAGTCGAGGTCCAGGTCGTAGTGCAGCACCCGGTAGCCGCCGTTGCCGTGCTCGGGCAGGTAGGAGTCGCCGGAGCGGCCGGCGCCGGGCGTTGCGCCGCTCGACGCCGACACCTTCGGATTCATGCCGACCGTGCCGCTGGCGCCGGCCAGGTGGTGATCGGATTGCCCCACCACCGGCTGTCGCAGGGTACGGCGTCGCCGCGGGTCACCAGCGAACCGGGCCCAACGGTGGTCCGCGCGCCGATGCTCGCGCCCGGCAGAACGATGCCGTGCGGGCCCAGCGCGGCACCCGCGCCCATTGTCACCTCGTCCATACTCATCACACGATCATGGAACAGGTGGGTCTGCACCACACAACCGCGGTTCACCGTCGCGCCATCGCCGAGGCGCACCAGGTCGTACTCGGGCAGCCAGTAGGTCTCCAGCCACACGCCCCGGCCGATCTTCGCACCGAGCGTGCGCAGCCACGCCGTCAGTAGTGGCGTGCCGGTCGCGAAGCGGACCAGCCACGGTGCGGCAAGGACCTCGACGAACGTGTCCGCGAGCTCGTTGCGCCACACGAAGGAGGTCCACAGCGCGCGCTCGGTGACCCGCAAGCGCCCGACCAGCAGCCACTTCGCGGCCGTCGCGAGGGCGGCGGCGACGATCGCCGCACCCAGCAGCACCGGCCCGGCGCCGAGCGCGGCCGCCCACCACCCGGCGGCCCGCCAGACGAGAGCGAGTGCGGCCAGGACGCCGACCGCCAGGGCGCCGGCGCACATCACCGGAACGATTCGGCACAGCTCGATCGCGGCGCGGGCCAGCTTCAGCCGGAAAGGCGGGTCGAAGGTGCGGCTGGTATCGGCGGCTTCCACCGTCCGGCGCAGCGGCATCGGCGGCGCGCCGAGCCACGACGAGCCCTTCTTCGCCTTGAACGGCGCCGACGACAACACCCCGACAAGCCCGCGCTTGGGCACCGAACGCCCGGGCGCCGCCATTCCTGAGTTGCCGAGGAATGCCTGCTTACCGATGCGAGCCGGGGCGACACGCAGCCACCCGTGGCTCAGCTCGTACGTCGCGACCATGGTGTCGTCGGCCAGGAAGGCCCCGTCGGCGACCGTGGTCATCGCCGGCAGCGCGAGCACGGTGGAGGCCTCCACCCCGCGTCCCACCTTGGCGCCCAGCAGCCGCAACCACACCGGCGTGAAGAGACTGGCGTAGAGAGGGAACAACCCGACCCGGGCCATCCCCATCAGCCGCTCGGTCGTCCAGGCCTGCCACGCCACCCGCCCCTGCACCGGGTGGTGTCCGGCGCGAAGGCCGACGCTGAGCGCTCGGACCGCCCCGAGCACCAGCAGCGCATAGCCCGCGACGTAGGCGACGGTCGCCGCCGCGACGGCGGCCAGCACCGCGCCGACCGTCGGTCGGACGGTGAGCGTCCAGCCGAGCAGGGCGAGCGCCGGCAGGGCCGCCACGACCGGGACCAGCCCCAGCAATTGGGCGGTGATCCCGTACGCGAGCGGCCAGAGGCGTGCACCCGTGCGCGATCGAGGGGGACGCTGCCCGGGCCACCCGTCCGAACCCTTGACAACTGCGGCTGCGGCCGGTGAGCCGGCCCAGTGTTGGTTGGCCGGTACGGCGCCGGCCACCGTCGAGCCCGCGCCGACGCGGGCGCCCTTACCGATCCGAGCGCCGGGCATCAGGGTGCTGCGGGATCCGACCCGGGCGTCGGCACCGACGCGGACCCTGCCGATGCGGACGACGTCGCCGTCGACCCAGTGGCCGGACAGATCGACCTCCGGCTCGATCGCCGCGCCGCGGCCGAGCTTCAGCAGGCCGGTTACCGGCGGCGCGGAGTGCAGGTCGACGTCGGCCCCGATCTGCGCGCCGAGGGCCCTGGCGTAGGTGATCATCCAGGATGCTCCGGCGACGCTGGTGGCGCCGGTCAGCTCGGCGAGGCGTTCGGCCGCCCACAGCCGCAGGTGCACGCCGCCACCGCGCGGGTAGCTGCCGGGGCGCACCCCGCGCAGCAGCAGTCGCGCTCCTCCGGCGGCCAGGGCGATCCGGCCCAGCGGGCTGAACAGCAGGAGCCAGCCCAGTGCCACCCACCACCAGGACACGACCGGTGCCCACGGTGCCGGAGCGAGCAGGGCGAAAACGTTGCCGAGGGCAGCCAGGACGGTCAGCCAGCGCAGCCCGACCAACGCCACCATCGGCACCATCATCGCCGCCTGGATCAGCCCGGCGCGCCTCGGCGTCGGCCGGACCTCACGGCGCGTCGCCGCCGAGCTGTCGAGCGCGTCGAGCACGGCCGCGAGCCGCGACAGTTTCGGGTGGAGGTAGATGTCGGCCACCGAGACGCGCGGGTGCCGGCGCCGAATCCATGCCACCAGTTGCGCAGCGTTCAGGCTGCCGCCGCCATGGGTGAAGAAGTCCGCGTCCGCCTCCGTGGGGCGTACGCCCAGGATCTCCGCCCAACCGCCAGCGAGCCAGTCCTCCGTCGCGGTCAGCTCACCCGCGGTGTCCTGCGGGGTCGCCAGCGGCCAGGGCAGCGCGGACCGATCCACCTTGCCGGACGTCCGGGTCGGCAGTGCCTCCACCACGGCCAGCAGCGGCACGAGCGCGGCCGGCAGCTGCTCACGGATCCGCAGCGCCGCCGTCGCGGCATCGAACGTGACCTCGTCGTGCGGAACCACGTACCCCACCAGCAGTTGGCTGCCCGCGGCGGTGCGCTGCACCGCCGCGGCGGCGCCGGCGACGTTGGGTAGCGCCTGGAGTGCGGCGTCGATTTCGCCCAGCTCGATCCGGCGTCCGCCGAGCTTGACCTGTTCATCACCGCGGCCGACGAACAGGAGCCCTTCGGGCTCCGCCCGGACGATGTCACCGCTGCGGTACGCCCGCTGCCAGCCGAGCGCGGGCAGCGCCGCAAACTTCTCGGCGTCCTTGCCCGGATCCAGATAGCGGGCCAGTCCCACCCCGCCGATGACCAGTTCGCCGGTCTCACCCATCGCCGCCGGAGCGCCGGACGCGTCGACCACGGCGAGCTCCCACCCGGCCAGCGGCAACCCGATGCGCACCGGTCCCTCGCCGGTCATCCGCGCGGCGCACGCGACCACCGTCGCCTCGGTCGGTCCGTACGTGTTCCAGACCTCGCGACCCTCGACGGCCAGGCGCTGCGCGAGCTCCGGCGGGCAGGCCTCCCCGCCGAAGATCAGCAGCCGGACCTCCTCCAGCGCTTCGACCGGCCACAGCGCAGCGAGCGTCGGCACCGTCGACACCACCGAGATGCGCTGCTCGGCCAACCACGGACCGAGGTCGACGCCGCTGCGGACGAGTGACCGCGCGGCCGGCACCAGGCACGCGCCGTGCCGCCACGCAAGCCACATCTCCTCACAGGACGCGTCGAACGCCACCGACAGCCCGGCCAGGACCCGGTCCTGCTGGCCGATTGCCTCGCTGGCCTCATCGGCGAGGAACAACCGCGCCTCGGCGTCCACGAAAGCCGCCGCCGCGCCGTGGCTGACCGCCACACCTTTCGGGGTGCCCGTCGAGCCAGAGGTGAAGATGATCCAGGCGTCGTCGTCGGGGCTGGGCCGGCCGGTCCGACCTGCGGGGGTACGACGCAGCGACACCGTCAGCCCGTCGCCGAGGACCGCGACGACCCCCGCCTCGGCGAACACGAGCTCGGCGCGTTCCGCGGGATCGTCCGCGTCGACCGGCACGTAGGCGGCGCCCGCCGCGAGAACGCCGAGGATCGCCAGGTACAGCTCGGCCGTACCGGATGAAATCCGAACTCCCACGCGGTCGCCGACACCGATGCCGTGCCCGGAGAGCGACCTCCGGACGGCCTCGACCTCGTTGGCCAGGTCGCGGTACGTCAAGGTGGTGGCACCGCTGTCGAGCGCAACTGCGTCGGCGTGCGCGCGCACGGAGTCGTCGAGAATGTCGACAAGCGTGCGGCGGGCCGGGGCCGATGCGGATCGGAACACCGCAGGAATCGTCGGTGCGGCAGCTGACGGCGGTAGCGCGACCACCTGGGGTTCACTCGTCAAGGGCACCCGACGTTCACCATTTTCGTCTTGCGGATCGGCGTCAACCAGGCGCGCGGCATGCGGACCCGCCCTGGGCAGCCCTCAACGCTACGTCGCATCGGGCCGGAAGCACGGGCAAAAGACGGCTTCGTGTCCACCACCACAGGGACCCGTTGCGGAAACGTCGAACGGCGCGACGTGCCGCCGGCCGATCACACTCGTGTCTCTGCTCAGGCCGTGTCGGCGGCCTGGCCGTCGGTCATGGGACTCCTCCTACCCTGCGCGGCCACGGCCCCACTCCTGCGTGGTCGAGTTCACGCACAGTTCATCGCAACTGGGTGTGAGTCATCGGTGTTCCCGCAGGCGGCGGCAGCGTTTGGCCGGTGGGCCGTGGCGTTCACCAGGTGAACGCGCCCGTGATCAGGATCCTTCCGAGCGACGGTCGGTGTTCATCCGCGAACCTCACTTGGTCCCTAGGGTCTTGCGCCGGCACGCCTTTCGCCGTCTGCGACACCCGGGAGCACGTCATGAGTCAGGCCATCGACATCCGCACATCGCCGGTGGGGGAGGGTCCACTGTGGCAGGCCATCGCCGCCCAGGCCCAGCGCCGGCCCGCGGCCGCTGCGGTGGTCGACGGCGCGGGTGAGCTGACCTACGCCGAGCTGGTTGCCCGCGTCGAGGAGCGGGCGGCGGAGTTGACGGTGACGGGGGTGTCGGACGGCGACCTGGTGGGGCTGCGCATGCCGCGTAGCCGGGACGCGGTCGTGGCGATGCTGGCGGTCCTGCGGGTGGGCGCGGGCTATGTGCCCATCGACCCCGCCTATCCGGTGGCGCGTCAGGAGCTCATCCTCGCCGACGCGAAGCCCCGCGCGGTCATCACATCGGACGGCGTCGTCGCGACGGACCCCCTGCTGCGAACGGAAGCGCACGCATCGGCTGGCGCGGGAGCGGCGTACGTCGTGTACACGTCCGGGTCGACCGGGCGGCCCAAGGGCGTGGTCGTGCCGATGTCCGCGCTCGCCGCGTTCTGCGCCGCCGCCCGGCAGCGCTACGAGCTCACCGAGGCCGACCGGGTCCTGCAGTTCGCGTCACTGAGTTTCGACGCCAGCGTCGAGGAGATCTTCCCGGCGCTGACCTGCGGGGCGGCCGTCGTGCTGCGCGACGATGACATGATCAGTCGCCCCGACCTGTTCCTGGACCGCTGCGCGGGACTCGGCATCACCGTGCTGGACCTGCCGACCGCGTACTGGCACGACCTGGTCGCCGCCCTGGACCGTGCCGAGGCGACAGTGCCCGCCACGGTCCGGCTGACGATCATCGGGGGCGAGGCCGCGCGGCCCGACGCGGTACGCCGGTGGCAGCGCGCCGCCGGCCCCGGGGTACGGCTGCTCAACACCTACGGGCCGACCGAGACCACAGTCGTCGCCACAGTCGCCGACCTGACCGGATGGGCCGGCGACGCCGTGCCGATCGGGCACCCACTTCCCGGCGTCACGTGTCGCGTACTGGCCGAGGACGACACCGAGACCCCGGACGGCGAAGCCGGGGAACTGGCGATCGGCGGAGCCCAGGTCGCCACCGGGTACCTGCGCCGGCCGGACCTGACCACCGAGCGATTCCGGCCGGGGCCTACCGGCCGGGAGTACCGCACCGGGGACCGGGTGCGCCGCGCCGCGGACGGGTCGCTGGAGTTCCTGGGGCGCCTCGACGCGCAGATCAAGATCCGTGGCTTCCGGGTGGAGCCGGGGGAGATCGAGGCGGCGCTACGGACCGCGCCGGGCATCGAGGACGCCGTTGTGGTGCTCGGTGAGCGGGGCGGCCAGGCGCGGCTGACCGGACACGTGGTGGCCGCCCGCGAGGTCGACCTGACCGCGGTTCGTGCCGCCCTGGCCGAGGTGCTGCCCGCGTACCTGGTCCCGGCCGCTCTGGTGCGCCACGACCGCCTGCCGCTCACCGTGCAGGGCAAGGTCGATCGACGGGCTCTGGCCGCGGTGGTCCCGGACAGCCCGGTCGTGGACCCCGGCCTCACCCCAGCGCAGCGCGCGGTGGCCCGGATCTGGACGGCGGTGCTCGGCATCCCGCAGGTACGCCAGGACGACGACTTTCTCGCACTCGGCGGCGACTCACTCGACGCCGTACGGATGATCAGCGCCCTGCGACACGAGCACGGTGTGGAGCTGACGTTGAGCCAGCTGTACGCGGCGCCCACCCTGGCGGAGGTGGCGAACCTCGTCACGAGCGCCAACACCGGCGGGGTGGCCGAGACGGTCGCCGTGGCCGAGGGCGTCCCGGTGGCGCTGAGCGCACTGCAGCGGGACTTCTGGGTCGCCGAGCAGGTCTGCGCCGACCTGCCCGCGCACACCCTGGGCATCCGCTACCGCTTCGCCGAGCCGGTCGACCCCGCCGCGCTGGCCCGAGCCCTCACTGCGCTGGCTCGTCGACACCCACTGCTGCGCGCCGGTTTTCCCGACGACGGTGCCGAGCCACGGATGGTGATCGGCTCCGACGCCCTGCTCGAGCTGGTGCAGGGGGAACCGGTCACGGCGAAGTTCGACCTCGCCGCCGGGCCGCTGGCGCGGGCGTACCTGGGCGCCGACAGTACGGAGCTGGTCCTGGTCGTGCACCATCTGGTGTTCGACGGCTGGTCCGCAACGGTCGTCGGGGAGGAATTGGCCGCGCTGTACCGCGCCGCCCGTACCGGCACGGAGCCGGACCTGGCCCCTCCCGCCGCGCTGCCCGATCTGGCGGCGCGGAACACGACCGCTCGCTCCGACGCGGACCTGCGGGAGTACTGGCGGCAGCGGTTCGTCGACGCGGACCTCGACCTGGAACTGCCCGCCGACCGGCCGCGCCCGGTGGCGCGGTCCTTCACCGCCGCGCGGCTGACCCGTCACGTCGACCCCGCGCTCCTGAATCGGCTGCGCGCCTACGGCCGAGGCGAGCGCGCGAGCCTGTTCATGGTGGTGCTGGCCGGGCTGCAGACGGTCCTCGCCCGCTACACCGGTCGAACCGACGTGACAGTGCTGACTCCGGTCGCCGGACGCACCGGACCGGGCGAGGCCGCCCTGGTCGGTCCGCTGCTCAACATCCTGCCCATGCGAGGCGACGTGGCCGGTGCACCGACGTTCGCTCAGTTGGTCGCGCGGGTCCGCGACGCCGTCCTGGCCGACCTCGACCACCAGACGCTCGCCCTGCCCGACCTGGTTGACGCGTTGGCGCGGCCCGGCAGCGGTAACCGGAACCGGGTCAGCCCGGTGATGCTCACCGTGCACAACACGCCGGCGCCGCGCGATACGGCTGTCCGGTACGCCGGGGAACTCGCGCCCGCCGCCACCATGGTGGACCTCGCCGTCGGCTTGGACTTCCCGGCCGACGGACCGCTGCTGACCATCGACTACGCGACCGAACTGTTCGACGAGCCACGGGTGGCGGCGCTGGCCGACCATCTGCTCACCCTGCTGGCCGCCGCCGCGAGCGACCCGGGCACCGAGGTACTACGCCTGCCGCTGCTGACCGCCGAGGAGCGGCACCGGATCCTGCACGACTGGAACGACGTCGCGGCGCCCGTGCCGGACGCGACGACGGTTCACGAGCTGTTCGAGCGGCACGCCGCAGCCACGCCCGACGCGCCGGCGCTGACGTTCCGCGGCGACACGATGAGCTACGGCGAGCTGAACAAGCGGGCCAACCGGATCGCCCGGCGGTTGCGGGCTGAGAGTGTCCGACCTCGCGACCGCGTGGCGATCTGCCTGGACCGGGGTCTGGACCTGTTCGTCGCGATGTGGGGCGTGCTCAAGGCGGGCGCGGCCTACGTGCCCCTCGACCCCGCCTACCCGCGCGAACGGCTCGACTACATGCTCGCCGACAGCGGCGCCGCAGTGCTCGTCGACGCCGCGTACCTACGGGACCCGCTGCCGGAGGACGGCAGCGACGTGCCGCCGGCCGCCTCGGCCGACGACCCGGCGTACGTCATCTACACCTCCGGCTCCACCGGCAAGGCCAAGGGCGTCGTCGTGACACACCGCAACCTGGTGCACGCCGCCGGCATGTGGCAGCGCGCCTACGACCTGCGGCCGGAATGGACCTACCAGCAGGCGGCCAGCTTCTCCTTCGACATGTTCGTCGGGGAGACGCTGCGGGCCCACACCATCGGCGGGCGGCTGGTCGTCGTGCCCCGGGAGACGCTGCTCGACCCCGCTGACCTGTACCAGCTGATGCGCACCGAACGGGTCGAGTGCACCGAACTGGTCCCTGCGGTGCTGCGCGGGCTGCTCGCGCACGCTGACCGCACGGGCGCGGGCCTTGCCTGGCTGCGGATGCTCATCGGCGGCGGCGAGAAGTGGCACGTGCACGAGTACGAGCTGGCCCGCCGCCTGGTCGGGCCGCACGGCCGGGTGGTCAACGCGTACGGCGTGACCGAGGTGACCGTCGACAACGTCTGGTTCGACGGCTCCGCGGCGCACCTGCCCGCCGAGGCGCCGCTGCCGATCGGCCGCCCGTTCCCCAACAACCGTGTGTACGTGCTGGACGCCCACGGCGAGCCGGTACCCGCGGGTGTCGTCGGCGAGCTGTACCTGGGCGGCGCCGGTGTCGCCCCCGGGTACCACCAGCGGCCCGAGCTGACCGCCGAACGTTTCGTCGATGACCCTTACGCCCCCGAACCCGGGGCCCGCATGTACCGCACCGGCGACGCGGCCCGCTTCCACGCCGACGGCACCGTCGATTTCCTCGGCCGCCTCGACGACCAGGTCAAGGTCAACGGCTACCGGATCGAACTGGGTGAGGTGGAGGCCGCGCTGGGCGCCCTGCCGGGCGTCGCGTCCTGCGCGGTCGCCGTGCACACCCCGGCCTCGGGTATCGCCCGGCTGATCGGATACGTGGTCACGGCGACCGGCCAGGAGGCCGACGAGGCCGCGCTCCGCGACGGGCTGGGCCGGGCCCTGCCCGTGCACATGGTCCCCGCCCGCGTGCTGACCCTGAGCGCGCTGCCGTTGACACCCAACGGCAAACTCGACCGGCGCCGTCTGCCGACGCCGCCGCAGACCGGTGCCACAGTGGCCGGCCCCGCGCCGGGGACACCACGGGAAAAGACGATCGCCGCGGCATGGTCCGCCGTGCTCGGTGTCGCCGACATCGGTCTTGACGACAGCTTCTTCGCCCTCGGCGGGGATTCGTTCGCGGCGCTGAAGGTGGTCCGGCAGATCACGCCGGCACCCACGCTGCTCGACCTCTACCAGCAACCGACCGTACGCCGACTCGCGGCACTGCTGGACGGCCGCGCGGAAAGCCCGCCCGTCGGGCGGCGGATGCTGCACCGGCTCACCCCGCGCGACGCGGACCTCGCCGCCGGTGGCATGACCGTCGTCGGCGTCCCGTACTCCGGTGGCAGCGCGGTCGCCTACCAGCCGCTGGCCGACGCGCTGCCGTCCACCTGGGCGCTGCTGGCCGTCGAGCTGCCCGGGCACGACTACGCCCGCCCCGACGAGCCACTGCTGCCCTCTGCCGAGGTGGCCGAGCGGGTGCTCGTCGAGCTCCAGGAGGTCAGCGGACCGGTGCTGCTGTACGGCCATTGCCTCGGCGTCGCCGTCACCATGCAGATCGCGCGGCGCGCCGAGGAGGCGGGCGTCGAACTCGCGGGCGTGGCGCTCGGTGCGGGCTTCCCGACGGCCCGGCTGCCGGGGCGGATCTTCGACTGGTTCTACCGGTTCGTGCCGACGGACGCGTTGACCTCGGACCGCGAGTACCTGGCCTACCTGCGGGGCCGCGGCGGCTTCACCGACGTGGACGACCCGCAGCAGCAGGCGTTCGTGCTGCGCAACGTGCGGCACGACGCCCGCGACGCCGAGGAGTTCTTCACGGCCGCCTACCTGGGGCAGACCGCCAGACTGAAGGCGCCCGTGCTGGCCGTCGTGGGCTCCCGCGACCGGGTGACCGAGCACTACCAGGAGCGCTACCGCGAGTGGGAGCACTTCGGCGAGGGCGGTGTGCACCTCGCGGTCCTGCCCAAGGCCGGGCACTTCTTCGTCAAGTCGCACGCGCAGCCGCTGGCCGCCGAACTCGTGGCGTTCGCGGGCGGCGTAACGACCGAACCGGTGCACCGGAACCACCAGGCGGGGCCCGCGCCAAGTCTCGCGCGCTTCGCGACGGTCGCCGCCGGTCAGTTCCTCTCGATGATCGGCAGTGGACTCAGCGCTCTCGTACTCAGCATCTGGGTCTTCCAACGCACCGGATCCCTCACCGACTTCGCCGTCGTCAACGCGATCGGCCTGCTACCCGGCATCCTCATCGGGCCGATCGCCGGCGCGGTCGTCGACCGCTGGGACCGGCGACGGGTGATGCTCGCCAGTGACGCCGTCGCGGGCCTGTCCATGGTGGCGCTGGCCATGACGGTGTTCGCCGGTGGCGGACTGCAGCTCTGGCAGATCTATCTGGCGGTGTCGGTCACCTCGATGGCTGGCGCATTCCAACGGCCCGCGTACCTCGCGGCCGTCGCCCAACTGGTGCCCAAGCGGTTCCTCGGGCACGCCAACGGCATCAGCCAACTCGGCGTTTCGGTCGGCACAGTGTTCGCCCCGCTGCTCGGCGCCGGCCTGATCGCCACCGTCGGCGTTTCCGGCGTGCTGCTCATCGACACCGCCACCTTCGCGGCCGGGGTGCTGTCCCTCCTGCTCGTGCGGTTCCCGAACCTGATGTTCCATCGACGGGAGGAGACGTTCCGCACCGAGATCGCGAACGGTTGGCGCTACATCATCCGCCGCCCCGGCCTGCGCGCCGCGTTGCGGTTCTTCATCGTCGACCATGCCTTCTACACGCTCGGCTTCGCCGTCATCACCCCGATGCTGCTCATCGAGCAGAGACCGGCGGTGCTCGGTCTGGCCCTGGGCGCCGGCGGCGTCGGAGGGCTCGCCGGCAGTGTGGTCATGGGCGTCTGGGGTGGGACCGTCCGTCGCGCGCACGGCCTCATCCTCTTCATGGGCCTGGGCAGCATCGCGATGACTGTCGTCGGGCTCGGCGCCGGCCCGGTGTGGGTGATCGTGGGCATGTTTCTGCTGACTTTCGGTGAGTCGCTCGCCGAGGGGCACTGGATCGCCGTCGTACAGACGAAGGTCGGCTTCGAGTTGCAGGGCCGCATCCTGTCGATCTTCATCTCGCTGATGATGCTCACGATGCCGATCGGCTACCTGGTGGTCGGCCCCCTCGCCGAACGGTACGTCCAGCCGCTGCTCGAACCCGGAGGCGCCCTCGCCAACAGCGTCGGCGAGGTGCTCGGCACCGGACCCGGCCGCGGACTCGCGCTGCTGGTGACCATCAGCGGCCTGCTGCAACTCGCGTGGGCCGTTCGGGGCTGGCTCGACCGCCGGCTGCGCCTGCTCGAGGACGGCCTGCCCGACGCCCTCCCGCCCGCCGAGATCGGCTCCCGCGACGACCTGCAGCGCGCCGCCGACGCCGCCCTGCCCACCCCCCGCTGACACCCACCCCCACGAAAGGCCACCACGTGTCCGTCGACACCCACATCGAGCACCCCATCGACGCGTACGGGACCCCCCTGATCGACGCACAGAACCTCGTACCCGGGGCCCGGATCCTCATCAAGGACGAGACCCGGTACGCGTCCGGAAGCCACAAGGAACCCGCCGCACGCCAGGTCGTCGCCCAGGCGATCGCCGAAGGTCGACGGCGCATCGTCATCGCCACCTGCGGTAACTACGGGCGCGCGATGGCCATGGCCTGCGGCGCCGTCGGCATGCCCTGCACCGTCGTGCTGCCCACCGGCTGGAGCGACGGCGGCGCCTTCATGCGCTCGGCCGGCGCGGACGTGCACCTGATCGACGGCAGCTACGAGGACGCGGTCGACGAGTCTCGACGACTGGCCACCTTCGACGGCGCGATCGACGGCAACGTCGACGGACCCTACGTCGAGGCGGTGTTCACCGGCCACGGCACCGTCGCCCACGCCCTGCACGCCGAGCTCGACGAACCGCCGGCGGCGTTGTGGATCCCGGTCGGCAACGGCACCACAGTCATCGCCGTACACAAGGCGCTGGGCCAGCTCGGGTGGGACGTGCCGCTGCACGGCGTCGGCTCGGCCGGCAACAACCCGCTGGTGACGAGCTGGCCGGGACCGTACCGGATGCTCGACCCGGACGGCGTCACCACGACCGACCACAACCAGCCGCTGGTCAACTGGCACGCACTACAGGGCCCCGAGGCCCTCGATGCGATCAGAGCCAGCGGCGGTGCCGTGCACGCGGCCACCGACGACGAACTGCTCACCGCGCGACACCTGCTCGCCGAGTACGGAGCCCAGCCCACCGCCGCCGGCTCGGTCGCCCTGGCCGGGCTGCTCGCTCACGCCCGCAGCACCGCGTTGGCCGGAACCCACGTCGTCCTGCTCAGCGGCCGCTGATCCCACCCACCCGCCCCCGAGGAAAGAACCATGACGCTCACCGCCGCGCCCGCGTCCATCCCTACCCCCGCGCCCACCCTGCTGTTCGCCCGCGCCCGCACCACCGGCGCCGACGAGCGCGTCTTCCTCGGCAAGCTGGGCGTCCTGGCCCTGATCACCGCGGCCGGGGCCACCCTCGCCCTGCGTCCGGAGCCGGTCGCGGTCGTCGCAGGCGTGCTGCTGCTGGCCGCCATGTACACCCACGCGGTCGAGCTCCAACACCAGGTACTGCACCACTCCGCGTTCCGCAGGGCGTGGCCCCACCGCCTGGTCGGGGTGCCACTCGGCCTCCCACTGTTCGTCGTCTACAGCCACTACCGGGTACGGCACCTGCAGCACCACCGCTTCCTGGGCACCCCGCACGACACCGAGTTCTTCGGATTCGACACACGCCAATCGCTGACGCTGGCCACGCTGCTGCGCGGATCGTTCGACTACCACCGCGTCCTGGTCGTGCTACGGGACGTCGTCCGCAGCGCGGCCGGCCGGTGGAACTACGAGTTCGGTGACATCAGTCCGAAAATGCGGCGTCACGTCGTGCAGGAGCACCTGGTCCAGGGCGCTGCGGTTCTCACCGCCAGCGGTCTGGCCGTCGCGGGTCTCGGTGAGTACGTGTTGCTGCTCTGGGTGCTGCCGCTCGTCGCCGCCGTGCCGATGCACTTTCTCGTTGAGCTGCCCGAGCACATCCTCTGCGACACCGATACCACCGACGTGCTCCACAACACCCGTTCGATCCGAGGTAGCTGGTTGAGTACCTGGTACACCAACGGCAACAACCTGCACATCGAGCACCACGCCGCGATGAGCGTGCCCATCAACCAGCTCCCCGCCCGGCACGAGGAAACGAGGCGGCTCGCCACACACGTCGAGCGGACCTACACCGACTTCTACCGCACGCTATGGCAGGCGCTGCGCGCCCCGAAGTAGCCCTCGAGCAGCCGCGAGCGGACGGTATCACCCCCGATCTGGCCGAATACCGCTGAGTGTGACAGTAGGTACTCAGGCACGCGGTCCGACCAGGCCGTTGTCGTACGCGAAGATGACTGCCTGGATGCGGTCTCGCGCTCCGATCTTGGCCAGGACGCGTCCGACATGCTTCTTCACAGTGGATTCGGTGAGGGTGAAGCGTTCGGCGATCTCGGTGTTGGTGGCGCCCTGGCCGATTGCTTCGAGGACCTCTCGCTCTCGTTCGCTGAGTGTGGTCAGGCGAGGGTCGGCGTGCGTGGTCGGTTCCGGATGCTGGAGGTAGGCGTCCATCAGCTTGCGGGTCAGGCTGGGCGCTACCACTGAGTCTCCGCTCGCGACGGCGCGGATGCCGGCGATCAGCTCCTCTGGGCGGGCGTCTTTGAGCAGGAAGCCGCTCGCTCCGGCTCGCAGTCCGGCGTAGACGTATTCGTCCAGGTCGAATGTGGTCAGGATAAGCACGCGGGTACGTGAGCCGGCCGCTGTTATGCGGCGGGTGGCCTCGATGCCGTCCATGCCGGGCATGCGCACGTCCATCAGCACCACATCAGGCCGAATCTGATCGACTTTCCGCACTGCCTCGGCGCCGGCGGATGCCTCACCCACCACCATCATGCCCGGGGTGCCGTCGAGCAGCATCCGGAAACCCATCCGTTGCAACTGCTGGTCGTCGGCGATCAGGACGGTGGTCATGAGGGCTCCTTGAGGACCACGTCGACGAGCCAGCCTCTCTCGGCCGGGCCGGCGGTCACCTCGCCGCCGTACATGGCGGCGCGTTCCCGCATGCCGAGCAGGCCGTGACTCGGGTGAGCCGGCCCGCCGCGACCGTTGTCGCGTACCTGTACCCGTACCTCGCCGTCGGCGACAGCCAGAGTGACGTCTGCGGCCGCGCCGCGGCCCGCGTGTTTGAGGGTGTTGGTGAGCGCTTCCTGAACGATGCGGTAGACCGCGAGCTGCACGCCCCGACCGAGGGTGTGCAGCTCACCCGAGGTGGAGTAGGTGACTGGCAGCCCGGTCGCCCGCACGCTCGGCAGCAGCCGGTCGAGATCGTCGATTCCGGGCTGCGGGCTCAGCTGCGGATCGGCGTCTTCCTCGCGCAGGACGCCCAGCACCCGGCGCAGCTCGGAGAGCGCCTGCCGGCCGGTGTCACCGATCAACCGGAGCGGCTCGGCGGTCTGCTCAGCCCGCGCGGTGGCGAGCGCGGCGCCGCCGTCGGCCAGGCCCACGATCACCGAGACGTGATGTCCGACGATGTCGTGCATCTCGCGGGCCACCCGGGCCCGCTCCTCGGCGACGGCGAGGCGGGCCCGCTGATCCCGCTCGACCTCCAGGCGGGCGGCGCGGTCCTCGAGAGCGATGAGGTACGCCCGGCGGGTGCGCACCGCGACGCCGGACGCGACCGCGGCCCCCGACGTGCCGAGAACCAGGAACAGCGTGATGATGCGGTTCTCCGTCACCGGGTTGAGCAGGTAGATCTCGGCGACCAGCAGCGCGATGGTGATCACGGTGGCCCAGGCCAGCGCCCGCCACGAACCGCGGGAGGCTACCCCGAAGAGCATCACGAGCAGGATCACCCCGGCGCCGACGCCGACGTCCAGCAGCCCCTGGATCAACTCGATGAGGGCGGTGACCAGGAACGCCGGGAACGGGTACCGCCGCCGCCAGTACAGCGGCGGCAGCAGGGCCAGCGTCGCGATCGTCGCCGACAGGGGATTCTCGATGATGTTCGGGATGCTGAAGAGCACGATAGGAATGGCCACCAGCGTGTCCATGACCCACGGGCGGAGCCGGTCGAAGGCCCGCAACCGCGCCTGCCGGTCCACCAGCCATCCCTGCGTGCTCATCAGCCGATTCTCCCCTTACGCGCTTACGCGTCGGTCCTTTTGAGCCGGTACGCCGCCGCGGCGAGCGTCACGATCACATACCCGGCGAAGACCGCGAGGCCGGCCCAGGGCGCCAGGGTGCCGTCCGCCTGGGTCAGCGCCATCACCGCGCTGCCGGCGTTGCTGGGCAGGTACGGGGTGATGGCCTCGGAGATCGAGTCCGGCAGCAGCGCGGCCAGACCGGGCACGATCAGCAGCAGGCCGGACAGGATCGCGATGGCGCCGGCGCTGGAGCGGACGAGCATGCCGAGCGCGACGCCGAGCACCGCGACCAGCCCCAGATAGAGGCCGGCGCCGACCAGGGCCCGCAGCACACCGTCGTCACCGAGGCCCAGCCCGGCGACCTTGTCGTTGAGCACGGCCGACCCCGACGCGAAAGCAGCGAAGGCGCCGGCGGTCATCGTGACGAAGGCGGCCGACCCGGCCACGAGGCTCTTCGACCACAGCACCGGCAACCGGCGCGGCACCGCGGTGAGGGTCGCCCGGATCATGCCGGTGGTGTATTCGCTCGCCCCCAGCAGCGCGCCGAGCACACCGACGGACAGAGCGGCCAGGGCGCTGCCCGACAGGGCCAGGTCGACCGAGGTCAAGTTGTCGCCCGAGAAGGAAGCCGAGGCGATCATGCCGAAGGCGATCAGGAGGAGAGCGGAGATGCCGGTCGTGATCCAGGTGGAACGCAGGGAGGAAAACTTGGTCCATTCGGCGGCGGCGACGCCACCAGGGGTGATCTTCATCGGGAGGCCTCGTATTCGACAGCGTCGCGGGTCAGGTCCATGAACGCCTCTTCCAGCGAGGCGTTCTGCGGGGTGAGCTCGAACAGCGGGATGCCGCGAGCGGCCGCGGCCAGGCCGATCTTGCGGGCGGAGGTGCCGGCGACGAGCAGTTCCTCGGCGCCGGTCGAGGTGACCGTGATGCCCGGGCCGGCAATCGTCGTGCGCAGCGCGTCGGGGGCGGGAGTGACGACCCGGACGCCCTCGGCGGTCACGAAGTCGGCCACGGTGCTGTCGGCCAGCAGCCTGCCCCGGCCGATGATGACCAGGTGGTCCGCGATCAGCGAGACCTCGCTCATCAGGTGTGAGGACAACATCACGGTGCGGCCCTCGGCGGCCAGGCCGGTGAGCAGGTTGCGCACCCAGAGGACCCCCTCGGGGTCGAGTCCGTTGACCGGCTCGTCGAGCATCACCACGGCCGGGTCACCGAGCAGCGCGGCGGCGATGCCGAGCCGCTGGCCCATGCCGAGGGAGAACGCGCCGACCCGCTTGTGCGCGACGGCCGAGAGGCCGACCATGTCGAGCACCTCGTCGACGCGGGAGCGCGGGATTCCGTGCGTGCGAGCCATGGCGAGGAGGTGGCTGACCGCCGTGCGGCCGGGGTGCATGGCCTTCGCCTCGAGCAGCGCGCCGATCTCGCGCAGCGGTGCCTGCGACGACGCGTACGGCTTGCCGTTGACCAGCACGTCGCCGGAACTCGGCGCGTCGAGGCCGACGATCATCCGCATGGTCGTCGATTTGCCGGCGCCGTTGGGGCCGAGGAAGCCAGTGACCTGTCCGGGCTTCGCGGTGAACGACAGGCGGTCGACGACCGTCTTCGCACCGTATCGCTTGGTTACTTCGCGTACCTCAATCATGCGAGCAACGCTAGATGCGCGCAGGGTCAGGATCGTGGTACCGCAGTCGACACTTCCCGGCCGACAGTGGTACCCGGGTACCACTGGCCACCCGTCGGCGGCTCACTCAGCGGCCTGCACGTTGTGACTACACAGAGTGACTAATCAAGCCGCAGTCCGCACCGACCGGTGGGCGACCAGTGACGCCACGTCATACGTCGGAGTGACGTGGCGCCACTGCCGGACGGCCACGGCGGCTGGTGGCATGGAGGCACCGAGCCGGGCGCGAAGACGCAGCCGTGAACAGCCGACCGAGGGGTAGGCCATGCGGCCGGTCACACCGAGGACGCCTCGGGCGTACGTGTGGAAGCGCGATGAAAGGAGCCCCCTCCTCGTCAAACGCCTCGTCGGATTCGCTCGGGCGATGTCCTTTGATCGGCGCCGGTGATGCCAGATCAGCATGAACACCGCCAGTTCCGTCTTCGACCACATGGCGGATCCCTGTCAGGGTCGAGTCCTGTCCGACCAGCGCCGCCCGCGCTGGACCGACGCAGTGACCAAGGAGCGATGATGAGCGTTGCGACACACCGTCTGGTGGCCGCGGTGGCGGCGGTGTCCCTGGCCGCGTGCGGCCCCGCTGATGCCGCCCGGCAACCGACGCCCGACCCCGTGGCAACGGCCGCCTCCGCCGCCGACCGAGACCACGAGTTCCGGCGACTGGAGGGGATGTTCGACGCACGGTTGGGGGTCTACGCCATCGACACCGGCACCGGCCGGACCGTGCAGTACCGGGCCGACGAACGGTTCGCGTACGCCTCGACGTTCAAGGCGTTGGCCGCCGCCGAGGTCCTCGACGAGACCACCGACGCCGAGCTGGACCGGGTGGTGCGGTACTCGGCGGACGACCTGGTGACCTACTCGCCGATCACTGAGCAGCACGTCGCCACGGGCATGACGCTGCGCGCCATCGCCGACGCCGCCGTGCGGTACAGCGACAACACCGCCGGCAACCTGCTGTTGCGCCACCTCGGCGGACCGCAGAAGTTCGAGAAGGAGCTGCGGGAGGTTGGCGACAAGGTCACCGATCCGGCGCGTTACGAGACCGAACTCAACGAGGCGCGGCCCGGTGACCGGCGGGACACCAGCACGCCGCGGGCGCTGGCCGAGGATCTGCGGGCGTACGCCGTCGGCGACGCCCTCGACCCGGCGGACCGCGACACCCTCAACGGTTGGCTGCGGGGCAACACCACCGGCGGCGAGCTGATCCGCGCCGGTGTTCCGGACGGCTGGGTCGTCGGGGACAAGACCGGCGCTGGTGGGTACGGCACCCGCAACGACATCGCGGTGATCTGGCCGCCGGACCGGGCGCCGATCGTCCTTGCGGTGCTGTCCAGCCGCGACGAGAAGGACGCCAGCTATGACAACGCCCTCATCGCCGAGGCGGCGAAGGTGGTGATGGCCGGCTGGTGACCGGATGACCGGCACCCACTCGTCGCCGAGCGCCCGCACGGACGTTCCGGACACTGCGGGGCGGCAGCGGTGAAGGACCCGACGGGGGCGTGGGACGCCGGTTGGCGGGCCGCTGCCGCCCTGCACCTTCCGGCCCGACGACCCCGAGGAACCCGACCGTGATGAGCGCTGCAATGGGAATGTCACGCCACCCGAAAGGAACCTCATGAACACCCCAAGATCCCACGACCCCTGGGAGACGACGAGTCGTCCGAGCACCTCTCCGGCAGGAAGCTCGCGCCCGGTGACGCCGGAGCATTCCCGGTCGGCCGTCGACAGCACCCGACCCTTCGGCGCCCACCTGCGCATGAGCTGGTGGAAGCCGCTCGTGGTCATCCTTGTGCCGTCGCTGGTGATGCTGGCTCTCCAGGTGGTGCTCTACCAGGTCGTGGGCGTCATCGAGGGCAGTGACAACCCGATGTCGCCCACGATGACACCGTTGAAGTCCCTGGCCATCAACATCAGCATCGGCACGACGGGGGTCGTGGCGGTCCTGCTCCTGGCGCGGATCGCCAAGGTGCCGTGGCGCAGCCTGATCAGCTCACCCCGGGCCTTCGACGCACGCCGCCTGACGTACTACCTGATGGCAGCCGCGTTGCTCGTCGGCGCGGGGATCGGCGTCGTCGCGCTGGTCGCACCCGACTCGACGCCTTGGGTCGGCTTCGGTGTCAGCGGCACGACGATCGGCCTGCTGGTGGTCACCGTACTGAGTACGCCGCTACAGTCCGCAGGCGAGGAACTGCTGTGGCGAAGCGCCGTGCTGCCCGCCGCCGCGTCCTGGGTGCGTGCGGTCCGGCCGGCTCTGGCAGTCGGGCTCGTCGTCTCCAGCCTGGGCTTCGCCATGCTTCACGGGTCGACCGACCCCTGGCTGTTCGGCTACTTCACCTTTATCGGCCTCTGCACCGGCCTGATGGCCATCATCAGCCGCGGCATCGAGGCGCCGGTCGCCTTCCACGTCGCCAACAACGTCCTGTTCGGGATCATCAACACGGTGATGGCCGACGGCGAGCCCTACGCGATCGACCGGTCCACCGACACCGGCGACGCGTCCCTCTTGATCCTCGGCGCCGTCAACATCGCCATGGTGGCGCTGGTCTGGCTGCGCGAGCGGCGGGCCCGGGCCACCCGCTGACTAGCCCCACCAGGGCGGGGTTCCCGTCCGTAGGTGGTCGTGCAGGGCGCGGGCGACCTGTGCCATCGTCGCCTCACTGCCAGGCTGCGCGACGGCGGGCACCCGGGAGGCGGTGAGCGCGGCGACCGCGTACGACTGCCCGTCGGCGTGCTCCACCACCCCCACCTCGTGGCGCAGGTGCAACAGCGTGCCGGTCTTCGACGACCAGCGGGAGGCGTCGGAGGTGAAGTCGGGCGCGAGCCGCTGCCGATGCAGGTTGTCGCCCATCAGGGCACGTACCCGCGCGGCAGCGGTCTCCTGGATCGCCGACGGCCGCCAGAGGGCCTGCAACAGGTCGACGAAGGCCCGCGCCGACCCGGCGTTGGCGCGGGTGATGTCGAGTTGGGCGACCGGGTGCCCCTGCCCGGAGGTCGCCGCGCCGATGGCGAGGGAGTGAGCCAGGTGCACCTCGTCGGGGCCGAGACGTTCCGCCGGAGTGTCGGCGAGGTCACCGACCCGGTGCCGCACGGCGATGCCGTTGATGCGCAGTCGGCGCAGTTCGGCTGTGACCGTGGCCGGCGGGGTGAGGTCGAACAGGGCGTCGGCGGCGACCCCGTCGCTGATGGCGGTGCTCAGGTAGAGCAGGTCGTCCACGGCGATCCGCGCCGGATGGCGGAAGCGGCTCAGCCCGGTCGGGCCCGGTGTGGTGATCCGACCGGGCGCGATATCGACCGGCGTCGCCGGGTCGAGTTCCCCGCGCGCGACCCGTTCGAGCACGGCGACCGCCAGCGGCACCTTCACCAGCGACGCCGCCGGATACGGGGTGTCCACGTCGAAGCCGATCTCCTCGCCGGTGTCGAGGTGGCGGACCAGGAAAGCGCCGTGCAGCCCCGCCTCGTCGAGCAGTTCGCGCGCGTTGCGGACGACGGCGCTGGCGCTCATGTCGCCGCGCCCAGGCATTGCGCCAGGTCCGCGTGCAGGACTGTTCTCAGCTGTTCGAGGTCCTCACGGAGGCCGGCGGCGATGTCGTAGCCCCGTACGAGTGGAGGGCCGGCGAGGGGACACCAGTGCAGCCCGAAGTCCTCGGCCTGCTGACGGGAGCAGAGCAGCAGGTCGGGTGAGCTCAGCGCCGTCGCTGCGGCGTCGACGAGGGACGGCGCGACGGTGACCTGGGCCGGCGCCAGTCCGGCCGACTGGCCGGCACGGGTCAGTGGGTCCCGCAGCTGGGCGACGTCGTCCTCGGGCTGGATGAGGATCCGCCGTCGTGCCTGTGTGCGGGCTCGGCCGCTGCGCAGCGTCTCCAGGAACACAGTCGACGCCGGGAAGGGGGTCCGGGCGGCCAGCCCGAGCGGAACCCGCCAGGAAGCCGCCGCCTCCGTAACCGCTACGAGCCCCGCGCCGACCTCCAGGGTCTGGCAGAGCCGGGCGCGTTCCTGCGGGCCGGCCGGCCGTACCTCCAGATCGAGCCGATGACGTCGGCTCGCGACCACCAGGGCGGCGAGGCGGTGCGGCGGGCAGATTTCGGGTACGGCGACCCGTAGCGGGCGCAGCCGGGCCCGCTCGGCGTCGTCGGCCATCGCGTCGGCGAGATCGACCAGGCGACGGGCCGTGGGCAGCATGTCCTGCCCGAACGGCGTCAACCGGACCGCGCGGGACGACCGGTCGAACAGCCGCGCCCCGAAGTGTTCCTCCAGCCCGGCGATCCGGCGACTGGCGACCGACTGGGGGATGCCCGCCGCGGCGGCGCCGGAGGTGAAACTGCCGTGACCGCTGACGGCGACGAAAGCCCGGCAGGCGGCGACCACATCCATCCACCGAACCTATACCTGGAACGCATGGAAGCGGCGGCAGGAGGCCTGAGCGGGATTGTTCCCCTCCTGGCTCCTGCGCTCGGTGCCGACAATCCTGGCGCGGATGGTGCCCAGCACGACGGCACGGGTGCCGTCCGCCAGGCTGTTCAGTCATCGGGGGTGCGTCTTGTCCGTGGGCGGCGCGGCGACGTGGTACGACTGCTTCAGTAACAAAGCCGACGAAGCGGGCGGGCCGGGTGGCGAGGAACAGAGTGGCCAATCTGCTGCGCAGGCGTGAGAGTCCGCAGCGGCCGACCTTCCTGGAACTGTTCTTCGATCTCGTCTACGTCTTCGCGCTCACCCGGATCGTGCACGAGTTGGTGTTGGACTACACCAGGGGTCACGTCGCGGAGCGGTTGACCACATCCCTTGCGGAGAACGGCGAGACTCTGCTGCTGCTTTTGGCCCTCTGGTGGATCTGGACCCAGACGGCATGGGTGACCAGCAGATTCGATCCATTCCAGCCGCCGATCCAGTTCGTTGTCGTTGCGACAATGTACGGGAGCCTGCTCCTGGCGGTCGCGATCTCGGGGGCTCTCGCCGAGACTGGCCTGCTCTTCGCGAGCACCTATGTCGCGATTCAGGTGGGCCGCACCCTCTTCTTCGTAGGCATCGTGCGCGGTCACAATCTGCGCCGCGTCAATATGCTGGCGCTCATCTGGTTCGGCGCGTCGGCCGTACCGTGGCTCGCCGGAGCCTTCGCTCCCGAGGTGACCCGCAATTCGCTGTGGACGGTGGCCCTGGCGATCGACTACCTGGGGGCCAGACTCGGTTGGCCGGTACCGGGGCTGGGTCGCTCGCGGGTGTCCCCGTGGGCCGTCGCGGGCGAGCACTTGGCCGAGCGCTACTGGCAGCTTGTCATTGTCGCGCTTGGTGAGACGATCCTGACCTCCGGATCGAGTCTTCTCCGCGGTCCGATCGTGGCGCAACGAACAATGGCCCTTACCTTGTCGTTCCTCACCACGGTGTTGCTGTGGCGGATCTACTTCTATCGAGCTGGCCAAATCCTGGGCGAGGCCATCGCGGCATCCGCCGACCCCGGCCGGCTCGGTCGGTTGGCCGAGTTCGCACACCTACTCATGGTGTCCGGCATCCTCGCCAGCTCAGCCGGCTCCGAACTCGTCCTCATAGATCCGTCCGGAGATGCCAAACCCGCCTGGGTCGGGGCCATCCTCGGAGGGCCTGCGCTCTACCTCGCCGGGCGCTCAGTATTCGAGTACGTGGCCTTCGCCCGAGTGTCCTGGCCGCGGCCGATCGGGATCCTCGTCCTCGCGGCCATGGCGCCGATCATGGTCGGCCTACCGCCCCTCGGGGTCGCTGCAGCAGCAGTCGCGGTCCTGCTCGGCGTCGCCGTCACTGACACGACCCGAGCCCGCGGACGTCCATTGGAGGAGGCCTCGCCGCCACGCTGACGCGTCCCGGGCACCCCACCGGACAAAGTCAGTTCGCTGGTGACGTTTCAGATCGGGATCAAGCCTGCTTGCGTGGCTGCTGCTGTCACCGTAGTCGAGGAACGGGATGAACCCGGTTCAGGCGTTCTTCCACAGGTGGATCACCGCCGGCCGCCGGTCGCCCCCGCCCGGCCGGGTGCCAGGGCCCGCCGTTCGACGGACCCTGGCACCCGGGGAAGATCAGCGCAGGGTGTCGATGTCGATGACGAACCGGTACCGCACGTCCGAGGCGAGCACCCGCTCGTACGCGTCGTTGACTGCCTCGGCGCCGATGACCTCGACCTCGGGGGCGATGCCGCGCTCGGCGCAGAAGTCGAGCATCTCCTGCGTCTCGGCGATGCTGCCGATGCTGGAGCCGGCGAATGAACGTCGGTTGCCGAACAACGCGAAGACGGGCACCGGCAGCGGCTGCGGCGGGGCGCCCACGCTGACGAGCGTGCCGTCCAGACGCAGCAGGCCGAGGTAGCTGGCCATGTCGATCGGTGCGCTGACCGTGTTGATGATCAGGTCGAAGCTGTTCTTGAGCGCCTCGAACGTCGCCGGGTCCTTGGTGGCGTGGTAGTGCTCGGCTCCGAAGCGCAGGCCGTCGTCCTTCTTGCCCAGCGTCTGCGACAGCACGGTCACCTCGGCGCCCATCGCCGCGGCGATCTTGACGGCCATGTGGCCCAGACCACCCAGGCCCACCACGGCGACCTTCTTGCCGGGACCGGCGTTCCAGTGCGCCAACGGAGAGTAGGTGGTGATGCCCGCGCACAGCATCGGCGCGGCCGCCTCGTACGGGATGCTTTCCGGCACCCGCAGCACGAAGTTTTCGTTCACGACGATGTGGGTCGAGTATCCGCCCTGGGTGACGGTGCCGTCCCGGTCGACGCTCGCGTACGTCTGGGTGTTGCCCTTGAGGCAGTACTGCTCGTTTCCGGTGCGGCAGTTCTCGCACTCGCGACACGAGTTGACCATGCAGCCGACACCGGCACGGTCGCCGACGGCGTGGCGGGTGACGTCGGCGCCGACCTCGGTGATCCGGCCGACGATTTCGTGGCCGACGGTGAGTGGGTAGGGAACGCTGCCCCAGTCGCCGCGCACGGTGTGGATGTCGGAGTGGCAGATGCCGGCGTAGCGGATTTCGATGAGGACATCGTGCGGGCCCAGGTCCCGCCGCTCGATCGTGGTACGCACGAGCGGTTCGGTGGCGGAAGGCGCGGCGATGGCGTTGACGGTGAAGATGGTGTCCTCCGGTGACGTGATGCTGACCAACCTGCACCTCACCACAGCCGTGGCGGCGCTGCGAGTCTCTGTCAAGGCGCGTACTGCTGTACCCCTCAGGAGCGCCGGGTGTCGCTCCGGCCGATCAGGGTACTTCTTTGCTGCGCCCACTTTCCTGGCAGCACCAGCGGGCAGGCGGTGATAAATGCCCTGCTCTAGGTGGTAATACCAGGGCATCCTTTTCTGGGTAGCCTGCAGCACGTGCTGAAGGCGATCGGTGGTGCGGGTGCGCGCCGGTGACACCGTCATCTGTCCGCCCGGTGAAGAGCACTGGCACGGTGCCACCGGCGACACCTTCCTGAGTCACTTCGCGTTGCTGGAGGCCAATCCCGACGGCTCTGATCCCACCACCTGGCTCGAGCCCGTCATCGACGAGCAGTACAACGCGGCGCACCAAGCCTGAGCACACGACCGGCCTCAGGAAGGCGACGGTGCTCGAAGCCGCCGATCAACCAACCCGTTCGATCGTCACCTTAAAACCATCCGGCCGCACTTCGAGCACATGCCGGTCGCCGTCTCGACAGCGCCGCGCGCCGCTTCTACCCCGGCTGGAGGCACCAAGCAGTTCCACCACCACGTCGTCGGCGAGCTCACCCTGGCGTACGAGAGCTTGGACCTGCGTGCCGAGTCGGACCTCACCCTGACCATCTACGCCGTCGAGCAGGCCTTACCAACCGCCCAGGCGCTGGCCCTTCTCGCCTCCTGGGCCGCCACCGCCGTCGACAGCGACAAGTCGGTGCAACCGCAGTAAGGGTCGGCACGGCGGCCACCAGCGACTCCTGGCCACAGCATGCGAGGCGGCTCAGTCGAAGTCGATTCGCATCAGCCTGCTGGCGGTCCAGTCGTCTGGATGGGTCGGCCTGACGGTGCCGGGGTCGTGGGGCTGGTTGAGGTCGTCGACGATGGCCGCGATCACCGCGGCCCGTTCCGTGGAATCGGTGACGATGGTCGCATGCGCCGGCAGGTCCGCTCTGATGCCGTTCTTGAGGTGAAAGGTGAAAGCGGGGTTCGCTCGTAGGTTCGCGTACCAGCCGGTCGCGCCTGCGCCCGCTCCGCTGCAGAGATAGGTTGCGCCGTTGGCGCGATAGAAGAAGATCTCAATGCGGCGTCGCCGTCCGGTACGCCGGCCAGTGGTGGTGATGTCCACGATCCGTTCGCGAGTTCCGGCCGCGGGTGTGATCCTGATGGCACGCCTTATCTCGTGCGGCAGGTGTGCCAGCGGGTCGAGCGCGCTGCGCTCACCGTGCTGGTCTGCGGGGTTCATGCGGCTTCTTTCTGCAGTGCGGGGCCGAGGAGCAGTCCTCCGTCGATGACGTACTCGGCGCCGGTGATGAAGGCCGCCTGCGGCGATGTGAGGAACAACAGCAGCGCAGTGATGTCGGCGGGCTGCCCGAGTCGCGGGACGGCGAACGGCTCGGGCGAGTAGAAGTCGACGATCGGAGCGTCGCTGCCGGCCGCCGGCTCGGTGATGAACGGAGTGGCGACAACGCCGGGGTGGATGGCGTTGACGCGGATGTTGTCGCGGCCCAACTCGAGGGCAGCGGTCTGAGTGAGCCCGCGAACCGCCCACTTGCTGGCGACATAGGGAGCGTAGAAGGCGGTACCGCCGGTGCCCATGGTGGAGGCGATGTTGACGATCGCTCCTCCTCCCGCGCGACGCAGCGCCGGGGCCGCTGCCTTGATGCCGAGGAAGGTACCGGTGAGATTGATGTCGAGGATGCGAGCCCACGTAGCCCGGTCAGTGGACTCGATGAGGGCCGGCGGGTTCTGCACCCCGGCGTTGTTGACCAGGATCGTGAGCGCACCGAAGGCCCTCTCGGTCTCCGCGACGGCGGCGGCCCACGACTCCTCCTGGGACACGTCGAGGCGGACGAAACGTGCCCCATCTCCCAGCTCGGCCGCGAGGCCAGCACCACGCTCGGCGTTGATGTCACCGATGACGACGTTGGCGCCTTCGGCATGCAGGGCGCGAACGTGGCTGGCCCCCTGTCCACCGGTGCCGCCGGTCACGAGAACGGTCTGATTGGCGAAACGGGACATCAGATCCTCCGGGTACGTACGAGGGACGACAAACCCGAGACCGGGTGGTGAGTCGAGCGACTCACCACGCCGAAGTTACGCTCCCGCGAGTGGTGAGTCAACCCACTCACCTCGTTATGATGGGCGCATGACCCCAGCGCCGTCGGCCTATCACCAGCGCGTGGCGGAGGAGAAGCGCGCGCTCATCGTGCAGGCCGCTACTGAGCTGTTCCTTGAGTTGGGCTACGACCGGGCATCACTGGCGCGGGTTGCCGACAGCGCTGGCGTGTCGAAAGCAACACTGTTCAAGCAGTTTCCGACGAAGGCAGCACTGTTCGATGCCATCGTCATCGACTCGTGGGCCGAGAACGACGTCGACGACCTGCCGCCCGCCGGTGACCTGACGGCCGGCCTGACGGTTCTGGGACGGCGCTACGCGACGCTGTTGATCCAGCCGGAGATGACCGACCTGTTCCGCATCGTCATCGCCGAACTGCCACGCTTTCCCGAACTGGCCAAGGCACATTTCGCACAGGGCAAACTGCCGTACTTCGAGTCCGTCCGGCTCTACCTCCAGGCCGAGCGCGACGCCAGAGCCGCAGACATCGCTGACCCGGAGATGGCCGCTACTCAGTTCCTCGGGATGATCTCGAACTACCTGTTCTGGCCGCGCCTTCTGCTCCCGGACTGGACGGTGACCCCTGCCCGCACGACCGCTGTCGTGGAAGAAGCCGTCCGAACCATGGTTGCGCGGTACGGCACCGATGTTCACCACCAGGACCGTGAGGCCGTTACCGCAACTGCTGCGGAAAACCCGCAGGGCCGCTGACAAGTCCTGGCAACAGGCTCCGCGGACAAGCCCCGGCCGGATGCTTCTGCGGACCCTCGGTCCGCGACCCGTGCAGCGGCCCGCCGCCCGCGGCCCCCGGGCTGGCCCTCCGACGTCGCTCCCGTCCCCGCTGCCCGGCCGCGCCCGACGGGCACGGTGCCGGCCCACGCCGCGGGACGGACGCCGGCCGGCACCACATCTCGGTCGCGCACGCCGGTCGCTACAGGGCAGCGCTGGTCTTTCCCAGGATGCCGGCGAGTGCACCGAAGTCGACGTCCTGCCCTTCGGTGATGTCGACGGTCTTGCGCTCGCCGTTGCCCATCGCCCGGAGGAATCCCTTGACCTCGGGGACGTCCGCTGCGTTGAACACCATGAACGAGACCTTGGCCTTGGCCACCGCGATGACGGCCGCGTAGTGGCCGTTCTTGAGGTAGTGCGGCTTGCCGTACTGGAGTCGTTCCTCCACGCCTGGAACGGTCTGGTCGATCATCGCGCGCAGCTTCTCGCAGACCTCGATCTGCCACGGCTGCGTCTTGTTGATGTACTGGGTGACCTCGTCGTTCACGGCGTTCTCCTTCATCGGTGCTCACTGGACTTCAGAACGTGTCGTAGCCGAGGGTCGGCGACCGCCTCGCTGCCCGACTGCCAGGGAAGCCGAGTCGATGAACCCAGGACCTGCCGGTGGACGGTCACCGTATCCAACGATCCGAACTGCAGTGATCCCTTGCGGTCAAACCGGGCGAGCACTCACTCGCCACAGCAGGCGCACGGGGCGCAGGGATCGCTACCGCCTCAGCGTCCGAGGGCCATCGATTCCAGCGACCGCACGTCTGGCGCTTCTGCCCCACGTGACAGGAGCAGGCCGGCGGCGGGCGTCGGCAGTGGGTTCGTCGGAGTAGATGCGGTACGGGATCCGGACGTGCTCTTCGCCGACGAAGACACCGAAGGACCCTCCCGGTGGGAGTCCAGCGGCCGGCATCACCGCCAGCCCGGCGGCGACATCGGCGCTGAGAGTCTTCGGGAAGGCGGCATCGAGACCAGATCCACCGCCGGGCTCAAGGCTGCCAGCCCTCGTTCCGGGAACGGGCTCCATGATCCGAAACTACGGAGCGGGCGTCGGGGTGGGCAACTGCGTTCGGTAGCTCTGCGGCAGCTGCCAGCCTGTTTGCCCGGGCGGCTCGGGGACCGACGCACTCCCGGAGCAGCTCAGCCAGACAATCGTTCTACGGCCCGCGCATGGCGTTACGCAGGGGGAGGGGCAGTGAACTCGATTGCGAGCAGCGGCCAACTGGGTCACGATGGCGATCATGCGTGATGTGAAGGGCGGCCCGCGCCCGGTGCGGTGAACGGGTTGGCGCCGGCGGACGAGTCGGCTGACCTGGTCTGGTTGGACGCTGCGGTCGTCAGCGGTGACGTAGCCGTCGGTGGGAACAGGGTCCGGTCGAGGGTCTTCGCTGCGGTGAACGCGGACCGCACCGGCCCGGTCGTGCGCCGTCTCTTCCGGCTGGCTGGTGACCCGCGTTCTGCGGTGCGACTCACGGTGCTGACGTTGCTGAATGGTTTGTTCACTCCGGACGGCGGCGGGGATTCCTTTGCGGATGTCGCGGCGGTCGCCTTGGCGGATCCTGACGACGCCGTTCGACGCGCGGCGTGCTGGCTGTTCGTCGCTTCGGCCGGCGTTGATCGTGCGGCCGATGCGATGTCGTCGGCGTCGGATCCGGTGGTTCGGGTGGCGTTGGCCGAGGCGATCTACCTCGAGCCGCCGCAGCGTCCCGACGATGACCGGTGGTCGCGGTTGGTCGCACAGATGAGGCGCGACGAGTTGCCTGCCGTGCGGGTTCTTGGGTCGTTGGCCGCGCTGCGCACCGCAATCCCAGGGGACTGGACCGGGTTGGATGCGGCGCTCCGCGGGGACTTGGAGGCGGCGGCCGGGGCGCTCGGCGGGCAGGGCGGTCGCAGCACATGGGGAGCGGGGCAGCGGTGGGCTGCTGCTCTCAGCCGCCTCGACCGGGAAGAAGATTCGTACTCGTGGGTTGAACGGCTGCTGCGACGACACGAGCCGGAACGGGCACGCCAGGCCGGCCTGGATATCGCCGCTGAGGCGATGCGGACGTGGCGGGCTGCGCCAGCTCGGCTGACACCGGCGCTCTCGACGGTGTTGAACGAACCGCCGTCCCCGGTCCGAGTGACAGCGGTCGAGGTGGTTAGTGCTTCGCTGACCGCGACCCGTCTGGCCGCCGACAACCTCGTGCCGCTACTCGCCGAGCCCGCGTTGTCGACGACAGTGGCGGCCGCGCTCGGCAGCATCGGGGATCCACGGGCCTTGCCGGTGCTGCTTCGTATGCTGCGCGCCGGCGCCCGGAGTCCACGGCTTGCCAGGGCGCTCGCCGCGGTGGCGCCCGCACTGTCCGACCCCACCGAGGTGGTCAAGACCGCGCGGGACGTGCTGGCAGGGCACCGGGATCCGTGCCACGCAGGCCGATCGTGGCAGCCATGCCCGGCGGTGGCCGCCGTCCGCGCCCTGGCGACGATCGGGCCGGCCGCCCGTGCCGCCGTACCGGAGCTGACCGTACGCTTGCGCGCGGCTCTCGACCGTGGCGATCCCTCGGCGGCCGGTCTCGAGGTCTTCGCCCTGCAGCAGATCGGACCGCCCGCGACACCGGCGGTGGCGCTCCTGCGACCGCTGATGACCGGCGACCATCGCGACGCCGACTGTGCGGCCAAGGCGGTCCTGGCGATTACAGAGGACCGGACGGTCGCGGACGACTACCTCGACGCCCGCCCCGAACAGCTGCGCCGTTGCCGGATCGCCCCACACCTGCTGACGTGGCTGACCCACCACGGCGGTCTCACCGACCGGCAGGTCCGCCAGATGAACCACCTGTTTACCCAGCCTGGCGCGATGCAGGTCGGCGTCGCCGCCACCCTGTGGCGGCACAACGGTCCCGCTGCGGCGCCGCGCCTGCTCGCCGAGCTGCCCAAGTACCTCGATGACGACGCCTTCGGTCCGACCGCCATGACGGTCCTTAGCGAGATGGGTCGGTACGCGGGGCCCGCGCTGTCACATCTCGACCGGCTGATCGAGTCACCGCATCGGACAGCCGTCTACCTCGGTGACCCCGACGCCGAGATGCGCGCTGACGAGCAGCTCTTCGACCTGGCGGTGACCACCAGGACCGTGGTCCGCGGCACCAGCGTTTGACCGACGCCGGACGTCCCGTACCGAGTAGACACTGATCAAGGAGGAGCCTTTTGGGCCCTAGGGCCGAGCGTGAGCAGGCGAGCTTGCGCCGGCGGATGGAGGTCCTCCGGCTTCCTGCCGTGCCGCTGCGACATGCGGGCTACCTGCATCCGCCCTCCGCGGACCCGCAATGGGACAGGACCCCGCAGGCGGTCGGAGTGGGACCAGGCAACCAGGCCTACGCGGTGTGGGCGAGCAGGGACGGGTCGGGGCAGCGTCTCGTCACGATCCACGACGGCGACCGTCAACCGGTCCGATCCGTTCGACTCGACGGCCGTCTGGATCCCTCGTTCGTGCAGCCGCTGCCCGACGGCTGCGTCCTGCTCGTCAAGGCGCGCAGTCGCAGCGGCGCCAACGCCGAGATCTGGAGCCCTGACGGTGACCGTGTACGGCAGGGTGGATTCGGCGACGCGATTGAGACCGTCCTGACCACGCCCAGCGGAGCGATCTGGGTGGGCTACTTCGACGAAGCGATGGGTGGCCACGGCCCGCAAGGTCACGGACTGGCCAGGTTCCCGCTTGACCTAGAACCCGCGTGGGTCTATCCGCATCGAGCCGACCTGCCATCGATCGCCGACTGCTATGCGCTCAACCTGGCGGGGGAGACAGCGTGGAGTTGCGCCTACACCGCCTTCCACCTCGTCGCAGTCCGCGACGACCAGCCAATCGACTACGGAGCGGCCCCCTGCAATGGAGCACCCGCCCTGCTAACCGACGGCGCCACGGGGGCACTCATCGGCGGCTACGGACCCGAGTACGACCTGATCACCCCCTTCCACATCGGCGAAGAACACGTGACGGCGGTCGGTGGGCCACGCCGGCTCGTCCTGCCCGACGGTCTTGAGGTAAGCGCACGTCGCATCTACGGCCGAGGGACGGAGCTCCACGTCATCGTGCAGCAGTCCTGGTACCGGCTCGACCTCGCCCAGCTCGTGGAGTCGATGCGGCCGGCTGGTTGGCCGACCCAGCCCGACGCCGACCAACGTCGCCCGGGCGGTGAGTAGGTAGGTCATTTGTTACACATCGGGGCGCACCCCACGGAGATGAGGCAGATGAAGCGGAGCGGCAACCAGCTATGACATAGATGGGATTACATGTCTTGCGTGATCTCAGGTATGAAGGCCGAAGGCACGTCTCGGTACTGATTCCTGAGAAGGAGCGACAGATGACACATGCCCTGCGCCGCCTACGAACGGGGGCGGTCGCGCTCGCTGCCTGCACACTTGGGCTGAGCCTACTGTCGGTACCCGCGGCCGAGGCGTACTCGGTTGCCCCTCTCGCGCCACGATCCGAGCGGGCACCGGAATCGAACCAGTTCTCGGCAGAGGGTGTGACAACGATCGGTGAACTCCGCACCGTCGACAGCTCCGTGTCCTACGCCCCCGTCGGCGGGACACAGATCATCCAGCACCCCGGTGCCACCTACGTCAAGGTGCACTTCAGCTCGCTGCGACTGGCCCAAGGCGACTACGTCACCGTGTCGAGCCGCGACGGCAAGGAGAGCCACCGGTACGACCGCCACCTGAACCGGGCGACCGGTTCGGACTACACCACCGACGGACAGCCGGGTTTCTGGGCGATGTCGGTGGAGGGCGACACCGCCGTGGTGACACTGCACAGCAACCGCCCCTCACGTGGCAACGCCGCCACCATTGACCGGTTCTGGCGCGGATACGACAGCACGGAAATCGCCGCGCACAACTTCTCCACCCAGTCCGTGTGCAGCACCGACGCCCGCCGGGACGTGGTCTGCTACCAGAACAGCCACCCCACCGAGTACGCCCGCGGCAGGGCGGTGGCGCGGCTGCTGATCAGCGGCGGTGGACTGTGCACCACCTGGCGGGTCGGCAACACCAACCGGATGCTGACGAACAAGCACTGCTTCTCGACGCAGTCCGCCGTGAGCGGCAGCGAGATGCAGTTCAACTACCAGTGCGCCACCTGCGGCGGCGCGAACCCCGGCGCCGGCACCAAGGTCAGCGGCGCCACCCTCTACAAGGTGAGCAGCGGCGGCTCCAGCCAGCTGGACTACACCCTGTTCTCGGTCAACAACTTCGCCGCCATCCAGGGATTCGGCACGCTGTACCTGGCAACTACCGCAACCAGCAATGGCACGAGGATCTATGTCCCCGGGCACGGCGACGGCACCGCGAAGCGGCTGTCGATCTACGAGGACACCCAGAACGGCGCGACCTGCGCCGTCCGGAACGCGAACTACAACACCTGGAACATCAGTTACAGCTGTGACACCTCCGGCGGCAACTCGGGTTCACCCGTGCTGAACGCCAGCCACCGCGTGATCGCCCTGCATCACCTCGGCGGTTGTCCGTCGAACCAGGGCGCGAAGGCGCACCTGATCTACAACGAGATCGCCACCCTGATCGACAACGGCTGAGGCGGTGGGCCGCCGATGCGCGCTCTGCGCCTTGGCGGCCCACCGGCATCCCCGCCGCTCGACCTCCGCGACGCCGCCGGACGACGCCGTGCGTCGATGACGCCAAGCACGCGCCAGCTAGCCCTTGGACATCGAGGGCCCCGCGCCGACGCAGACAACGCGTCGGCGGAGGTGGGCGGTCAGGCGGATTGCCGGTGGCGGCCGAGTGACAGGAGCAGGCCGGCGGCGGCCAAGACGACTCCGGCGGCGGCGGTGTACGCCGGGAGTTGGGCGGGGATGCCGAGGTGGACGGTGATGCCGAGGATGCGGGACAGGCCCCAGGGCAGCAGCGCGAGCTGGTCGTTCCACACCGTCAGCGCGCGTTCCAGGCCCACCACCGAGACCAGGGCGGACAGCACGCCGAGGGGCACACCCGCGGCGGTGAGGGTCAGCCCGACGGCGCTGCGGCGGCGCAGGCCGTAGCGGTCCCGCAGGACCACGGCGACGACCACGAACAGCCAGCAGAACGCCGCGAACGCGACGGTGACGTACACCGCGCGCAGACCCGGCGCGGTCCAGAAGGCGAACCAGTAACCGCCGGGCCCGCGCCCGGCGAGCGCCGCCAGCAGCAGCACGCTGCGCAGCAGCGCGACGCCGCCGACCACGGCCCACAGGTGGAACGGCTCCCGCCAGCCGACGACGAGGCGTACGACGAGGGCGAACAGTGCCCACCCACCGAGGGCGACCAGCATGTGCACCGGCGCGGCGAACCAGGTCAACACGAGCCGGCTGGCCACCAGCACCACGGCCGGGACCAGCCACACCAACACCCGATCCGCCCGCGTCATGGGCGTCGGCAGCGCGGCGACCCGCCACGGCCGGAGCGCGCCTTGCAGCAATCCGCGCGTGGCGGCTGCGCCGAACCCGCGCCCGTACAGACCGAGTAGCACCACCAGCAGGATCGACCCGAGCAACGCCCGGGCCGCCCAGGCCATCGCCGGGTCCCGGTCGGCGCGCTGCGCGCCGAGGTCGGCGGCGGTGAAGTTGTACGCGGGCAGGTCCAGGTCGGCGCCGTAGCGCTGCCGGTGCGCGTCGCGCGCGTCGTGGTATGCCGCCGCGGCCAGCCGCCAGTCGTGGTGGGCGGCCGGGGAACCCGTGTCCAGCCACTGCGCGTGCCGCAGCACCATGGCCCGGTACGCGCCCAGCGTCTCGAACAGGTCGACCTGGTAGTCGAGAGTCGCTGTGAAGCGCCCGCGCAGTTCGGCGTCCCGCCAGGTCGTCGGTTCGGTCGCGGCGACCAGGTCCCGCATGCGCCGGGCCAGCACGACGGCCTGCGTGCCCTCCTCGATCGCCTCGTCGACGCGGCCGCCGGTCACCGCGTAGATGCTGTCCAGCGCCGCGGAGTCGCCGGTCGGGATGTCCCACTCGAAGATCCACATCATGGGCGGCGGTTCCAGCCCGAGCGCCCGCACCGACCGGTCGGCGTACGGACCGATGTAGAGGCCCTTGGTCACCGCCTGCCGGGACAGCGCCATGGCCTGCCCGATCGCGGCGACAGTGGCCGGGTCGCCGGAGAACGTGCGGTACGCCCAGTCCGCCGTGACCTCCGCCGGGTCGGCGTGCGGGTCCCAGGCCAGCCGGCCGACGGCGTACGTGTTGAGGTCGTAAAGCTGCCAAAATCCGGTGCGCAGGTACAGCGACATGGGCCCGGCGCGCAGCGGTCCGCCGTCCTGGGTCCAGTTCCAGACACCCTCGACGTTCGGGTTGGCGGCAAGGAATGCGCGCAGCGCCTGCCGGTGCAGCGGGCCCAGGTCGTTGGGTAGCGAGCCGAACGCCTCGAACTCGCGCCGCGCCTGGAACTCCACGATGCGACGGTGCCCGCCGCCCAGCAGTGTGGTGTTCAGCGGTAGATGGCTGTAGAAATCGCCCAGGGTGTACTTGGTGGACACGATCAGGTGAGGGTCGTCGAGCCCGTCGAGGACCTGCGCGTACGACACCGGGTTGGTGTGCAGGTCGCCGACGGCACCGACGCCCACCGTCCAGGTGCGGAAGATGATTTCCTTCCCGGCTCGGCCCGCGGTGTCCAGCAGCGCCCGCAGCATCGCGCGCACCGACGTCTCCATGGTGACCGCGAGCCTTGACGAGTAGTCCCAGCCGGCGCCGGCGTACACCTCGCCGCCCTCGCCGACGCGGACCATCAGGCCGTCGACGAACGGCATGCTCTCGAACAGCTCGGCCAGACCGGCCTGGTAGACCGCCCACAGCCGAGGGTCGGCCACGTCGAGGCCGCCGACGGTCCGCGTCAGGTACGCCTCCAGCGGGGGCGACACCGCGAGCATGTCGGTCAGCAGGAAGACCCGCACGCCCATGTCCTCGGCGTACCGGAAGACGGGGCCGAACGCCGCGACCATCGCCCGTGCGCGGTCGACGTGCGGGTCGCCGGGCGGGTAGACCGCGCGCCCGTCGCCAACCTTTCCGAACGTGACGTACTCCAGGAAGCCGGGCACGACGATTCCGTTGAATCCCTGAGCCACCGAGTGGTCGACGAACTGCCGAAACTGCGCGTCGATGCGGGCCACCGCGTCAGCGTCCACCCACGGCGCGCGAGGCAGCACCGCCGACCCGACCACGTCGGTGTTCAGGCCATAGTCGTCGCCGGCGGCGAAGACGGCCGGGTCGGGCTCGCGCCCCACCGAGCCCGCATCGGTCAGCCGCAGGCCGAGCCGGGGCGTGACCACCCGACCGGCGTCCGCCGCGGGGAGCACCTCGGCGCCGGAGCGGATCCGGTCGGCCAACCGGTACATCCCGGCTGCCACGCCCGCGACGTCGCCGCCCTGGACGGCCAGCTCAGCGCCGCGCACGTCGAGCCGGTACGACTCGGGCGTCCCGCCGAGGGCCGCCAGCACGCTCGCCCGCAGCGTGCTCACCGTCGACAGGTCCAGGGTCGCGACGCGGGCCGTGCCGGTGCCCGGCGTGGCCGTCGCGGACCTGGCCGGGCTCGGCGCGGCCGGGACGAGCACCGGCCGGGGCAGGCCGCGGAAGACGACAGCGTCGGCGACGGCGGCTGCGGCCTTCCTGACGCGCGGCTCGTCGGACACGACGAGGGACGCCAACGGCGGGACCGGTGCGGGCGTCCGCGCCGGCGCGGCGACAACGTCCTCGCGCGGCACGGCGGCGGGGGCGTGGCTCAGCCCCAGCGTGTCGCCGACCCCCCAGGCCATGGTCGCGCCGAGCGCCAACAGGACGACCGCGGCGACGAGCAGCGGGTACGGCCGGCGGACATGGGCAACGTGAGCCACGCTCGCATGGTAGTGGCCTCACCGGCCGCCGTCCTCGACGTGCGGCGACTGTTCATGCCGAGATGGCGGAGGCGTTCGAATGATGAGTCACCGCAGCGCCGCTGCGAGTTCGGCGGCGTTGTCGAACGCGGGTGCCGCCCTTTCGGACTCGTCTTTCGTGAGCGTGACGGACTGGGCGCGGGCCAGCAGCTCGGTCGCAGTCTGTGGATCGTGCAGCACCATCGCGAGTTCGGCGCGGTACACCAGGACCTCCACCTGCTCGACCGGGTCGTCGTCGGCTTGCGGTCGGGCCAACGCGCTGTCGAGGATCCGAACTGCCTGTCCGGCGTTTCCCCTGGAATCGGCCTGCACGACGGCATTCGCCAGGGCCTTGGCCAGCCGCCCGGCAGGCGTGGCGGCCGGCATGGGCGCGGTGGTGGCGTCCCGAAAGACGCGGATCCAGTTGCCGCCCGGGTCGATGACGCTGAATCCGCCCAACCCGTCGGCGTTCTTCCGCGCCCTGGGCCGGGTCATCCGCGGCGTCCCGGACACCAGTACCTTGCCGTACGCGGCGCGCATGCCGGCTACGAAGGCCCGATGTAGTCCCTCGATGTCCGCGGTGATGACGAGACAGGAGCCGTAGGACTGCTCCGGGTCGAATCCGGCGATCTCGAAGAACTGCAGGTGCAGGTCTTCCCGCTGCACCCCCACGCACGCGTTGGGCTTGCGTTGCTTGTACGTGGTGCGGAAACCGAGAACTCCGTAGAAGGTTTCGATGTCGTCGATGGACGCGCACGGCAGCAGGGGAACGGTCACCTCGTTGGTCATGCCTCCTTCCTAGGCGTCGCAGGGTGTCCGTCGCACATGGAAATAGCCGATCGCCGCCTTCGAACATCCGATCGGCTGATGACCCGGAACGCGACGCCACCCAGCCGACCGGCGGCGCGTCAGGGCAGGGTGATCGGGAGCGGCACACCCTCGTGGCCGCGGGCGCAGGCGCAGCCGAAGGAGTCGGGCGGCAACGCCGGAACCGCCCGGTGGAGCACCTCGCGTAGTCGCTCGACGTTCGCGGCGAAGATGCGCAGCACCTCTGCGTGGCCGACCGAGTCGGTCGCATCGACCCCGGCGTCAAGGTCGGTGACCAGGGCGATGGGGGTGTAGCACAGCTGCAGCTCACGAGCGAGGATCGCCTCTGGGTGCCCGGTCATGTTGATCACCTGCCAGCCCTGGTGGGCGTACCACTGTGACTCCGCTCGGGTGGAGAAGCGTGGGCCTTCCACCACCACCATCGTGGCGCCGACGACAGGTTCGAACCCGATCTCGCGGGCGGCGGCGGCGACGGTCGCGCGCCCGTTGGGGCAGTACGGGTCGGCGAACGACGTGTGGACCGCACCGTCGTCGAAGTAGGTGCAGGCTCGTCCGCTGGTCCTGTCGACCATCTGGTCGGGGAGGACGAGCGCCCCGGGGACCAGTTCCGTGCTGAGCGATCCGACGGCGCACGGTGCGAGAATCTGGCGTACCCCGAGCGCGCGCAGTGCCCAGAGGTTGGCCCGGTAGTTGATCCGGTGCGGGGGAAACCGGTGGTCGGCGCCGTGCCGTGGCAGGAACGCCACGGTACGGCCACCGACGCGTCCGACGGTGACCGGGTCGGACGGCGGGCCGTACGGTGTGGAGACCTCGACCGCCGTACCACCGTCGACCAGTTGGTAGAGGCCACTGCCACCGATCACCCCCACTTCGGCCTGGGGCAGTTCAGCGGACCTGGTCATGCTTGTGCCTTCCTTGGGACAACGACGGGGAGTCGCCTGTTCAACGCTCCGAACCATCGACCCGTCGCCAGCGGATCTGCCGCACGAGGTACCAAACGCCGCTGACCAGGAACAGCGCGGCGGTGAGTGCCAGCCAGCGGGCCAGGTACGGCTGCTGGTTCTGACCGGTGGCCGCGAGATAGGTTTCCCGGCCCTGCCGCAGGATTCCGGGGAGATACACCAGGAACAGCAGCCCGGTGGCGAGCGCAGGCACCCGGACGTGGTTCAGGAGGGAGGGCCGGAGCGGTGCCTGCCCGGCGCGAGCCGGCATCGGGTGGTGTACAGCCGGTGGCAGGCCCTCTCCGCCGGAGCGCCCGAGTGCACCGCGCAGCACCCGGTCGGCCGACGCGTAGATCGGAAAGAGGACGAGGTCGTGGGCGACGGCCGCCCCGACGAACCAGAGCAGCATTCGCCCAGCAGTGGCCTCCTCGGCGATTCGGAGCGCGACCCAGCCGGTGAGGGTGAAGCAGGCGATCATGACGATCAGGTGCTGCAGGGACGATCCGTAGGTCGCCCGGAATCGGAGGATGGGCTTATCCATCGGCACCGGTCCGGAAGGTGATCTCGGCGACCCACTTCGTGCAGTGCACGCCGGGCAGGGCGGGGACGATCACCCGGGCCGGAAAGCCGTGGTCGGCCGAAAGATCGACGCCGTTGACCCGCAGAGCGAGCAGAGAGTCGGCGTCGAGCACCTGATTGGCCTGGAGGATCGCCTGGTTGAACAACCCGGCCCTCTCCAGTGACCGGATCTGCGCCGACGCCGGGTCGTCCACACCGACCAGGGTGGCGAGGTCGCGCAGCCGTACACCTGACCAGGTCTGTCGCGTCGACCACCCCTCCACGCAGGCGATCGGCAGGCGGGCGGTGTGCTGACCCATGGCCAGCAGGCGGGGACGGTCGAGGGTGACGAGGCGGTCGCCGCCCCGCACGGTCAACCGCCATCGTTGCCCCACCTCGTCCGGTTGAATGCCTGCCGCGGCGGCGGTGCGGTTGATCGGGAAGCCGTTCGGTCCGGTGCCGGGCTCACGTCCGCGCGGTAGCAGCAGTGCGGTGCGGCGCCAGCGGCCGTCGAGGGTCTGCCCGATCGTGAGGGCGCCGAGCAGCACGGAGAGGCCACCGACCAGGGCAATCGCGCCGCGACGGCTCATCGTCGGTGCGCCGGGTGCGGTGGCCACCAGGTCGTCCGGATCGGGTGGCTCGGGCCGGGTCGCGGCCAGCGGGGTACGCAACTCGGCCCGCAGTGGTTCGCGCTGCCCCGGTCGGCGGCGGTCCCGCAGGGCCGGCCGGGATCGGAGTGCGCTGACCATCCGGGGAAGCTTCAGTGTCACGTGTGCCACGAACGCTGCGATGAAGACCCAGGCGCCGAAGTAGTGCGCGGTGTAGAAGTCGAAGCCGAACAGGTATGCGTACTGGATGTTGAGCAGGCCGGTCGCGATCTCGAAGAGGATGCCGCCGACCAGCAGCAGCAGGGACAGCCGCTCCAGCACCTGGGCCAGGGAGCGGGCCGGCGGCCAGCTGAAGAGCTTCGGGATCACCGACCAGAGCTTCGCCAGCACCACGGGGATCAGGATGATGCCGAGCGTCACGTGCAGGCCCTGGGTGACCCGGAACAGCCACGACGGTCGAGTCGGCCAGTCGAACGGCGGCAGCCGTAACCAGCCCACCTCGCGGGGTAGGGCCTGATCGAACTGGGGGCCGTAGGCGGCGTAGTCGAGCAGCCCGGTGATGATCACCAGCGGCAGCCCGACGAGGAGCACGGCGCCGTACACGGCGGTGAGCCATGGACCCCGCAGCGGGCTACGCCAGCGGTCCCCGGTCAGACCGGGGACCGGTGGGGGGTGTCGTTCCAGGGCACGCCACCACCGCTGGGGGAATCCCGTTTGCCGGTCCGTCACACCCATACCCCGGGACGCTAGACGTCACTGGCCCCCAAATTTGGGCATACCGGGATACCGATCGTCTGGCAGGCGGGCGATCCGGCCTCGCTCGGGCCGAGTGCCGTCTACGGTCACCGGGATGCGGGTACTGCTCACCGGCGCGGCCGGTTTCATCGGATCGCAGATCGCCGACCTGCTCGTCGCCGAGGGCCACGACCTGGTGGCGCTCGACGCGCTGCTGCCTCAGGCACACGGCAGGGACATCCCCGAGTGGTCCCGGCGGCACGCCCCGGTGGTCGGTGACGTCCGCGACGCCCCGCTGCTGGACCGGCTTCTTCCCGGTGTGGACGCGGTGTGTCACCAGGCGGCGATGGTGGGACACGGGCTGGACCCGTCCGACGCCCCCGACTACGTCAGCCACAACGACTACGCCACAGTGGTGCTGCTCGCCGCGATGCACCGCGCCGGTGTGACCCGGCTGGTGCTGGCCAGCTCGATGGTCGTCTACGGCGAGGGTCGGTACGTCTGCGCGACGCACGGCACCGTGCGGCCCGCCTCCCGCAGCATCGCCGATCTGGCCGCCGGCCGGTACGAGCCAACCTGCCCGGACTGCGCCGGCACCCTCTCGCCAGCTCTGGTGCCCGAGGACGCGCTACTCGAGCCGCGAAGCACGTACGCGGCCACGAAGCTTGCCCAGGAACACCTGGCCGCAGCGTGGGCGCGGCAGACCGGCGGAAGCGTCTGGGCGCTGCGCTACCACAACGTCTACGGCCCGCGGATGCCCCGGGACACCCCGTACGCGGGTGTGGCCTCGATTTTTCGGTCCGCGCTGGCGGAGGGTCTGCCGCCGAGGGTGTTGGAGGACGGCCGGCAGCGCCGCGACTTCGTCCACGTCACCGACGTCGCCAGGGCCAACCTGCTGGCGTTGACCGCCTCGCCACCGCTGGGCCTCGTGCCGGTCAACGTCTGTTCGGGCGAGCCGCACACGGTGGGTGAGTTGGCCGTTGCCCTCGCTGAGGCGATGGCTGGGCCGGCGCCGCAGATCGCCGGTGGTGGCCGGGCGGCCGACGTCCGACACGTGGTCGCCGACCCCCGGCGGGCGGCGGAACTGCTCGGCTACACCGCCCGGGTCGGGTTCGCCGAGGGGGTGGCCGCCTTCGCCACCGATCCGCTACGGGAAGCGGCCGCCCTCACCGCCTGAGACTCTCGCACCACCTACCGCCGGATCAGGACACCGTCCAGAGCAGGTGACTGACCGCGAGAGCGGTGAGCACCTGCCCAGCCAGCCACAGCCGTTGGGCAGCCGGCGGCAGGTGGGCGGCGGCCACCAGCAACCAGACCACGAACGGTAACCAGATCCGTTCCACCTCCGCCTTGCTCAGCCCGGACAGATCAGCCACGACGACCGCCAGCACGGCGACCAGCGGCAGCAGCATCGTGGGCCCGGCTCCCCGCAGGGCGTCAAACCAGGCGATCACCGGGGCGCGGTCAGGACAGCGCCATCGCCTCGCAACGGTCCGAGCCGGACCGATCGACGCGTGCGCGGTCCGGAGCAGCGCCGGCCCGAGCGCCGGGCCCGCACAGAGCAGAAGCGCCGCCACGTTCGCCCACACCCAATAGCCGTACGGGCGCTCCGCGGCCCAGCCCTGGTGATACCGCTCAACCACCAGGTGGTAGCCGTCCAGCCACCAGAAACCGGCCAACGTGAAGGTGGCAACCACCGCACCGGCACCGGCCAGTGCGGCGAGCACCGCCGGCCACCGGTCCCGCGGTCGCAGTGCCACCACCGCCAGGGCGAGGACGCCGACCAGTACGAGGCCGTATGACAGGTAGAGGGCGAAGCCGAGCAACAGGCCCCCGACCGCGGCGGCGGCCAGTCCCCGCACCGCCAACAGGGCCAGCCCCGCCGCGACCACACCGGCGAAGATGCCGTCGGCCGAGACTCCCACCCAGATCGCGCCGGGCAGCAGCACCAGAAACGGCAGCACCTGGCGGGCGGCTTCCTCCGCGCCGAGGGCCCGCAGCGTCACCGGCACCGACACGGTGACTGTCGCTCCCACCAGCACGCAGGCCAGGGCGGCGACGGTGGGGCCGCCGAGACCGATCCGGTCCAACCCGACGAAGAGCAGCAGCGGCCCCGGTGGATGGCCGGCGGTGTGGGTGGACCACGCGTGCGGCTGGAAATCGAGGATCCGGGCGCTGAAGCCGGCCAGCATGGCCGTGATGTCGGTGACTCGGGGCACCTCGTGCAAATATTCGGCCTGCGGGGTGAGTCGCCGGGTGAAACCGGCCGACCAGCCGTCCACCAGCGCCAACGACATCGTCCACGCCACCGCCGCGAGGTAGGCCGCGACCAGCAGCCGGCCCCACCCGGCGGTCCGGGCCCACTGGACACCCCAGCCGATCACCCCGGTGGCGACCAGCAGCGCGGCCGGGGTACCCCAACCCAGGTGCGGACGCCAGCTGGCGTAGAGCGGCGCGGCGTCGGCGTGTAGACCGACACCGCGCGCGTTGAGCAGCACGCCCACCGCCACCGCAGCGGCGACCAACGCCACCTCGACGCCGAGCACCACGAGGTCGGCGTCGACCCGCCGGGCGGGCACGTCCGGTCCCCGGCGCAGGGGCGCGAGCACTCTCATGACGACCGGACGGTACGGCCATCGCCGGCCCGGTGGTGCGGGAACGGGCAGGACATCACCCTTCGATGAACGGGCGATGCTGGCAGAATCGCTGATGGTCCGATTTCGCCCATCCAGGGCGGCTTGGCGTCCTAGCGTTTCCGGTATGCCATCACCGATCGACGTGGTACTGCCGTGTCTCGACGAAGCCGCGGCGCTACCCGGTGTCCTGACCGCCCTGCCACCCGGCTACCGGGCGATCGTGGTGGACAACGGCTCCCGGGACGGCTCAGCGCAGGTCGCGGCCCGGCACGGCGCCCGGGTCGTCCACGAAGCGCGCCGGGGCTACGGCGCGGCCGTACACACCGGCCTGGAGGCGGCCGAGGCCGCACTGGTCTGTGTGCTCGACGCCGACGGCTCCTTCGACCCCACCGAACTCCCGGCGCTGGTCGCGCCGGTGGCCAGCGGGTCGGCTGATCTGGTGGTCGGTCGTCGCCGGCCCGTCGCCGCCGGGGTCTGGCCGTGGCATGCCCGGGCCGGCACCGCGCTGGTCGCGGCGCTGCTGCGGCAGCGGGGCATACCGCTGCGCGACCTCAGCCCGATTCGGGTGGCCCGCCGCGAAGCGCTTCTCGGCCTCGGAGTCACCGACCGCGCCTTCGGATACCCGTTGGAACTACTCATCCGCGCCGCCGCCGCGGGCTGGCGGATCCGGGAACTCGACGTGCGGTACTCGCACCGCGCCGCCGGCACCCGGTCGAAGGTCTCCGGCTCGGTACGCGGCACGCTCCGCGCGACCCGGGACTTCGCCGGGGTCCTGCGCACGGTGGAGCGATCGCGGTGACCGTCCTGCTGGTGATGGCGAAGGCACCCGTGCCGGGTGCAGTGAAGACCCGTCTCTGCCCCCCGGCCAGCCACCTGCAGGCGGCCCGGATCGCCGCCGCGGCACTGCTGGACAGTCTGGACACCGTACGCGCCACTCCCGGCGTCACACCCGTCCTCGCCCTGCACGGTCGGCTGGCCGACGCCGAAGAAGCCGCCGAGCTGACCGCGGCGACCGCCGGCTGGCAGATCCTGCCGCAGCGCGGCACCGACCTCGGCGATCGTCTCGCCAACGCCCACGCCGACGTGGCTGACGACTACCCGGGTCGACCTGTGCTCCAGATCGGCATGGATACGCCACAGCTGACGTCGGCGCAGCTCGATGCGGCCGTCCACCGCCTCACCCTCACCGACGCCGTGCTCGGCCCTGCCATCGACGGCGGGTGGTGGGCCCTGGGCCTGCACAACCCCCGGTACGCCGCCGTGCTTCGCGCCGTGCCGATGTCCACCGCGCTGACCGGGCACCACACCATCGTGGCCCTACGCAACGGGGGTTTGCGGGTAGAACCCTTACCCCTGCTTCGAGACGTCGACGAGTGGGCCGACGCACTCGCGGTGGCCGCGTCGACGTCCGGCGATGCGTCGACATGGTCGACCGACGTGATTGCCGACGGTCGTCCCGGGCGGCCCGCGGCAGCCTTGCCGGAGCGGCCCGGGGGCCAAGAAGCCGCCCACCTGGAGGCCCGCCCGGCGCGGCACGGTACCGGCAGCCGCTTCGCGCGCCACGTCGCGGCGGTTCAGCGCAGCCTGACGCCCGGGATCCCTCGATGAGCCGCAGCATCCGGGCCAGACCGACCGAGGCATTCGGCAGCGCGTTGCGACGCCGCACCGACGACCACTGGCTGGTGCACGGCGACAACGGTTGGCGCAGCCGCCTGCCGGTACGCCGGTGGCACGGCCCAGCCGAACCGGCGGTGGCCGCACTGGTCGCCCGATGCACCGGCCCGACGCTCGACCTGGGCTGCGGTCCAGGCCGGCTCACACTGGCACTCACCCGGGCCGGGCTGACCGCCGTCGGAGTCGACATCTCCGCGCAAGCGGTTCGGTTGACCCGGGCCCGAGGCGCAATCGCCCTCCAGAGAGACGTCTTCGCCCCACTGCCCGCAGAAGGGCGCTGGGCTCACGTGCTCCTGATCGACGGAAACATCGGCATCGGCGGTGACCCCGTCACCCTCCTCGGCCGGTGCCACGACCTGCTGCGCCCCGGCGGCACCGTGCTCGTCGAACTCGAAGCACCAGGCCCAGGACTCTGGCGCGGTCAGGCCCAACTGGCCCTCCAGGCCGCGGGCGGTGGTTCGCGCCTCGGGCCACCCTTCCGGTGGGCCCGGCTCGACACCACGGCGGTCACCGGGGTGGCCTCCACCGCCGGGTTCACGGTCCGCGAGGTGTTTCGCCGCGACCGCCGCTGGTTCGCCGAGTTGGCCGAGGACAGCTCTGGCGCGGCCACCCCGATGAGGTGAGGTCAGTGCCGGCTTGCATCTGCCCGGCGGCGCGGGAGGCGTTGTCGTGCCGCCGCGCGTGAACCGCCAGCCACAGCGGGGACCGGCCCTCCGACATGCATGAGTTGGCGATGGGGTTGGTCAGGCAACCAGGTCACGCCGGCGGTAGCCGATTGTGCCGGCGACCACTCCTGCCGCGGCGATGCCGGCCATCACGGACGCCGCGACCCAGGCCGGCGTGGTGACCGGCACCGTGGCCAGGTGCGCGAACGGGGACAGCGCACGGATCCAGGAGGGCGCGTCGGTGCTGTCGGCGATGACCTGCCACAGGAACCCGCCAGCGGCCGGAAGGGTGCCGATCGCCGCGACGGCGCGTGGTGCCCATCCGAGCGCCAGGACGGCAGCTCCCAGACACAGCAGCACAATCGGCACGACGTTCCAGGCGCCGGCGAGCGCGTCGCCGGCCCCAAGGCCGGCATGGACAGTGGCCGTACCGGCCCACATGGCGACGCCGGCCGCCGTGATCAGGACCAGCGCGGCGCAGCCAGCGACGGCCGCTTCGGCGGCCATCAGCCGTACCCGGGTCACCGGTGCGGCCAGCAGCAGTGTGAGACGCCGGGCATTCTCGTCCGCGGCTACCGCGGCGAGCCGCACGGCGACGAACACCCCGACCGGAACGGCCAACAGCGCGAACAGGGTGGCCGCGTAGCCCTCGACCGTGTCGAGCGCCGGGAAGCCAGCCTGGGCCGCCATCGTCGCGAACTCGGGGTTGCCGGTCAGGAACTCGGCCATGGACCGGGCGATCAGGCCCAGGAGCAGGAAGTACGCGCCGATCCCGGCCGACCATGCGGCCAGCGGCCGCACGGTCCGCCGTACGGCGAAGGCGGGCACCGAACCGAGCAACGCGGTACGCGCCGGCCGGCTGCCGGCCGTAGCAAGAATCGCCGCGCCGACGTCGCGCCGAGCCGCAAGCCGACCGGCGAGGGCCAGTAGCAGCACCGCGGCGAACGCCAGCACCGACACCGGCAGCCCTCGATTGGTGTCGAACGGGCGGGTCAGCGCCAGGAGGCCGAATGGGGACAGCCACCGAAGCCAGGCCAGCGCGGGCACACCGTCGCCGACCATCCGCGTGAGGAGCCCGACGACCAGGACGGCCGCCGCGACACCGTTGGCCGCCGACCGGCTGACGAACATCTGCGCGGTGACGCCCCCGACGGCGACGAAGAAGAGCCCGACAACAGCGAGGCCGGTGCCGTGCACCAACGAACCTGTGGCGTCCACTCCCGCAGCGATCATCGCCGCGGCGGTCGCCGCGCCAACGAGGACCGGAACGACGGCCAGCACACCGAGGTGCTGGCGGACCGCCTCGGCGAGGGTGATGCGGCCGGACAGCAGCAGACCCCACCGGCCTGCGTCCTCCTCCCCGCGGGTGATCCGGGTGGCGGCCAGCATTGCCCACACTCCGAGCAGGACCGCCAGGACGGTGCCCGTGCGCCACACCGTGAACCCGCCCGCCTGGTCGAGGGCGACCGGTTCGCCGAACAGGGTGCGGATGGCGGGGTTGCGGGCCAGCGCCGCCAGGGCGGCCGGATCCAGTGCCTCGCTGTGGTAGCCGACCACCACCAGGGCGGACATGCCCGCGCACACAGCGGTCACGACCAGGGCGCCACGGCGCACCTGGCGCACTGCGAGCCCTCTGAGCACCCGCTCCGGGCCGGCTGCTGCCGCCGTGGTTGCGATCATCGGGCGTTCTGCCCGTAGTAGGCGAGGAAGATCTCCTCGAGGCTCTGCTCTCGGACGACGATCGTCGCCACGTCTGCGTCGGCTAGGGCGCGCAGCGCTGCGGCGGGGGAGCCGCTCAGGGTGAACCGCACTGTCGCGGCGCCGTCTGCGTGCAGGTCGTGGACGCCGTGGACGCCGTCGAGGTCCGGTGGTGTGCCGGTGAACGTCGCGGCAACCTCGGTGTGGTGCAGTCGGCGCAGCTGTGCGACGGAGGCCACCTCCACCAGTTCGCCGGCGCGCAGGATGCCGACGCGGTCGCAGACGGCTTCGACCTCGGCGAGCTGGTGGGAGCTGAGGAACACCGTCTGCCCATTGTCGCGGGCAACCCCGACCGCCTGTCGGAACTGCAGTTCCATGAGCGGGTCCAGGCCGCTGGTTGGCTCGTCCAGCACCAGCAGAGGCGCCCGGGTGGCGAACGCCGCGATCAGAGCGACCTTCTGCCGGTTGCCCGTCGAGTAGGTGCCGGCCAGCTTGGAAACGTCGAGCGCGAATCGTTGGATGAGCTCGTCGCGGTACGCGGTGTCGGTGCCGGGGCCGACGCGGGCGAGCAGGTCCAGCACCTCGGCGCCGGTCATCCGTGGCCACAGCGCCACATCCGCCGGCACGTAGGCGAGCATGCGGTGGGCGGCGGCAACATCGGCGGCGTCGGTGTCGAAGATCCACGCTCGTCCGGAGGTGGGTCGGGCAAGACCGAGCAGCAGCCGGATCGTCGTTGACTTTCCGGCGCCGTTGGGGCCGAGAAACCCGAATACCTCGCCCGCCGCGACGTCGAGGGTGAGGTCGTCGAGGGCGAGCAGCCGCCCGTACCGCTTGGACAGATGTTCGGTGCGTAGGGCAGAAACGCCCATCGGAGCCTCCAGAAGCCGCAGCACGACATGACCTGCCGACCAGACTTCCCGGCGCACCTGATGCGAGAGTACTCCCGGCGGTCGGGGCGCGCCGCCCGCCCGGGCTGGCATTCGGGCTATTACCTTCCGATGTTCGGCAACGGCATCAGCGGTATGTCGACCGGATGCTGACCTGATGCCGGGAGGGAAAGCCCGCGACGATGGGGGCATGACAAGCGACATCGCCCTACTCACCGAGGACCTGACCAAGTTCTATGGTCAGCGTCGCGGTATCGAGGGTCTCAGCCTGGAGGTTCGGGCCGGGGAGGTGGTGGGGTTCCTTGGGCCGAACGGAGCCGGGAAGACCACCACGATCCGGCTGCTGTTGGACTTTCTGCGCCCCACTCGTGGGCGCGCGACTGTGCTCGGGCTCGACCCGCGCAGGGACAAGGCCGCACTGCACCGTCAGATCGGCTATCTGCCCGGCGAGCTCGTGTTTCCCGGGCGGGACAAGGCGGAGGACCTGCTGCGCTTCTTCGCCGCAGCGCGCGGCGGCGTGGCCTGGTCGCAGGTGACCGACCTCGCGGAGCGGCTGGACCTGGACCTCTCGCGCTCGGTACGGACGATGAGTAAGGGCAACAAGCAGAAGGTCGGGTTGGTGCAGGCGTTCATGCACCGGCCGGCGGTGCTGGTCCTGGATGAGCCGACCAGTGGGCTGGATCCCCTCATGCAGCAGGAGTTCCTGGCCATGGTCCGCGACGCCAGTGGTGCTGGGCAGACCGTCTTCATGTCCTCTCATGTCCTGGCCGAGGTGCAGCAGGCGGCCGACCGGGTCGCCATCGTCCGCGACGGCCGGTTGGCCGCGGTCGAGCGGGTTGAGTCACTGGGGAAGCGGGCGGTCCGGGCCGTCGAGATTCATTTCGATGACCCGGTGGATCCGGCGGAGTTCAGTGTCCTGCCCGGAGTCAGTGACGTGGTGGTGTCCGGCCCGGTGCTGAAATGCACTGTCGACGGCCGCATCGATCCGCTGATCAAGGCGGCGGCGCGTCATGAGGTGGTGGACATGTTGTCTACCGAACCCGACCTGGAAGAGACGTTCCTGTCGTTCTACTACCACGGGGAAGGAGCCGGCGATGCTTCCCGCGCTGGTGCGTAAGACCTGGCGTGACGACCGCCTGGCACTGATCGGTTGGGCCGGTGGCGTCGCCGCCTTCACCGCCATCTACACCTCCTTCTACAGCCAGTTTCAGGGAGCCGCGGAGCTGAAGCAGGACGCTCTGCCCCAGGGCATGCTGGACTTCCTCGGCATCGCCGACATGCTGTCGCCCGCCGGCTATCTGCAGGCGACCATCTTCAGCCTGATCGGCCCACTGCTGGTCCTGATGGGCGCCATCACGCTGACTGCCCGCACGATCGCTCGGCCGGAGGAGGACGGCGGCATGGAGCTGATGCTGGCCAACCCGGTCTCGCGCACCGCTTTCGCCTGGCAACGGGTGGCCGCAGCCGGCAGCGCGCTCACCGGGATCGCCGCCATCCCCGGGATCCTGCTGATGATCATTGTTCCGTGGATCGGCATGGACATCTCCCTGTCCAACGTCGCCGCCGCGTCCGCTGGCCTGGTCGCCCTGGTGTGGAGCTTCGCCGGCGTCGCCTTCCTCGTTGGCGCCGCCACCGGAAAACGGGCTGCCGTCCTCGCGATCACCGGTGGCCTTGCCGTGGCCGCCTACATGGCCAACGCCATCGGCGGCATGCTCGACGGGTGGCACTGGGTGCGCTGGCTGTCACCGTTTCACTACTTCATCGGCACGGACCCGCTGCACACCGGCTGGCACCCGCCCGAGCTTCTCGCCCTCGTGCTCCTCGGCGCCGCAGCCACGACCGCCGGAGTCATCGTGTTCGACCGCCGCGACATCGGTGTGTAAACCTGAGGCTGGTGGCCTCCGGTTACCGGCGGCCACCAGCACGCCGACAAGGAACAGCCCATGAACGACGCCAATTGGCTGGCGGCAAACTGCCAGGATCTGCTGTACGTCCCGGCCACTGCCCGGCGTCAGGCAGCGGTCAACCTGGGCGCCCGCGCAGCGGATGAGGGGCTGACGCTGCCCGAGCTCGTTACCGGTCTGCTGGCTGCCACCACCGCCCACTGGAGCGCCACCCCGGTCGCGTCGACCGACACCGCCGTCGCCGTGCATTCCCGCGCCGAGACACTGCTGGACACCGCCCGTGTCCTGCTCACCGACGCCGTGGACGGGTACACCCGGCAGAACCGCGCCGAGCTGGATCGCCACGACAACGAACGTGCCGCGTTCGTCAACGACCTGCTCACCGGCCGCGCCGACCCGGGCGGTCTGGCCGAGCGCGCACACCGGTACGGCATCCGCCTGTCGGCCACCCACACCGTCCTCATCGCCCGTGCGGCGGGCCTGACTCCCGGTATCACCCACCGCATCGATGGCGCACTGGCCTCCAGGTTCGGCGAAGGAAACACCCTCACCACCCTCCGCGACGGCGATGTGGTCTGCATCAGCGCCGGTGGCCTACGCGGCATCGCTGCCGAACTCGCCCACCTGCTCGTCACTGAGCTCGGCGCGGGTAACTGGCAGATCGCCGTCGGCCGCACCCAACCCGGTGTCCATGGCCTGGCCACATCCCTCGACGAGGCCCGCCAGACCCTCGACTACGCCGTCAGGCTCGGCTTCACCACGCCCGTACTCAATGCTGCCGACCTGCTGGTGTTCCCCGTGCTGCTGCGTGACCGCGACGCCATCACCGACCTGGTGACCACGGTCCTCGGGCCACTGACGGCGGCGCGCGGCGGTGCCGGGCCGTACCTGGAGACCCTGACCGTGCTCTTCGACAACCAGGGCAACCACACCGCGACAGCGCGGCAGATGCACCTGTCCGTCCGCGCGGTCACCTACCGACTCGACCGCATCCGGGACCTGACCGGCTACCACCCCGGCGAGCCGACCCAACGCTTCACCCTGCAGACAGCTGTACTCGGCGCTCGACTGCTCGGCTGGCCGCCATAGCCCAGGAGCGGCCAGATCAGGACGGCGTCGTTTTTGTCGGCTGCTCCTCATAGACGTCTGGCACCCCGTCGGCGTCGCTGTCGCGCTCCTCCAGCGCGCAGACCCCCTGGTAATGCCGATTACGAGCGCGTAGAACGACGGTTGCCAGCACCGCCGACAGCAGCGACCCGAGCAGAACGCCGATCTTGGAGTGGTCGTCGCGTTCGGTGCCGGCGCCGAACGCCAATTCACCGATCAGCAGGGACACGGTGAAACCGACTCCGGCCAGCAGCGCCAACCCCACCATGTCCCACCAGGTCAGCCCTTCCGCGAGCCGGGCCCGGGTGAACCGCTGCACGAGCCAGCTGGCGCCGAGAACGCCAGCCGACTTACCCACCACCAACCCCACCATCACGCCCAGGGCGACCGAGTCGGTCAGGGTTGCGCCGAGACCGCCCGCCCCGGCTACCGAGACTCCGGCGGCGAAGAACGCGAACACCGGTACCGCGACCCCCGCGGACAGGGGCCGGATTCGGTGTTCGAAGTGCTCCGCCAGGCCAGGGCCAGGTCCCGGCTTGCGGCGTAGCACCGGCACGGTGAAGGCCAGCGCGACCCCGGCGACGGTGGCGTGCACCCCGGAGGCGTGCACCAGCGCCCACGTCGTGACCGCCAGCGGCAGCAGCAGCCACCAGGACCGCACCCGGCGCTGAACCAGCAGACCGAACAGCGCCATCGGGGCCAACGCGAGCAGCAGCAGCCCGAAGTGCAGGGTACTGGTGTAGAAGACCGCGATGATCACAATGGCCAGCAGGTCATCGACCACCGCGAGGGTGAGCAGAAACGTCCGCATCGCCGAGGGCAGGCTGGTGTTGATCACTCCGAGCACGGCCAGGGCGAACGCGATGTCCGTGGCGGTCGGGATCGCCCACCCGGTCAACGCCCCGTCGCCGGCCCCGACGTTGAACGCCACATAGATCAGCGCCGGCAGCGCCATACCGCCGAGCGCGGCGGCGACGGGCAGCATCGCCCGGCGGGGCTCGCGCAGGTCACCGGCGACGAACTCGCGCTTGAGCTCCAACCCGGCGACGAAGAAGAAGATCGCCAACAGGCCATCGGCGGCCCACTGCGCCAGTGAGAGGTCCAGATGCAGCGCCTCGGGGCCCACTGTGACGTCAGCGAGCGAGCGGTACGCGTCGGACCAAGGGGAGTTCGCCCAGGCGAGGGCAAGCACGGCGGCGACCAGCAGCAGCACCCCACCGACCGTTTCGGTCCGGAGAATGTCTCCGATGCGGCGTACCTCAGGCCAACTCCTGCGGCTGAGCAGGAGTGGCGTGCGGTTGGCCGGGGGGCGGCTCATCGTGGTCCTCCGGTGGGGTCGGTGAGGAAGTCGCCGACCAGTCTTCCCGGCACACCGGCTACCACGTTAGCCAAACGACGACCATCAGCCTGTCACCGCCCCTGAGAACGGGAGCGTGTCATCCACGGCCAGGCAGCGTGCAGCCTGGGAGGTCATTCGCGCCTGGTACCGCATTTCATGAACGGACGCAGCGCATCGAGTGTCGCCGGGGCGAGCACGTCTGGATTCGCGGGGTCGGCCAGATCGTGAGCCACGCCGGCCAGCACGATTCGGCCGGGCCCGCTGGTGTGCGCCCGCTCCAGCGCCACTGCCAGCGGCGTGGTCGTGTGGCACGGGACCTGTTGGTCGATGGTTCCGCAGGTGAGCAGGGCAGGAGTCCGAGGCGGAAGCTGGTGTGCGACCGAGGCAGGGTTGATGGCGTCGATGGTTTCCACGTACCGCCGGCTGGTGCCTTTATCAATTCGCCCTTGCTTCTGGTGAAGTTTCGCCCCTCATTCTCGTCGATGACGTTCTCGTCGAGAGAAGCTGGCGCTCGCCGGACGCATCCACAGTTCGGGGCCACTGCCACCTGCCGCAACTCTGCGGCCGCAGCGGCAGGTGGGGATCCGACGATCGTCAGCCCCCACCTTCATCGCCGCATTCGGATAATTGAGCGATGCTGCCGGCTTTAGCGGCCGGTGGGCACGATGTTTGAGGACTGTCCGTTCTGCTCGTCGCGCTTCAGGCGCTTCGCAGTCTGCTTCTCCTTGATCGTCTTACCCTTCTTCTTGACGTTCGCCTTGGTCGTCGAGTCCTTGGACATGATCGAACCTCCTGAAGCAGGTCGGTGAACGTGCAGCGTGGTACTCGCCTGATCGCGGCGTGCAGGTGACGGAAGTACCGCGCGGCGGGCGCGAAGTCTTCACTGCACGCCGACCCTACGCTGTTTCAGCTCTTGCGGACGTTGGGAGTGCATCGCCGCTGCTGGGGCAGTGGCTCGTGTCGCCCCTCGCCATCGGGTCGCCGCCCAGGGAGCTCCGTCACTGGCTGCGTCACCCACCCTCATCTGGATAGCCGTGGCTGACGGGCGCGAGACGTCACTGGGCATGACCTGCGGTGAACACCGTCTGAGCGGGGTCGCCGAAAGATCTTGAAGAAAAAATCTCGTTGGCGGCAACCTGCGGGCGATGGATCGCATGTACCCGGATGTAAGCGATGATCGCCACGAGCCATAGGGGCCCGGAAATGTCTGCACGTCACCTTCTGCTGCTGCCCGTTGCGACTGTCCTTATTGGACTGTCCGCCTGCGACTCCGCGGCGCCGTCCGGCCCCAGCCCAACCGCACCTGCTCCGACGTCGGCTGCTGCGGCCACTGGCACCCCCGGTGCCTCGCCCGCTGCCCCGGCGGCCGGGATTGCCGAATGTCCCTCGGTGGCGACCCTCCAGACGCTGGTCGAGCTGCCGAAGGGCTGGTCTCTCGGGAAGGTGAACTGTTTCAAGGGCTGGGCGGCGGCCGATCCGCAGGGCCCGACCGCGGGTGACGGGGTCTACCTGTTCCGCTACGTGGCCGACACGGGCTGGAAGTACTACGACCAGGGCAGCGGATGGGACTGCAAGGACCTCGGCCTCAGCGAGCCGGCGCCGTTCTGCATCTCGGATCCGGCGACGACGACCAAGCCGGCGAACAAGCCGGCCACGAGTGCCAAGTGTCCTTCGGCGAAGACCCTCGCGGGCCTGGTGGAGCTGCCGAAGGGCTGGACGTTCGGCAGTGTCCAGTGCGTCAAGGACTGGGCGGGAGCCGATCCGCAGGGCCCGACCGCTGGAGACGGCGTCTACCTGTTCCACTACGTGACCGGCACGGGCTGGAAGTACTACGGCGACGGCAGCGGATATGACTGCAAGGATCTCGGCCTCAACGAGCCGGCGCCGTTCTGCATCTCCTGACCCGGGAGACCCCAGTCCTTGCTGTGGCGCACACCAGCTAAGGTGTGCGCCACAGTCAACCGGCCGCATCGACGCCGCCGCTGCCTGAAGGACTTGGGGTACGTGGGGGGACGAGCGGGGCATGGCGGACTCCATAGACGATCTTTTCTGTGAGTTCGTGCGGACCCGCTCGTCGGCGTTGCTGCGGACGGCGTTCCTGCTGACCGGCGACCGGCACCTCGCCGAGGACCTGGTGCAGGATGCCCTGGCCCGCACGCATCGGGGCCGGCGCCGGCTACATGATCCCGGGCACTTCGAGGCGTACACCCGTACCGCCATGTACCACCAGCACGTGAGCTGGTGGCGGCGCCGCAAGATAGCCGAGTCCCTGCCCGGCGAGCTGGCCGACGTGGTTCAGCCCGGCAGCGATCATGCTCGCCGCACCGATCTCAAGGTCGCCCTGCACCAGGCTCTCGCCCAACTCACCCAGCGGCAACGGGCCGTGCTGGTGGCACGGTTCTTCGAGGACCGCAGCGAGGCCGAGGCCGCGGATCTGCTGCAGTGCTCGGTCGGCACGATCAAGAGTCAGACCAGCAAGGCGTTGGCCCGCATGCGGCAGATAGCGCCGGAGCTGCTCTCGGCCGTGATGGAGGAGGCCTGATGACCGACAACCTCGGCCCCCTGCGGCAGGCCATGTCCGATCTGAGCGAGCTCGGCGGCACCGCCGACATGTACGAGCGCGCCCTACGCAAATCACGCCAGGTACAACGACGGAGGGCGGTCACCACCGGCGCCGCGGCCGCGGCGGTGGTGTTCGCCATCGGCGGTACGGTCGCCTTCGCCACCCAGAACCGGCCCGACCCCCCGACGCCACCCGCATCCACCCGCACCAGTGACGGACCCCAGAATCCCACCTGTCCATCGACGCAGACCCTCGGGAACCTGGTAGAGCTGCCGGCCGGCTGGACTTTCGCCTCCAGGGCAGTGGAGTGCGTCGAGACGTGGGCGGCGGCCGACGTGCAGCGTCCGGACGCCAGCGGCGTCATCTACCTGTTCCATTACACCGCCGGCACGGGCTGGCGATTCCAGGACCAGGGCACCGGATGGGACTGCAAGGACCTCGGCCTTACCGAGCCGGCGTCGTTCTGCACTTCCTGAACGCCCGCCTGGGAAATCCCCGGCCGACGACGGCCGTCAGTCGGGTGCCCATCAAGGCCCGTCGCTAAGCCGGGCGCACCTCGCGCTGGCACAACGCCGCCGGCTCTCGGATCCCTTCGCTAGCATCTGCGGCGTGTCGATCTTTCCGTACGCGCCAGACAGCCCGCAGGGGTTGGCGGCCCGGTGGGTGCAGTGGGCCGCCGCGACCGGACCGTTCCGCAACCCCATCCTGGACCGGACCGGCCGGCATGCGCACCACCGTCAGCCCAACGACGTGTGGTTCCTCGCCGGCTGCTTCGGCGGAAACGTCGAACGCCGGTGCACCGTGCCCGTAGGGCGCCCGCTGTTCTTCCCGGCCTTCAACATGTGGTGCCCGCACGGTACGTACATTCCACCGCTGCCCGCGGCGACCGGCGAGGCGCACGTCGACCAGGTGCCGCATCCGGTCACCACGATCGATGTGACAGAGCTCTTCGACGTCCGGGGCGCTTTCCTGAACCCGGTCACCCGCCGCCGGCGCCGGGTACCCATGCGGGTGTGGGGCATCTGGGCTCGCGTGGACCCGCTCGCCCCAGGACCCCATACGGTGGCCTTTGCCGGCACCGACGGGCACGGCTTCCACGTCGCCGCGACGTACCAACTCCAGGTGGCCTGAGAGTTACGAGCCGTCCCTCAGGTCTCCCACATCCTCGGTCGTCCGCCAGCGGAAGGCAGCCTGCTGGGCCGCCCCGCTGCACGCCTCGGCTGGCCGGGCCAGGCGGCGGCGACCGCCGTGGGGAGTGGCTGGTCGTCGGGGACGAGGCACGGCAGGCGGTTCGCCACGAGAACGCTGTCGCGTACGGACGTGGACCAACCTCCATGGCGATCAACGACATCTATCGCTACGATCCGATATCGAAAGATTACCGAGCGTTGATGTGTGCTGTCCATGAACCCTGGACGCTGGCAGTCCGGCGCCGTACGAACGTACCGGCCCGAGGATCACGCCGTCTCGACGAAGGGAATCCGGATGACCGAGAGCGCGCAGACCACCGAGAGCCGAACCGTTCCGCCCGCGCGGCCGTACCCGTTCAGCGTGCCCGACCGCCTCGTCGTCGATCCGACCTATGGCGAGCTGCGCGAGAACGAACCGATGACCCGGGTGAAACTCCCCTACGGCGAGGAGGCGTGGCTCGCCACCCGGTACGAGGACGTCCGTACGGTCCTCGGCGACGTACGGTTCGGCCGCGCCCCAGCCGTTCACCGCGACGAGCCCAGGCTCACCGCGCGCCAGCAGTACAGCGGCATGCTGACCATGGACCCGCCCGATCACACCCGGCTACGCCGGCTGGTGGCGAAGGCGTTCACGGCACGTCGGGTAGAGGCCCTCCGACCCCGAACCCAGGAGATCGCCGACTCCCTGGTCGACAACATGCTCCGGCTCGGTCCTCCGGCCGACCTGGTGGAGCACGTCGCCACACCGCTGCCGATCCAGGTGATCTGCGAGCTGCTCGGGGTCCCGTACGCCGACCGCGACCGCTTCCACCTCTGGTCCGAGGCAATCGTCTCGACCACATCCCTGCCAATGGAAACGATCCAGGAGTACCTGAACAATCTCTGGGGCTACATGGGTGATCTCGTCGCCGAGCGCCGCCGCGAGCCGGGGATCGACGACCTGCTCGGCGCGTTGGTGCGGGCCCGCGACGAGAATCAGGATCGGCTCAGCGAGACCGAACTGGTCGAGCTGGCCGGAGGGCTGCTCGCGGCTGGCCACGAGACCACGGTGACCCAGATCCCCAACTTCGTCTACGTCCTGCTGCACAACCCGGACCAGCTCGCCCGGCTGCGGGCCAACCCGTCGCTGGTGCCGGCCGCGGTCGAGGAACTGCTGCGGTACGTGCCGCTCGGCGTCGGCTCCTCCTTCGCCCGGTACGCCAAGGAGGACGTCGAGGTCGGCGGGGTGCTGGTCCGGGCCGGTGAGCCGGTTCTCGGCTCACTGTCGTCGGCGAACCGGGACGGCACCGTCTTCGCCGACCCGGACCGCCTGGACCTCGACCGCGAGCAGAACCCGCACCTGGGCTTCGGGCACGGCGTACACCACTGCGTCGGCGCGCAGCTGGCCCGCATGGAGTTGCAGGTCGCCGTCGCCACCCTCGTGACCCGCCTGCCCGGATTGCGGCTCGCCGTACCGGAAGCCGAGCTGCAGTGGAAGCGGGGCATGCTGGTGCGGGGCCTGCTCAGCATGCCGGTGGCCTGGTGAGCAACGCCTGGCGGATCGGCGTGGACACGCGCCGCTGCATCGGCACGAGCATCTGCGCCGGTACCGCGCCCGAGCACTTCCGCCTGGTCGGCGGCCTGTCCGCGCCGCTGGCCGACGTCGTCGCCCCGGCCGAGGTCATCCTCGACGCCGCAGACTCGTGCCCGGTGGAGGCAATCACGGTCCACGACGCCACCGACAATCGGCTGCTCGCGCCCCAGGAGTGATCCGAAATCCAGCGCCCCGCCGTCTGCGCCCACGAGCTGGGCAGGTGCGGAAGTTCCGCAGATCAACGACGAGGCGGTCGCTCTGCCGCCACTCAGGGACGACGAGTTCATAGAGCACGGTGTTTTCGGACGCCGACGCCGCAGGTTCGATTCCTGCCTAGGGTACATCTCAAACTTGGATCCATACCGGCGTTGGTCGGTATGATTTCGAGTATGAGTGCGTTCGATGACGACGACGCCGTCACCGGGGCCATCGCCGGAGCCAAGTCGCGTAAGCAGGTTCTTGAACGGCTCGGCGTCACAGCTGCGACCTCCAACTACCAGCGGCTGACTAGGGCCGCCGAGCGGGTCGGGGCCACCCTGCCACCGCTAGGCCGGAACTTCGCGCCTCGCCCGTCGAGCGGTGCCCTCGCGGACGAGGTTCACCTACGAAAGCTAGTTGCCAGTGGCCTTGACCTGAACGGCATCCTGGCGGCCGTCAGCCTGGCGCAGACGCCCTCTAACCGCCACCGGCTCGCGGGGAAGCTGGCCGACCTCGGACTCACCGCCATGCGGGCGCGACCGTGGAAGCACAACACGACGGACAATCTCACCCGGTTGACCGGGGTGCCGGCAGATCGCCTGTTCAAGGCAAAGAAGCACACGAACGCAACCGGGGACATGGCCGAGCTGGCGGTCGCTGCCTGCCTGCGGCGTCTCGGCGCGACCGTGTCGTTCCCCTTCGGGTACGCCTGCCGCTACGACCTGATCGCTGACTTTGCCGGTGACCTTTTCCGCGTCCAGGTGAAGTCGGGCCACCTGTCGAAGGGATGTGTCTCGGCGAACACCAAGAGTTCCAACACCAACCGGCCCAGCCGTCGGTACGAGGTGTGCGACGTGGACGCCATCGTGGTCTACTGCCCTGCCCTGGGATCGATCTACTGGGTGCCGACGGCGGACCTCAACGGCGCGACGATCCTCTACCTCCGCGTAGATGAGCCGGCCAACGGTCAGCGGGCAAGCATCAGGTCCGCGTTCGACTATTACATCGGTCAGGTCTAGCCCTCACCTGGAGGCGGGTGTCGCTGGTTCGAACCAGTCAGAGGTAGGCAGAACCGGGTGCCCGAGTGGTGAGGGAGCGGTTTGCGAAATCGCGTACGCCGGCTTCGATTCCGGTCACGGCCTCTAAAGCCATCCACTGCGGATCTGAGCCGTCCTGTCGTGGGCCTGGCCCGGGCCGCCCGTTGAGTGGAGGGGGCCGGGGCGCCGCTGCGCCCCGGCCCCCTCGGACCTGCTCCGCTGGTGGGGAGTAGGGGTCTCTCAGGTCACCCGCAGCGTTGACCGTTGAGGGTGAAGGCGGTTGGCGCCGGGTTGGTGCCGCTCCACGTGCCGTTGAAGCCGGTGCTGGTGGATGCGCCGGGGGCGAGTTTGCCGTTCCAACTCATGCTGTCCGCGGTGACGCTCGTTCCGGTCTGTTTCCAGGTGGCCGACCAGCCCTGGCCGACCTTCTGGGCGGTGGTGGGGAAGTCGAAGGCGAGTTTCCAGCCGTCGATCGCGGTGGTGCCGGTGTTCTTGATTGTCACGGTCGCGGTGAAGCCGCCCGGCCAACTGGTCGCCGTGTAGCCGACCGTGCAGCGGACGGTCGGGGCGGTGGGCGCGGTCCGCACGGTCAGGCCGGGCGAGGCCGTCGAGACGTTGCCCGCCGCGTCACGGGCGGTTACCACGAAGGTGTACGGGGTGTCGGGCGTCAGCCCGGTGACGGTGTACGTGGTGCCGGTGGTGTTGCCCACCTTCACGGTGCCTGTGGTGTCGACCCGGTGCACGTCGTAGCCGGTGACGGCGGTGTCGTCGGTGGATGGCGTCCAGGCCAGGGCGACGCTGTCGCCGGTGATCGTGCCGGCGGTCGGCTTGCCCGGGGCGGTCGGCGCCTGGGTGTCGGCGGGCGTGGTGGCGCGCGGCAGCACCAGGTGGGTGATCGAGTTGGCCGGGAAGGTGGCCGTGAGGCCGCCGGCGGTCACCGGCTGGTCGGCCTCCCGGACGACGCCGGCGAGGTTCGCGCCGCTGTAACGGTAGACCTGGGCGGTGCTGGCGGAGGCGCCGGTGAGGGCGACCGGGCTGGTCAGGTCGTCGCCGGTTTTGTTGACTACGACCAGGGTGAGCGCCTTGTCGGCGCTCCGTTCTGCGGCGTACACGGCCAGCTTGCCCTGGTCGGCGCTGGTCGCCTGGACGGAGGTTTCGCCGAACGCGCCGCCCTTGCCGTCGTAGTTGCGGTAGACGCGGAAGGCGTTGGCCACGGGCTGGTCGGCGGCGGGTGCGGTCCAGAGGGTGGCCAGGTCGAGCCCTTCGCGGCCGAAGATGCCGAGGACGTCAGCCTGGGCGAGGGCGCCGTTGAGCGACCCGTGGGCGCCCCAGTTGTATTCGGTCATCGCGATCTTCGTGCCCGGGTAGTGCTGGTCGACCAGCTCGCGTAGGCGCGGGATGTACCGGACCGGACTGTTGATCCAGCTCTCGTCCACGTAGGTCGGGTCCCAGAGTTGGCGGGTCGAGCGCAGTCGCAGCGCCTGGGTGTTGGCGTCGCCGGCCGCCTCGCCGAGCACGCCGGCTTGCTGCGGGTAGAGGTGGACGTCGAAGTAGTCGAGGATGCGTGTGCCGTGTTGCTGCTCATACTCGCGCATCCGGTCCAGGTACCACGGGCCGAGATCCTGGCCGCCGTGCGCGGCCTTGTCCGGCGGGTTCGACCAGCAGCCGGTGCGCGAACAGGTGTCCTGGTCGAGGCCCGAGTAGATGATCGAGTTCAGGCCCCAGCCGACGGGACCGAGCGTCTTCGCGCCGGGGTCGGCGGCCTTGATCGCGGCGGCGTACTCGTAGGTGCGGTCGCGTAGCTCGTCGTAGCCCAGCCCGGTCGGGCGGACGTCGCGGTGGGTGGAGTGCCACAGGTCCGGCTCGTTGTCCAGGTTGTAGAACTGGACCCCGCCGTCGGCGGCGGCGCCGAACTGTCCCTTGAGGTGGTTGACGAAGTCGGTGGCGTACTCCGGACCGACGGCGACGCTGGTGTCCTCCGGGTCGTTGCCGGTGACCGGTGATCCGTCCGGCTTGATGCCGTTGCCGCAGTCCGGTGCCCACTGGTCGGTGGACTGCTGCGGGCCGTACTTGGCGACGCTGAAGCCACACGCCCGCGACCGGTCCTTGGCGATCCAGCCGAGCATCGGCATCGTCATGACGGTGGCGGCGCCGGTGGCCTTGTTCTCCTGCACGAACCGGTCGCTCTCGGAGCCCTCTGGGAGGTCTTCCGGACTTGGGTTGTCGTTGGGGATGTTTTCGAAGTACCAGTCCGATGCGCGGTTGGTGGTGTCGGCACGGAAGTTGTAGCGGGTGGTGGCGTTGCCGCCGTAGCGGTGCACCGGCAGCCGCAGGTCGCGGGCGAGGGCCTGGTCGGCGAAGTTCATGCCGTAGATGTACGGGCTGATCTGGTGCCGGGCGGCGGTGGTGTCCACGGTCAGCGCCGGGCCGGTCGCGGCGATGGCGGGCTCCGGCAGGGCCAGGCCGCCGAGGGCCGTGGCGAGCACGACGGGGAGTAGAGCGGTGGTGGGTCGCACGAGCATTCCTTTCGAATAGAAGCTCGACGATGGGAGCGCGCCCACAGCGTTACGCCTTCCTGGCTCCGAGTCAACGCCGGAAGGCTCGTTATGGATCATGTCGAATCGACTCGACCTGTGACGGTCGGCCGGCTGCCGGCCAACCGAAGCCAGCCTCGTCACATATAATGACGTCCATCAATGTGACCGGAGCTGATGCTGTCGTGCCGGAACAGCTCGGACGCCGCAGCGCGGAGGCAACCGCGCCGCAGCGGTGCGAGCGGGAGCACCTCAGCGTCGCATGGCCGGAAAGTTCCCGCTGGCCCCGCCCCTGTGGTGGGGACCAGCCGTCTTGGAGGATGACGATGCGCAGTTTTCTCGCGGTGTTCAGTGCCGCCCTGATCCTCGGCGCCGCAGTCGGCAGCGTTCCGGCCGGCGCTTCGGGGGCCTCCCCGCCCTCGTGCCCCCGCGGCCTGCTCTTCTGTGAGGACTTCGAGCGACTCCCTCCCGGGGGTCCCAGCACGTTGAACTGGGGCGTCGACACCCGCCAGGGCACTCTCACCGTCGAACGTGCCCGTCGCGGCAACCAGGTGCTGCACATCCACACGGTTGACAACGGACGCGCCTTCCTGCGCGTCGACGACTTCGCCGCGCCGGGCAACCGCTTCTACGGCCGGATGCGTCTGCGCGTCGATGCCTTTCCCACGGCTCCGGACTGGGCGCACTTCACGCTGGTGGAAGCAACCGGCACCGGCAGCGCTGAGGTCGTCCGTCCGGTCGGCGGCCAGTACGCGCCCACGGTCCCTGGCATCTTCTGGGGGGTCGGCGCCGACGGCGGTCCGACCGGCGACTGGACCAACTGGCGGGAGTCCGCCCCGGTCACGGAGGACACCTGGCAGTGTTTCGAGTGGAAGATGGACGCGGCGGACAATCGCGTCGCGGTGTGGATCGACGGCGTGGCGAACCCGGAGCTGACCGCCTCCACGACCGACCACGGTGGCAACGATGTTCCCTTCGTCCTGCCGTCGGTCGACACGGTGAAGATCGGCTGGCAGCTTTACCAGGGCGGCACGACACCGGGCGAGTTCGACCTCTGGATCGACGACATCGCCCTTTCGAGTAAGCGGCTCGGCTGCTGATCCGGAGCCCCGGGTGGCTCGGTCCGACCGGTCCGGGCACCTTCCTGGCCGGCTGGCCGGCGGCATCTCCCGGCCGGCTAAACCATCGCCCCGTGGGCGCCGAAATGCTACGAAGGGGTGGTGCCTGACCTGACAAGTTCTCGTGATGCCCTGTCCCTGGAGACTCCGCGGCTGCTGTTGCGCCGCTGGCGAAGCGGTGATCTGGACGGGTTCGCCGCGGTCAACGAGCAGCCCGAGGTGATGCGCTACATCCATGACGGCCGCACCCTGGACCGGGCCGCGTCCGCGGAGCGTCTGGCCATCTATCAGCGGCACTGGGACGAGCACGGCTTTGGCCTGTACGCGGTGGAGAGCAAGGAGACCGGCGAACTGGCCGGTTTCACCGGACTGGCGGTGCCGACCTTCCTGCCCGAGATCCTGCCGGCCGTGGAGATCGGCTGGCGGCTCGGCCGCGCGTACTGGGGGCGGGGCCTGGCCACCGAGGCGGCCCGGGCCGTCGTCGCCCACACTCGTGCCGAGCTCGGCCTGCGACGGCTGGTCAGCATCCACGTCGTCGGCAACGAGGCGTCCGCGCGGGTGATGGTCAAGCTGGGGATGTCGCTGGAGCGCGAAACGGTGCAGCCGGACACCGGCCGCCAGGTCCGGGTCTACGCGATGGACCTGTAGGACGAACAGCATCGCGGCATCGAGCCCGGCGGACGCCACGGAATTCCAGCGTCGGGCGGCGGCCGAATCGGCCCGCCCGCGACCGTCCACCTCGCCCCCGCCTCAACGTGCAGGAGCGATGTCCTGTCGCAACGAAGCAGCCTCGTCGTCGCTGTCGGACATCGTTTCTGATCGTGGTCATAGGTCCCGTCGGGGACCGTCAGAAGGTAGCCTGTGACGACCGGGGCCCGCCCGGTCGCGAACCGCCATGCCCTTAAACCTGTGAGTACATGAAGACTGCGCAGACCAGCGGTGAACAGGTGCGGCACCGGATTCAGACGGTGCTCGTCGGTGTGCTTGAACGCACCCGGCTGATGCGGGGTCAGGCCAGCCGCCAACTCCTCGTCGAACAACTCCAGGATCGTCTCGGCCCCTTCTCGCTGCGTGAGCACCCCGAGTTGCGGCTGCAGATGGCCGAGCTGGTGCGTGCGTGCAGCAGGCGCGCCGACGGGCTGCAGATTCTGGTGGAGACGGTCGAGCACCTGGAGCCGGGCACTGAGGAAGTCGTCTGGTTGCAGCGTCTCCGGGACGAGTGGGAGGCGGTCGAGGTCCTGACCGAGGAGGACTGGAGCCGGCTGCGTCCGCTCTTGAGCAACCTCGCGCCCGTCAACCTGACCGTTCTGTATCAGCGCGCCACCGAGCACCGGTCGCCCGGGCCGCCGTCGTGGTGCGTCGACGCCTGGCAGGCGTTCGTCCACCTGGCCGGGCAGAACGCCGGCCCCGACGGCCTGCCGCCGAGCATGGCCTTCCTGGCGTTGCTCGAAGACCAGGTCGACGCGCAGGACGCCCGGTGGATCCGGCTGCGGAACAGTCGGGTGGCCACCGGACAGGGGCTGACGTCACAGCTGGAGGATCGGCGGGCATACCTGCACCGCGGCGGTGAACAGCCGATGGGCACCACTGCGTATCTGGTCGTCCAGGTCGAGCCGCACCTGGATCCCGACGGTAGCGACGACACCTACGCGTTGTCGCACTTCCGCCAGTGGTATGGCGCAGACTCCTGGCATTCCCGGCAGGGTGAGCCCCGCCTGGTCCATCTTCACGACCTGGAGCGTGAGGTGGAGCGGGTGATCGAGCAGATGGAGATCGAATGGTCGGACCGGACCGGCACGGTCGTGGTCGAGTTCGTCCTGCCGTGGGAACTGCTCAACGTCGGGGTGGATCGCTGGCGCAAGGAGATTGACAGCTCGCGACCGATCGCTCTGGCCATGGACTATCCCGTGGTGGTTCGCAGTCTGGAACGGCTGCGCACCCGGCGGTGGCACCGTGCCTGGCACCAGCGCTGGCGGCAGCTGCTCGCGGCTCCCGCCCACAGCGTCGTCCTGTGGAGCCAACCCAGCGGCACGGACTACTTCACCCGGCTCGAGACGGAGCTCAAGGCGGACGATCGTGTGGTCTCACTCGTTCTCAGCGAGCCACCGACGCAGCGCGGCGAGACCGGTCAGCAAGAGATCGAAGCGGCCCTGCGGGCCGGGCTGCCGGTGATCATCTGGCATCGGGGTGACTGTAGCAGTGCCGAGTTCCGGGAAGCGGTCTCCAGTCTGGTAGATGATGGAGGTCTGGGACAGCTGCCGATGCGTGTTAAAGAATTGCGGCATCAGGCGCTACAGCTCGAGCCCGCGTTGCGGGACGGCCATATCGGCCACCACCTGACGATCCTCTGGGACGATCCGGAGCGCAGGCCCGACGCGCTGGGCGCTCCCGCTGGTCGAGGAACAGGGGAGAGTTGGTGACCGGAGGTGACGCGGAGGGCACCTGGGAGGCGATCTCTCAGGCGCTGGGCCCGCTGTCCGGTTCCTTGCCCGCCCCGGCGGCCGGGTGGGGCGTGACGGTGCTGGTCGATGCCGTCCGCTCGATGGCGGTGTGGCGCGACACCGTCGACCGCGTGGTGGCGGTGTTGCGCGATCACCAGGGTTTCGCCGACGTCGAGGTGGTCCCGTTCGACTCCTCCGAGACGGGGCAGGCCGTCCTGGCCGGGCAGGTCGCGGTCGACGGGCGGATCGTGCTGGTGCTGTCCGACGGCGCCGGACCGGCCTGGCACGCCGGGACGATGTCGGCGTTGCTTCGGGTCTGGGGCCTGCGCGCGCCGGTCGCCATCGTGCACCTGCTGCCGCAACTGCACTGGTACCGGACCGGTATCCGGCCTCGTCGCCTGCGGATGCGGCGGACCGCGCTCGGCGGTGCCGCCAACGCCGATCTCACGTGGGAGGTGCACAACCCGGTCCCGGACGTCCTCGACGATCCCGGGCCCGAGGGCGGCGACCCCATCCCGGTGCCCGTGCTCGAACTCGACCCCCGCTGGCTCGGCGCCTGGGTCCGGCTGCTCACCGGCGGCGAGGCCCACCTGCCCGCGGTGCTGGCAGCCACCGGGCTCCCGGACACCGTCGCGCTGCCCACCCCGGCGGGGGCACCGTCCGCGCGGACGCGGGTGCGCGAGTTCACCGCGTGGGCGACGCCGACCGCGGTCACGCTCGCCACGCAGCTCGCCGCCGCCCCGCTCAACCTGGCCGTGATGAAATGGGTGCAGCGGGCCCTGATCCCGGAGTCGCAGACGTCACATCTGTCCGAGATCCTCAACAGCGAGCTGCTGCATCCGGTGGCCGTCGCGGCGTCGACGGCCGAAAGCGCCGAGGTCACGTACGAGTTCCACAGGGGAGTCCGCGAGGAGCTGCTCGCGGCCGGGCGCCGCGCGGACGCGGTCCGGGTGTTGCGGGTGGTCGATGAACAACTGGGGCCCACGGTGCCGGCGGTTCGTGGGCTCAGCCGGATGCTCGATGACCCCGACGCCACGCCGGTGCCCCCGGTGACCCCGGAGACCGCCCCGTTCGTACGGATCGAACAGGCCGTGCTCCATGCCCTGTCCGGCCGCTATCTCGCCCGCGCGCGCCATCTGCACGAGGCACTCGGTAGCGACGCCGAAACGCCGTCGAGCACTGCTCCGCCGAGCACGCCCCCTGTGACAATGGTGGCGGCGGTGGGCACCGATGATCGGACGTCAGAAGGAGTGCCAGTCGTGTCGAGCAGCGTGGCGGATGTGGTCGTACCGCAGAGAACCCCGGCCGGCGCGCCTGCCATCTGGGGCAATGTCCCACCTCGCAACCCGAACTTCACCGGCCGCGAGTCGCTGCTGGTGCACCTGCACGAGCAGATGCTGCAGGGTGTGACGGCGGTGCTGCCGCACGCGCTGCACGGCATGGGCGGCGTCGGCAAGTCGCAGCTCGCGATCGAGTACGTCTATCGCCACCTGGACGAGTACGACGTGATCTGGTGGATCCCGTCGGAACGTCCGGCCCAGATCGGCAACGCGCTGGCCGAGCTGGCCCAGCGCCTGCAACTGCCGGTGGGGCTGGAAGCCAACGCCGCCGTGCCGGCCGTGCGGGAGGCGCTGCGGCTGGGGCAGCCGTACGCGAACTGGCTCTTGATCTTCGACAATGCGGAGAGCCCGGAGGCGGTGCGGCGTTACTTCCCCAACGGTGGATCCGGCCGCATCATGGTCACCTCCCGCAACCCGCAGTGGTCGAACGTCGGCCGCCAGCTCGCGGTGGACGTGTTCGCCCGGCAGGAGAGCGTCGATCTGCTCCGTCGCCGCGGCCCGGACCTCAGCGAGGAAGACGCTGATCGGCTGGCCGAGGCGCTCGGCGACCTTCCGCTGGCCCTGGATCAGGCGGCGGCCTGGCTCGCCGAGACCGGCATGCCCACCGACGAATACCTGCGGCTGTTCGAGGAGAAGCGCATCGAACTGCTCGAAGTGTCGGTGCCGCTGGACTACCAGCTCCCGGTCGCCGCCGCCTGGAACGTGTCCCTCGATCGTCTGGCCGACTCCAGTCCCGGTGCGCTGCGACTCCTGCAGGTGTGCTCGTTCCTCGCCCCCCAGCCCATTCCCCGGACCCTGTTCAACCGTGGCCGAGCCGGCAACGTCCATCCGGTACTCGACGAGGTGCGTCGCGACCCGATGCGGCTCAACCGGGCCATCCGCGAGATCAACCGGTACGCCTTGGCCAAGATCTACCATCGGACCAACTCGATCGAGATGCACCGCCTGGTCCAGGCGGTGCTGATTGACCGGCTCGACGACGCCGAGCAGGCGACGATGCGGCACAGCGCGCACCTGATGCTCGCCGACAGCGACCCGAACGACCCGAATTCACCGGCCAACTGGCGTGCCTACGCGGACCTGTACCCGCACGTCATCGCGGCCCAGGCGTTCCGGTCCATCGATCCCTGGGTGCAGCAGCTGGTCGACAACATCTCCCGCTATCTCTACTGGTGGGGCGACCACCAGACCGCATTCGACCTGGCCGAGGTGGCCTACGAGGCCCGGCGCGACCAGTTGGGCGCCGCTGACGCGTCCACCCTGCGGATGGGCCACTGGATGGGCTGGCTGCTGTTCGTCCTCGGCCGGTTCGAGGAGGCGGCCCGTCTCAACCAGGAGGTGCTCGACACCTACCAGGAGACCGTGGGGGAGGACGACGAGGACCTCCTGCGCGCGCTGGGCGCCGTTGCCGCCGACCGCCGGGTGGCCGGGGATTTCCAGGGTGCCCTGGAACTCGCCGAGGAAATTTATCAGCGGCACGTGCGGGCACTGGGCCCCGACGACGTGGAGACCATCACGGCGGGCCACAACCTCGCCGTGAGCCTGCGGCTGTGCGGTGACCTGAAGCGGGCCTACGAGATCGACCAGCAGAACCAGCGGCTGCGGATCCAACTCTACGGCGCGGACCATCCGATCACCCTCGAGAGCACCCGTAGCCTCATCACCAACCGGCGTGAGCTCGGCGACTACGTGGGTGCCCGCGCCGAAGCGCAGTCGGTCGCCGACCAACTGCGCCATCAGCTCAGCCCCGGCCATCCGCAGACCCTGCGGGCGTTGCGGTTACTGGCGGTGGCGCTGCGCACAGCCGGTGACCACCAGGGGGCCCGCCAAATCTCCGGTGAGGTCCGCGACAGCTTCGTCCGCCGCTACGGTGAGAACCACCCGGACACCGTCGCCGCCTCCCTGAACCTGTCGACCGACCTGCGGGAGACCGGCGACCTCGACGACGCCGCCGAGTTGGGCGAGCAGGTGTACACCAGCTACCAGCGGCTGCTGGGCAACGACCGACACCCGCACACCATCGCCTCCCGGCTCAACTGGGCGGTCACCGAGCGGCTGCGCGGCCGGGTGGCGCAGGCGCGGCAGATGGACGAGGAGGGTTTCGCCCAGTTGCGGGAGCAACTCGGTGACGACCATCCGCTCACCCTGGCCGCGGCGCTCAACCTCGCGAGCGACTACTACGCCGAAGGGCACTACGCGCAGGCGTACGAGCGGGATGTGGACGCGACCGAACGGCTGCGGCGGGTCCTGGGCGCGGAGCATCCGACCACTCTGGCCGGCTACGGCAATCTCGCCATGGACCTGCTCAAACTGGGTCGCGAGCAGGAGTCCGCAGAGCTGCACGCGGCAACGGTGGCACAGTTCCGGCGAATCCTCGGCGACAATCACCCGGCCACTGCTGCCGCAGTGGACCTGAACCTGCGGGCCAACTGCGATATGGATCCACTGCCGCTGTAGAAGGCCAGCCCGTCACTGCGGCCCGATCCAGGCGGCGAGCTCCACCGGACCGGCGTCACCGCCGCAACCGCGTATGGCCCGGTGCACGGCACGTACCAGCTCAGGCCGGTCGCACAGCGCATCCGCGGCGGGGCCCGGCCGGGTTTCCGCCAGGATCAGCCCGAGCCCGGCCCAGGCGCCGGGCCGGTCGGAATCCGTCGACAATTCGTGCAGATACTCGCGCCGGGCGGTTTCCCGATCACCGGCCACGAGGGCCAGGTCGGCGGGGCGCGCGCCCGTCACCAGCGCGCCGATCGCCGCCGGGTCCGCCCGAAGGCGCTCGAATCCGGCGGCGTCGGTCAGGCGCCAGAGCTCCAGGACCGCTCGCGCGTCGAGCCCCTGGGCGTTCGGGTCGGCTTCCACGGCCGGCGCGACGGCAGGCAGGTCCGGTCGGTCGGCGCCGGCCATCCAGCACTCCGTGAACGCGGTGACCACCTCTGCGGGCGGCCGCAGATGATGAAGCCGCCACCGGGCCCGATGGTCGGCGACGGCGTCGTGGGCGGCGGCGAGTGGTTGGTCGGGGACGCTGTCGGTCTGCCAGCGGTCCGCGGTCACGGTGAGGCCTGCCACGACTCGACGACCGACCTCGGTGAGCTGCGGCAACTGCGCTATCAGAGCGAGTACGGTGCGCACCTGCCGACGCCACCGGGCGAACTCGAAGTGCGCCAACGCGCCGGCGTCGTCAGTGGCCCAGTGGCTTGCCGACCGCCAGAACTCGGTGATGCCCGCGAACGCGTACACCCCTTGCAGCAGGCCACCCAGCGGCCGGGGGTCGTCTCGCCACGGCGCGTACAGCCGCCCGGCGGGCTCGCCGGTGTGCAGGGGAGCCAGGTGCAGGAGCGCGCCCAACTTGATGTGCTGGAACTCGTGCACCATCGTCACCGCGAGCTCGGTGGCGTCCCGCGGCTCCGACATGGTCATGCAACCGAAGGCGTCGCCGGCCGAGGCGCTCATCGTGCGAAATCGCTCTGCCGGCGGCTGCGGCACCACCGAGAAGAGGCCCCGGGTCATGGGCGATGCAAGCGCTGGGCTGGTCTCGACGAGCAACTGCCAGGCCTGCGTGAGCAGACCGCGCCAATGATTGAGCTCCGGTTCGCTCAGCGCCCGGGGCGGCGTCGGAGCCCGCAGATTCCGGTACGGGTCGAGGCAGTCCAGCCGCACCGCGAGGGTGTGCCCGTCAGCCTGGATGTGCACACTGGGCATGGCCTGCCAGCCGTCGCCGCCGACCCGCACCTCGCCTGCCGGCGTGCCGACGACACAGTGGCCGGCGGACCCGCGCACCTCGGTGCTGTCCCACCGGTTTGCTCCCGGCACCGCGACGGCACCGAGGGTCGGCAGCACCGCGAAGCCGTCGCGGACCGGCACGGTCATCCGGAAATCGATGCCGGCAGACAGGGCTGCCGCGGCGGCGAGGGAATGCAGATAGCCGAGGTCGACCCAGAGCGGCACCGTGGAGCGGGCGGTGCCGCGGAGACGCCGCAACGTGTAAGCCGCCCAGGCACCCGCCTGGGGGTGCAGCAGCAGGTCGTCGACCTTGGCCGGGTCGTGTCGTTCGGCTTCGATGAGCAGGTCCCAGGCGTCCCGGACGGACGGGAGCGGGCCGGTGTCGTGGTCGGGGCCGACGATGTCGAGCAGGGCGCGCAACTGCAGGAGACGCCAGCTCCGCTCGACGGTGAGGAGCTCAGCGATCGTGTTCACATCACCGCCGCCGGAGGCGAGCGCGCTGACGTGCTGCTCGTCGAGTCGGTGTTGGCGGAGCGGCCTGCTCACGGCGTCGTCACCGCCCATCCAGGAACTCCAGGGCACACATGTCAGTCGACGCGTTGAGGGTTGTAGCCACTGGTGATGCTTTCGGGATCGTCAATGCGACGCAGTAGTCGCCGTATGGTCGGAGCGAGGATCCGCTCGTCATACGTCGGCAAATCGGCAAGTGTCACCTCCGTGAGGTCTATCAGATCCGACTCGATGTCGTCGATCGATCGGCTCACTACCGGCTTCTCCTCACGTCGTGCGGTCCCTGCAGCCATCATGTCGCACGCGGAGACGATTCCGGAAGCGGCAGGTGACGTCATGGGTCCACTCCGGACGCCGCCAGAATTTGCCCACTCACGGTAGCTTGTCGCTATGCCCGAGCCCCTCGGAGTCGTTTTCGTACATGGGTTTCTGTCATCGGCGGCCACGTGGTCGCCGATGCTGCGGCTGATCGAGACCGACGCCGCCCTCGGGTTCCTCGACCCCCATACCTTCGAGTACCCGAGCCCACCAGTCTCGCTGAACCCACTGCGCCGTATTCCGGACATCAATGACATCGCCGACAGTCTTCGCACCTATTTGTCACATCTCCGCGACGGCCACTCCGGATTTGTTCTGGTCACGCACAGCCAAGGCGGCCTTGTGGTGCAGCGGATGCTGGCCCGGACCCTCGCCGTCGGATGCGGACCCGAACTGGCCCGCATCCGCCGAATCGTCATGTTCGCCTGTCCCAACTCCGGCTCCGACCTGGCCCTGCTGCTTCGCCGGAGCGGCCTGTGGCGACACCCCCAGGAACGCGAACTGCGACCGCTCGACCAGGCCATCTCCGACGCGCACCGGATCGTCGTCAACCAGATCATCCACGCCACCGCGGTCACGGCCGCCACCTGCCTGATCCCGGTCGTCGCGTACGCCGGCGAACGCGACGGAGTCGTGACGCCCGCCTCGGCGAGGAGTGTCTTCCCCGAAGTGGGTGTGCTGCCCGGCGACCACTTCTCGATCATCAAGCCGGACTCGCACGGGCACCGGTCCTACGTGGCCCTGAAACGCCACCTGACGGAAGCCCACTCGATGACCGACATTCCGGCGCCGCGACCGTCCGGCGAACGACTGACCCCGACGCCGCCGCCGGCCCCCTTGACGGCCGCCGGGTACCGCGCGCTGGTGGATCGGCTGCTTGCCGTCCCGCGGATGACCGAGCCGGCCTTCCGCGAACAGGTCTACGATCTGCTGCCGCCGGTGATCGTGCACCAGTTACGGCGCGACACCGCGGCCCGGGTGGAACTGTTCTCTCTGGTGCGGAGTTTCGAGCACTACCGGCACCTGGCGCCAGGGGACTCCCTCGCCTCCGCCCTGGAGACACTCGTCCCCGACCATCCGGCGGTCACCGACGTGATCGACGCGCTGAACGGCGCGGGTCTGCACGACCCGTCGGTGTGAGCGCGCGTCAACCGCTCACCGCGGGCTCTCCTTTATCTTCGGCAATAGTGTGCCGTCGTCGCACCGCGCCCTGATCTCGCTCTTGTTGCCTGCGGACAGCAGCACCACCTGGATCTCCTTGACCGGCCCGGCGCGGTAATCCCTGAGGCTGTAGCCGGGGGCAGGATCGACGTTGAGAACGCGAACCTGATCGCCCGTGCAGAGCACAGTCACCACGCCACCGAGCGCCCGAAGGGGCGTACCTGGACTGGGGGAGGTTGGCGCCGGCGCGGCACTGGAGGGCCCCGCCAGTTGCTCGCCACTCGGTGACCTCGCAGGGGCAGGGCCGGCCGAGGAACCGGCTCTCGCGGTCGGCCCAGCCGGAGCGGCCAGCGTACGGCTTGGTCGTGAGACTGGTGCAGGCCCCGCGGACGTCTGCAGCGGTGCAGGTGACTCAGTGGCTGACGCATCGAAGGCGGCGTCGGGCGGGTTGGCACCGTCACGTGTGGCGACCCCGCCCGATCTGCCATCGACAGGTACGAACTGGGGGAGCACGAGCGAAATGGTCAGTGCCGTCGCCGCGAGAACGGGGATCAACACGGCGTTCGGGATGCGGCGCCGCCGACTGGCAGAGGAACCGGCGGTAGTCGGTGCCGACTCGGGTACCCGCTGCGTCGCCTGTTCCACAGGCCGCTCGGCGTCATCGGTCAAATCGTGCAGGACCGTCGCCACCTCCGCGGCGGCCGGCCGATCGGCGGGATCCCTGGCGAGGCAACGGTCGAGGAGGCGGTGAACCTCGGGTGACACTCCCTCGATGTCAGGCAGCGGCGCCGGATCGACGTACACGTGAGCGGTCAACATCTGTGTGGGGGTCTCCACCGACCACGGCAGCTCATTGGTCAGCGTGCGGTACAGCAACAGCCCGAGCGCGTAGACGTCGGAGGCAGGCAGGACGGTGCCACCGGCGAGCCGTTCGGGCGCGAGGTAGGCCGCGGTGCCCAACAGTTTGCCGTCCGCCTCCAGCTCCGGCCGGCCGACAGTGGTGGCGATGCCGAAATCGACCACCTTCACACCGGCCGGTGTCAGCATCACGTTGGACGGCTTGATGTCCCGGTGCACCAGATGGCGTTCATGCGCGGCGGCAAGCGCCTCGGCGACCTGCGCGCACGTCCGCAACGCGGCGGCCGGCGGCAACGGACCGGCGGCAAGTCGCTGAGACAGGGTCTGGCCGGGCAGCAGTTCCATCACCACGTACGAGACCTGGCGGCCGGCGGCATCGGTGTGCTCGCCATAGTCGTACACACTCGTCACGTGTGGGTGCCAGAGGCCGGCCGCGGCCCTGGCCTCTGCCTGGATGCGTTGTCGTGCGCCTCGGGCGGTAGCCTGTGCGCCGGCCAGGACCTTGACGGCCACCGCGCGTTCGAGGACCCGGTCCCACGCCCGCCAGACGGCCGACATGCCACCAGTACCGAGACGGCTCTCGACCTGGTACCTGCCGTCCAATAGATCACCGACCATCACTGGAACAGCTTGCCAGAGTGGACTCGCAGCGGCATGGCGACCCAAGTCGATGCTGGTCAGAAGCCTTCAGCTTGAAGGCTCTGGGGCGCTTACCGGCCTCGGACGCCACCGAGGTTTTGCGACCCGCTGGGGCGGCCGAGGCTTGAAGGAGCATCTGTTCCGAGATGATCCGCCAGCCTGACCCGCCGCCAGTAGAGGGCACCTGATCCTGGCGGCATTCAACGCCACCGACGGTGATGGCATTGGCTGGTGAAGACGCGCGCTGGCGAGCGGCCGGTCCCACGTACGCTGCCTTGGTGCAGATCGATTTGGTTGCCCTGATCGTCGACGAGTACGACCCCGCGATCGCGTTCTTCACTGAGGTACTCGGCTTCGACCTCGTCGAGGACTCCCCATCGCTGACCAATGACGGTCGACCCAAGCGGTGGGTCGTCGTTCGGCCACCGGGTGCCCAGACCGGGATCCTGCTCGCTCGCGCCGACGGAGAACACCAACGCGCCGCAAGCGGTAACCAGGTAGCCGGCCGGGTCGGGTTCTTCCTCCGCGTCGACGACTTCGACGCCGCATACCGGCGGATGGTCGAGGCCGACGTCACCTTCGTCCGGGAGCCGCGGACCGAGCCCTATGGCCGGGTCGCGGTCTTCCTCGACATCGCCGGCAACCGGTGGGACCTGCTGGGAGCCAGCTGACGTCGCGCACGTGCCGGCTGAGGCGCCAAGATCACCTGTCCTGTCCTGTCCTGTCCGGCCGGCGGTGACGACCCAGCGGTGACTGCGGGGATCTCCATGACCGCTTCCATCGTGATCACCACGGTATTCAAACCGCAGGCGTGTCGGCGGCTGTTCGCCGATGTTGGCCCCTGGCACTGGACGGGGTGACACCCTGGGCACGTGGACTGGGCAGTGAGCCGGGGGAAGCTGGCGTCGGGATTACGGTGAACGGCCTCTGATGCGTACCGCGTTGATCGTAGTAGCCGTGCTGGCCGCGGCGGTGGTCGTGGACCTGATCTTTGGCGTGCTGGTCCGTCGTGTGGCCCATGGCCGTTACCAGTGGTTGCTGGAACCGCTGCGGCAGGGTTGCCGGCGCCCGGCGGCAACGGTCCTGCTGGTTGGGACGCTGTACTACGCGCTGCCGTTGGGTCCGGCCGGGTGGCAAGACCATCTGTGGCACGTCGTCGTTGTGGCTCTGGTGTTATCCGGGGCATGGTTAGTGATCAAGGCGTTGCACGTCGCCGAGGCGGTCGCGTTCAGTCGACTCCGGGATGACACGATCGCCAGCCGGCGGGTCCGGCGGGCCCGGACGCAGATTCGCCCCGTGCGGCGGCTCACCGTCGCCGTGGTCACGATCGTCGCGATCGGCCTGATCCTGATCACCTTTCGGCCGGTACGCCTCTTCGGCGTCTCCGTATTGACGTCGGCGGGGGTGGTCGGTGCGTTGATCGGTCTGTCCGCGCGGACCGCGCTCGGCAACGCGTTCGCCGGTGTCCAGATCGCTTTCGCCGATGGTCTGCACGTCGGGGACGTGCTGGTGGTCGACGGCGAATGGGGCCGGGTTGAGGAGGTGAAGCTGACCAACGTGGTGATCCGGCTATGGGACGAGCGGATGCTCATCCTGCCGACCACGTACTTCACCGAGCGGCCGTTTCAGAACTGGACCCGGAACGAGTCCCGGGTCGTCGGCAAGATTCAGATTCATGTCGACCACACCGCCAACCTGGACGACCTGCGCCGGGAGGCGCGCCGGCTGGTCGAGTCCTCACCGCTGTGGGATCGCCACCAGTGGGTGCTCCAGATGGTCGATTCCACCCCGCAGACAGTGGTCATCCAGGTGCAAGCCTCGGCCGCCGACGGCGCCAGCGCCTGGGACCTGCGCTGCGACCTACGCGAGGGACTGGTCGGCTACCTGCGCGAATGCCATCCCCAGTGGCTGCCCCGCACCCGCGCTCAGTATCAGCCCTGAACGGGCGGGCCTGGTGCTCACATCTGCGCCTGTGGCAACGCATGTCCGCCCGGTAGTACGGGATGACCGAGGGCTGCGCCGACCCGATTGTCACCTTCTCTCGCGCTGGTCGGGGCACCGGAGTTGACGCCGCTGGTGATCTGGACGATCGCGGCGGGCACTGTCCTCGTCTAGGGGTGGCGGGTCTGCTGGTCGGCGAGCCCACGGCGTACGGAGCAGCTTGCCGAGGCGGAGCAGCAGTCCCGTTCCACGGATGCCGCGATCCTGATCGCGTCGGCCATCAGCCTCGCCGCCGTGGCCGAGGCGCTCGTCCGCGCCTCGAACCAGCAGGACAGGGTGGCTGTCACTTTGGTGATCCTCAGCGTCGTCGCGGTGGTCCTGGCGTGGGCGCTGGTGAATACGGTCTTTGCGTTCAAGTACGCCCGGCTGTATTACCGCCATGACAGCGGCATCGACCTCAAGCGGGAAGGGCAGAAGGCCGGAAGGTCGCTGGGGTTGCGGCTGGTGACGAGGCCATTGTCGACCTGCACTTGTTGGTCGACCCAGTTCCCGCCAGCGTTGCGGATGTCGGTGCGCAGGCTGGGGAATGAGGTGAGGGCCCGGCCGTTGACCATGCCGGTCTCGACCAGGGACCAGGGGCCGTGGCAGATCGCCGCCACCGGCTTCTGCTGTTCCAAGAACGCCCGGACGAAGTCCATGGCCTGCGGGTTCATCCGGAGCCGGTCGGGGTTGACCGTCCCGCCCGGCAGCAACAGGGCGTCGTAGTCGGCCGCATTGACGTCGTTCACGGTCCGATCCCCCCGGTGGCGGTTGGCGGGTTCGATGTCCTGGTTCATCGACTGGATCTCGCCGGATCGCAACGAGATCAGGTGAACCTCGGCTCCCGCCTGCTCCGTGCGGCTACGAGATGTTCAAGCAGAAGCTTGACGGCTGCGTCCGGGCCGTCTTCCAGCCCACCAGCTGATCGTCGCGACTCGGGCCTACGCTTACTTATCTTCGGCTGTGGGGCTGCCCGTTCTTCTGGTCCCGCCAGCCGTCGGGTTCGGGGTGATAGCCGTAAGCGGCAGCCCGGACCGTTTCCTCGTTTTCCAGCCCGGAGCCGATCGCGCCGCCCACGGTGGCCAGCGAGCTGGTGATCCAGGCGAGCGTCAGATAGTCGGTAAAACTGACCGGCCGCTCCAAGATCTGTTCCAGCACGGATGTGTCGATCAGCAGTGCCCCGACGAGCACCGTTCCCACGAACAACACCACGTAGGACACCGCCGTGGCCAGAGTGAGGGTGAGGATCGTACCCAGGTTGAACAGCCGAGCCAGTTCAGCCGGCGTGTCACGGTCTGGTTTCTCCCACAGGTCGTGCGCGACGATCAGCCAGGCCACCAATGCGGCCAGCCCGAGCAGCATGATCACGCTGAGCCGGAGGCCGCCGAGCGCATCGCCCATCTGCCAGATGGTGTCGGTGGTGAGCGCGAAGGCGGCCGTGCCGAACGCGCCGACCAACAGCTTGGACAGGCCCAGCAGGGCGCGCCCGGGGCGGTTGGCGCGGACCATGCCGGTCAACAGCCGCGCCCGGCCGATGAGCCCCGAGGCGACGTAGCGCTGCTCGCCGGCGTCGGCCTCGCTAAGCACCCGGTGGACCGCGGGAAGCCGACGTGCCATCTCGGCCGGTGCCCCGCCGGCTGACGACACCCGCTGGTCGGAGACGTCGCTCAGCAGCCCGCTCACCAGATCCGGAACAGCCGCGCTGGCTGCCCGCAGCTGGTGCAGTCCCAGCGCGGGCAGAGACACCACCGCGACTCGGCGCCGGGCGGAGGTCTGCGCGACCAGGGGCATCCGCTCGGCGTGCAGTGGCAGGTCGGTCAGGCAGATGGCGACGTCCCACTGGTCGTCGGCGCGCCGTTGGGCAAGATCGTCGAGCAGGGCCTCGGCGCCCCCGTCGCGGCGCGGCGCCACCTCCCCCCAGCCTTCCCGGACGATCCACCGCACATCCGCGCTCACCCGCTCGGTGAGCCCGCTGGCCAGCTCCGCAGTGAGCCTCTCGGCCACCCGGGCCGGTTGGTCCGGTGGGGTTGCCACCAGTCCCACGACGATCTCCGGGCGTTGCTGTTCGCTCTGGGTCATCGGTGCTCCTCACCGGTAGCCGGGCTCGGCCGCCGAACGGCGAAAACCGGGGGCGTCACGCACCGTTGCGGCAGCTCCTGTGCCAACTGACGTACTGGTAGAGCCAGGCCGCCGAGAGAAGCACGCCGGCCAGCCGGTACAGCGCCACCTACGACGCCCTCGTCGAACGGGCGCCCCGCCCAGGCAGCCTAAGAGACCACCCCGAAAGGTGCAGCGGATTCGGTGGATGGCGCTTACGTGTACCGGGTGGTCGACCAGGACCCGGGCCATGGAGCTGCTCGCCCCATTCGCAGGGGCCCGGGCGGTGAGACCGGGTCGTTCCGGTGGGCGCCTCGATTGTGGACAGCCGGAGACATTGACGGGCATCGGGTGGACGGCCACGGCGGGCGATCTGATCATCGCGCGAAAGGCGGCTACGGCAGCGGTCTCGGTGGCCGGCTGGCCCCGCTGCTCGTACCGCAGATCACAGCGATGACCGAGCGGGCGAGAGGTGGCGCGTTACGGCCGGTCGGGCGAGCCTGGCGATAGTGACGACTGGCCAATCGGCAATCGGGTGCCCGACGGCGGTAGTTCATGGGCGGAGAAAGCAGTTCGCCGTCGTGAGCAGATGTTCGTGTGGAGAATGTGCGAAGTGGAGCCCAGCAGTGAGGCGGAGATTGACGCGGGTCGCGGGTGTGCCGGATTGCTCTCGGCTCATTCCGCCGCTGACCGCTGCTGTGGTGAGGGCACCGGCTGCTGGTGTGATCGCGGGTGCCGAGGTGGTGCCACCCTGAGCCATGGTGGTTGCATCCTGAGCCAGATGGTGCCAGAGTGGCACCATAAGAGGTTGGTAGGCGGCCCGTCACGGGTGACCGTCGCGGCAGCTCATCATCGATGACAGGAGTTCTCCCGCATGTTCGCCAGATTCGGACGCGCCATCGTCCTCAATCCATGGAAAGTGATCGCGGTATGGCTCGTGCTGCTCGTCGGCTCCTTCTTCGCGCCGTCCCTCGCTGATCAGGTCAGCACCGATCAGGCCAGCTTCCTGCCGTCCCGCTACGAGTCTGTGCAGGCACAGGAGGTCGCGGAACGCGCGTTCGGCCAGGGCGACGGGGCGAGCGCCACCATCGTCGTCAAGCGCGCCGATGGGAACCCGCTCGGCGCTGCCGACACCGAGCGGGTCGGGCAACTCGCCCAGACTCTCCAGGGTGCCGGCATCGACCGGGTCGGCGCCGCGGTCACCGGGCCGCAGGCCGTCTCACCGAACAAACTGGTGCAGCTCGTCAACGTCTCGCTCACCGGCCCACCCGCCGACCCGGTGCTCGGCGACGCAGTCGTGTCGATCCGCGACAAGGCAAAATCCACACTGGAAGGTTCGGGCCTGTCGTACGCGGTGACCGGAGATGTCGCCCTGCTCGTCGACAACCAGGACGCCTTCGACACCGCTCTGCTGGTCGTCAGCATCGTGACCCTGGCCCTGGTCGTCGGCCTCCTGCTCATCATCTACCGCAGCCCGGTCGCGGCCTTCCTGCCGGTCGTCGTCGTCGGCGTGGTCTCCGCGGTGTCGAGTGCGGTCATCACCCTGTTCGTCAAGGCCTTCGGCATGCAGGTGGACCAGTCACTGCTGACCATCCTCACCGTGGTGCTCTACGGCGTCGGCACCGACTACATCGTCTTCCTGCTGTTCCGCTACCGGGAGCGGCTACGCGCTGGTGACGACCCGAAGAACGCGCTCGCCACCGCGGTCAGCCGGGTCGGTGAGGTCATCGCGTCGGCTGCCGCGGCGATCGTGATCGCGTTCGGCGCACTCCTGCTCGCGGTGTTCGGCGGCTTCCGGAGTCTCGGCCCGGGCCTTGCCATCGGGGTGGTCGTCATGGCGATCGCCGCGGTCACGCTGGTGCCGGCCATCGTTTCGCTCATCGGCCCCAAGGTGTTCTGGCCGTCGAAGTCGTGGCAGCGCACCCCTCGGGGCAGCGTCTTTCAACGCCTGGGCCGGTTCACCGGGCGTCGGCCGGCCGTGGTCGCCCTCGCCTCGGGCGGCGTCATGGTCGCGTTGGCGCTGGGTGTGTTCGGCCTGAAGGTCGACTACGACCAGGTCGCGCAGCTGCCCGCCAACACCGAGTCGGCGCGCGCCCTGGATGACCTGAAGACCGGGTTCCCCGCTGGAGCCCTCAATCCGACCACCGTCTTCGTCCGCGCCGACAACGGCCAGCGTCTCGACCCGGCGACACTCACCGGGTACGCGCAGTCATTGGCCCAGGTGCCCGGGGTCGGCAGTCTGATGCCCGCCGCTGACGGCAGTCCTGCCGCCATCAGCTCGGACGGCACGGTCGCCCAGATCAGCCTGCTGCTGAACACCAGCCCGTACTCGACGGCGGCCCTCGACCTGGCCGGTGACGACCTTCGGCAGGTAGCCCACGACCAGGCCCCGGCAGGAACGACCGCGCTGGTCGGCGGCGTCAGCTCGGTCTTCGCCGACATCCGCGACGCGAACAACCGCGACCTGTGGGTGATCTTCCCGGTGGCCGGGGTGCTGATCGCCGTGATCCTGGGGCTGCTCCTGCGCAGTCTCGTCGCCCCGGTGTACCTCATGATCGCGGTCGGCCTCGGCTTCATGGCGACGCTCGGCGCGACCGTCCTCGCCTTCCAGGGCATCGGCGGCCGGTCGGGCCTGTCATTCTCTCTGCCGATCATCCTGTACCTGTTCGTGGTCGCGATCGGCACCGACTACAACATCCTCATGATCGCCCGGCTCCGCGAAGAGGCACGAGCCGGCAACGATCCGCGCACCGCCGCCTCGTTGGCGATCCAACACGCTGGACCGTCGGTGGCCGCCGCCGGTCTGATCCTCGCCGGTACGTTCACCTCGATGCTGTTCGCCGGGGTGTCGTTCCTGACCGAGATGGGCTTCGCGGTCTCGGTGGGAATCGTGCTGTCCGCGTTCATCATGTCCCTGTTCCTCGTCCCGGGGGTCACCGCGATCCTCGGTCACACCGCCTGGTGGCCGGGGCACGGCGACGCCACCCGATCCGACCGGTCGGAGCCGACCACTGCCGGCCATACGGAGTCCGAGGCCACACCAGCGCACTGACCGACCGCGACACGCGGTGGGCGAGGCGAACAGCCCCGCCCACCGCGACCGCGGTTTCCGGTCGGCGTGCTGGCTTCCGAGCCGGTGCCCCGCCTGAAGAGGGTGGTGCGGATAATTTCCGGCATGTCTGCTGGAGCGAATCGTGTCGACGATGCTGCGGACGCGGGGCACGTGGCCCCCACCACCGGTCGGACCCAGGTGGCGGTGGGCAATCGTCAGGCATGGCGGGTGGTCGTCGGGTTCGGTGTGGTGAGCCTGGCCGCGGACATGGTGTACGAGGGCGCCCGCTCGATCTACGGGCCGCTCCTGGCCTCGTTGGGCGCATCGGCCGTCCTCGTCGGCCTGATCACGGGTGCCGGGGAGGCCGCGGCGTTACTGCTGCGTCTGGTGTCCGGGCCGATGGCGGACCGGACCCGCCGGTACTGGACCCTGACGATCGTGGGCTACGGGCTGACTGCGGTCTGCGTACCGCTGCTTGCGGTGACTCCGATTCTGGGCGGCGCCGGCCTGGCAGTGGCCGCGGTGCTGATCCTCGCCGAGCGGCTCGGTAAAGCCATCCGCAGCCCGGCCAAGTCGGCACTGCTCGCCGATGCCGCGAGTCGGGTCGGGATGGGCCGCGGGCTGGGCGTACACAAAGCCCTCGACCAGATCGGCGCGTTCGCTGGTCCGCTGCTGGTCGCCGCGGTCGTCGCGGTCACCGCCGGCGCGCTGTGGCCGGGGCTGGCGGCGCTGACCGTGCCGGCCGTGGTGGCGATGCTCCTGCTGACCACGCTTCGGGCACGGGCCCGTAGCTCTCCGGCAGAGCGGGACACCAGCACACGGTCAGAGGCTGCGGCGAAGACCGGTCGGGAACCGCTGCCGCGCAGATTCCACTGGTTCGCGGCGGCGATGGCGGTGTGCACAGCGGGCCTGGTGACCTTTGGGCTGATCGGTTTCCATCTGGTGCGCGCGGGCGTGGTCGCGACGGCGGCGGTGCCGCTGATGTACGCGACGGCGATGGCCGCTGGTGCGCTCGCCGCACTGGTGACCGGGGTGCTCTACGACAGGGCCGGGGCGTGGGTCTTGCTGGCGCTACCCGCCATGATTGCCGTCGTGCCGCCGCTGGCGTTCGGTGGTGATCTGCCGGCGGCGGTGTTCGGGGTCGTGGTCTGGGGCGCTGCCGTCGGGCTGCAGGACTCCACCGTCAAGGCCATGGTCGCCGATCTCGTGCCACGGGAGCGGCGGGCCACCGCGTACGGCATCTTCGCCGCCGTGCAGGGCACCGGAGCCCTGGCCGGCGGTGCCGCGGCGGGGCTGCTCTACGACCGCTCGGTGCCAAGCCTGATCGTCGCCGTGGTGCTCGCCCAGGCCGTCGCCCTGCTCATGCTCATCGGCGTACTGGCTCGAACGCGCCAGCACCGACGCGACCCTGCCTGAATCCGGCTCGTAGTAGCGCAGCGTCTGCGGGTTCACCCCGGCCGCAACGGCGAGCTGGCTGCTACGCAGCCCGTTCATGACGTCATCCTGGCGGTGGCCCGCTGCGCGAGCGCGTCGAGGACGTCGACGTGCGTGGCCGGCACCTGCACGTCGAGGCGCAGCGCATCGGTGTCGCCGGTGATGGTGAACGAGAAGAACGAGCAGCAGGAGCTTTCCCGGTCGGTCAGGTCCCGGGCGGTCGTCTCGGCGGTGGAGTCGAGACGCCACAGCAGGTGGGTGGGGGACAGTCGATGCTGCCCTCGCAGGGCGGTGGTGAAGAGGTCGTCGAACTCGGCCAGCCGCAGCGGCCGTTGGACGTTCGGCAGGGTGCACGACTCGGGCACCCATGCCTGGTCATCGCTGCTCATATCCATGACGGTAAGCCTGTACCTGGGAACCGGATGCAGGCCCACGCGCGGTGGTGCAGCAGCCGTCGGCGCATTCGCTGGTGTCGCCGCCTGCGGCGGGGTATCGCAGGGCCGCAGCCGAGGCGCAGCAGCTGTCGCCGCGCCAGGCTTCGCGGCCTTCCTTGACCGCGACTGCGGCGATGATCAACGCGGCGGCGGGGTCGGCCCACCACCAACCGAAGAGCGAGTTGACCGCGAGCCCGACCAACAGCACCGCCGAGAGGTACGTGCACAGCAGGGTCTGCTTGGAGTCCGCGACGGCCGACGAGGATCCGAGTTCGCGTCCCGCGCGGCGTTGCCCGGCCGACAGGACCGGCATCACCGCCAGGGACACCGCGGCCAGGACCAGACCGATCGTGGAATGCTCCGCGCGGTCCGCGCCGACGAGCGCGCGCACCGACTCGACGGACACGTACGCGGCGAGGGCGAAGAACGACAGCGCGATGACCCGCAGCGCGGCGCGCTCCCGGCGTTCGTGGTCGGGACCGGAGAACTGCCAGGCGACGGCGGCGGCCGAGGCCACCTCGATGACGGAGTCGAGCCCGAACCCGATCAGCGCTGTCGAGGAGGCCATCCTCCCGGCGCTGATGGCGATGACCGCCTCGATCAGGTTGTAGGTGATCGTCGCGGCGACGAACAGGCGCACCCGCCGGATCAGGATCAACCGGCGGGCCGGTGACGGGCCGACCGACATCGACGGAAGTGGCGCGTTCATCAGCAGCACCCCTCGGACTGGGCGGCGGAGCAGGCGGCCGGATCGACGGCCAGGACCAGACCGAGGAGGTCTCCGAGGGCGTGCGCGAGGCGGGCGTCAGCCAGTGCGTAGCGGCTACGGCGACCCTCCGGCACCGCGACGACGAGGCCGCAGCCCCGCAGGCACGCCAGGTGGTTGGACAGGTTCTGCCGGCTCGTGCCCAGCAGGTCGGCGAGGTCCGCCGGGTAGCCGGGCCCCTCGCGCAGAGCGAGCAGGAGCCGGGCGCGGAGCGGGTCGGACAGGGCGTGACCGAAGCGGGCCAGGACCTGTCCGTGCGTCAGAGTCTCCATCACCCGACAGTACATCGCCCAGTGAATAAACAGTACACTGAACTGTCCGGTCCTGGGCCTTGATGGGCCACGACCACGGTCACTTGTGGAGCGGACCGACGACGGCGGCGTGAGGGCACGGCCGGCACTTCCCCGCCTGGTGGGGGAGAATCGAATCATGTTTGTCATCAGGGAGCGGTTCTTCTCGATCGGCGACGACTTCGACGTGCTCGACGAGCACGGCACCAAGGTCTTCCACGTCGACGGCAAGGTGCTCAGCGTCCGCAACAAGGTCGTGATCGAGGACGCCGCCGGCCAGGAGGTCGCCACGCTGCACCGGCACCTGGTGGCGCTGCGTCCCACGTACGAGATCCGGATCGGCGGCGAGAAGGCCGCGGAGGTTCGCAAGAAACTGCTCACGCCGTTCCGCGACAAGTTCACCATCGACGTGCCGGGGCCCGACGACCTGGAGATGAAGGGTGACCTGCTCGACCACGAGTACGTGATCGAACGCGACGGCACCGAGGTGGCCGCGGTCTCCAAGCGGTGGCTGACGATCCGGGACACCTACGCCGTGCAGGTCAGCGCCGGCGTCGACCCGCTGCTCATCATCGGCAGCGTCCTCGCGCTCGACCTGGCCTTGAACCGTGACAAGAAGAAGAAGGTCGACGACGACTGACCCCTCGGCCGTGCGTCGTGAACAGCCCTAACCCAGGCTGGGCGGGAGTAGGCGGCTGCGCTACTGGCTGTCGGGCCGGATGTTGTGGTTGAGGTGGAACACGTTGTGCGGGTCCCAGACCGTCTTGAGTGCGGTGAGCCTGGCGAGCTTGGCGGCCGGATACGCGCGGCGTATCCCGCGTTGCCCCTCGTCGGCGGCGAGCGAATTGACGTAGACGCCGTCGGCGTACGGGTCGAGTGCGGCTCCGGCACTGCGAGCCGCTGCCATCCGACTGTCGTCTTCGGACGGGTCGGTCCAGCGGGAGCCGGCGCCGAACTCGAACATGGTGGCGCGGTGGCTGAACGCCGCGTCGGCGTCCGCGACGTCGGCGATGGCGCCGCCGTGCGCCTGCAGGCCGACGCTGGGCAGTTGGGTGTCGGCCCGCAGGTCCGACGCGCCGCGCAGCAGGAACGCCTCGATCGCGGCGGTGGGGAACTGCCGCAGGTAGTGCGCGCTGGAGTACCGGCGGTAGGCGTGGCCGCCGACGGTGTCGTCGCGTTGCTGCAGTTCCAGGTACGACGGGGTGGTGACCCGCTCGGCGACCGGGCGCCCGAGCGCGCGCATCGTCGGCAGCAACCGGCGACCCTGTGCCGGGTCGCCGACCCAGACGAAGCCGACGGTGGCGACTGGGCCCCCGGCCGTGCTGTTGACGTCGGCGGTGAAGGTCGCCTGCCGCGGCGCGACGGCGTTGAGGTCCCGCCAGCCTTCGAGAACCGGTACGGCGTCCTCGGCGGGGAAGTCGAACTCGGCGACCAGGGTCTGCGTTCCGGTGTGGTGCAGGTGGAAGTCGAAGTCGGTGACGATGCCGAAGTTGCCGCCCCCGCCGCGCAGACCCCAGTAGAGGTCGGGGTTCTCGGTTCGGCTCGCGGTCACCACTTCCCCGTCTGCGGTGACCATCGTGTAGGAGACGACGTTGTCGCAGGCCAACCCGTGTTGGCGGGCGAGCCAGCCCATGCCACCGCCGAGGGTCAGGCCGCCGACCCCGGTGTGCGAGACGTTACCCGCGGTCGTGGCGAGGCCGTATGGCTGCGACGCCCGGTCGAGTGCGCCGAGCAGCGCGCCGCCCTGGACCCGGGCGCGTCGCCGGATCGGGTCGACCCGTACCCCGTTCAACGGGGTCAGGTCGATCATCAGACCGTTCGCGGGGACGGCGAGGCCGGACACGTTGTGCCCGCCGCAGCGCACCCCGATCTCCAGGTCGAGTTCGCGGGCCAGGCGCACAGCGGCCACCACGTCGGTGACGCTCGCGGCCTGCACGATAATCCGCGGGCGCCGGTCGATCATGGCGTTCCAGACGGTGCGGGCCGCGTCGTAACCAGGATTACCCGGCGTGAGGACGCGGCCGTCGAAGCGGGGACTGGTCGTTGTCGTCATAGGTCTGAGCCTGACGGAAATTGGTACACCCGGTAAGGTCCGATTCCATGGGCCGAACCAGGACCAATTCGAGCACTGCGGAGGACCTGCTCATCCAGGTCGACCGCTTCGCGGGCGAAGCGCTGCACCGGCAGATAGCCGCCTCGATCCGGGGCAGCATCCGGGCCGGCCGGTTGCGTCTCGGGACCTCCCTGCCGCCCACCCGCACCATCGCCGCCGACCTGGGAGTCTCACGCGGCGTCGTGGTCGAGGCCTACCAGCAACTCGCCGCCGAGGGCTACCTCACCAGTCGGGCGGGCGGCTACACCCAGGTCGCGGTCGAACCGGTTCCGCCCGCGGCGGGGCGTCGCGGCGGGGATCGGGCGACGGCCCGGATCGACTTCGGGTACGGCCGCACCGACGTGTCGTCGTTCCCCCGGGCCGCCTGGCTGCGCTCGGTGCGAACCGTCCTCACCACCACGCCGAACGAACGCTTCGCCTACCTCGACGGGCGTGGCGTACCCGAACTGCACGCCGCCCTGACCGACTACCTCAGCCGGGTCCGCGGCACATCGGCCCGCCCGGAGAACGTCGTGATCTGCAGCGGCTACGGCCAAGGCGTCGCCCTGATACTCCAGGTGCTCGCGGCGCGCGGCGCCCGCAGGGTGGCCGTCGAGGACCCCTCCGCTGATGACGACGCCCGCCTCGTCGCGGCCGCACTCGGCCTGGACATTATCGGCGTCCCGGTCGGGCCAGACGGCATCCTCGTCGAGAAGCTCCAACAGACCGACGCGGATGCCGTCGTGCTGACGCCGTCGCACCAGTGGCCCACCGGCGGGGTCCTGTCAGCCACCGCGCGGGCCGGGGTCATCAGCTGGGCGCAGCGTCGCGGCGCCGTGGTGATCGAGGACGACTACGACGCGGAGTACCGCTACGACCGCTCGCCCGTCGGCGCCATGCAGGGGCTGGCACCCGACACCGTCGTCTACTGCGGCACAGCGAGCAAGACGCTGGCGCCAGGGCTGCGCCTCGGGTGGCTGCTCGCGCCGTCACACCTGGTCGATGACATCACGGCGGCCAAGGTACGGGCCGATCGCGGCTCTCCCGTCATCGACCAACTGACCTTCGCCGACTTCCTCACCCGCGGCGAATTCGACAGGCACCTACGGCGCATGCGCCCGGTCTACCGCCGCCGCCGCGACGTACTCCTGGCCGCGCTGCGCGCATGGCTACCCGACCTGGAACCGGTCGGTGTCGCGGCGGGCCAACACGTCGTGACCTGGCTCCCGCACGACCTCGACGAGGACCTGGTGGTGGCTGCCGCCGCCCGGCGCGGACTGGTCGTGCAAGGCGTCTCCCGGTACCGACTGAGCCCCGACGGACCCGGCGGGCTGATCTTCGGGTACGCCACCCTCACCGAACGCTCCATCACCGACGGAGTGGAAGCCCTCGCCGACGCGGTCGCGGAGGTCCGTGCGCGGATCTGCCGCGGGTATGAACATCCCCAATTGGAGGAGACATAAAGGTCATACCGGTGTCCGTGCACACGACGATCGCCCAGGTGACCTGACGCTTGGCCCCCGAGGTGAGGGTGATGGAGGATGGGCGAATGCGTGCGCGGGACCGTAACAACGTGATGCTGACCGGTCGTGAGGGTGGCCCTACTGTCGTGCTCGCGCACGGCTTCGGTTGTGATCAGCACATGTGGCGCCACGTGGTCAGCGAAATCGGACAGTGGGCCCAGGTGGTGCTATTTGACCACGTCGGATCCGGCAAGGCTGATCCGGCGGCCTGGAACGCTGACCGGTACGCCTCCCTGGATGGCTACGCCGACGACGTGCTGAGCATGTGCCGGGACCTTGACCTCCAGCAGCCGATCTTCGTGGGGCATTCGGTCAGTTCGAGCATCGGGGTCCTTGCGGCGAACCGCGAACCGGATCGCTTCTCCGCGCTTGTCCTGGTCACGCCGTCACCGTGCTACATCGACGACGAGGACTACCGGGGCGGTTTCACTCGGGAGGACATCGACGACCTGCTCGAGTCACTCGACAGCAACTACCTCGGCTGGTCGTCGAGCATGGCACCCCTGATCATGGGCAATCCGGAGCGGCCGGAGCTGGGCGAGGAGCTGACCGCGAGCTTCTGCCGGACGGATCCCGCGATGGCGCAGGTGTTCGCGCGTGCCACGTTCCTGTCCGACAACCGTGCCGACCTCGCCGCGGTGAGCGTTCCGACCCTGGTCCTGCAATGTGCGCAGGACGCCATCGCGCCGCCCGAAGTCGGCGCGTTCGTGCACGCGCAGATCGCCGGAAGTCAGCTCGTCACACTGGATGCGACCGGGCACTGCCCGCAGCTGAGCGCTCCGGAAACGACGGCCGCGGCGATCACGTCGTTTGTCAGGGCCGCCTACCGATGACCGCCACCGGGGGGCGTGATCCGCACGGCCCGGGTCCCAACGATGACGGAAGCGCCCGACCGAGCGAGGCGGGGTTTCCCGCGTTGCTGGAAGACGACCTCGAAGACCTGTACGAGAACGCGCCGTGCGGGCACCTGTCCACCCTCCTGGACGGCACCATCGCGAAGATCAACGGCACGCTGCTGGCCTGGCTCGGCTACCGCCGCGAGGAACTCGTCGGCCGGCGCCGCTTGAGCGACCTGCTCACCGGTGGGGGCCGGATCTACCACGAGACCCACTTCGCGCCGATGCTGGCCATGCGAGGCGAGATCGGCGGTGTCGCCCTCGACCTTCGCACGAAGGACGGCGTTCGCATGCCGGTCCTCGTCACGTCCGTCGTCAAGGCTGGCAGTGAAGGTCAACCGCAGCTCATCCGGACGGCCATCTTCGACGCCACGATGCGCCGCTCCTACGAACGAGAGCTCCTCAGTGCCCGCAAGGCTGCGGAACGCGAGGACGAGCGGCTACGACATCTCGTCGGCAAACTGCAGCGCAGTCTCCTCCCGGCCGTGCTGCAAACCCCGCCGGGACTGGAAAGCGCCGCGTACTACCGGGCAGCCTCCACCGACGAGGTCGGCGGCGACTTCTACGACCTGTTTCCCCTTGAGGACGGCCGCTGGGGCTTCTTCCTCGGCGATGTCAGCGGCAAAGGCGTCGAAGCGGCCGCCGTCACCGCCCTGGCCCGCTACACGTTGCGGGCCGCGACCGTCTACAACCCGGACCCTGCCGCCGCGCTGCACAACCTCAACACGGTGCTCTGGCAGGAGTACCGCCAGGACGCGCGCTACTGCACCGTTGTGTCCGGCATCCTCACACCCACGCCGGCCGTCAACGGGTTCACCGCGATCATCGCCAGCGGCGGGCACCCCGAACCACTGCTGCTGCGCGCCGATGGCTCCGTGCACTACCAACCCACGAAGGGCCGCATCGTCGGGGCCTTCCCCAACTCCCGATACACCAACACCACCGTCGTGGCGAACCCCGGCGACACGTTACTTCTCTACAGCGACGGGCTCACCGAGGCGCGTCCCGCCAGCAGCGAGACTGCCGATGGCCGTTACGGAACGGCAGCCCTCGCTCGATTCGCCCACTCCCTCGCGCCGACCAACGCCACCACTGTCGTCGCCGCGGTCACCGAGCTGCTCCGCACCTTCGGCGCCGGGCTGAGCGACGACACCGCCATCCTGGCCATCAGCGCGCCACCTGCCTGACCCGAGTGCTCATACCGCCGATGTCGTCTGGCCCCGGGCCGGTCAGGCTGGACCGTCCACCAGCGGGTCGTGAACCCGGCCGAGGAACAGCGGAACGCCGGTGAGCCGGTCGTGGATGACGTACAGGAATGGCCGGTTGACGAAGAACTGCGGTCCTTGCGGGATCGACGGCGGCCGGACGATGACGGCCGACGCGGCTGCGGCCTCGGTACCCTTCTCGTCCACCGCGATGAACGTCTCGTGCACCACGTCGTCGATGCACAGGGCCGGCTCCGTGCTCATGCCGGTGAAATCGGCCTGTGACGTGAATGCCGTGGGCATGCCGAGGCTGCCCAGCGCGGCACCCAGCTCGACCGGCAGGCGGAACGTCCACCGGGGCAGGCGCAGTTGGACGTCGGTGATCTGGAACCCGGTCAGCAACGCGCCCAGCCAGGTCGCGTCGAGGTTCGCCTCCACCGCGGCCAGATCGTCCCGGGTCGGCATGACGATGGCCATGGCAAGCCCGTCGCCCGCGTACGGCACGTCGACCGCGCGCCACCCGTCCCCCTCCAGGTAGCCCATCCTGTCGAACGGCCCGCGCATGACCGGGACGTCGACAACCGTCCCGTCATCCCTGGCGAACGGTTCCACCACCGTGGCGGCCAGGGTGAACGGGTACTTCCAGGCCGCCTTGAGGTAGATCGTGTTGGTCAGAATCAGGCTGGTGGTAGGCCCCACGGCGTCGGACTGCAACAGCTCCGGGATCTTCGCGTTGGTCCGATCTGACACCCAGGTGTTGATCTCCTGGCGGGCCACCTCGGGGGCGCCACGGAAGTCGACCGGGTGCGGCGCGGCACCGTAGTAGCCGGCCAGGGCGTCCCGGAACGCGGGTCGCAGGACCAGGTCGAGTCGTGTCCACAGCGCGTTGGCAGTGGTCACCCGAGCCTGCTTGATTCCGTCACCGTCCTGGTAACGGCCGGCGAGCGTCTGCTCGATGGTGTTGAACCCGCTGTCGAGCGCGCCGGGGCGCGGATGCGGCGCGTGGAGCACCGCGTCCATCTCGTCCGCCGTGGTCGAGCCGGCGCCCGCCCTGGTCATCGCGAGCGCGAGCCCGACCGAGTACGGTGCGCACACCACATTGCCGCCCGCCCGGCTCGACGCCAGCGTGCGGTAGAGGTCGGCCGTGAAGCCGCGAACGGCGGTAGCGGCGGCCTGCACTGTGGCCGGGTCGGGTGGTACGCGGTCCGCATTCGTCGAGGTGGACGGCGGGCCGAACCGCCGAGGATCACCTGGGACGGCGGTAAGGGCAGCGGCCGCAAGCGGCACCGCCCGCAGAACTGATCGACGCGAGACCATGTGTCGACGGTAGAGCAGTTCCACGATGACCCACCAGAGACAAACTTAAATTCATCGATGTTCAGCAATGAGCCATCGTGGCGATACCCGTACGCTGGTGTGATGATCGACTTTCGCGCGGCGGTTGAGGCACGGGATCCGGACGCTGTCGCGGCGGCCCTGGCCGACAACGTGGTGTTTCGCAGCCCGGTGGCGTTCAAGCCCTATCCCGGCAAGGCGATCACCGCAGCGATCCTGCGGGGCGTGCTGCGGGTGTTCGAGGACTTCCGGTACGTCCGTGAGTTGAGCGGTGACGGCGGTCGCGATCACGCGCTGGTGTTCGAGGCCCGGATGGGCGACGTCGCCATCGAGGGCTGCGACTTTCTGCACCTGGACGAGAGCGGCCTGATCGACGAGTTCACGGTCATGGTTCGTCCGCTGTCCGCCGCGCAGGCCCTGGCCGCCGCGATGGCCGCTCAATTCGCGCAGATCCAGCGTGAGGCCGCCGACGGTTAGTGGCGAGCAGGTTTGGGGGTCTGTCCTCCAGCCAGGTGAAACCTGAGCGATTCTCCTCTTCTGTCCGAGGCTTCCGCTGAACGCCGTTACGGTGTGATTTGGGCGATCAGGCACGTCGCCGCGGGACCGGAGCCCGGCCGCTGTCGGGGCACGCGCCGCTCGATGGTGCGTCCGACCGGTCGCGGCTTCGGCGAGTTCGCGTAGACGCCATGCGCATCTGCCCGCGTTCGGAGACCACTGACCAACGAGGGGGAAGAGACATGCTCGGTATCTCGCTACGTCGGCCGAAGACCATCGCCGCAACGCTCGTCGCCGCAACGCTGGTGACGGTGCTCGGCTCAGCAGCCCCAGGCGTGTCCGCGGACGGCGGTCCGCGACCATCCCCGGACGAGGGGCGTCGCACCAAGCCGACAATCGTCCTGGTGCACGGCGCCTGGGCCGACGGCTCGAGCTGGAGTGGGGAGGTCCGCAGACTCCAGGCACGCGGTTTCGAGGTCCAGGTTGCGCCGCAACCCAGCCGGGGGCCGACGATCGACAGCGGCTACCTGAAGGATTTCCTGTCCACCATCGAGGGTCCCATCGTGCTCGCGGCGCACTCGTACGGCGGGTTCGTGGTAAGCGACGCCGCGACCGGCAACAGCAACGTCAAGGCACTCGTGTTCGTCGACGCCTTCGCCCCGGACAAGGGGGAGACCGTGGAGGAACTCACCGCCGGCTCCGGCTCGGTGCTGGAGCCGGCCTTGACCGACCCCGCGAGCGTTTTCAAGCTCGTGCCGTTCCCGGGTGCCCCGGAAGGTGCGGTCGACGCGTACGTCCTGCCGAAGGTGTTCATCCCCGGCTTCGCCAACGGTCTGCCCCGGCGGCAGGCGGAGGTGCTCGCCGTGACCCAGACCGCCCTGGCCACGAACGCTCTGGGGGAGCCCGCCACGGAGCCGGCGTGGAAGACGATCCCGGTATGGGCGGTGATCGGCACCGAGGATCGGGTCATCCCGCCGGCCCGCCAGGAGGAGATGATGAAGCGGGCGGGAGCCGACATCACCCGGATCGACGCCGGTCACCTGGGCCTGATCTCGCACCCCGGTGAGGTTACCGAGGTCATCCTGGAAGCGGCCCGGACGACCGACTGACGGGACCTCGGGACATCAGCAGCAACCGTGGCCGAGTCCCGCGTGGTGACGGGTTCGCCAAAAGGCCGTGGCATCGCGGAAAGCGATGCCACGGCCGGTTGTCGTGTCAGTTGGTCGCCTTGGCGGCGGCCTCGATCTGGTTGGTGACCGCACCCGCATCCGTGACCATGGACAGGTGGGGGGCATTGATCTCGATGGTGTGCGCCTTGGCCCTCTTGGACATGGCGATCTGCTGAGCGGCGGGGATGACGGCGTCCTGCTTGCCGATCACGGACCACGAGGGGATGGTGGTCCAGGCCGGCGCGCCGGCCTCCTCGACCAGGGCGTTGTAGGCCAGGGGGCGTTGCCGGGCGGCGAGTACCGCGACGTCCTTGGCGGGGATGCTCTTGTCGGCGAACGCCTTGCCGAAGACCGACGGCTTGACGTAGAGGTTGGGGTAGTGCGGGTCGCCACCGGGGATCGCGACCTGGTCGAAGACGGTGGACGCTTCGGCGGCGAAGACCGAGCCCGGCACGGCCGAGGTCAGCGAGTAGACGGTGTCGTGCTGGTCCGGGATGTACGCGTCGACGTACACCAGGGCCTTGACCTGCTTGTCACCCAGGGCGGCGTTCGTGATGACCATGCCGCCGTACGAGTGACCGACGAGGACGACCGGTCCGGTGATGGTGTCCAGGTACGCGCGGAGATTCGCGGCGTCGTTGTCCACGCCCGACAGCAGGTTCGGCGGCGTGACCACCCGGTAGCCGTCGTGCTGGAGCTTGGCCGCCACCTTGTCCCAGCTGGACCCGTCAGCCCATGCGCCGTGCACGAGCACGACTGTCGGCTTGACCGATGCGGGGCGCGAATGCTGGGCCGTCGAGGCCTGCGCGGTGCCGATACCGGCACCAACCAGGGTCAGGGCGCCGATGGCCACGCCTACGGAAAAGAGGCGCCGCCGGAAGAGCAATTTCACGGTGTTTCCTTTCACTTCTGAAAAAAGTCGAGCAGGGCGGCGTTGACCTGATCGCTGTGGGTCCAGGCAATGGCGTGCGGCCCGCCCTCGATGACGAGCAATCGCGTATCCCCGATGAAGGCGGACACCCGCTGGCCGGTCACCCCGATGGGTAGGACCCGGTCCTGGTCGCCCTGAATCACGAGTACCGGCACGTCAATCTTGGACAGGTCTTCACGGAAGTCGGTGAGCCAGGTCGGGATACAGGCCACCGCGGCGAGGGGAGATCCGGCCACGGCTACGGCCAAACTGGCCTGGAACGCCTCGTCGCTAACCAGCGAGCCGCCGTAGACGTCGAGGTTGTAGAAGTTCTCCAGGAACTGCTTGAGCCACCCGTTCCGGTCCGCCCGCGCCGCCTGGATGAACCCATCGAACAACGACTGCGGTGCGCCTTCGGGATTGTCCTCCGTACGCAGGAGGAACGGCGGGATCGGCGACATCAGGACGGCCTTCGCGACCCGCCCGGTGCCGTAGCTGCCCAGGTAACGGGCAACGTCGCCGGTTCCCATCGAGTGACCCACGAGGATGGCGTCGCGTACGTCCAGTTCCGTGAGCAGCACGTCCACGTCGCTGGCGAACGTGTCGTAGTCGTATCCACCGGCGGGCTGGCTGGAATTGCCCCAACCCCGCCGGTCATACGTGATGACCCGGTAACCGGCAGCGAGTAGTGCGGAGACCTGCTTCTCCCAGGCCTGCCCGCTCAACGGGTAGCCGTGACTGAGTACCACTGGCGTACCGGCGCCGTGATCCTCGTAATAGATCTCGATGGGGTTGGCTCCCTCTGAGCCAACTGTGACACGGGGCATGCGCACTCCTTGGGCTTGCGTTCCGCGCTGGGAACCTTGCCGAAGGTACTGATCTGGCACCGCTTCTCGAATCACCCGAATCACGTAGTCCCCGTGTGTGGCGACCGACTCGACGGACAACGAGAGATGGGGGATGCGGGGACCCCGGGGCAGGCCGCAGGCTGGGCCGAAAAGCGAAGCCGCTGCCCTTCCATCTCTAGGATGTCAATCGTGACGACGCCCGACCGCAGGCTCCCGGACGGGCCGCAGTCCCACTGCGAGTTCAAGGTATTCGGCGGTCTTGGTTGCCGACGGGACGGCTCGGACGTCGATCTTGGCCCGGTACGCCAGCGGATCATCCTGGCGAAGCTCCTCGCCGCCGGGGGTGACGCGGTCAGCCTCGAGAACGTCATCGACAGCCTGTGGGACGAACAACCGCCGGCCAGCGCCGCCAACCAGATCCACCGGCACGTCGGGAACCTCCGGCGGATTCTCGAACCGGACCTGGACGTCCGCGAGACCGGTCGATACCTCCTACCGGCCGGTACGGGCTACCGCTTGATCCTCGCGACCGAGGCCTCCGATCTGGCCATGTATCGCGAGTTGGTCCGGCGGGCCCGTGAGGCGCTCGCCGGCGGGGACGCCGTGGCTGGTGTGCGGGCGTACCTGACCGCACTGGAGCTTGGCCGCAGCCCCGCGTTCACCGACCTGCCAACCAGTGCGTTGAGTTCGCCGGAGTTCGTCGCCATCGAACGGGAGCGCGTCGCGGTGGCGCTCGCGGCCGGCGAAGCCGCGATCGCCCACGGCATGGCCGGCACGGCGCTGACCCCACTGCTGAGCGTTGCCGCCGCGGCGCCGCTGGACGAGGCGCTACAGGCGTGCCTGATGCGCGCGTACGTGGCCACCGGTCATCGGGCGGAAGGGGTGCGGGTCTTCGAGCGGACCCGTCAACGTCTCGCCGAGGAACTGGGGGTGGACCCGGGGCAGGAACTGCGGGAGGCGTATCGGGAACTGCTCGCCAGTGGCTGGACCCTGCAGGAGGAACTGCGCCCGCCGGAGGCTCCCCGGCCCGCACAGCTGCCGCCGCAGGTCGCGGGCTTCGTCCGCCGAAACGACGTGGCAGCCGTGCTTGACGACCAACTGTCCGACGCGTTCAGCGATGCGACCATCGTGATCACCGTGCTCGGCGGGATGGGTGGCGTCGGCAAGACCGCGCTCGCCGTGCACTGGGCCCACCAGGTCGCCAGCGAGTTTCCCGATGGCCAGTTGTTCCTGAACCTGAGGGGTCTCGATCCGGACGGACGCGTCATGTCATCGGAGGAGGCGCTCGCCACGTTGCTCGCGTCCCTGGGCGAGCCGGCGGTCTCGTCACCGCAGGAGAACGTCGACGCGCAGGCAGCGCGTTACCGCAGTCGCCTCTTCGGTCGTCGGCTCCTGATCCTCCTGGACAATGCGCGCGACTCCGAGCAGGTCCGCCCGCTGTTGCCAGCCTCCCAGGGCTGTCTGGTCATCGTGACGAGTCGCAACCGGATGACGAGCCTGGTCACCCGGGAGGGCGCGCGTTACCTGCAGGTCGATCGGCTGACCGGGGCCGAGTCCCGCCAACTTCTGATCAACCGCCTCGGCGCCCGTCGCGCCACCACGAACCCGGACGCGTTGGACAAGGTCATCGCGCTCTGTGCCGGGCTGCCGCTCGCACTGGCGATCGTGGCGGCCCGCGTGGCCCTCAATCCGGCCCTGCCATTGAGCGCGGTCCTCAGCGACGTCTCGGCGCCGTCCGCCAGACTCGACGCGTTGTCCAGCGCGGACTCGTCCGACGATGTCCGGTCGGTGTTCTCGTGGTCGTATCGCGCCCTCGATCCGTCGACGGCGCAGGTGTTTCGTGCCCTCGCCGTCCATCCGGGTCCGGGGATCTCGCTGGAGTCGGCGGCCAGTGTCGCCGGAGTCGGGCGCGCACAGGCGCGCGCACTGCTCATGGAACTGGTGACCGCGAATCTGCTCGACGAGTCGCAGTTGGGGCTTTACGGTCTGCACGACCTGTTGCGAGCCTACGCGGGCGAGCTCCTCGACGAGGATCAAGAGCGACCGGGGTACGAGCGGCGTCTCGTCATGCACTACCTGCACTCGGCCCGCGCCGCCTACGCGAGCCACCACCGGCAGCCAGTCGGCACCGTCCGCGAACCGCCGTCGGAGGTGACGCCTGAATCGTTCGACAGCGTGCCACAGGCTGCCGCCTGGTATGCGCGGGAACGGTCCGCGTTGTGGGCGACGATCGATCTGGCCCTCGCACACGGCCTGGGGCGCGACGCGGCGGCCATGGTCCTCGCCGCCTCAGCGCCGGGCAGCAACTCCGTACCCGCGGGCCGGACAGAGACCGTACTCGCGATCCTCGACCTGGTCAGCGTGCTCGGCGAGCCACTGATGGAGGCGGAACTTCTTCGTACCGTCGGTGAGGTCTTCGCCCCGCTGCCACAGGCCGACGAATATCTCCGTCGAGCCCTGTCCATCTTCGACGGCGCCGGAGAACTCGCCGGACAAGCCGAGGTCCTGCGGAACCTCGCCGTACTCTCGTTGTCGCGTGGCGAACACGACGCCGCCAACGCCTACGGTGAACGCTCGGTGGGTCTTGCCCGGCAGACGGGGCACCAGGAACTGCTCGCCGTCTCGCTGCTGACACTCGCGAGAGCGCTCCTGGGATCCGACCAGTTCGAGGCTGGCACGCGGGTCGCGGACGAAGGGCTGGCTATCGCAGTGGCGCAGCACCTCGATCACCTGAAGATCTACTACGCCCAGCTCATCGCGGAGTCCTCCTGGAAACTCGGCCGGCTCGAACGAGCGGCGAAGGTGTCGGAGTGGGGGTTGACGGTGGGTGTCTGTGAGTCGAACGGTCCCCGGTGTGCCGTCGCGGCGATCCTCGCGCGGGCCGCATTCGATCTGGGCGACCTGGTGCGCGCGGAACGGGGGTGCCAGCAGTTCGAGAACCTGATCGCCGACAACGGCTTCCGGGAACTCATCGAGTTCTCCGGCATCGAGGAGGCCGAGGCATACCGGACCATGGTCGCGTATGTCCGGGCGCGGCTGAGCTTGATGAGGGGCGCTTCGTGAGCGGGTAGGGCGAGCACTGAGTCTGCACTCGTCGTGCACAACGGCGCGATCGGATGGTCGTCGAGACCCCGATCCCTCGCCCGAGGAGCACCATGCACTGCGTCGTAGCCGAGCCTGCCCGAGTCCTTCCCCGTGCGGCGCTGACCCCACGACAGGAACAGATCGCCCTGCTGGTGGCGGCGGGCTCCACGAACATCGAGGTCGCGACGCACCTGGTCATCAGCACCCATACCGTCAAACATCACCTACGCGGAGTGTTCCACAGGCTGGGCGTCGCGTCTCGCCGCGAACTACGCAGCAGGCTGGCCTGCCACGACACGACCAACCACTTCGCCCGCAGCTGCTGCCTGACCAGCCAGGAGCGGGACATCGCGCAGCGGGTCTCGAACGGCGCGTCCAACCGCGAGGTGGCGGCACAACTGTTCATCAGCCCGAGCACTGTGGACTATCACCTGCGCAAGATCTTCCGCAAGCTCGGCATCAGCTCACGCCGAGAACTCGCGAGACGAGACACCCTTGCCTAAATTATCTTAGTCATTAAGATAACCGCATGGGCATATCGACCGACTTCTCAGTGGCGATCGCCGGCGCTGGCCTCTCCGGCCTCTGCCTCGCCCAGTACCTGACGCGCGCCGGCATCGACGTGCACGTCTACGAGCGGGATTCGGGCCCCTTCGTCCGGCGGCAGGGCTACCGGATCATTCTCGACCGGTACGGGCTGGAGGCGCTGCGCGAGAGCCTGCCCCGCTCGCTGTACAACCTGGCGCTGACCACCGGCGACGAGCCCGGAGGGCACCTGCGCTTCACCGACAGCCGTCTGCGGGACGCCTTCACCATCACCTTCAAGGACGAGCCGCACGCGACCCGCCAGGTCGACCGGCTGACCCTGCGGTCGATCCTGCAGTCCGGGCTGGACGGGCGCATCCACTACGGCAAGGACGCCGTCGCGGTGGACAGCGCCGACCCGGCACGGCCGCGGCTGCTGTTCTCCGACGGCGGGGCCGCGGCGGCAAGCGTCGTCGTGGGCGCGGACGGCGTCGGCTCGGCGCTGCGCGCGCAGCTCATGCCGGACGCCGACCCGGCGAACACCCCGATGGCGGGCATCTACGGTCGGTCGCCCCTCCTGCGGAACGGCGAGAGTGTCATCCCGGACGCGCTGCGTACCAGCGGGGTCCTGGCCATCGCCGACCGGCCGGGCCGCGCCTTCTTCTTCACCTCCATGCGGTTCGGCGAGAGCCCGCGGGAGGCGTTCACGCGCCTGGCCCCGGGCAGCTATGCGCCCACCGGCGACGACTACGTCATGTGGGGGTTGCTGCTCCGGCAGGAGGAGGTGCCCATGGGCATCCGGGGCGACCTGCTGGCGCTGTGGAGACTGGCCTCCGGGATGAGCATGGACTTCCACCCGGTCATCCGGCGGCTGGTCGGCACGGCCGAGTTGGACGCCACGGTGCTCAACCTCTTCGCCACCGGCCAGCGCCCGCGCCGGTGGGCGGTGCCCCGGGCCACGATGATGGGCGACGCCGTACACGTCATGCCGCCGTTCGGCGCCCACGGCGGCAACACCGCCCTGCGCGACGCCGCAGTGCTCGGCCACAGGCTGGTCGAGGCCCGGGCCAGCGGCGCGCCGGTGGAGGAGGCGATCGCCGGCTACCAGGACGAGATGGTTCCCTACGCCTTCCGCGCCGTCGACACCGCCGCCGGGCTGATGCGCCGACTCACCGGGGGAGCGGCGGCACCACACTGGGTGCTGACCCGCGTGTTACCTCGACTGCACAGGGTCACCGTACCGGAGGCATGATTGCGGGCATGTCCCACGAGCCGGCCCGCGCGTCCGCGACCGCCGACCTGATGCGCGCCGGGCGGGAGACGGCCCGGCTGTCCATGGTTTTCCGGTACGCCATCGCGGAGCGGTTGGGCCTCACCGTGAGCGACCTGGAGTGCCTGGACTACCTGGCGGACGTCGGATCCGCTACCGCGGGGCAGGTCGCCGAGCGGACCAACCTCACCACCGGGGCGGTGACCAGCATGCTCCGCCGGCTCCAGCAGGCGGGCTACGTGACGGCCGATCGCGATCCGGCGGACCGGCGGCGGGTGATCGTCACCCTGCGGCCGGAACGGAGCGCCGAGTTGGAGCGGCCGTACGAGCGGTTCGCCGAGCGGGCGGAGCGGCTCATCGAGGGCTACAGCGTCGAGGAGGTCGAGCTGTTGGTCCGGCACTATGACCGCATGCAGGCGATGTACCTCGCCGAGCTGGACCGCCTCCGCAACGGCGACAGCGCGCAGCGGTCCTCCTGAGGCGACGGGGCGTCACTGACCGCGTTCCCGGTCCGCTGTCCGACGACGAGATGCTGCCGTCATCGAGAAGCCTGCTGCTGCGCTCACCAGTGCTTCATGGCCGCCCGAGAGCATTCGGTTGCTCCTGCGGTGCTGCCTCCCGATGCCATGTCTCGGCGAGGAGGGCGTAGGTGTAACCGTCCACCCAGCCCAGTTCGGCGTGCCAGGAATCGCCGAGGCCGTGCTGCTCACGACGCATGCCGACCTTTTCGAGGATTCGCACCGAAGCGAGGTTGTCCGCGAAACAGCCGGCGGTGATTCTCCGGATTCCCAGCCGTTCGATCGCGTACGCCACCACAGCGGAGACCGCCTCGGTCGCGTAGCCATGCCCGCCGTAGGCCGGATCGAAGATGTAGCCGAGATCGGCCTCGGTCCGTGGCGGCATGCCGGGTTGACCCATGCCGTCGACGGCCTTGAGCGAGACGGTTCCGATCACCACACCGTCGAGCGTGGCCGCCATGCTGTGGTCGTCGGGGTCCGCGGCCGCGCGTCGCCACGTCGCGCGGAAGGATGCGGGGTCGACCTGCGTGCGGAGTAGCCAGCGCGTGACCTGCGGCAGATTGCGGTACTCCAGGATCCGGTCGACGTCATCGTCACGCACCGGGCGAAGCTCGAGGCGCTCGGTGCGTACGGTGCTGTTCTCCATGCGGCGGACGCTAGTGGATGCACCCCGGCGAGACCCGCGAATTTCGAGCCGCCGACAGCGCTATGCGGCGAAACGTCGGCATTGGCGCCTGGTGAACGACGGGTATCCCGGACGGGGATTCGGCGTCGATCATTGCCCGAAGATAGATGCGAGTCACTCTCACCTCCTGGCGCGACGCCCGGGCGCGGAGGGCGAGACGTCGGCACCGTAAGCCGGGCGTGACCGAACGGCCCGACTCCGCGTCCCCGGAGGATCGCCATGCCCCGTCCCGCTGTCCGTACCCGGCTCGCGGCGTTCACCGCCGCCGTCCTGACCGCGAGCGTCCTGACGGTGACCCCGCCGTCGCCGGCGCTGGCCGCCAGCACGTTCGCCGCCAACGACTACTGTCTCGGCCAGTGCGCCGACATCCTGCCCCCGGGGCAGAACGGCAACGCCACGCTGGTCGCCATCCTGGCGCACCAGGCGCTCGGCACCCGCCCGGCGCACTCCAGCGACCAACTCGACGAGTACGCGAACCTGGTCTACAACTACGCCGGGCTGACCGACGAGCAGATCGCCCACTTCTACAACGACGCCTCGTTCGGCGTCCCCGCCGCGCAGGTGGAGAGCACCGTCTCGCCGCGAGCGGACGTCACCATCGTGCGGGACAAGGCCACCGGCGTCCCGCACGTCACCGGCACCACCCGCGCCGGCACCATGTTCGGCGCCGGCTACGCCGGGGCGCAGGACCGGCTCTGGGTGATGGACCTGCTGCGGCACGCCGGTCGCGGGACGCTCACCTCGTTCGCCGGCGGCGCGCCCGGCAATCGTGAGCTGGAGCAGAGCATCTGGGCCAACTCGCCCTACTCGGAGACGGACCTGCAGGCGCAGGTCGACGCGCTGCGCCTCAAGGGTGCCCGTGGCCAGCAGCTCTACACCGACGTGGTCGACTACATCGCCGGCATCAACGCCTACATCGACAAGTCGATCGCCGAGGACAACTACCCCGGTGAGTACGTCCTCGCGGGCGCCGGCAAGCCGACGCACTTCACAATGACCGACCTCATCGCCACCGCCGGGGTCGTCGGCGGGCTCTTCGGTGGGGGCGGCGGCAGCGAGATCCAGTCCGCGCTGGTCCGGGTGGCCGCCCGCGCCAAGTACGGCGCCACCGAGGGCGACCGGGTATGGGCGGCGTTCCGCTCCCAGAACGACCCGGAGACCGTGCTCACCCTGCACGACGGACAGAGCTTCCCGTACGGGGCGACGCCGCCCGGCGCGACCAGCGCGGTGCTCCCCGACGCCGGCTCGGTGGTCGCCGAGCCCCTCGCGTACGACGCCAGCGGCGGGGCCGCCGCCCGCACCGGTGTCAGCACCGCCACGCAGGGGCTGCTCGGCGGCCTGTCCAACCTGCGCGCGCACGGCATGTCCAACGCGGTGGTGGTCTCCGGACGGCACACCACCACCGGCAACCCGGTCGCCGTGTTCGGGCCCCAGACCGGCTACTTCGCGCCGCAGCTGCTGATGCTCCAGGAGTTGCAGGGGCCGGGCATCAGCGCTCGTGGCGCCGCGTTCGCCGGGCTCAACCTCTACGTGCTGCTCGGACGGGGCCAGGACTACGCGTGGAGCGCGACCTCCGCGTCCCAGGACCTCACCGACACGTACGCGGTGCCGCTGTGCACCACCGACGGCAGCGCCCCGACGTTGCGCACCAACCGCTACCTCTACCACGGGCAGTGCCTCGCCATGGAGGCGCTGGAGCAGCGCAACTCCTGGTCGCCGACGCTTGCCGACTCCACCCCGGCCGGTTCGTACACGCTTCGCGCGCTGCGCACCAAGTACGGGCTGGTGTCCTACCGGGGCCTGGTGAACGGGCAGCCGACCGCGTTCACCAAGCTGCGCTCGACCTACCGGCACGAGGCTGACTCGGCGATCGGCTTCCAGGCCTACAACGACCCGTCGGCGATGGGCAGCGCGGCTGCCTTCCAGGCCTCCGCGGCCACCGTCGGGTACGCGTTCAACTGGTTCTACGTCAACTCGACCGAGGCGGCGTACTTCAACTCCGGCTCGAACCCGGTCCGTCCGGCCACCGCCGACCCGAACCTGCCCACGAAGGCCGAACCGGCGTACGAGTGGGCCGGCTGGAACCCGGACACCAACGATGCCACCTACACCCCGGCGTCGGCACACCCGCAGTCGGTCAACCAGGACTACTACGTCAGCTGGAACAACAAGCAGGCGCGGGACTTCGGGGCCGCTGACGGCAACTTCAGCTTCGGCTCCGTACACCGGGCTCAGTTGCTCGACGGCCCGGTGCGCGCCGCGATCGCCCAGCGCAAGCTCGGCCGCGCCGACGTCGTCAGAATCATGGCGGATGCCGCGGTGACCGACCTGCGCGGCCAACAGGTTCTCGGTGACCTGCTTCGCGTGCTGGACAGCACGCCGGTCACCGATCCGGCGTTGGCCGACGCGGTCGGCAAGCTGCGCGCGTGGCAGCAGGCCGGGGTCCGCCGGGTGGAGACGTCCCCCGGCTCCAAGGTCTACCAGCACGCCGACGCGATCCGGATCTTCGACGCCTGGTGGCCGCTGCTGGCCTCGGCGCAGTTCCGCCCCGGCCTCGGGCCGGACCTCTACGCCGCGCTGGTCGACGCCATCGAGGTGAACGAGGCACCGTCGGGCGGCCAGAACGGGGGACGCGACGGCGTCGCGAGCTGGGCGTTGCAGGGGCAGGCCCACAAGGGATCGTCGTTCCAGTACGGCTGGTGGGGCTACGTCGACAAGGACCTGCGCACGGTCCTCGGCGACCCGGTGGCCGGTGGGCTGGGCCGCGCGTACTGCGGCAACGGCAACCTCGACGCGTGCCGGCAGGCTCTGCTCGACGCGCTCGGCCAGGCCGCCGCGGTGCCGGCCACCACTGTCTACCCCGGAGACAAGTCCTGCGGGGCCGGCGACCAGTGGTGCGCCGACTCGATCGCCCAGTCCGGGCTCGGCGGCATCACCCACCCGCTGATCGCCTGGCAGAACCGCCCCACCTACCAGCAGGTCGTCTCGTTCCCGGCGCGCCGGGGCGACGACGTCACCAACCTGGCGCAGGGCCGCCCGACCACTGCGTCGAGCACCCAGTTCCTCACCGGCCACACGCCGGGCAAGGCGGTCGACGGCAGCCTCGGCAGCCGGTGGGCCAGCAGTTACAACGACAACCAGTGGCTCCGGGTCGACCTCGGCGCGGCCCGCAGCGTCAGCCGGGTCGTGCTGCGCTGGGAAGCCGCGTACGGCACCTCGTACCGGATCGAGGTCTCCGGCGACGGCAACTCCTGGACGCCGGTGTTCACCACCGCCGCCGGCAACGGCGGCGTCGACAACGCCACCTTCGCCCCGGTCACCGCCCGCTACGTGCGGGTGTACGGGGTCAAGCGGGCCACCTCGTACGGGTTCTCGCTCTACGAATTCGAGCTGTACGGAAAGTGATCTCGCCCGGAGGGGGCGGCCGGAACCACCCGCCGGCCCCTCCGGACGTGCGCAGCGCCATGGCTGGCAGCCGGGGTCTGAAGCGATCAGCACGGCTGCGAGCCTGCTCCGATCACAGCGCCGGGTATCACCTCACACGGCAGGCGCCGTCGTGGGCATGGCACCCTCGGCGAGCTTGAGTCGCGTCCAAATGTTCATGTTGATGACAACAGCCACGATCTCCTGGATCTCGTCCTCCGTGAAGTGCGCAGCCACCCGGTCGTGTGCCCCCTGGAGCCGCGTGTTGACTGTGACGTCGGAGGCCCGGGTCAACGCCTCGGCGTAGGCCAGGGCGGCTTGTTCCTCTTCGGTGAACAGGTGCGTCTCCCACCACGCGGTGAGGGTTTCGACCTTGGACGGCGGGATGTCGGCGACGCGGGCGGCGGCGTGGTGCACCAGAAGGCAGTAGCTGCAATTGTTGATCTGCGCGACGCGTAATCGCAGAAGCTGAGCCAGGGCCTGGTCCACCTGGAGCGTCGCGGTATGGCCGAAAGCTGCGGCCCCGGCGTTTGCCAGAGCCATGAGTTGTTCGTTTGTGACGTTCAGTCGGACGTTCTGAATCCTGGTATCCAAGAGGTGACCTCCTATAGGTGACAACGACAAGACCAGTGGTGGGGACGTCCACTTGGTGCGCAGCCCCCAACATCGGAAGAAATCCTCCGACCTCGCCGGAACGGGCTGAACGCTCACAGGTCGGCGCCGGGTCGCCGCCGAGATGGGTGACGGGCGCGGACCCGCGGCGTGTGATCAGATGGTGCGACGAGCGCCGGAATGAGCCTTTCTCAGCTGGGACAATTTCTGCTCAAAGACACAGTGCTTCTCGGTGCCGCTCTCGTGACAGCTGTCGAGTCGCTGCGCGCGGCCGCCCTGCTGACCTGCCCGCGAGCGCGATGAATCAGGAGCTTCGCGTCGGGCAAGAGTCCGCGTGGCAAGATCTGCCGGCCGACGGACGTGCCGTCGTGTCAACAGAACGCGTCTAACTACGAATCGATGGCGCGTCGCGGCCGAGGCGGGCGCGGGCCCGGGCCCGGGCCATACGAATGGCCGCGGTCAAGGCCGTGATGTCGTAGGCGCCGTAGTGGCGGCGGCCGTTGATGAAGAACGTCGGGGTGCCGGACACTCCGCTGTTGTCGGCGGACTCGATGTCACTGTCGATGCGGGCGGCGTGGGCATGGCTGGTCAGATCGTCGTGGAACCGTTTCTGATCCAGACCGAGGTCGTCGGCGTACTTGATCAGAGCGGTGATGTCCAGTTCGCCCTGGTGGTCGAGCAACAGGTCATGCATCTGCCAGAATTTTCCCTGAGCGGCGGCTGCTTCGGTGGCCTCGGCTGCGAGTCGGGCGTGCGGATGCACGTCTGACAGAGGCAGGTGACGCCACACGAAGCGCAGGTCGGCGTCGCCCAGCAGCTGCCGGATGACCGGTTCGGCCTTCCCGCAGTACGGGCACTGGAAGTCGCCGTACTGCACCAGCGTTACCGACGCATCGGCTGGGCCGCGGACGTGGTCCTGCTTCTCGTCGACCGCCGGGGTGAGGTCGATCAGCTCCGTCATGTGGCCGAAGAGCGCCCGGATGCGCTTGTCCTGAGGCAACGTGTTGGTGGCGCGGAACGCGATCCACGTCAGTGCTGAGGATACGATCGCGGCGCTGAGCACCCCGACTTTGGCCTCGGCCAGTTGGTCGCCGGTGAAGGCCAGGCTGGCGACCAGCAGTGACACCGTGAAGCTGACACCGGCGATCGTGCCGCTGCCGAGCACACCCGCCCAGCCCACGGCCGGACGGATACGCCCGTGGGAGAGCCAGGTGAGCCCGGCCGAGGTGCCGATCACGGCGAGCGGCTTGCCGACGACATACCCGAGCAGCACGCCCCAGGTGACAGGCGACGCGAACGCCTGGGCCAGGAACGGACCGTCGATGCTGATCCCGGCGTTGGCCAGGCCGAACAGCGGCACGATGACGTAGCTGGACCATGGGTGGTAGATGCGCTGAAGGCGGTCGTTGGGCGATAGGGTGTTCGCCAGGCCGATCGAAGCCGTACGCGCGAGCGTGGGCGTCGGCTGCTCACGGAATGACCGGAACAGCCCGGTGACTTTTTCGAGGTCAGATCGGCCGGGAGAGTAGGCAAACGCGGTCAATCCGATGGCCAAGCCGGTCACCACAGGGTCGACTCCGCTGACCAGCAGCGCGCCCCACATCACGACGGCGACCGGCACGTACGCCCAGCCGCGTCGGACGCCGCCTGCGCCGATGGCCAACATGACCGCGAATGCCGCCCCGGCCACCACGATGGGCAGCACCCTGATGTCCTCGCTGTAGACCAGGGCGATGACGATGAGTGCGACCAAATCGTCGACCACGAACACGGTGAGCAGGAAGATCCGGACCCGGTCGGGCACACCTCGGCCGAGCAGGGCCAGCAGACCCAGCGCGAGGGCCGTGTCGGTCGACATAGCCACGCCCCAACCATGCGCGCCCGGCCCGCCGTGGTTGATCCCCAGGAAGATCAGTACCGGGATCAGCATGCCAATCAGGCCGGCCACGCTGGGCAGCACGAAACGTCGCCGGTCGCGGAGGTCACCGAGGTCGAACTCGCGCCGCGCCTCAAGGCCGACGACAAGGAAGAACAGCGTCATCAAGCCACTGTTGATCCAGGTTTGCAGGTCGCGGGAGAGTTCGAGGTGCCCGAGGCGAAGGGACAACTGGGTGCGCCATACGGCTTCGTAGGAGCCGACGTCGATGTTGGCCCAGAACAGTGCGGCGACGATGGCGGCCACGAGCACGCCGGCGCTGCCGGACTCGATTCGCAAGAATGCTCGCAGCGGTGACGCCAGGTTCCGCTTCCGGATCGTTCGGCCGGTCTTGGTTTCGGTCACACGTCACCTTCCGACGTGCCGGCCGCGCCAGCACGGATAGCTAGACCACGTGGCGCACGCGACCCCCCGACCTGGCGCTGCTGGTCGCCACTCAGCAGCACCAGGCGTCCGGTTCAGTACTGATCGCGCCGCCCTGGCGGCCGTCGGCTGCCGAGAGAGCGCCGAGCAGCAGACGGCCTGTTCTCAGCGCGGCCCGACGAACGCGGTCCGCACGCTCCACGCGAACTGAATCAGCAGGGTCACCGGGGACCTCTCGGCAATGTCGTGCATCACCTTCAGGTCGTCGGGGTCGGGCTCCTCGCTGAGCGTGATCGTGCGCTGCAGGTAGCGCTCTGCGCCTTCCTGCTCGGGTTCGTGGTAGTCGATTTCGACGGTGATATCGCCGGCGGTGTCGTACTTGTAGTCGACATACTGCCGCAGCGTCTGAGCAGTGCACGACGCGAGCGCCATCAACAGGTACTCCGTCGGCGTCGGGCCGTCCCCGAGTGCGCCGTTGTGTGGTTCATCGGCGACGAACGTGAAGCCGCGGGTAGTCATGTCCGTGCGCCGACGCTCGGTGGCCGGAAGGACAACTCGGGCCGATGCGACGACATGATCATGAGTGGTTTCCATCAGCCGTGCCTTCCTGTAGATCCAGTGGTGAGGGTCCAGGGATACGCAGCCAGCAGCAGCCGGAGCCGGAGCCGGAGCAGGGGGCCGTGGCCAGGCGTATCACCTCATGGCCGGGTGCCTTCGGAGGTTAGCCTCAGCGGACTAGTTAGTCCAATCGCCCGTTCGCTCCCAGGGTTGGGTGCTGGGCGAATCTGGACGGCGTGGTGTATCAAGCTGCACTGACAGCGGCGAGGGGTCAGCATTGCCCCGGATGGCTCGATCAACACCAGGCCCGATAATGGACCAGAAGGTCTGTTGATCCTGCGTTGGCGGAGGGCCTGCCGGATGGGATCCAGGGTCGCCGCCGGGATCGATCCCGCTGGTGGTGGTTACGGAGGTCGGGGTGCCCCAGTTAAGGGGTCGGCTCACCGGACGGCTGCACGAGGAACGATTTGATGTGTTCCAGTGCCATGTCCAGCGCGACTCCCATGGGTGCGACGTCGTGCGCGGCGTTCGCCAGCAGGTAGCCGCCCTGCAATGCGGCCATCAACCCCGTGGCCAACTTCTCCGGGTCGGCGTCCTGGCGCAGTAGACCGCTGTCCCGCATCCGGTGCAGACCGTCACTGATCAGCTTTTCCCATGCAGCGAACGTCTCCGACAGCGACGATCGAGCCTGCTCATCTTGGTCGGACAGCTCAAGAGCCATCGACCCGAGGCCGCACCCGTATTTGCCGTTGTTCAGCGAGTTGGCCTGGACCAGCGCGTTACGCCATCGGACCAGCCCTGAGAATGATCTCAGTCGTTCGAGCCCTGCACGCTCACGCTGAAGCACAAGCGCGCCTCGATACTTGACCAAGGCGCGCACAAGTTCCTGCTTGTCGGCGAAGTGGTGGTAGAGCTGAGACTTGCTCGTCTGGCTTGCCTCGCGGATGTCGTCAAGGGTCGTCGCGTTCACTCCGCGTACGAGCATCAGCCGGTTCGCGGCCTCGAGGATTCGTTCGCGGGTCGCGATGCCCCGTTGACTGATCCTCCGCCTATTTGTCGGCGCAGCCACCTGCTCGTCGCTCATCTGTCAAGTGTATCCAGCGCACCAGATAATCCAGGGAGAATGGGACCTTGGAGTCCATAGGTGTCGTGTCCGCTCGATGAGCGTGCTACAGCTCGTCAGACCATCTTTCGGGGAAGTCCTAATGGACTATTTGGTCCTGCTGGAAAGAGGTTCCTGCTGTTGTTGGGCGATGCCTCGTGAGCGGCACTCCGGCTAGAGCCCGAACCGATCTGGCGGACTCCTCGTCCGGGCCGATCACTTCGGCCCGGACCGGCGCGCGGACCCGGGTCCGCGCGCCGGAGGTGTCAGGCCGTCGGCCGCTTCGGAAGCTTCCACCCCGGGCGGGGGAAGTGGCAGGTGTATCCGTCGGGGTAGGTCTGCAGGTAGTTCTGGTGCTCAGGCTCGGCTTCCCAGAAGTCGCCTGCCGCGGTGACCTCGGTGACGACCGTGCCAGGCCACAAGCCCGAGGCGTCGACATCGGCGATCGTGTCCTCGGCGACCCGCTTCTGCTCGTCGTTGGTGTAGAAGATCGCCGAGCGGTAGCTCATGCCGATGTCGTTACCCTGGCGGTTCTTCGTCGACGGGTCGTGGATCTGGAAGAAGAACTCGAGCAGCGCACGGAAGTCGGTCTGGTCGGTGTCGTAGACGACCTCGATGGACTCCGCGTGGGTGCCGTGGTTGCGGTAGGTGGCGTTCGGGACGTCGCCGCCGCTGTACCCGACGCGCGTGGACACGACGCCGGGCTGGCGGCGGAACAACTCCTCCATGCCCCAGAAGCAGCCGCCGGCCAGAATCGCCTTTTCGGTGTTCACATCGTCTCCTTGCCTGTCGTCGTGCTGGTGTTGGTGTCACTCGTGAACAGGGCGCGGTATTCGCCGTACCCTGCGTTCGCCAGGTCGTCGAGGTGGATGAACCGCAGCGACGCCGAGTTGATGCAGTAGCGCAGTCCGCCCTTCTCGGAGGGACCGTCGTTGAAGACGTGGCCGAGGTGGCTGTTCCCGTGCAACGAGCGGGCCTCGGTCCGGATCATTCCGTGGCTGGAGTCTTCGCGCTCGACGACGTTCGTCCTGGCGATCGGCTGGGTGAAGCTCGGCCAGCCGGAGTTGCTGTCGTACTTGTCGACAGATGCGAACAGCGGCTCGCCGGACACGACGTCGACGTAGATGCCGGGCTCATGGTTGTCCCAGTAGGCGTTGGCGAACGGTCGCTCGGTGCCGTCCTGCTGGGTCACGCGGTACTGCTCCGGGTTGAGCCGCGAAACGGCCTCCGGGTTCTTGCGGTACTGGGTGTGCTGGTGCACAGCTCTCCCTTCATGGCCTTGCGACGCACAGCTGCGGAGCCAGGCGGGGTGCACCTGGACACGTAAGTACAGACAATCCCCGGGTTGGCCATATTCCCGCAGCCGTTGCCTTGAATGGACCCCAGAGTCCAGGGCGAAATCTGCGGCAGAGACGGAAGATCACCTTTCACTGATGTTGAGCTGGGATTTATCCTGACCTCAGCCGTGACCGCCTGACTCAATAGCGGACTTGACAGACCAGTTTCGCCGCAACTAGCTTCGGGATCTCCGACGGGATGCCTCCGGTAGCGATGCGCTGCCCGACCTGCCCGCCGGCTTTGAGTTCGGCAGACGTCCCCGCCACTCGGCGACAACCTCGCGCCGCAGCCGCTGCCGGTCAGCGTGGTGTGGCACGGCGCCGAGGCTTGGCGCCGCCAATGCTGGGAACGGAGTTGTGCTCCTCGTGGCAGTGCGGCGAGGACCGGATGCAAGGAGGTATCTGATGAAGGCGATCGTGGTGACGGACGAGGCTGCGGGAACGGCCGGGATGACGCTGGTGGAGCGGCCTGAGCCGGAACCGGCCATCAACGACGTCGTTGTCCAGGTTCATGCGGCGGGGTTCGTCCCGACCGAGATGGCATGGCCCTCGACCTGGACAGATCGCCTCGGCCGTGACCGGACTCCGTCGATACCCGGGCACGAGCTGGCCGGAGTGGTAAGCGCACTCGGCTATGGCACGACGGGACTGTCGGTGGGACAGCGGGTCTTCGGCCTCACGGACTGGACCCGCGACGGCACCCTGGCGGAGTATGTGGCCGTCGAGGCGCGCAACCTCGCACCGCTGCCCGGCGACGTCGACTTCACGGTGGGCGCGAGCCTGCCGATCTCTGGTCTGACCGCGTGGCAGGGACTGTTCGAGCACGGCCGCCTTCGGGCGGGGCAGAGCGTCCTCGTGCACGGCGCGGCCGGCGCAGTCGGTTCGATGGTGACGCAGCTCGCACGTGAGTTCGGCGCTTACGTCATCGGCACCGGACGCGCTGCCGACCGACAGAAGGCGTTCGACTTCGGCGCGCAGGAGTTCGTCGACCTCGAGAACGACGTCCTCGAAGACGTCGGTGGAGTTGATCTGGTTTTTGACGTCATCGGCGGCGACATCGGGAAACGGTCGACAGGCCTGATTCGAGCCGGAGGAACGCTCGTGTCCGTCGTCGGGCCGCCCGAGGTGCGGCCCGTGGACGCCCTGACGATCGATTTCGTCGTGACGTCTGATCGCGGCCAACTGGTTGAAATCGTCCAACGGGTACGAGACGGGCGACTCCGGACGAACATCGGCAACGTCGCGGGCCTCGACGACGCCGTCGCCGCTCTCAACCCGACCGAGCGGATCACCGGAAAGACGATCATCCGCGCTCGCTCGTAAGGATTCGGGGGCGGCTACCGGTTCCGCTGTCCTCGGGGATCACCGCCGACGGCATGGTCGGCGGCAACTGGCCCTCGGAACGTAACACCGCGATCTCGCCGGCGGAGCTGCGGACGTGCCCACGCGTTCGCAGCCCGCAGCCGCCGGGGAAGCCGGGCGCGACGACGCGCGTGTTCAATGCCCCCGCTCGGTGGGGTGCGACCGAGGGGATGCCGGGTCCAGCACGTCGGCATACTCCAGATGAGCGCTGACGAATGCTGCCGCGAACGGACACGTCACGGTAGCGGTCTTCCCCTGCATGCGCAGCTCGTCGAGGACGCCGGCGATGAGCCTGCTCGCTACTCCCTTCCCCCGGAACTCGGGGAACACGGATGTCGCCGACAGGATGACGCGGCTTCCGACCTTGCTGTAGACCAGCCCTGCGGCTGTCCGGCCCCCGATCGCAGCCTCGTAGATGCCGCTCGCGCCGTTGTTGGTGATGACGAAGTCTTCCGCGCCGGGCGGGGTGGCTACCGACAGGTTCGAGCCACCCGAGTCCTGCTCGGCGCTGGTCAACGTGATCATGTCTCCGGTGTTGTTCACCAATTTCTCCTCAGATCACTCCGCCGCGATTGTGCGGATTCCTCGATGTTCAGGTGATCGGCAGCGGGATGCTGACGACGAGCGACCCACGCAGATCGACCAGGGCCCGATCGGCCGTGCGCACCAGGCGCATGACGACGTTCTCGCAGCCGGGACATCGGGCGACGAGGCCCGGCGCTCGGTCGAACACGCGCATCGCGGCCAGCGGACGGGTCATCCGGCAGCCGGCGCAGGTGAGCTCGGCAACGGTGAGGTCAGCCCCGATGATCTCACCGAGCGGTCCGGCGAGGGCGTTACCGTCCACCCAGGGTCGATCGTCTGCTCCGACGTCGGTGGTCGGCACGGTCATCCTCCAGTGGGTCCGAAACGTTCGGTGCGGATGTTCGAGGGGTTGTAACCGATGTCGACGAGAAGGTCGGCCACGGTTTCGACGAATCCGGTGGGCCCGCAGACGAACGCGACAACGTCGGCATCGCGGGGCCAGGCGACGCGGGCAAGGATGTCCGCGTCCAGTCGTCGAGGTGGGGCCGGCCAGCCGGACGGCACAACCCTGGTATAGACGTGGGTGACGGCGACGGGAGTATCGCCTGTGGCTTGTGCAGTCGCAAGATCCGCCGTGAACAGTGCATCCGACGGGGACCGGGTCGAGTAGAGCAGCCTGGTGGGAGTCGTCGCCGCACGCACCATCGACATCAGGGGCGCCACGCCGGATCCGCCGCCGATCAGCAACGCCGGGCGCGGGTCGGCGGGTCGGCGCACGAACCAGCCGCCGAGCGGTCCACGGATCTCGAGGTGGTCACCCGGCTCCGCAACCTCGACGAGGTGCGGCGAGACCTCGCCGTCAATCACCGCCTGGACGGTCACCTCGAGCCGGTCGGGCCCCGGGGCGGACGAGATCGAGTAGCTGCGGTGCGCCATGTACCCGTCGGGAGCCGACAACCGGACGTCGACGTGCTGGCCCGGTACGTGACCTGTCCAGCCGTCGACGTCGAGGACCAGGGTCCGCGCCGTCGCAGTCTCCGCGCGCGTGGCGGCGACGGTCGCCGGCTGCCAGGTCAGTCCTCCAGGTACCGCTGCTCGCGCCATGGGTCACCGTCGTTGTGGTAGCCGGCCGTCTCCCAGAACCCGGGCTCGTCGTCGAGACGCAGTTCCAGAGCGCGCAGCCATTTCGCGCTCTTCCAGAAGTACAGGTGAGGAACGAGGAGGCGAGCTGGCCCGCCGTGCACAGGAGCCAGCGGCTCGCCGTCAAACTCGTACGCCACCCAGGCCTGGCCGTCGAGAAGGCCCTCGAGCGGGATGTTCGTGGTGTAGCCGCCGTAGGAGTGGGCGACCACGTACTCGGCAGTGGTCTCGACGTCGGCCAGCAACGTGTCCACGGAGACGCCTCGCCAGCTCGTGCCGAACTTCGACCAGCGTGTGACGCAATGGATGTCCACGGTCGGCTCGTCGGCAGGAAGGGCGGTGAACTCCGCCCACGACCACGTGCTTCGCTCACCGGTCTCGGTGACGACGGCGAGCTCCCACTCGTCGAGGTCGATGCGCGGTGTCGGTCCCGCCGACAGTACCGGGAAGTCGTCCGTGCGGTACTGGCCGGGTGGGAGATCGGCGTCGTCGCGTCTGCGGCCACCGAAACCGCGGGTGATCACTGCCATGCGCCCCGCCTTGAGTTGTGGCCGCACGGCCGCACTCCGGCGTAAGTTAACTGGACCATATCGTCCAGAGTACGCTGATGTGGCGACTGTCGGCAACCAACCGTGGGTAGTAGTGGTCAGAGCCTCCCCGGCGAAGCTTGCCGAGGAGGCTCTGACCACTGCTGGTGAAACTGGTTCTCCAGCTCAGAGGCGCGGGTCCTGCTGGACCTTCAGGGCGTTGAGGATCGGGTCGCTCTCGCCCTTGTCGCGGCGAAGCTCGATCTTCAGATCGCCACCGGCGTGCTCGACCGTGACCGCGTTCAGGTCCGCGGTCAGCGCGCCCACCTTCGCCTGCACGTCGTGGTCGTAGAGCACGACCTTGCCGTCGGCCAGGACATCGAAGGCACGCTTACCGGCCTTGACCTTCTCGATCTCGGCGAAGTCGAGGCCGATCCGGTACGTCCCGGCGGGGGCGTTCTTGAACACGTAGCTGAACGTCTGGCCGCTCCGCTGGGTGCGGAACAGCGCGTCGTCCTCGGTGCCGGCGATGTCGGCCTTGGTGGCATGCGCCTTGCCGCCGACGTAGCCCCACTGCCGCGAGCTGAGCCCCTGGTCGGGCGCCCAGAAGAAGCCGTCGGCATCGACGTACCCGGACCCGCCCACGTCGACGCCCTTCCAGTAGGCCGAGGTCGCCAGGCGGACCGGCTTGAGCTGGGTCTCGCCCTTGCCGGCGTTCGACGCCACCAGCACGTCCCCGACGAGCACGCCCGGCTCGACGCCGGCGTTGTTCGCCGTCGCCGTGACAGTGGTGGACTCGCCGGCCGCGAGCGTGACAGTGCCGGTTGCGGCCGGGCCCGTGAGGGTCAGCCAGGAAAGGTCGGCGGCTTCGTGCCCACCGTCGCTGGCGCGCTTCTGCTCGCTGACCCGCACCTCCAGCGGGGCGGAACCGCTGTTGGTCACTGTCACGTCGCCCGTCGCCGTCTGGCCCTTGTCGAGGAGCCAGTCGAAGTCACCTCCGGTGACGGTGGCGACGCCCGTGGTCAACGCCGCGTCGACCACCTCGGCCTGATCCTTCTTGGCGATGGTCACCGGCTGGCTGGCGGTGACGTAGTTCGGCGACTCGACCTGCACGGTGTTCTCGCCGACCAGCGCCTGAGCCTTCCAGCGGCCCTTGGCGTCGGCGGTGATGACCCGTTCACCGGCCGGCCCCTTGAGCGTGATGATCGCGCCCTCGATCGGCTTGCCGTCGTTTTTGTCGGTGACAGTGCCCTCGATCGTGCCGGCGGCCGGGAGGGTGTACTCCAGGCCCATGCCGGCCTTCAGGACGGGCTGGTTGAAGGAGTACTGACTCGCGGGGTTGCGGTTCAGGCTCTCCACGCCGACCGTCGCCGACGAGCCCTTGGTGAGGGGGTTGTCGCCGCCGACGCCGTCGCCGTACCCGATCTGGATCCGTCCGTCCGCGACCAGGGTGACCGAGAAGCTCACGCGAGCGGTCCGGTCACTGTAGAAGGCGATGTTGCGCCACTCGATGACCTGCGCCGCCAGCCCGTCCACCTCGGTCGTGCCGAAGTAGATGCCCGCCTCGTCGTCGACGATGAGGTCGTCCCAGAGCGGATAGATCGCGTCGATCGGGTACGACGACGGCAGTGCCGTGTTGTTGCCCAGCGTGCTGGCGCGGTCGAAGGTCAGCGTGCCGTTCGTCGTCACGCACACCCCGTCCCAGGCCGTGTCGTAGAACGGAGCCAGGAAGCTGGAGTCGAACCACAGAGGGCCGCAGAGGTCGTCGCCGTGCCACCCGGACTCCTGCGTGCCCTGGCGGTAGAGCCCGTCGGTCACCTTCATGGAGTACGAGCGACCGGCGGGGGCCACCGGCACGGGGCCCGGCTCCGGCTCCTCTGGCTGAGGCTCCGGCTCCGCCTCGTCCGCGCGCGGGTCGAGCGTCACCCGCAACGCGGCGATGGTCGGGGCCTTCAGGCCCTTCGAGCCCCGTAGCTCCACGGACAGCGGACCGCCCTCGTGCTTCACGACGGCGGTGCGCCAGTCGGCGACGTTCGGCCCCACAGCCGCGGCCGGGTCGTACGCGTAGTCGGTCAGCGTGCCGTCCACGAGGACATCGAACACCCGCTTGCCCTTGGCCACCTTCTCGATCTCGGCGAAGCCGAAATCGATCGCGTAGGTGCCCTTGGGCGCGTCCGGGAAGCGGTAGAACAACTGCTTGTCCGGAGTGGTGCGCTGCGACTGGAACAGGGCATCGTCAGTCGTGCCTTCGATTCCGGCCTTCGTGGCGGTGACCTTGGTCTTCCCCTCGTAGCCCCACGCCTTCTTACCGGCGGCCTGGTCGGCGAGCCAGGTGTAGCCGGAGGCGTCGGTGAACTTTGCGCTGCCGGCGTTGACGCCGACCTGGTACTTCGTGGTCGTGAGCGTCACCGGGACGTAGGTCTTGGACTGGCGTCCGGAGTCGGACCTCACCACGATGTTCGCGCCGAGAACCCCGGGCTTGGCGTCCTTCGAGGAGATCGAGACCTTGACTGTCGTCGACTGACCAGGGGCGAGGGTGCCGCCGGTCGAGGAGAGCGACAGCCACGGCAGGTCGGTGAGCAGGTCGTCCTCGACGTCGACAAGCACGACGTCGTCGGCGATCTGGTCCGCCGCCCACAGCGCACCGGTCGAGTCGGTTTCGAGGCCGCCGCCCTGGCCGGCCTTCTGGCCGGGGAACCACCACGCGTTCACCAGCGAGCAGTCGTCGGGGTCGACCTGCAGCAGGCGGGTGGGCCGGTTGGAGGTGAGGTCGGTGTACCAGATGGTGTCGGACGCCTGGTTGTAGGCCAGGCCCATCACCTCGGGCAGCGGCGGGGCGCAGAAGGACAGCAGCGCACCCGGGTTGTCGTGCGACGTCCCGGCGACGGTGCCGATCATGCCGTTCCGCCGGCCGCCGACGTAGAACACGTCCTCGGTCGGGTTGTAGGCGAGGCCGGTCAGTTGCAGCGTGGACCAGTCACCCTTGATCTGCCGGGTCTCCTTCCCGGTCTGCCTGTCGAAGCAGTGGATGTAGCTGGCCGGGCTGTCCTCCATCTGGCACATGTCACCGGTCTTGGTGTCGAGCGCCATGTCGAACGCCCGGTACGCCGGGTTCCACGACGCGTCGAAGACCTTCCCGGTCGGCTTGCCCGCCACCGTCCAGGCGGTGTTGGTCCGGGCGTTGTAGTCGTGGACCCAGACGTCGCCGTCGTACCCGACGCCGGACGGCTCCTTGTCCTCGATCTTGCCCGGGATGGCGATCCGGGTGATGACGTCACCGCCGGAGGTCGGACCGACCTTGCCAGCCGCCTGTGCCTCCGCGGCGGATGCCGTCGCGGCCTTGCCGTCGACGCTCGACGGCTTCATGCCGCTCGCACCGGCCTTCCACGCGGCGAGGTCGATCGTGCTGGCCGCACCCGTGCCGGTGCGCGTGGTGGCGTCGGCGGCGTCGAGTTCGGGGTGGCGGGCGGCCTCGCCAAGGTCGTACGTGAGTGGGGCGGAACCGTTGTTGGTCAGCGTCAGAGAGCCCACGCCGTTCTGGTCGGTACCCAGCAGCGCATCGAGGCCGTCGGCCTTCAGGCCGGCGGCACCCGTGGTCAGGCGCGCGTCGATCTTGGCGCTCGCGTAGAGCTTGTCCAGGGAGAAGGGGTACGCCGCGGTCGTGTAGTTCGGCGCGTCGACAGTCATCGTGTAGTCGCCGACCGGAAGCTGGCGATGCACGATGCCCGTTCCGTTGGTCGTGACGGCCTCGACGAGCCCGGACTTGTTGGTGAAGGAGACCTTGGCCCCGGCGACCGGTAGCCCGTCGTTCTGGTCGACGACTGTCGCGTCCAGGTACCCGAAGTCAGGCATGTCGTAGGTGACGATCATCCCGTCGCGCAGCACCGGGGCCTTGTCGGAGAACCGGATGCCGTCGACGCCGGCCCAGCCCTGGATGCCGGTCACGGCGTGCGCGCCGGCGGTCACCGGGTCGTCGGTCCCGACGCCGTCGCCGTACCCGAAGATCATCGTGCCCGAGCGGGTGAGCGTGGCCGAGAAGTTGACCGGCTCCGTGTATTCCGTCCGGGTCGGGTAGGCCCAGAGCTTGGCCTTGCGGTACTCGATGACGAACGCGTCCTCACCGTTGACCTTGGTGGCCGCCGTGAAGACGCCGCCGCCGGGAGCGAACTCGACGGGGGTCTCGACGTAGAAGGGGAAGATACCGGCACCGCCATAGCCGGGTCCGGTGGCGCCGTCCGGGGCGATCACGCCGCGCAGGCCGATGCCGAGGGTGTCGTGGCTGCCGTTGTAGAGCGCGATCGGGAACGGCAGCTTCACCGTCGCCCACACGCCACTGCTGAACGCGACCGGGTCGGTGCCGCGCAGGTATTCGCCGTCGGAGACGGCACAGCTGTAGCCGCCCTCGTCGACGACGAGCCCGACGGGGTACTCGCGCGACTCGTTCTGCGCGCCGACGGTCAGCGGCACTGTGGTGGGGGAGAAGCAGGCGTTGGGCTTGACGCCAAGCGTGTACCCGCCCTCGGGGACAGCGGTGATCGTGAACGCGCCGTTGGCATCCGTGCGTACCGGCTTCAGCGGCGTGTCCTTGACGGAGACGTCGGCGTTCGGGACGGGGCGCTTCTTGTCGTCGACGACCCTGCCGCTGATGTCGTGCTTCACGGCGGCCGTGAGCGGCAGCTTGACGGAGGTGTCCTGGCCGAGGGTGATCGTGACGTTGGCGCTTGAGGTCAGGTAGCCGAAGACCTTGGTGCTGAGCTGGTAGTCACCGACCGGGAGGTTCGTGGTGAACCGGCCGTCCTTGTCGGTTCCGATCGACCGGCTGAACGGCCCGCTGATCGTCACCTCGGCAGCGGGGACCGGGGCGCCGTCGGCGGTGACGACACCGGTGAGGGTGCCGCCCTTGCGGGGTGCCAGCTCGAGCAGGCGGACGAGGTCGAGCCGGCCCTCGCCGTACTTGTTGTTGACCTCGGCGGTGCCGCCGCACTCGGTGTCGTCGACGTCGACGGCCGACTCGCCGAGCAGGCGGCGGGTTTCCTCGACCTGCCCGATGAGGGTCGGGTCGTAGCTCCACAGCGCCGCGACCGCGCCGGCGACGTGGGGTGCCGCCATCGAGGTGCCGGACATCTCGACGTAGCTGCCGCCCGGGTAGGACGAACGGACGCCGTCGCCCGGAGCGGAGATCTCGGGCTTGATCCGGCCACCTTCACCCTCGCCCTTGCGGGAGAACAACGCGAGCGTGCCGTCCGGCCGGTACGCGCCGACGGAGTAGGCGCTCTCGGCGGAGCCGGGCGAGGAGACGGTGTCGCAGGCCGCGTACGGCGTGGTGTTGCCCGACGACCAGACGCTGAAGATGCCCGCGGCACTCCAGGCCTCGTCGATGGCCTGGAAGAAGTCGTCGAAGTTGTGCTCGACGTTCTGGCCCCACGAGTTGTTGATGACGTGGGGGCGCTTGGACGGGTCGGGGTTGTTCCCCTGGACGTCGGTCGGGGCGAGCAGCCACCAGCCGGATCGCAGCAGCGACTCGACGCCGGTGCTCTCACAGCAGCCGTTCGTCGCGATCCACTGCGCGTCCGGGGCGACGCCGACGTGGTTGGTGCCGTCGTCGCCGACCATGGTGCCCATGGTGTGCGTGCCGTGTCCGTTGTCGTCGCACGGTGCGCCCGTGCAGGTGCCCCGGGTGCCCATCCAGTTGTAGTTGTGGTCGACGGTGCCGTCGGGCTTCGTGCCGCGGTACTGGTGCGCCAGGGCCGGGTGGTCGAACTGGACGCCCGAGTCGAGGTTGGACACGGTGATGCCCGCGCCGGTGGCGCCCATGGCCCATGCCTGCGGGGCGTGGATGGCGTCCAGACCCCACGAGACGGTGCCTGCCTCGGCGGTGGCCTTCGGGGCGGCGGGGCGGGCCGCCTGGTCAGTGGGAACCTTCTCGTCGACGGGCTCGACCAGCGCGACCTGCGGCGTCGCGTGGATCTCGGCGACCTGCACCTTCGTGGCCACGTCGAGGGCGAGCTTCTCGGTGCCCCCCTTGACGAGCACGGCGTTGGCGATCGGGTAGGAGGTGTACTTGACGCCCGCCCGGTCGAGGTCGCTGGAGACCGATGCCAGGGAGTCCTTCGCCGCCGCGGTCAGCGCGTCGTAGACGAACTGACCACGAGCCGTCCAGTCGGCGAGCTTCTTCGCTGGCCCGAGGTCGGCTCTGGTCTCGAAGGTGATCCAGAAGTCGGAAGCCGGAGACGTACGGAAGCGGTCCTTCAGGGGCGACGCGATCTTCTTGGCGGCCGAGCCGGGATCCGGCTCAGCGGCGGACGCCGGTGGTGCCTGGATCAGGCTCAGGCCGACCGCTGCGGCAAGCGTTGCCGCGAGGGCTTTGAGTCTCATGAGAATCCTTCGACCTACAGGGGTTGGTAGGGGTCGTGGTTCTTGTGGTCGTCGGCACCGTCGGCGTCGTGGGCGTCGGAGGCGTCGCGGGCGCTGTCGTGCGACTCGCGGGACAGCTCGAGAGGTGGCTGGTGCTCGATGACGGAGTCGTCACGCGAGACAGGTCGCTCAGGCATGCATTGCCCGATGGCTATGAATCATGGAGTCATGCTCGGCGCGAAGGGTGACCGTTGCTATCCAGCGGATACGTCAATTTTCACGACGCGTCGTCGAGGGAGTCCTCTTCGGCGAACACTCCGGCCTCCACTGCTTTGACCGCGAGCGCGGTCCGGGAGCTCACCTTCAGCTTGCGCATCGCCGCACGCAGCTGCTGATCCACTGTGGCCGGCGACTTGGCCAGGATCCGGCTGATCTCCCGGTTCGTCTTTCCGGCGACGACCAGTTGGACCACGTCGAGTTCGCGAGGTGAGAGCTGGTCGCCGTACCCGCGTCGGCCGCCGCGCCACAGTCGCGGGACCTCGGCGCCGTGTTCACGCAGCCGCTGCGCGACCCGGTCCGCGTCGCCGCGGGCGCCAAGCCTGAACAGCTGCTCGTACTGTGCGGCCAGCAGCTCTCGGCCCTGGTCGACCCGGCCTTGCGCGATGAGCGCCTCGGCCTGACGTTCACGGGCGAGCAGAGCATCGTAGGGGCGCGGCAACGCGCTCCAGGCGCGCGCCGCCCGATCGAATGCCGTCGCCGCGCGGGCGTGGTCTCCGACGGCCGCGAGCAGCAGGGCACGGCACACGGTGAGCGCCGCGCGAGGCGCAGGCGCCGTACGGCCACGCAGCCCTCTGCCGAACTGGTCGCCCAGGCGTGTCGCGGCCTTCAGGTCGCCCGCGGCGAGGTGCGCCTCGATCCGGGCCGGAACGAGGTCCGTCGCCCAGACCCAGATGCCCTTTCTCCGGACGGTGTCCATCGGCTCGTCCGTGATCTGCAGCGCCCGACCGCTGTTGCCGTCGGTCAGCCACAGCCTGGCCAGCGCAGCGGCGGCCTCCATCGTGTCGTCGGCTGCGCCGAGACGGGCAGACTCCTCGAGGACCAACCGGAACTGCTCCTCCGCGGCGCGCCGCCGTCCGGCTGCGGCTGCCAGCCGGGCAGCCAGGCGAATGCTGCCGAGGTAGTGCGCCGGCCGGTCTCGGTCGGCATCGGCGAGTGCCGCGCTCCGCTCCGCGAGGCCCTCCCACCGACCGGTGAGCCACGCCAGATTGGCCTGTTCGAGTCGGACGTTGTGGTGCAACCGGGACGCCTGCTCGGCCTCGGCGAGGCGCATCGCCACGGCGAGGTGTTCCTCCGCGTCGGCGTACCGGCCCCAGATCAGTGCGCCGGTCCCGATATTCGCGTGGATGCGGGCCACGTCGAGACGCTCCGCCGCGGTCGCGCCGTCGGTGGGCAGCTCAGCGACGACGTCCCAGGCCTCCTCCTCACCGAGCATGAGCAACGCCGCGGCCCGGTTGCCGGCCAGATTGAGCCGCTCGGCGGGGGAATCGAATCCGGCGGTGAGGTCGGCGGCGCGATCCAGCCAACGCCGATGGGTCGACGCCGGCCACGGCCCCGCATAGGCCCAGCCGAGATAGGTCATCGCCCGAGCCGCCTCGACCGGGTCATGGTCGAGGTTGGCCACCGCCTGCTCCAACTCGCTGAGTGCTGCCTGCGCCTCACCCCCGGTGATCAGGAGCCGACCGAGAGGGTTGCGGATCTCGGCCTGCTGACGGGCGGAGAGACCGGGGGTCTCCAGCACCGAGCGCAGGGTACGGATCACGCGGTGGTAGACCTCGTCGACCTGTTCCCGACGGCCCAGGGCGGCAACTCCGGCGATGCGCGCGACCCGTGCCCGGTCCACCGGCGGCAGCACTGCCCACGACATCAGATCGACCAGCAGGTCGACCGCCTTGGTGTGGTCACCCGAAGCCATGGCCAGCTCGGCGCTCTGCTCGGCGTACCGCGCCCAGGACTGCGTATCGCCGGCCTCGCGGAAGTGGCGGGCAAGACGTGCCACCGGCGGTGGATGGCTGTGCTCCAGGGCCCGGCCGGCCAGCAGGTGGAAGTGTCTGCGGTCGGTCAACGGAATCGCCTCGTAGACGGCCGTGGCCGCCAGCACGTGCCGGAACCGCCACCGGTCGCGGTCGTCTCCGTCCAGGACACCGGCGGTGGCCGCCTCCGCGACAGCGCCTCGGCAGGCAGCTGGTGACAGACCGGCGGTCATCGCGATCGTGGCCACCGACGACCGCTGAGCCAACGTCGCCGCGGCTCGCAACACCTGCTGTGCGATCGGCGACAGGCGGCCCACCCGCTCCCGGGTGGAGTCGCGCACCGTCGGCGGCACCTGTAGCTCGCGCAGCTTCAGCCGAACCCACTGTCCGTCGCGGAAGACGAGGTCGGCGCGGTCGCACATGAGGCGGACCGACTCCTCCACGGCCAGCGGAACGCCACCGGTCCGCTCGTGCATGAACGTCGTGAACTCCTGTGAGATCGCGTTGCCGTCCAGCATCGAGGACACCAGCGCTGCCGTGTCGTCGGGTCGCATGGGCGCCAGGGCGATCCTCAGCTGGGTCACGCCGGCAGGCAACCGGGACGTCAGCCGCAGCAACAGCGACCCGTCGTCCACCTCCTCCGGCCGATAGGAGACCACGAGGCTGGGCCCGTGCGCCTGCTGTCGGGAGGTGACGAACAGCAGGAACTCCAGGGTCACCTCGTCGGCCCAGTGAGCGTCCTCGAGCACGAGAACGTCGACACGCAGAGCCCGAAGCAGCTCGTCCAGGGCGCGGAACAGGCGATGCCGGGCCGCCTTCGCATCGTCCAGCGGCGGCAACGCGGGTGGCAGGTCCGAGGACCACTCCGGGAACAGGGGCCGTAACGCACCCGCGAGCTCGGTGAGCCGCAATCGCGACACCGGGCGGTCGATCCCACGGAACGCGTCGACGATCGGCCCCAACGTCAGCGACTCGCGAAGCGGTGGGCACACCGACACCAGGGCGGTGCGCTGGTCCGGTGCGGCCAGCCACTCCCGCAGCAGGCGGCTCTTCCCGATCCCCGCCTCGCCCTCGACCAGCACGATCGCCGGTGGCCGGGCCAGGGCGCCCCGAAGCGCCGCCATCTCCCGGTCACGACCCACGAAGTGCGGCGTGGAAACGGTTGGTGAAGTCCGGTCGTCCTCAGGCGAGGGGTCGAGCATGCGTGATGATCTCGCTTTTCGCTGCTCGGACACAAGTACCCTCACGTGACCCGCGTCGCGGGATGCTCATGCAAGGGCTCTGCGCGACGCCACCGCCACCACACTCGGTACCGACCGGGATGCACTGGTCCAACGCCTCGACCGCGCCGGCTTCGGTCACCTGCTCCGCCCCGACATCATCGACGCCAGCCGCAGGCGTGCCCGAGAACTGCGCAGCCATAACGATCTTCTCAGGTGACGGAGAGCACCAACCCGGTTGTCGGTCGGGGCGGGACTGCCTAGCGTGCTCATCGTGGAGCACGAGGGTCGTAACGCAGACGAGTACGTCCGATGAGCGGTCGTCTTCGCGAGATCGCCCGGCAGACGGTCGCCATCGCTGATTCGGGTCGCTATCGCAATGGCGCCGGTGACGAGGTCGGCATCGGCGAGATGGTCCGTGCCGCAGTCGCCGGCACGCATCTCCACCTGCCAGACGAGGAACCCGGGGCGGACAACGCGGAGCCCGGCGAAGGCAGGGTGGAGGTGACGAACGAGTCGACGTTGCAGGCAGCCCGTCGACTGGCGCCCGGAGCGGCCTGCCTGGTGTTCGCCTCGGCAAAGAACCCGGGTGGGGGATTCTTGGGCGGGGCGAAGGCGCAGGAGGAAAGCGTCGCCCGCTCCTCGGCGCTGTACCCGTGTCTCCTTGCCGCCCCGGAGTTCTATGCGTTCCACCGTGAACAGCGGGACCTGCGGTACAGCGACCGCGTCATCTTCTCCCCGGACGTGCCGGTGTTCCGGGACGACAAGGGCAATCTGCTCGACCAGCCGTACACGACGTCGTTCCTGACCGCTGCGGCGCCGAACCTGGGCGCGATCCTCCGCAACCAGCCCGAACACGTTGCGGACGTACCGGCGGTGCTGGCCCGGCGTGCCCGCCGCGTGCTGGAGGTCGCGGCCGCGCACGGACAGCGGACGTTGGTGTTGGGCGCGTGGGGATGCGGCGTGTTCCGCAACGATCCCGCTACGGTCGCCGAGACCTTCGCCGACGCGCTGCGGGAGGTCGATCGCTTCGACCACGTGGTGTTCGCCATCCGCGACAACCTGCCGGGAACACCGGTGTACCGCACGTTCGCGGAACACTTCCCGGGAACCGCCGCGGACCCGGCGGTGGACAGCGAGCGCGGGTGAGCGGCGCAATTCTCACCGGATGACGGAGCGCGCCGTCAGTTAGCGGAGGTCCACCACGTATGTCCATGCCCTCGTCGCGAGATGAAGCTGTACAGCAGCAACCGTTGACCTTCGATGTGACGCTCGCCCGGATCAACGAAGGTGTGCAACTCCATCATCATCAGGGCCAGCCTGCGGCTGCCCGCGACCTGTTCACGCGGATTTGCCCGCGAATACCTCCACCGTGCACAGGCGGGCATCGGCGCGCTCGGCGACGACCAGTACGGCCAGCTGATCAAGGGCGGCCTGGATCGGCTGACTCAGCAGCTGACCCCCAGGTAGACCGGAGCCCGCGTTAGGGGCGAGAAGAAGAGGGCGGGGTGACATACGGGATATCCGGGGAGCGGGCGGCCGGCGGTACGCGGACAATGGGGGAATGAAGCGAGAGGTACGCCTGATGCGGTTGACCGGGGCGCGCGCCAACGGCGCGGTGGCGACGGGAGCGGCGGCGACGGGCGCGCGGGCTGCGGGGGCGGCCTCGTTCGGCGCGCTCGCCGTGGGGGCAGTGGCCGTCGGGGCTGTGGCAGTCGGGGCGCTGGCCATCGGGCGGCTGGCGATCCGCCGGGCGGTCGTGCGGGAGCTGCGCGTCGGTCGGTTGGAGATCGACGAGTTGGTGGTGCACAGCCGACCCACCGCTGAGGGATAACCGCCCCGCCTGTGGGCGAGGTGCGGGCAGAGGCGCGACATGAGCCTGCCGGGCATCAGCGACTGCGCGCTGCGCTAGGACGCCGGTGGCCACGAGGCAAGCTCAGCGGCACCGAGACGTATCTTCGTCCAATCGACATCGCGACGTGAAGCCAGACGCTGCTGGAGCCAGTCGCTGCGCTGCGCGTGCTCCACCCGCAGCTGCTGGAGATCCAGATCCACGTCTGAAGGCGGCCCGCTGTGCTCCAGGCCAGCGACTCGAACCTCCATCGCCGCAACGAGCCGCCGATCGAAGTCGTCAATCGCTGCGAGGACCTCTGCGGCCGGCATGGTGACGTCCAGCCGATCGGGACCCTCGAACGCACCCCGCGTCCAGGGCGGAATCTGCTGGCTCAGCGTCACCACGTCCGAGCCGTCAACGGCATGCCGCCAGCACTTCAGGTCTGGCGCGTTCCTCAGGTAACCCAGGTCGAGGGCGTAGTCGCTCTGAATGTCGAACGCGGCGTCCACGTCGTCGCCGTAGTCGTCTCGGTCGGGGAACTCCCGTGGCAGAAACGTCCCATCGACAAACGGAATCAAATCCTCCGGTACCGGCGCTTGCAGCGCCCAGCGCAGGACGATCAGGTCTTCCCACAGCCGCGCGACGTAATAGTCGGGGTATGGCCGCTCAAGGTTCCAGACGCCGACAGCCGCGTCGGTGTAGCGCAGGAACTCGCCGTCCTGGACCCTTATCCAGTACCAACCGCTGGTCAACCCGAACCAATGCAGGCTCGGGCGGTCGCCTCCCCAAGGCGGCATCTCGGTCAGGGGTCGAAGCTCAAACTCGAAGCGGACCACCGATCACCTCAAGCTCGGTCGACACGGGCACGTCGGCGATCCGCTCGTCAGCCCGGCTTCCGGCCGCACCGTCCCTCGGGGTCGCCGCAGTCTGTCCACGATCGGCGACACTACTGTCGGTATTCTGCACCTGTCATCCGACAAACTCCCCTGCGTGTTCGTCCTCGGTTGACCTGAGCGCCCAGGGATGCGGCCATTGAGAGGACCCGGCCATGCGCCTGTCGTTCCCGTTGCACCAGAATCCGAGCCCGGCGAGCGCGGAGCGGCGAGCCGAGATCATGGCGAATCCGGGGTTCGGCACGTACTTCACCGACCACATGGCACGGGCCGTGTGGAAGCCGGACGGCGGCTGGCAGGATTCCGAGATCATCCCCTTCGGGCCGATCCTCATGCACCCGGCGGCGGCCGTGCTGCACTACGCCCAGGAGATCTTCGAGGGGATGAAGGCGTACCGGCACCGTGACGGGTCGATCTGGTCCTTCCGGCCGGAAGCCAACGGCGAGCGCTTCGCCCGGTCCGCCCGGCGGCTGGCGCTGCCCGAACTGCCGGTGCCGGACTTCATGGCCTCGGTCGAGGGCCTGGTCCGCGCCGATCAGGCCTGGGTGCCCGAAGAGGATGAACACAGCGTCTATCTGCGGCCGTTCATGTTCGCGTCCGAGCCGTTCCTGGGCGTTCGCCCGGCGAAGGAGATCACCTACATGGTGATCGCATGCCCGGTCGGGGCGTACTTCTCCGGTGGTGTCAAACCGGTCTCCATCTGGCTCTCCACTGAGTACACCCGGGCGGCGCGGGGCGGCACTGGCGAGGCGAAGTGCGGCGGCAACTACGCCTCCAGCCTGGCGCCGATGGTCGAGGCCGCCGAGCACGGCTGTGAGCAGGTCTGTTTCCTGGACGCCGCCGAGGGCCGCTACGTGGAGGAGCTCGGCGGCATGAACGTCTACTTCATCACGGCTGACGGCCGGATCATCACCCCGGAACTCGGCACGATCCTTGAAGGTGTCACCCGGGGGTCGATCCTCATCCTTGCCAAGGATCTGGGTCTGGAGGTCGAGGAACGCCCGGTGGAGATCCGGGAATGGCAGGAGGGCGTGGCGTCCGGCGCGATCACCGAGGTGTTCGCGTGTGGCACCGGCGCGGTGGTCACCCCGGTCGGTCGCCTGGTCTGGGAGGGCGGCGAGGTGACGGCCCCGAAGGCCGGCGCCGAGGACTCGGTGACCATGCGGCTGCGCCGCCATCTGCTCGACATCCAGTACGGCCGTGCCGCCGACCCGTACGGCTGGATGACCCGCCTCGTGTGACGAGGAGCGTTCCAGCCGCGCGTCGTCACGGCGTGCGGTAGTCGCCGCTGAGCCGACCGAGCTTCATGGCCAGGTGCAGACACAGCCGCTCGTTGCCGTCCTTGAGGTCGGTCCCGGCGAGCTGCTCCACCCGTTGCAGCCGGTAGTAGAGGGTCGTCCGGTGCAACCGGAGCTTCTCGGCGGTGGCGTGTGCGTTGCCCGCCAGGTCGAGGTAGGCCTCCAGGGTCTCCAGCAGCACCTGGTGGGCGTCGTCGCGCAGCAGCCGCTCCAGCCCGGGATGGACGCCCGCGACGTCGAGGTGCTGGCTGTCCAGTTGGGACAGAACCCGGTAGATGCCCAGGCCCGCCCAGGAGACGACCTGGCCCAGCGCGGGCAGTTGGGTACCGACCCGGGCGGCCTGCGCGGCCTCCTGGTAGGACTCGACCGCGCTGGACAGCCCGGCGCGGGGCTGCCCGATCCCGGTAACCGTCCGATCCACCGACGCCAGACCGCGGGTCGCGGTGCCCAGCGCCTCGTTGAGGTGCCCGGCGGAGGCTTCCGGCGAGGGTCGGCCGGCGATCCGGTCGCCGCAGACCAGCAGCACCCCGTGGTCGTGCCAGACCAGGTGCAGTGTCTCCCGTACTCCGATCCACCGACGGGTGGTGACCAGGGCCTGTTCCAGGGCGATCCGGGCCACCTCGTCGGGCTGTCGCCCGCCGGCCGGCACGAGCTGGGCGACGAGCGCGACGGTCGACCCGTCGGCGACCACGACGCCCTCCTCCAGCAGCGCCCGCGCCGCGTGCTCGCGTGCCTGCCTGCTCTCCACCAGTAGGGTGCGGGTGGCCTCGGTCTCCCGCTGGGAGGCGAGCTCGCCGAGCAGGTTCTCCCGGTACAGCGCCAGCGACAGGTCGGTGAAGGGACCGGTCGCGGTGGCGATGTCGGCGTCGGTCATCGAACCGTCCGCGTCGATGAACCAGACGAATCCGAGCAGCAGGTCGTCGTGTCGGATCGGCACGCAGACCCTTGCCAGCAGGTCCAGCTCGGCGCACGCGGGGGTGCGGACCGGCGCGTGGGCGGTGAGCACGCCCATGCCCCGGAACCAGGCGATCACCTCCGGCGTCGTCTGCCTGCGCAGGATCGACGTGCGGCGGACGTCGTCCATCGGGCCGTCGTGCTCGCTGTAGGCGACCACCCGCTGTCGCCGGTCCTCGATGAGGGCGGGTCGCCCCACCCGGGCGGCGACGGCGTCGACGATTCGCTGGAGCTCACCGTGCATGTAACTCCCAAGGTTGCGCTGCGTGACAGGGATCGCGCGACCGCCAGTCCTTACCCTCCGGTGCGGGTGGGTCGTCGCGCAAGGTCCACTGTCGAAGTCGCGACAAAAAGACGGGCGGCGACGCGGTGGTTCCGGCATCTGTCCGAAGACCGGGGGCGACAGACGTTTCTAGGGTTCCGGTACGGACCGCACCAGCGCCGCCGCGCACGGCGCGGGTCTGATGACGGGCGGTGCCGGCGGGGAGGGGATTTCGGAGTGGGAACTGGTCGGCCCTGGCGGGGCGTACTGGTCGCCGTCACCACGCCGTTTCGCGCCGACCTGTCGGTCGACTTCGACAAGCTCCAGGAACACGTCCGTTGGCTCGCCGCCGAGGGGTGCCACGGGGTCGCGCCGTGCGCGTCGTTGGGGGAGTACCGGGCCCTCTCCGACGACGAGCGGGCCGCCGTGGTGAGGGCGACGGTGCAGGCCGCGCCGCCCGGCTGCGCGGTGGTGCCCGGCGTCGGCGGCTACGGCAGCAGGCAGGCCCGCCGCTGGGCGGAGCAGGCCGCCGAGGCCGGCGCCCACGGCGTGCTCGCGCGGCCACCCGACGGGCCCGCAGCCCGCGCCGCCGACGTGGTCGCCCACTACCGGGAGGTGGCGGCGGTCGGCCTGCCGGTGGTCGCCCACAACGACCCGTACGACACCCGGCTGGACCTCACGCCGGACCTGTTGGCGACCGTCGCCGAGATCGACGGGATCGTCGCGGTCAAGGAGGTCACCGGCGACGTCCGCAGGTTGCACCGCCTGCGGGACCTCTGCCCGCACGTCGACGTGCTGGTCGGCGCCGACGACGTGGTGCTCGAACTGGTGCTGTGCGGCGCCACCGGATGGGTGGCCACCCTGCCCAACGCCCTGCCCCGCCAGGCCGTGCGCCTGTACGAGCTGTGCGTCGCCCGCGACCTGGGCCGGGCGCTGCCGCTCTACGCCGAGCTGCACCCGATCCTCGGCTGGGCCTCCCGGCCGGAGGCCGTGCAGGCCGTCAAGCTCGCCATGGAGTGCGCGGGGCGGTTCGGCGGGCGGTGCCGCCCACCGCGCGGACCCCTGTCCGGGGCTGCCGCCGATCGGGTGCGCCGGGACGTGCTGCGGGCCCTCGCGGCCACTGTCGATCCGGCTTCCGGGGCCGGTCCTGGCTGATCCGCCGGTGGGCACCGGTCCTTCAGGTGTCGGAAGTCGCCGGCCCACCTGCCGACATCTGCACGGTGACCGGCACTGGCCCGTACTCCTAGATTCGCTGCGCGGCCTGCTGACAAACGTTCCGCGACACCCCCCATCGGGACGCCGGCGCCGCGTTTCCCTCCGACGAGAGGTGGTTCCGTGCACCGTGCTACCCCCCACCGCACCCGGCTGAGGCGGGCCGTGCTGGCCGCTGCCGTGGTGACCACGCTCGTGGCGACCGGGGCGGCGCAGGCCGCCGCGGCCCCGGCCAACCCGGCCGGCGGCACTGCGCCGTTCCAGGTCCTCGACCCGCAGGCCTGGCAGAACCCGGACACGATGACCTGGAACGACTACAAGGCTGTGCCCGGCAAGAACTGGGCCGACCCGAGCGTGTCCGGCTCGGTCCGCAACTTCAAGATCGCCCTGGTGGCGCTGGACTATCCCGACGAGACGTTCGCGGTCTCCCAGCGGGCCCGCTCCACGGTCTTCGGCAACCCCCAGTCCGTCGCGACCAACATCCCCCGAGCGGACGTGCCGAAGTTCTACCAGGACTTCCTGAACACCCCGAACACCCTGAACAAGGGCCACACCCTGCACGAGTACTGGATGCAGGACTCCAACGGCCGCTACGGCGTCGACCTCACCGGGTTCGGGCCGTACCAGATGCCGGCCAAGTCCTACCAGTACGGGCTGGACAACGGGTTCAACCCGGGCGCCTGCCCGAGTGGGGACGTGTGCAGCAAGAACATCCGCACCGACGGCCTGGGCGCCTGGCGGGCGGCCGTCGGCGAGGAGGTCGCCAACCAGTACGAACTGGTGTTCATCCTCAGCGCCGGCCAGGACGAGTCGTCGACCTGGCAGGAGTTCGGGCAGATGATCTTCCAGAACAAGGAGGACGTGCCGGACGCCTGGGGCCCGCCGGACCCCAACCTGCCGAACTGGGCGAAGACCCGCTACGTGGACTGGACCTCGTGGAAGGCGGCGGCGACACTGTGGCCGAACGCCGGCGGTGGCTCCTCGACGCAGGGGGAGAGCTCCGGCATGGGCGTCTACGCCCACGAGCTGACCCATCTGCTGGGCATCGGCGACAACTACAACAACCCGTACGGCGAGCCGCTGCGCAGGGCGTACACCGGGATCTGGAGCATGATGTCGCGCGGGTCGTTCAACGGCCCGGGCGGTCCGCACACCCGCTGGCAGATTCCGCCGACCAACGGCGGCTCGATGGGCTCGCTGCACACGGTGCGGGACAAGCTCAAGATCGGCCTGCTCGGTGAGGAGCACGTGCTGCGGCTGTCGCGGGAGTCGCTGGCCTCCTCGGGCCTGGTGGTCGCGCAGGTCACGGCCCGGGCGGTCGACGCCGGCCCGAAGGGTCTGAGCGGCGTGAACATCGCGCTGAACAAGGACCTGTCACCGACGTGCGGTGTCAGCACCGACCCGTTGTGCGACGGTGGCAGCTTCAACAACTACACGGTCGAGGTGGTCGACCGAATGGGTGCGGACTCCTTCACCCCGGACAGCGGCGTGCTGGTGAGCAAGACGAAGAACGCCGACAGCGCGCCGTTCCAGTGGGTGGTGGACGCCAACCCGCAGGACATCGACATGATCGACTTCTACCGGCCCGACGGAACCCCGCAGAAGATCACCATGGGTGACTACCGGCAGCTCTCCGACGCGTTGTTCCACGCCGGCGCGGACACCGGCAGCCAGTACGAGTACGTCGACGAGGCCAACCGGCTGCACTTCTACATCATCGACCTCAAGCGGGACTCGGCCGGCTCGCTCTCCTACACGGTGGCGGTGCGGTCGTTGGACGGCACCGGCGGGCCGAGCAGCCACGACGTGCTGCTGGGCAAGGGCGAGGTGACCGGCGGTGGCAAGCCGACGAACCGCGGGGTGACCTGCTCGTTCGAGCTGACCAACACCGGTTCGTACTCGGCCGGCGGGCAGCAGCACCCGGAGGACGTCAGCGCGTACCTGAAGTCGGACGTCTACCGCCTGTCGGCGGAGGTGGCCGGCAAGGGCTGGCGGACCTGGCTGCCCAACCAGCTCGCCACCGCGCAGTTCGGCAAGGCCACCACTGTCAAGGTGTCGGTGGGTGCCACCGCCGCCGCCGCGGACACCGGTTTCGTGAAGCTCACCGCGACCTCGGAGAGCGACCCGACGAAGACGGTGACCAAGCAGTGCCGCGTCGAGAAGTCCTGACCGGCGCCCGAGGTTGAGCCCATTCCTGCTCGGGTCCGCGGCGGCCTGCCGCCGCGGACCCGAGCAGGCGGGCGGAAGGAGGATGACGTGCGGCGAAGCATCATGACTCTGCTGCCCCTGCTGCTGGCCGGCGCCACCGGCTGCGGCGCCGTCGGCGCCGCCCAGGAGGCGGCCTCCCCGACGACCGTCCGGGTCCTGGTTCGCGACATCAACATCCGGGCCGCTGGCGTGGACTGCGCCGGCACCGGCCCGTACCAGCACTTCCACAACCGGGCGCCGTTCCGTGTGCTCGACCCGGACGGGGCGGCGCTGGCCAGCGGGCAGCTGCCGGCGGGGACCGCGGTGGCCGCCTTCGCCGAGGATCTGGGGGTCGAGCGCCTGCCCACCTACTGCGAGTTCGCCGTCGGAGTGCGCGTGCCGCAGCGGGCCTCCTACCGGTTGGAGGTGGACGGCCGGCCGGCGCTCGACCTGACGCCGGACAGCAGTGAGGGTCCGGCGTTGGTGGCGGTGGTCCCGTCATGAGGAAGGCACTCCTGCCGCTGCTGCTGGCGGCGGCGCTGCTGGGCGGATGCAGCACGCCCGAGCCCGCTCCCGCGCCGGCGCCCGCCGGAGGGGCGGCGGCGCTGCCCGGGCCGGTCCCCGCCGACCTGGCGTTGCGCCCGGCGCCCCGCACCGCCCCGGCCGCCCCGGCGTTCACCGGCGTGCTGACCGACGGCACCCCGTTCACCGCTGCCGAGGTGTGGGCGCAGCGCCCCGTCGTGCTCACCTTCTTCAGCTCCTGGTGCACCACCTGCGCCAGCCGCCAGGCCGCCCTCAGTGAGCTTGCCCGCGCCTATCGGGACCGGGTGGTCTTCGTCGGTGTGGCCGGCGCGGACCAGGCCGACGAGGTCCAGGACTACCTGCGCGCGCACCGGGTGGAGTATCCGGTGGTCCTGGACGACCAGCAGACGATCTGGCGTTCGTACGCGGTGCGGGAGCCGCCGACAGTCGTGCTGGTGGCCAAGGGTGGCGCCCTGCTCCGCGGCTGGCCGGGTGGGCTGGACGCCCCGACACTCGACCGGCGGCTGCGGGAGCTGGTGCTGGCCGACCAGCCGTAGTCCGGTCGCCCAGGGTCGCACCCCGTCGAACCACACCCGGCGAAGTTCCTACACGTGCAGGTGGTGGCACGGGCCACCGGCTCGTAGCGTTCGCAGCCTCGGACACATCAAGGAGACTGCATGGCTACAGTGGGAACGCGCTGGCGCACAGGCGTGGCCGTACTGTCCGCGACGGTGCTCGCCGCCCTCGGCGCGGCGCCGCAGGCGCAGGCGGCGGACGGCCCGCCGACGATCGTCGTCCAGGACGGCGTCACCCAGCCGGTGTTCGGCTACGCCGACGCCATTCGGGAACGCCTGTTCATCGACTCCACCTTCGACAGCGACAACGACGGTCTGCGCGACATCATCGCGTTCGACCTGATGCGGCCGGCGGCCACCGCGCAGGGGCTCAAGGCCCCGGTGGTGATGGACGCCAGCCCCTACTACTCGACGGTCTGCCGCGGCAACGAGTCCGAGTGCAAGGCGGACCTCGACGGCGACGGCCTGCTGGACAAGTGGCCGCTGTTCTACGACAACTACTTCGTGCCGCGCGGCTACGCGGTCATCCTGCTGGACATGGTCGGCACCAACAACTCCACCGGTTGCCCGACCACCAACGCCAACCAGGACAACCTGAGCGCCAAGCAGGCCGTCAACTGGCTCAACGGCAGGGCCACCGCCCGTAACGCCGCCGGTGAGATCGTCAAGGCGGACTGGCACAACGGCAAGACGGGGATGATCGGCAAGTCGTACGACGGCTCGCTGGCCATGGCCACGGCGGTGACCGGCGTGAAGGGCCTGACCACTGTCGTGCCCATCAGCGGACCGACCGAGTACTACGACTACGTGCGCAGCAACGGCGTGGTCACCCGCGGCAACAGCTACGTGGCGTCGCTGGCCAACACGGTCACCAACCCCGAGCGCCGGGACTACTGCAAGCCGGTGCGCGACGCGATAGGCGCCGCCGACGGCGACGAGCACGGCGACTACACGGCCTTCTGGAACGAGCGCAGCTACGTCAAGAAGGTCCCCAACGTCACCGCCAGCGTGCTGCTCTACCACGGCCTCAACGACGACAACGTCCGGCCGGACCACTTCAGCAAGTTCTGGTACGCCCTCGCGGAGAACAACGTGCCGCGCAAGCTGTGGCTGTCGCAGGAGGGCCACGTCGACCCGTTCGACTCGCGCCGCGCGGTGTGGGTGTCGACGCTGCACCGGTGGTTCGACTTCTGGCTGCAGGGCGTCGCCAACGGCATCATGGATGAGCCGCGGGTGGACCTGGAGCGGTCCGCCGACGTGTGGGAGACCCACGCCGACTGGCCGATCCCCGGCAAGGCCGACACGGAGGTGTTCCTGCAGCCCGGCACCACCGGCGCGGGCGGTCTCGGGCTGGTGCCCACCGCGAAGCCGGCGACCGGGGCGTTCCAGGACAGCCGCACGCAGAGCCAGAACACCATGATCCTCAACCCGGACGTGGTGCAGCCCAACCGGCTGGCGTTCGTCTCCGCGCCACTCTCCGCGCCGCTGCACATCTCCGGCACCCCGACCGTGCAACTGCGGGCCTCCGCCGACCAGACCGACACCAACCTCGGGGCGATCCTGGTCGACTACGGCACCGACGAGCGGGTCGCGCACCGGGCCTCCGGCGAGGGGATCATCACCCTGACCACCGAGGACTGCTGGGGCCAGAGCAGCCCGACCGACGACGGCTGCTACAAGCAGACGACGAAGCGGGTGGCTACGGCGGACTACGAGCTGGTCACCAAGGGCATCATGGACGCCCAGAACCGGCAGTCGATCCGCGTCGGCGTGCCGCTGGTGGCGGGGGAGTCGTACAACTTCAGCTTCCCGCTGCTGCCGGAGGACTACGTCTTCAAGCCCGGCCACCGGATCGGCGTGATCATCGTGGCCAGCTACCCGCAGTACTCCAGCCAGGCGGACACCACCGCCGCGAACCTGCAGGTCGCGCTGAAGAGCAGCAACATCGTCCTACCAGTGGTCGGCGGCACCGCCGCCGCGCACGCCGCCGGCCTCTGACCGGCTGAACGGCGGGCCGCCCGGCGCGGCTCACCACCGGGGCGGCCCGGCGATCACCCCTCCACGGAGGGTCCTCGATCGCCGGGCTGTCCCGTCGACGTCGCGCCCTCGACAGGTTCGACGCCGTCGCCCGTCAGCGGCCCTGCAGGCGCTTCACGTTGTCGCCGAAGGTCCACCCCTTCGACCCGTCCCAGTTCGCCGACCAGGTCATCAGGCCCTTGAGTCCGGGCACGGAGTTCCAGGCCTGCGTGACCAACGACGTCGACAGGTGGCCGCCGCCCGCCCCGATCTGCGCCGGCAGGCCCGGGACCTGCCTGTCGTACGGCACCCGGATGGTGGTGCCCTGGATGGTGAGGCCGTTGTTCAGGCACTGCGTCTGCACAGTGAAGCCCTGCACCGTGCCCGCCGGGTACGAGTCGCCGGCGCAGCCGTACATGCTGCCGTTGTAGTACTGCATGTTCAGCCACCAGAGCCGGCCGTTGTCGACGTACTTCTTGATGATCGGCAGGTACGAGCCCCAGATCGAGCCGTAGACCACGCTGCCGCCGGTGACGTACGCCGTCTCGGGTGCCATGGTCAGGCCGAAGTTCGACGGCATCCGGGCCAGCACGCCGTCGATGATCCGGATGAGGTTGGCCTGCGACGTGGACAGTGTGTTGATGTTGCCGCTGCCGGTCAGGCCGGTCTCGATGTCGATGTCGATTCCGTCGAAGTGGTAGGCCGTCAGGATCGGCACGATCGTTGCGATGAACCGGTCGGCGACCGCTGTGGAGCTCAGGTCGATGCCTGCGGCGGCCCCGCCGATCGACATCAGGATGGTGGCGCCGGCCGCCTTGGCCTGGCACATCTCGGCCGGGGTGGCCACCTTGACGCCAACGTCCATGCCGTTCTCCCAGAGGACCGTGCCATCCGAGCGGATCACCGGGAACGCCGCGTTGATCACGTTGTAGCCGTGTTGGTTGAGCCGGCTGTCGGTGATCGGGATCCAGCCGAGGCCCGGGTGTACGCCGTTGGTGGCCCCGTCCCAGTTCTCCCAGTAGCCCTGCAACACCTTGCCGGTGGGCCGCGACTTCACCGCGCAGGTCCCACCGGTCGGCGGCGGCGTGGTGGGGGGAGGTGTGGTCGGTGGTGGCGTCGTGGGCGGCGGGGTCGTCGGTGGTGGCGTCGTGGGCGGCGGCGTGCTTCCCGAGCACGCGCCCAGGTCGCGCCAGAGCGACGGGGTCGCGGCGGGGTTCCAGCCGGCGCCGGGGTGGGCGGTGTGGGTGACCAGTGCCTGGTAGAGCCGGCCGCCGTAGGTGACCTGGGCGCCCGCCTGGTAGGTGGTGCCCTCGGCCCAGGCCGGGGCAGCGCAGGCGACCATCGGGAGGGCGTTGGCCGAGGACACGGCCGCCATGCTGCTGGGGACGAAGGCGACGGCGGCCGTGAGGGTCATCGCCGCCCCGGCGACCACTGCGAAAATCCGACGGCTTCTCATGGCTCACTCCCCAGGGTTCGACGACCCGCGACCTCCACATATTGACGTTCGTGAAGTTTAATATCAAGGGTTGTTTACAGATCCGGGGGAAGTTGGAGTGGTGCTGCTCGTTCATGAGCGCTTGCGTCGTTCGACGACATCCACAGCCCGCCGATCGTGACCGACGCCGTTGACCGCTGCTCCTTTGGTGGCGAAGTGGACCAACCACGGTCTTCCGTCCTGCGCCGCTGACAATGCTGGGTTCGCACGCGGGTGACGTCCGGAACATCGACACGCCTGGACAGGCATACCCCCTGGGGGTATATCGTGAGGGTGAGGAGGCGATGAGGATGTCGCACGAGAACGAGCACCAGGTAGAGCCCATGGGTGGGGCGGTGGACCGACACGGCGACCACGGTGATCATGGGAGCCGCCGAGGGGACCCGAGCGGCCAGCCGGTACAGCCCGGCCCCTACGGCGGCCATGCCGGGCACGCGGGGCATGACAAGCACGCCGGGCACGCGGGGCATGACAAGCATGCCGGGCACGACCCGGAGATGTTCCGCCGCAAGTTCTGGCTGAGCCTGGTCCTGACGGTGCCGATCGTGGTCACCAGTCACATGGTGATGGACTGGTTCGGCTATCAGCTGGACTTCCCGGGCGTCGACTGGGTGGGCCCGGTGCTGGGCACTGTGGTGTTCGTCTACGGCGGGTGGCCGTTCCTGCAGGGCGCGGTGCGGGAGGTCCGTGACCGGGCGCCGGGGATGATGCTGCTGATCGCGATGGCCATCACCGTCGCGTACGTGGCCTCGGCGGCGACCGCGCTCGGCGTGTTCGACCTGGACTTCTGGTGGGAGCTGGCGGCTCTGGTCACGATCATGCTGCTCGGGCACTGGCAGGAGATGAAGGCCATCGGTCAGGCCCAGGGCGCCCTGTCGGCCCTGGCCGCGCTGCTGCCCGACGAGGCCGAACGCCTCGGCGGTGACGGACAGCCCGAACGGGTACGGGTCAGCGACCTGCGCGTCGGCGACGTGATCCTGGTGCGCCCGGGCGGGCGGGTGCCGGCCGACGGCCGCATCACCGACGGCCGTGCGGAGTTGGACGAGTCGATGATCACCGGCGAGTCCCGGCCGGTCGGCCGCGAACGCGGCGACCGGGTGGTGGCCGGCACTGTCGCCACCGACGCGGCCATCCGGGTGCGCGTCGAGGCCGTCGGCGAGGACACCGCTCTGGCCGGCATCCAACGCCTGGTCGCGCAGGCCCAGCAGTCCAGCGGCAGGGCGCAGGTCCTCGCTGACCGGTTCGCGGCCTGGCTGTTCTACATCGCCACCGCCGCTGCCGCCGCGACGCTGCTGATCTGGACACTGGTCGGCAACCTCGACGAGGCCGTCGTCCGCACCGTCACGGTGCTGGTGATCGCCTGCCCGCACGCGCTGGGGCTGGCCATCCCGCTGGTGATCGCCCTGTCGACCGCCGTGGCCGCGAAGGGCGGCATCCTGGTCAAGGACCGCCTCGCCCTGGAGCGGATGCGCACCGTCGACACGGTGCTGTTCGACAAGACCGGCACCCTGACCCGCGGCGAGCACGTCGTCGCCGGTGTCGCCGCCACCGGCGGCGTCAGCGAGACCGACGTACTGGCCGTCGCGGCGGCGGTCGAGGCCGACAGTGAACACCCCCTCGCACGGGCCATCGTCGCCGCCGCTGCCCAGCAGGGCGCCCGGCGCACCGCGACCGGTTTCCGGTCGCTGACCGGTCGCGGGGTGCGCGCCGACGTCGACGGCGTCAGCTACGCCGTCGGTGGACCCGCCCTGCTGCGCGAACTCGACGCCACGGTGCCCGGCGACCTCGACGAGCGTCGGGCCGAGTGGTCCCGCCGGGGAGCGGCGGTACTGCACCTGCTGCGTCTCGACAGCGAGCAGGCACGCGTCATCGGTGCCCTCGCCCTTGAGGACCAGATCCGCCCCGAGGCTCGGCAAGCCATCGCCGAGCTACGTGAGCAGGGCATCCGCAAGATCGTCATGATCACCGGGGACGCGCGGCCGGTGGCCGAGGCGGTCGCCGCCGACCTGGGCTTCAGGCCCGGCGAGGACGAGGTGTTCGCCGAGGTGCTGCCCGCCGACAAGGACGAGGCGGTCGGTGAGCTGCAACGCCGGGGGCTGCGGGTGGCGATGGTCGGTGATGGCGTGAACGATGCTCCCGCGCTGGCCCGCGCCGACGTCGGCATCGCCATCGGCGCCGGCACCGACGTCGCGATCGAATCCGCTGGCGTCGTTCTCGCCTCCTCCGACCCGCGCGGGGTCACCGGGGTAATCCGGCTCTCGCGCGCCTCGTACCGCAAGATGATCCAGAATCTGGCCTGGGCCGCCGGCTACAACGTCGTCGCCCTGCCCTTGGCCGCCGGCGCTCTGGCCTGGGCCGGAGTGAGCCTGAGCCCCGCGGTCGCCGCGGTGCTGATGTCCGCCTCGACCATCGTGGTTGCGCTCAACGCCCAACTGCTGCGCCGCGTGCAGCTGCGCCACCCGGATCTCTGATCGGGGTACACGGGTTCACCCCGCCCGGGAACTGATGAGGTGGCACCGGGCGCGCGGTCGGGTCTGCCACGAGCGCCCGGTCCTCACCGCGCCGGCGGCAACGGGAACAGCCACCGCCGGCGCGGCCCGGCCTCAGAGCCGGGAGGTGAAGGTGGCCAGGAAGCGGTGCGGGGTGACGACGCCGGCGTTGTCGAAGCAGATGACGTCGACGTCGGCGTTGGTGGTGTACGTCCAGGGCTGGGTGAGGTGGCAGTAGTTGCTGCCGGCGCCCTGCGCCACCACCTGGGCGTGCGTCTCCTTGACGCCGACCTGCGGGAAGGTCGCCAGGTAACGGCCGGCGGGCGCCAGCGGTGCCACAGTGTTCGCACCGACACCGAGCACCGAGTTGTCGTTGGTCGGCCCGCCGACGGCGGTACCCAGGTAACCGAAGTACGACGGCGGGCCGAGGGAGCCGATCACCGGCCGCCGACGGTGGTACGAGAGGACGAAGTCGGTGTTGATGAACGCGCCAGCCTGGTCATAGCAGAAGACGTACACCTGCACACCGGTGCCGACAGCGCTCCAGGAGTAGACCTTGCAGCGGCGGGGACCGGCGTTCGGCTGGACGGCGGTGACCTGCACGTTGCCGGCGAGCACTCCGGCCAATCCCACACCGGGCAGCCGCACCAGGTACTGCCCGACGCCCACCGGCCCGACAGTGTTCACGACGCCGGTGGAGTTGTACGACTGCGCCACCAGGCCGCTGCTCCACTGCACGTACGCGTGGGAGGTGCCGGCCGGCAGTACGCCCGAGCTGGTCGTCCAGAGCACTGTGAACGGAGTGTCCTCGCGCGTGCCACCCGGCTTGTGGCACTGCACGTCGACGATCTCGTCGGTGCCGGACTGGAACCAGCGGACCACCTCGCAGTAGTGACCGGTCCGGTTCACCGGGGTCACGTGCGGCACGCCCCGTGAGCTGGCACCTATCTGTGGGAAGCGGACCTGGAACCGGCCGGGTGCGAGCTTGATGCCGTCGGCCCAGGCGGCCGGGAAGGCGGCCTTCCAGCTACCCCATTGCCGGCTGGTGTCCAGCACTGTCCAGACCGGCGCGGTGGGGTCCTTGACGTACGCGAAGCCCCAGCGGTCGGCGGTGGCCGCCGCAGCCGGTGCCGGCGGCACGAGTGCGCCGGCGGCCAGGACGGCGGCGAGTGCCGCGGTGACGAATGATCGGAGACGCATCTGTTCCTCCAGTCGACGGGAACATGTCGGGGAGGAGTGTGCGCCTAGTGATTTGATGGTCACAGTCGGCTACGCCGTGCTCAGGTGTCGGCTGTCCGCTACTCGCGGCCGAGCTTCTGGGGTGCCATGCTCGACGGCGATGAGCACCCATGTGGAGCCCGGACGCCACCTTCGTGAGGCCCGTCAACATCACCTCGCGCAGGTGAACGGTGTTCTTCGTCGTCCGGGGACGTATGGCAGGGACGAGATGGCCGAGCGGCTTCTGCTGGAGGCGATGGCTGCAGTGGAGGGGAGCCTGACTCGGTGGCAATCGGAGTTCGATGGGCTGCGGGAACGCGACGCGTTCGCCCCGACGGGTGTCAGGGGTGCGTACTCATATGTACTGCCGGTCGAGGCCCTGCGCGATGCCACTGCCTCGGTCTACGCCGAGATCGCCCATCGCCTCGGCTGGTTGGAGCTGGATCGGACATTGTCGGAGGCGGAGTTCGAGCAGCTGAGCGCCGGCATCGGTGACTGGGTCAGCCAGGACCGGACGCTGTCGGCGGTGATCGAGAGGTTTGGGCCGCCATCGCTGTGGATCGGCGGGCCCAACGCCTACTACCCCAAGACCCTCGCGTACGCCACTGCTCGTCCCGAGGATGACCTGGTCTGCTTCCTGAACCGCCCCGGCGCTGGTAGAGACCTCTTTTCTTGAGAGGATCCCTGTCATGCCGAAGCAGTACCCGAAGGATCTACGTGATCGTGCGGTGCGTCTGGTTCGTGAGCATCGTGGCGATTACGGCACCGAGTGGGAGGCGATCGGGTCGATCGCTGCGAAGCTCGGGATCGGGTCGGCGGAGACGCTGCGGAAGTGGGTGCGCCAGGCCGAGGTCGACCAGGGGACGCGCCCGGGTGTGACCAGCGAGGAGTCAGTCGAGTTGCGGCGGCTGCGGCGGGAGAACGCCGAGCTGAAACGCGCCAATGAGATCTTGAAAGCCGCGTCGGCTTTCTTCGCGGCCGAGCTCGACCGGCCACACACACGCTCGTGAGGTTCATCGACGAGCACAAGGCCCGCTTCGGCGGAGTCGAGCCGATCTGCCGAGCCCTGACCGGGCACGGGTTGAAGATCGCGGCCAGCACCTACTACAAGGCCAAGGCGGTGCCGCCATCGGCGCGGTCGGTCCAGGACGCCCGGTTGCTCGACGAGATCCGCCGGGTTCACGTGGCAAACTACGGCGTCTACGGCGCCCGGAAGGTGTGGCGGCAGCTGCGCCGTGACGGTGTCGAGGTAGCCCGCTGCACCGTGGAGCGGCTGATGCGCGACGCGGGCCTGCGCGGAGTCGTGCGGGGCAAGAAGATCCGCACCACGGTCGCCGATCCTGGCCATGAACGCGCCGGTGACCTCGTCGCCCGGGACTTTAGCGCCGCAGCACCGAATCGCTGCTGGGTGGCCGACTTCACGCACGTGGCCACCTTCGCCGGCGTCGTCTACGTCGCCTTCGTCGTGGACGTCTACTCCCGAGCGATCGTGGGCTGGTCGGCGGCGACCAACAAACGCACACCCCTCGTCCTCGACGCGGTGGACATGGGCCTGTGGCGCCGCGACCGCGACGGCCGAACCGTGACACGAGGCTTGATCCACCACAGCGACGCCGGTTCGCAGTACACGTCGTTCCGATTCACTACCCACCTCGTCGCAGCCGGCATCGACGCGTCCATCGGCACCGTCGGCGACGCCCTCGACAACGCGCTCATGGAATCCACCATCGGCCTGTACAAGACCGAACTGATCAAGCCCCGCGGGCCGTGGCGCAGCCTCGCCCAGGTCGAACTGGCCACCGCGGAATGGATCGACTGGTACAACCACCACCGCCTCCACTCCGCGATCGGGCACCGCCCGCCCGCGGAGAAAGAATCGATGTTCTACGCTCACCACCTGCCCGACCAGCCGGAGCTGGCCACAGTCTGAGGACTCCACCAGACTCGGGGCGGTTCATCCACCTATGGAATGCCTTGACGGACAACGCACCGGAGGGGCAGCTTCGGGGTGTCCACCCCGAACCGGTGCTGCTCGCCGTACGCCATCGGCCCGGCGGATTCCCCGGCTCGTTCTCCTTCACCCCGGAAGGTGTGAGCCGTAGGCCCACGGATCATCAGCGGAGCTGAGCCGGCGCGACTGCTTGCTCAGCGGAGGTGGTCGGCGAGGTGACGCACCGACTCAGTGAACGCCTCCTCGGATTCGCAGGGCCGGTGGCCTTTGATCGGTGGCGGGAAGATGTCGCCGGACGGAGGTATGACGCCGTACGGGTCGCAGAGCCGTCGGTCCACCGTCGCCTCTCTGTCGGATGCGGCGGGTGTCTCGTCGGGGCCGTGCGGCGGAAAGACGCGGCCACCGATGGGATCGGTGTCCCGCCACAGATTCACCCACCGCCAGTCCACTCGGTCGGCGATCTCGTGGATCACCTCGTCGCTGACGTATGCGGGAAAGAGGCGGGCGTACAACCGTCGGAGCGGCGAGCCGTGGGTCAGCAGCGCGATCCGCTCGGTGACCCGTGGCGGCAGTTGGAGCACGGTCGCGGCGAGCAGGACGGAGCCGTGGCTGTGTCCGGTGAGCACCACCGTGTTGCCGGAGTCGACGAGGTGGGTGATCCGGCAGGTCAGTTCGGGAACGGCCCGTTCGGCGTAGCAGGGTGGCGCGAACGGGTGCGCGGCTCTGGGCCAGAAGGTGCCCAGGTCCCACAGCACGCCGACGTACCGTCGAAAGCCGGGGGTGCGATAGGCGAAGATGCCGCCGACGATCAGACCGACGATGATGGCGGCGATCAGGTAGCTGCCGACACCGATGCTGAAGTTGACGAAGCTGACCGGTAGCCCCACGTAGCGCTGGATCAGTTCGCCCGGTGGCGTCGGCAGCAGGCCGAGCGCGACCATCGTCATGCCGATTCCGGCCAGGCAGGCGTAGAGCACCGCGAGTGGCACCAACCGCTCGGTGAACCGGGCATGGGCGATGGCCTTGCGCACCTGCCGCAGCCGTGGTCCGGCATCGTTCGGCGCGTCCGGAAAGTCACGAGCAACTATCGACGCCGCTGCGCGTTTCCGTCCCGGTCGTGACGTCAGCGATACCACGCCGCCGACGGCCAGCGTCACCAGCACCGCCAGCGTGAAGCCGAGGATCGCCCAGATGCAGGCACGCGGAGGGCTGGTGATGAGCGCCTCCGCGGTCGGTGCGCCTCTGTTCAGGACGTCGGACACCCGGTATGCGAGTTCGGCGGAGTATGTGAGCGCCAAACTGATCGCGGCGACGGAGGCCGCCAGAGCGCCGAACCCGAGCGAGGGCGCGGCGTCCGACTGTCGATCCCGGTGCCAGAACAGCACCGCACCCAGGGCAGCCAGCAGTATCGCCTGGCCGATGAACAGCCCGACGACCGTCAGGTTGTAGCCGGGTAACCCGTTGCGCTCCGGCCAGGGGGCGGGATTGGTCAGGACGTGGATCCAGACCAGCACAGTCAGACCGAGGGTGATCGTGCGTAGCACGCTGACGAGGCGGTCGAGCCGGCCTTCCGTGGGTGCGGTCAGGGGCGGGGTGCAGAGCAGGACCGCGCAGGTGACCAGCAGAAGTCCGGCAACTGCCGTCAGCGCGACGGTGCCGATCGACAAGCCCTGTGCCGCCCGGGCGCCGAGCAGGCTGAGGTCCAGCGTGGCGAACGCCGCCGCGACGTGAATCGAGCGCAGTCGGCCGACCAGCGGCTCGTTGTCCCACCGGCCGACGGCGGTGAGCCGGTGCGCCGGAAGGGGTTGGTCGGCCGCGCGGAAGACGTGAGACGGGAGTGCCGGGCGGGCGCTGAGCCCCCACACCAGGCTGATGGCCGCGGCCGGCGCGAGCGCGAGCACCGCCAGGCGCAGTCCGGCGGGACGCCCCCCGAGCCAGGAGAGCCAACTGCGTCCGGCCAGGCACTCGGGCGAGGACATGCACTTCCACGCGATCACATCCAGCGCGATTCCCACCATGCTCAGCACGTACATCCCGGTCAGGGTGAGGGCCAACAGCCGGCACAGGGCCTTGATCACCGGGTCGCCGGCTCCGGCCGGACGCATCCAGATGGCGAGGTTGATCAGCATGAAGGGCAGCAGGATCACCATCGACAGCGTTCGCACCGCGGTGCCGGCGGGCAGGTTGTTCCAGCGGTAGGCCTCCAGCGTCACGCCGTCCGCCTCGCCGCCCTCGTGGTTTCCCGGTCGGGGTCGGTAGAAGCCGCCTCGGTGGTCACCCGCCACCTGCTGCACATGCGGCCGATCCAGGAGGTCATCCGGGCCGGTGGCGGACACCCCGTGCACCCGCAGTTCCACGAAGCCGTCAGCCCCAGCGCGCCCGCCCGCGTCTTGCTGATCCATCCGGTACCGGCCCCCCGGCGTGTACGCGGCTCACACCGACCCGCTCGGCTGATCCGACGGCGCCCGCGTGGCGCAACGGGCGTACCCCGCGAAGGGAGATGCAACCCCGTGCTCGTAGCGCGCTGCTTCGTGCCGATTACCGGTGGCGGACCGACGCATCGGAGGAGTGGGGATCGCGACGCCTACCAAAAGGTGTGTGGTCCGCTGGCATTCTTCGGGTATCGACTCGATGACCTGCCCGGCGTGGTACCAATACCCAGATAGGCGAAGCCGGCGGGGATGGGCGGCCCATGTCGACAAGGGCAGCAGCGCTGCTTCGGAAACCCGGGCAACCGCAGCGACCGAGCCTTCTGGAACTCTTCTTCGACCTGGTCTTCATCTTTGCCCTGAATCGGGTCTCGCAGCGGCTGGTCGAGGAGCTCACCGAGCAGCGAGTCGTCCTCATCGAGGCTGGCGAGACGCTGTTGTTGCTGCTGGCCTTCATGGTGCTGTGGTTCGTCACGGCGTGGGTCACCGACCTCTATGATCCGCAGCGGCCGCAGCTCCAACTGCTCGTCTATACGGCGATGCTCGGTGCGCTGGTGATGGCGGTCGCGGTGCCGCACGCGTTCGGGGACAGAAGTCTGGCCTTCGCTGGTGCGTACGTCGCGGTCCACATCATTCGTGGGCTGATCATCGTTCCGATGCTGCGCGGCCACGAGGCTCAGCGTCGAGCGGCTGGGGTGTTCTTCTGGTTCACGCTGTCGGCCGTGCCGTGGATCGCCGGCGCGATCGTGACGGACCTGGCCCGCACCCTGTTGTGGACGCTCGCGATCGCCATCGACGGCGCGGCACTGCTGCTGTTCTATCCCGCGCCGTGGTCTCGCCCCACCCAACGGCAGTGGCCCGTGCTGGCCGAGTACCTGTCTGAGCGCTACCGACAATTCTTCATCATCGCCCTCGGCGAACTGATTCTGACGACCGGCTCGGCCTACAGCGACACGTCGTTCCGGCACGGCGGAGCCGCGGCAGCCTTCGCGGTCTCATTCGCCACGACCGTGCTGCTGTTCCGCGTCTACCTTTTTCGGGCGGGCCAGCTGTTGCCCGAAGCGATCAGAGTCGCCGTTGAGCCCGCGCACCTCATCCGGGAGGCTTTCCTCGCCCACGTACTCATGGTCGCCGGGATCGTCGTCGTCGCCGTCGGATACGAGATCGTGATCGAACATCCGTTCGGGCACACCAAGCCGGCGTGGATCCTCGTTGTCCTCGGCGGACCGATGCTCTTCCTGATCGGGCGAGCCCTGGTGGAACATGCCGTATTCAACCGCGTCTCCCGCCCTCGGATGATCGGCGCTCTGGCGCTCGCCGCCGCCTCGCCGTTCATGATCTTCCTGCCGCCGCTGGCAGTGGCCGTCACCGCCGTCTTCGTCCTCGCTGGCATCGCCGTTTCCGACGCCGTGCACGCCAGGGGGAAACCGCCCGAACGGCCGCACCCACCCAATTCCAGAAAGGACATTGCAGACTAGCTGGGGCCACCACCCACCTCTAACCGCCGACTTCGCCATCAGTCCATGGGAGGCCGGGACCTGAGGCCCACCTGGGTGCGGGCGGCCGTCTCCATGCGCCGCAGGACATCGGCACGCGCGATTTGCTCTTGATCATTCATGGTCATGTTCTCCCTACTGGCGGGTGCCGGTTCGGGCGGCCCGCTCAACTCTGGCGATGAGGCGGCTGTTGTGAACGGCGTGCCCGAAGCCGGGCGTGTGGTGGGTTCCGTTGGCGATGTCGCGTGCCAGGCTGGCGTACACCTCGCCCACGTTGATGGAGGCGCCGCTCCAGATCTCCGCGGCGGTCGGGCCGGCCCCGGTGGCGACGGGGCGGTCGGGTGCGGCGAAGTCGATGCTCGACGACAGCGTGAGGTCGCCGACCTGAACGCCCGCCGGGTGGTTGCCGGTCAGTCTCAGCCAGCCATCGGAGCCGCGGACCTCCAGGCTGAATGCGGCGTCCGTCGGGGGCACGCCGGCCAGGATCTGCACACCTACGGGGGCGCCCGACGAGGTCTTGACGATGGCGTCGAGGTGGTCCGGCACCTCCCGGACGGAGATGGCACCGGTGTCCATCAGCTTCACCTCCGGCCAGAGGAGCTCCGTGCGCGCGTCGACCTCGGTGATGTCACCGAGTACGGCCTCGACCACGTCCAGAACGTGGCCCGCCGCGATCGTCAGGAATCCGGCGCCCGTTGCGGCCTTGTCGAAGTACTCGTAAGCGCTCACCGACTCAGGGCCGTTTCCGAAGGTCGTCGCGGCGACCCGCGCCGAGAGCAGCCGGCCGAGTCGCCCCGCCTTGATGATCTCTGCAGCGCGGCGGACCGAGGGGTTGAGCCGGCCCTGGAGGCCGATTGCGGTGTGCAGCGATCCGGCGGCTTCGGCCATCTCCTCTGTCTGCGCGACGGTGGCTCCCAGCGGCGACTCGGAATACACGGCCTTGTTTGCGGCGAGGGCGGGAAGCACGAGGTCGCGGTGGGCGGGGACCTTGACCGCCACGGTGACGAGGTCGATCGACGGATCATTGATGAGCTCGAGGGGATCGGCGTACCAGCGCTCGGCACCGAAAGCCCCTGCGGCATTGCGAGCGCTCTTCTCGTGACGTGTGGCCACGGCGGCGAGGACGAACTGCGGCTGTGCCGCGAGCGCGGGGATGTGTGCTGCCCCGGCCCAACTTGCCTTCGTGTCCGCACCGATGATGCCGACCCGAATCATCTTGCCCTGCATGCTGTTCGGCTCCATTCCTTGACCTGCGAACGTGGGCGGCCGCTGGTACGTCTGCTCTGCTCAACCGTCGATGGCGGCCATGTCGGCCTCGGCGTGGCGATCGCCGGCCGCCGGGGTCAGGTTGTTCAGCCGGGCGATCTGGCCAGCGGTGAGTTGGATGTTGTCGGCGGCGCAGTTCTCCTCGACCCGGTCGACGCGCCTGGTGCCCGGGATGGGCGCGATGCCCTCGCCCTGCGCCAGGAGCCAGGCCAGGGCGATCTGCGCGGCCGTGGCACCCACCTCGCCGGCGACGTCGCGGACCTCGTCGGCAATGCGCAGGTTGTGCGTGAGGTGTCGCCGGTGAACCGGGGATTGGTGCGCCGCCAGTCGGTGGCGTCCAAACCGTCGAGGGAGCGGATGTCGCCGGTGAGGAAGCCATGCCCGAGCGGCGAGTAGGGCACGAGGCCGATGCCGAGTTCCCGCAGCGTGGGCAGCACATCGGCCTCGGGGTCGCGGGTCCACAGCGAGTACTCCGTCTGGACGGCGGCCACCGGATGAACCGCGTGAGCCCGACGGATCGTGGCCGCGGACGCCTCCGACAGGCCGATGTGGCGCACCTTGCCCACTGTCACCAGCTCGCTCAAGGCTCCCATCGTCTCCTCGATCGGGGTGTCCCGGTCGACCCGGTGCTGGTAGTAGAGATCGATGTGGTCGGTGCCGAGCCGCCGCAGCGACCCGTCCACTGCCGCGCGGATGCTGGCGGGGGTGCTGTCCGGCCCTGGCCTACCGGTGTGGGAGATGAGGCCGAACTTGCTGGCAAGGATCACCTCGTCCCGGCGGCCGTTGATCGCGCGACCCACCAACTCCTCGTTGACGTACGGGCCGTACACCTCTGCGGTGTCCAGGTGGGTGACGCCGAGGTCCAGGGCGCGACGGATGGTGCGGATCGATTCGGCTTCGTCACGGCCGGCGCCGGTGTAGAAGGCCGACATTCCCATGGCTCCGAGCCCGATGCGTGAGACCTCGAGGCCTCCCACTGATGTGCTGTGCATCGCATGGTCCTTCCTGGATCGACGGGCGGTCCGCGCTCCGATGAAGCGCCCGGCTGAACTTGACGCTTCAAGTTCTACACCCTCGAACTTGAAGCGTCAACAAGTAGTCAGTAGGGTGACCTCATGGCTGAGAAGGAGACGGGCAGGCCGGCCGGGACCGACGCCGGAACGCCCTGGCTGAATGACGACGAGCGGGCAGCCTGGCTGGCCAACTCCGCGCTCATGATCAGCCTGCCGGCTGCCCTGGATGCGCGTATGCAACGCGAGTCCCAGTTGACCTTCTTCGAGTACGTGGTGCTCTCGGTCCTCTCCGAGGAGCCGGAACGCATGATGCAGATGAGCCGTCTCGCCGAACGAACGGCGGCGTCGCTGTCCCGCTTGTCGCACGTCGTCGGACGGTTGGAGAAACGGGGCCTGCTCGCGCGCGCCCGGATCCCTGGCCCCGGCAGAGCCACCAACGCGATCCTGACCGAGGCCGGTTACAAGGTTGTCGTGGCCGCGGCACCGGGACATGTCGCGGCGGTCCGCGAATACCTGATCGACCAGCTCGAACCCCACGAGCTGACCGCGTTGACGCGCATCGGCACCGCGGTCGAGGCCGCCGTCAACCGCACCTCGGCGACGTCCGCACCGTAGCCGCCGAGGGGCGGACGTCACCGCATCGGGTGGCGCTCGGCGAACCGCCATACGATCTCGCTGGCGTCGGGGCCCGCGTGATCGGTGTAGCGGCCGTCGCCGTCGGGGCCGGGCCAGGCGTGCCCCATGTCCTGGACGCGGTACGACTCGACGATCGACGAGCCGTCCGGTGCCGTGATCGTCGAATGCGTGTACGCGTGCCGGCCCGCTTCGGCCGGCACGGACACGGTCTCCTCGGTCAGGTCGAGGCTGTTGTTGGGTAGTCCGTCGTCGACGAGGTCGCCCACGGCGGTCCAGTGCGCGACGAGTCGGGTGGCGACCAGGGGCGGCACGACCTCGTCCTGCTCGCCCTGGATGACCAGCAGCGGCACCCGCCGGGCCCGCTCACCCATCTGGGCCCAGGCTTGACGTGCCGTGTCCAGCGGCGACGTCGAGTCCGGGTTGTTCGGGTCGACCTGGTCGAGCCCGTACTCCCCGCCGGCGACAGAGGTCGCCGTGGCGAAGACGTCGGGGTAGGTGACGGCGAGAATGACCGCGGTCCCCGCGCCCGACGAGGCGCCGGCCACGTGCACCCGATCCGGATCCGCGCCGTACTTCTCGACCACCTGGCGGGCGACGCCGGCGAGCAGCGCGGGTTCACCACTGTCTCGGTGCTGCTCCCGGGGGTCGGTCGAGTTCCAGCAGGCGATCACGTTGCGGGAGATCAGTTGCGTGGGGTAGACGACGATGAAGCCCTCCCGGTCGGCCAGGCGGTTGAACTGGGTCGTGGACTTCATGGAGTTCCACCCGTAGCCGGTCATCGCACAGCCGTGGATCGCCATGACGACCGGCAGTCGGGCCGTCCCGTCGTGTTGGGGAGGAAGGTGGACCTGGTAGCGCTGCGAACCGGCGTCGCCGTCGTAGACGTGGTTGCGGTCGCCCTCGCCCATCTGCCAGGGCAGGCCGAGCTGAAGAGCGGCGACGCCGACGCTGACAGCGGCCACGACGGCTACGAGGACGCCGGAGACGATCCGCAGCCAGCGCCGTCGCACCCGCCGGGTGGGCTTGCTGCCAGCAGGCGATACGGGAGCCGGGGAGCTCACGCGGCCCTCCTTTCCAGGTACGGGGACACTGCCTAGCTTCGAGGAAGCACGGTGATGGCCACGATGGCGCTGTTGACGACGGTGGCCGTCACGGTGCGGGTCACGGCTGCCGCCGCAGCGTCGGCACCCCAGTCGCCCCGCTCGAGTTCCTTGGCCCGGCTGATCACCGATGACGTCCACGGAATCTCGCGGTGGAACTGCGGGAGCGTCCCGCTCGCCGAGAGCAGCGCCGCGAGCGCGGCGACACGGGCTTGCGGCTGCGCGCCGTCCACGAGGATCTGCCGAACGTCGGCGAGCAGACGGCCCCGTCGTTCGGTCCTGCCCTCCCGCAGGGCCGTCGTCCGGAACAGGCCGAGCACCTTACGGGGCTCCTGAACGATGTCGCCTCGTTCGATGAGCCGCTCCAGCACCGGCTTGCGCAGGGCGGGACCGACCGCGGCCAGTGCCGTCTGCACACCCCTCGGTTTCTCGGCGAGGTAGTCCCAGGCCGGGCGTAGGAGGCCATCCGACGGTGGGTGACCCGCCACGCTTCTGACCCGCCCCCGGGCCTCCGTGGTCAGGTGATCGCCGAGGGCGAGATCCGCGAGGACGGCACCGCCGAGGACGTAGAAGAGCGTGTTCTCTCCCGCGATGGTCCCGGATCTGGGTTGGAACAGAAGCAGTAGGAGATCTTCCACCAGGGTCGGGGCGTCGAACTGGGGTTCGGTGGTCATCGGCGGGGCTCCCAGCGGAAGAGTCGGGTGGCGAGGGCGACGGCGATGGCGACCCAGGCGAGGGTGGGTGCGAGCAGGAGCAGGGAGTCGGTTACGGCGACGCCGCCGTTCCAGGCGTTCATGGTCAGTTCGGTGGCGGCGCCGCCGGGCAGGAGTCGCTTGAGCCAGGCGAGGTTCTCGGTGCCGGAGATGCCCACCCAGGTGGTCACGGCGATCACCCCGAGTGTGACGGGCAGGGTGGTGACCTGGGCGTGTTCGGGGGAGTTCGTCAGCCCGGCGGTGGCCAGCGCGAGGCCGATCAGCATGGCCAGGGCCGCGATGGTCGCCACCACCAGCAGGGCGACGTTCGCCGGTCCGCCGGCGACCACGGCCAGGGCGGTCAGGATCGCTGTCACCTGCACCACGGCGAGCACGACCACGGGCAGCAGCAGCCCGGCGAGGATGCTCGTGTCGCTTGCGGCGGTGGAGCGCAGCCGCTTGAGGAAGAGATTCTGCCGCCGGGAGGCCAGGGTGGTGACGGCGGTGGCGTAGAGCCCGAACGCGGCGATCGTGAACATGACGATCGCGGCGATGTAGCCGAGACTCCCGATGTCGGCGAAGGTCTCGTGCTGACGGACGAAGTACGCGCTGACGACTACCGGGATGATGAGGCTGGTGATCAGCACCAGTCGGTTGCGGAAGAGTTGGATCAGTTCGCTGGACGCGATGGACAACACGGTGACGCTCCTGTCGGAAGAACGAATCAACTGTTGATGGCACGGAAGACGTCGTCGAGCCGGGTCGGCCCCGCCGCCAGGTCGCGCAGCTCCACGCTGTGGTCCTGCGCCCAGCCGAGTAGGAGGTGCAGGTCCCTCTGCAGCTCGAAGGTCTCGACGACGGCCTTCCCGTCCGCGTCGACGGCGGCCCGCACCGGCAGCGTCGGCGCCGATGCCGGGAGGGAGAAGCGGATGACCGCGGGCAGTGTTCGGGTCAGCTCGGAGACGGTGCCCTCCCGGTGGAAGGCGCCCTCGTGCATCAGCCCGATCCGGTCCGCGCGCTGTTGTGCCTCCTCCAGGTAGTGCGTGGTGAGCACGATGGTCGCGCCGTTCTCCCGCAGCCGGTCCACCGTCGCCCAGACGGCGTCGCGGGACTGAATGTCGAGGCCGGTGGTCGGCTCGTCCAGGAAGATCAGCTCCGGGGTGCCGTAGACCGCGGTGGCGAAGTCCAGCCGCCGCTTCTCCCCGCCGGACAGCTGCGACACCTTGCGGCGGGCCCGGCCGGTGAGGTCGACCAGGTCGAGCACCCGGTCGACGTCGTCGGTGCGTCGGGTGAGCCGGCCGACCAGACCGACGGACTCACGGACTGTGAGGTCCGGGGAGAATCCGCTCTCCTGGAGCATGACGCCCATTCGGGGACGTACCGCTCGCCGGTCGTCGGGGCTGCGCCCGAAGACGCGTACGGTGCCCGAGGTTGGCCTCCGGTGTCCCTCGACAACCTCCAGGGTCGAGGTCTTTCCAGCTCCGTTGGTGCCCAGCAGCGCGTAGAGCTCTCCGGGCCGTACCTCGAAGGAGAGGTCCTTCACGGCGTGGAAGTCGCCGTAGGTGAGGTTCAGCCGCTCGACTTCGATGACAGGTGTGGTGGACATGTACCCAATGACAGCGCGGGCGCGGCCGACCCGTCAGTGGCACCACGTCACCACCGCATGTGACGTGGTGTCACTGGTCGTGACCCCTTGCTGCCGGATACTGAGGTGGTGACCGGGAGATCGCCGCGCTTCACCGAGTCGACGCAGGGAAGGCTGCGCCGGCTCAACCTGGCCACGTCACTGCCGCCGGTGGTGTTCGCCGCGGCGGTCCTGCTCTACACCGATGCGCGTACCTGGTGGCACGTCGTCGTCCTGGCGCCGGGGGCCGTGGCGGGCGTGGTGGCCTTCGAACGGTGGACGGCCAACGACCTCGCCCGGGTCGCGCTGCCCTGCCTGGTCGTAGCGGCAGCGGTCTGGCCGCTCGGGGTCCTGGTGGTTGGCAGCCCCAACGCCTACTGGGGTTTCTGCGCCGTCGGCTCGCTTGCCCTGCGCGAGGTGCGACGACACCGGAAGCTGGTGGTGGCGGGACTGTTCACCTACGTCGCCGCCGTCGGCGCGGCGCGGCTGCTGGTGCAGCGGGACGACGTCGGTCACGTCCTGGTCACCTACGTCCTCATCCCGACCGCCCTCACCGTCATCGTGACGGTCTTCACCGTGGTGGGCGAGCGGTTCTACGACCTCATCCGGGAGCTCGAACAGACCCGGGAACGCGAGGCGGAGCTGGCAGTGGTCCGGGAGCGCGTGCGGTTCGCCAGCGACCTGCACGACATCCAGGGCCACACCCTGCACGTGGTCAAGCTGAAGATCGCCCTCGCCCAGCGACTGCTGCTCAACGACACCGCTCGGGCGGAGAAGGAACTGCGGGAGACGTACACGTTGGTCAGCGACACCATCGCGCAGACCAAGGAACTCGCCTACGCGCAACGGCGGCTCAACCTCACCGCGGAGATCGAGAACGCGAAGAACCTGTTCGAGGCCGCCGGCATCCGGGTCCGGGTGACCCGGGAGGCCGAGGTCGACGCCCGCGTCAGCGAACTGCTCGGGCAGGTGCTGCGGGAGACGACCACCAACATCCTGCGGCACGCGCAGGCCACCCAGGTGCAGATCACGCTCACCGCGTCGGGCATCACCATCGTCAACGACGGCGTGACCGCCACCACGGCCCCCGAGCTCAGGGGACTGGCGGCGCTGAGGCAACGGGTGGCAGGCGACGGAGGCGACCTGACGGTGGAACAGAAGGACCAGCGGTTCCTGACCGCAGCGGTCTTCCCACCCGCGCGGGCCGACGCGGCCCCGACCGTCACGGGAAAGGACCGCCGATGACCACAATCGTGCTCGCCGACGACGAGGCACTGCTGCGCACGGCCCTGGCGGCGCTGCTGCCGATGGAGGGCGACATCACTGTGCTCGCCGAGGCGCAGGACGGCCAGACAGCGATCGCTGCCACCCTGCGACACCGCCCCGACGTGCTGGTCATCGACCTGGAGATGCCGGGCGTGGACGGCCTGGGCGCGGTCGCCGAGATCCGCCGCGAGCGACCGGAGCAGGTGATCCTCATGCTGACCCGGCACGCCCGCCCCGGCGTGCTGCGTAAGGCGCTGAAGCTCGGCGTCCAGGGCTTCGTCAGCAAGTCCGCCGAGCCGGCCCACATCACCTCGGTCATCGCGACCCTGCACGCGGGAAAACGCTGGATCGACCCGGACGTGTCCGCGCTCGCCGTCACCGAGGACTGCCCGCTCACCGACCGTGAAGTCGACGTCCTGCGGGTCACCGGCGAGGGCTACTCGGTCGTCGACATCGCCGCGCGGCTCCACCTCGCTCCGGGCACCGTCCGCAACTATCTGTCCAACGCGATGCGTAAGACCCAGACCCGGACCCGCCACGAAGCGGCCCGCTACGCCCGCGAACACGACTGGCTGTAGACGCACCGTCATCAGCACGGATCGGACCGTTCGTGTAGCCGGCAGCCGCGCACCGAACCTCGCCTGGGTAGCCTGCCGGCATGGCGAAGGTTGTCACCTACCTGGAGATGAATGACCCCACGGACCTGCGACCGGGGAAGGTGGTGCCGGAACTTCTTCTGCGGCGCGTCGACGGTGGCCTGCCGCTCGTGCGTGCCACCAATGCTCAGGTCGGAGCCCCTTACGGGTGGCGGAGTGCGTCTCGCACTGACGAAGAGTGGCAGGAGCTGGTGCGGTGTCGTCCGCTGCGCCAGTACTGGTTCATCACGCTGGAGGACGAGACCGTGGGGGTTGCGAATCTGGAACCCCAGTCTGACGGAGATGTGGAGATCACCGCGTTTGGGCTGTTGCCCGAATATGTCGGGAGGGGTCTCGGTGGCCATGCGCTGACGTTGACCATCCGGCAGGCCTGGGGCAGTGAGGCCGTGGAGTCTCCAGCGGTACGCAGGGTTTGGCTGCACACATGTTCCTTGGACCATCCGAATGCACTGCGCAACTATCAGCGACGCGGCTTGACCGTCTACCGCACCGAGGTCGAAGCCGAGTAATAGGCGGCTGGCCGACTCAAGGCGTGGCCTTCACCGGATGCGGGCGGACCCGGCGTGACGCCGGGTCCGCCCGTTCCAGTCCGTCCTGTGTCAGGTGTTTCGCCCTACCGCTGGTGGATCTGCACACCCTCGAACAGGTCGTGCGCGGAGCCAGCCGTGATCATCGTGCGAGGGCGGCGAGTCGGAACTGCTGGTTGGTTCGTCCGTGGCAGTCGTAGAGCTGGATCTGGGCTCCGTTGGTGGTGCTCCAGGTGTCGAGGCAACGTCCGGACTGGACGTTGCTGATGGTGCCGTTGGAGTTGAGGTTCCACTGTTGGTTGGTCTGGCTGTGGCAGCTGTAGATCTGCACGGCGGCGCCGTTGGCGGTTCCAGCCGCGTCGAGGCACATGGTGCCGTACACCTGCAGTTGTTTGCTGGAGGTGTAGGTCCATGCCTGGTTGGTCTGCTTGTTGCAGTCGTAGAGCTGGACCCGGGTGCCGTTGTTACGGGAGGCGTTGGGTACGTCGAGGCACCGACCGGACTGCGTGCCGACGATCTCGGAGGCCGAGCCGGGTGGGGTTGTCGGCGGATCGGTGGGGGTCGGCGTGGGGGTGGTCGGTGTCGAGGGCAGCAACGGGCACGTGCTGCGGTAGGTGACCACGCCGCTGGAATCCAGCAGTGGGCAGAGGAACTGGCTGTACCGGGTGTCGTTGTCGATGAACATCTTGACGAACGGCAGCATGGTCCGGACCATCACCGGGTTCGACCGTCCGACCATGAAGCCATGATCGGCACCGGCGACCTCCAGGTAGACGCTCTCCGTCGTAGCCGGGAGGCTGTTGTACAGGCCGGTGGCGTAGGACGGGGTGACCACCGTGTCCGCCTGCCCAGAGAAGATCATGGTGGGCACCCGGTCGTTGGCCAGGTTCGACGACGGCGAGTACGGCGCGATGCCGACCACTGCCTTCAACGACGGGCGGCGGGTGGCTGCGCTCAGCGCGCCACCGCCGCCCATGGAGTGACCGGCGACCGCCAACCGGCTGGGGTCGACCCGGTCACGTACCGGGCTCTGCTGGGTGAGGTAGTCCAGTGCGGCGAGCAACTGGGTGCCTCGGGCGGTGTCGAAGTCGTTGCGGCTGTTGGTCTCGATGCCGATCACGACGAAGCCGTGGGAGGCCAGCCACGGTCCCATCCAGGCGAGTTCGGCGGAGAACAACGCTGTGTAACCCGGCGAGATCGCGATGGCACCGAAGGTGCCCTGACTGGTGTCGGTCGGGTAGTAGATCCTGCCGCCGTTGAAGCCGTACCCGGTCGGGACGCTGACCGAGGTGTTGGCGAAGGGGCCGTTCACGGCGGTGACGCTGGCCTGCGTGGGGTCCGGGCCCCGCTGGTACGGGTTGTCGGCGGCCGACGCCGACCCGGTCGCCACGGTGATGGTGAACAACCCGACGACGGCGGCGATCCCGGCCGCGGCGAGCTTGACCATCCGTCCCCGAAACCGGGCGGACCCTCGGTCGCCATGGGTGTTCCCCGAGGGCGGGGGGTGGTGTCCGTGTCCTCGCACTATCGCTACCTCCTGGTGGTGGATGGGTGCGGGGCGGGTGGGCTCGGTGTGGTGCCGAGCCCACCCGCCCCGGCGATGTCCGGTCGTCAGCGTTGCAGCGTCAGCAGACCCGGCCGGTACGGCAGGAGGCCGTAGTCGCCGCCAGAGCTGGGGGAGCGCCCCTGGTAGAGCAGTTGCAGGTTGCAGGCGTCAACGGTCATCGTCTGATCGGCGTTGGTCCGCAGCAGTTCGCCGTGACTGATGTCGTTGGTCCAGGTGGCACCGCTGTTGGCCTTGCCGGCGAACGGGTTGCTCTCGCTGGTGGCCTGCGGCGTCCACGAACCACCCAGGCTGGTGGCCGTGAACGAGCGGAAGTAGCGGCCCTGCGAGCCGATCGCCTCGACGATCATGAGGTACTTGTTCAGGCCCTGGAGCTTGTAGACCTGAACGGCCTCGAAGAGGTTGTTTGTCGTGTCGGTCATGATGGTCGTGTAGTTGGAGCCGAAGCTGCCCGGGAAGTTCCCGATGGGCATGCTGGCCCGGTAGATCCGGCCGTTGTCTCCGGCGAAGAACAGGTACATGTTCTGGTCGTCACCGATGAGTGCCTGGTCGATCGGGCCGGTGCTGGAGTTGGAGATGCTTCCGGTGAACAGTGTCTGCGGCGACGACCACCCGTTCGGGTTGGTCGGGTCGCTGGAGGTCCGGTACGAGAAGGCCGTGCCGCCCCACTGGTAGGCCAGCACCCAGATGTTGCGCGGTGCGAAGTAGAACAGCGACGGTGCGACCGTCGCGTTGTTCATCGCGTTCTGGCTGGCCGAGCCCATCTGCGAGTAGTTGCTGAAGAGGCCGAAGTTCATCGATCCCCACGTGGTGCCGGTGTCGTGGGTGGTGGCGTAGACGAGCTGCTGACCGTTGTACGGCGCGACGGTGAAGTCCTTCAGCGACACCCATCCCGACCTCGGCTGCGCCAGCGCGCCCGTCGACGACCAGCGGTACGACGAGGGGAGATCACACGTGCCACCGGTCGGCGGCGGCGTCGTCGGTGTCGGCGTCGGGGTTTGGGTGGGCCCGCCGGAAGTGGCGAGTCGGAACTGCTGGTTGGTCTGTCCGTGGCAGTCGTAGAGCTGGATCTGGGCTCCGTTGGTGGTGCTCCAGGCGTCCAGGCAGCGTCCGGACTGGACGTTGCTGATGGTGCCGTTGGAGTTGACGTTCCACTGTTGGTTGGTCTGGCTGTGGCAGCTGTAGATCTGCACCGCCGCACCGTTGCCGGTCCCGGCGGCGTCGAGGCACATGTTCCCGTACACCTGCAGTTGTTTGCCCGAGGTGTAGGTCCATGCCTGGTTGGTCTGCTTGTTGCAGTCGTAGAGCTGGACCCGCGTGCCGTTCGTGGTCGAGGCGTTGGGTACGTCGACGCACCGACCGGACTGTGTGCCCACGATCTCCGAGGCGGAGCCGGGTGGGACGGTGGGGGTGGGCCCCGGCGTGGTGGGCGTGGGAGTGGGCCCGGGGCCGGCGCTGTTCAGCGCCTCAAGGGTGGCCGTGTAGGCGGCCTTCTTGTTGCCGTTGCACTCGAAGAGCAGCGGAGTGCCGCTGGAGCGCCACGAGTCGCAGTCGCGCACCCCCCACACGGTGACCCCGTTGCAGCGAGCCACGGCAAGGCAGTCGTTGACCACACTGCGGTAGGTGTTGGCCTGCGTCGTACCAGATCCCTCGATGTCCAATTCGGTGATCTGCACATCCACCCCGAGAGCGGCGAAGCTGGACAGCGTGGTGCGGTAGTTGCTGTTGTACGGCGAGTTGGCGTTGAAGTGCGACTGGAAGCCGACGCAGTCGATCGGCACCCCACGAGACTTGAAGTCGCGCACCATGTTGTACACGGCCTGCGTCTTGGCCCAGGTCCAGTTGTCGGTGTTGTAGTCGTTGTAGCAGAGCTTCGCGTTCGGGTCGGCCGCGTCGGCGGCGCGGAACGCCGCCTCGATCCAGTCGTTGCCGGTGCGCTGCAGGTTCGAGTTGCGGCGGGCGCCGCTGTTGCCGTCCTCGAACGCCTCGTTCACCACGTCCCACGAGTCGATCTTGCCCCGGTAGTAGGTGGCCACCCTGGTGACGTGGTTCAGCATCGCGTTGCGCAGCGCGGTGCCCTCCATGCTCTGCATCCAGCCCGGCTGCTGCGAGTACCAGGCCAGGGTGTGGCCCCGGACCTTCCAGCCCCGGGAGATGGCGTGGTTCACGATCCGGTCCGCGTTGCTGAAGGTGAAGTTGTTCTGCTGCGGCTCGGTCGCGTCGATCTTCATTTCGTTCTCGGGAGTGACGCTGTTGAACTCGCGGTTCAGGATCGTCGTGTAGGCGCTGTCGTTGAGTTTGTTGGCGGCGACAGCGGCACCGAAGTACCGGCCAGACTGGGCCGCGGCGGCGCCGAGGGTCGTCTCTGCGGCCTGAGCAAGATTGGGCAGCAGCGACACGGCCAGGGCCAGAATTATCGCTGCCGTTCCGGAAAAAGTGAGTGTTCGTAGTCGGGTACGCCCGGTGGGACGGGTCCGGGAAACCATGCTGATCCTCCAGTGGTGGGGTAGGGGATTGCTGTCGCTGTTCCGGTGGGAGGCCCCGATCGGATCGCGGCGGGCACGATGGTGAGTCCGCCCGATCGGGCCGGGACTCACCTCAGGCGTCCGCCCGGATACGAGTCGACTGGGCTGCCTGGCCAGGGGTGAAGCGTGGTGGCGTGTCGGCCCGGTCGCCCGTGGGGGAGTGATCGTGAACGTTGGGCTCTTCCGGTGGTGGACGTGGTCACATGGCAGGTGGTGGGCCTGATGGTCGCGTGAAGCGCCTCCGGTGCTGAGGGGATCTTGTTAACGTTCACACTTGTCGATGGCTCTCAGGCTGGCAGAAAATTCCAGAGTTTTCAACCGGTAGTTTCGGGCCTGTTACGGATCAGAGGGGTAGGGACCTTCCGGCCTCTGGGGGTGGGGCGTCAGCTCACACCTACCGCAAGCGCTGGACGCCGGCGTTACCAGCCAAGACGAGGGCGGTCCGGCCAGAGGTGACACTGCCGCACCTCGCTCGCCTGGGGGAGTGGAAGCAACCCAGGGAGGGAGGCGTCACGGTGCTGGCGCGGCCAGGGTGCTGGTATGCCCGCTATCAGAGGTCCTCGCTGGGCGTACGGCGCCTTCGCTTGGCTGATCTTCTTCGTGGTGTCCCATGTGATCCTGGTGTTCTTTCCAGGCGACGATCCGACCGGTGATGGCCCCTGGGACATGAGGGCCTATGTGATCTTCAACGTCGTGCTCATCTCGATGTCGGCCATCGGAGCAGTCGTCGTTCTCGCCACAGTCTGCCCGCGGGCCCGGCATCTTGCCCGGTGGTTACTTCTGACGCCACTGTTGTCGGGCAGCGTGCTGCTCGTCATCCGGGGTGTCCCAGGGATGGTCGAGAATATTCTGATGGTCACGGGTGTCCGTCGCGGCGGCTTCGTGGGGGTAGCGGACATCTCCACAGGAGAGTTCTGGACCGGCATCGGAATCAACACGTACTTCTTCGCAGGAGCGGTGTTGCTGGTTGGGACAACCGTTTCCTACGGCCACCGATCGGCGGAAAGCGCTTCGAAAGGATCGTCCGACCCGCCTCGGTGAGGCGTACCGGTTGTCCATGGCGGGCGTCGTTTCCCGATCTCACCGCATCCTGTGGACCGCGTCGGCGACCTCCTGTCTCAACACCGCCGCCTCGTCGTCGCGTGAGTTTGTGGCCGGGAATCAGCACTGTACGACGGGCAGGGCTCGACCGATTGGCCGGATCTGCCGTGCCCCGTTCGGTGTCAGCGGACGATGACGAGGTTGGCCATGTCGACGACCGGTCGGTAGCCGAGGGCGGCGTAGATCTTGTTCGACGTCGGGTTGGCCTGGTCGGTGAACAGGCAGACCCGCGCGCCCTCGGCCTGGATTCGTCGGGAAACCTCGGCGACCGCGTTGCTGGCCCAACCACGCCCGCGCTGAGCCGGCGGTGTGTACACCGGGCCCACCCGGGCCACCCCGAACGACGGTGGGTTGGCACCGGTGAGGTGTACCGGATTCCCCGTCTCGTCGACCCACAACCACAGCCGTCCGGCGTGGAGTCGGCGCAGCATCTCCGCCTGGTCGGGCGCTTCGTGCGCACTGGCACCGCGCGGACGGCCCGCCTGTTCGTCGGCGTCGCCCATGAACGCGGCGACCCACTGCGTGACCAGTGCCACGTCGTCCTCGGTCGCGACCACCAGGTTGCCTGGCGCTGGTGGCGGCCACGTCAGCTCGCCGAGCTCGTGCAGCCGTGTGTGCTGGGTGACCTGGACTCGACCCCCGCCGAGCCGGGTCAGCTCGGCGGCGCACACCTCAACGGCAGGCAGGGCCCCGTTGACCGCGAGAACCTCCTCCCCGCGGTTGTGCAGGGCATGGGCCAGCGCAACGGCTGCCTCATCGGGCATGGGCAGCAGGAACGGCGGGTACGGGGCAGACGGCGCGGTGCGCATCCCGGCACCGACGACCGTGCCGGAGTCGTCGCTGACCACCAGCCACCAGCTGTGGTCGGACTGCGGGATTCCCTCGGTCCGCTGCGACAACAGCCGGTGCGCGATGGTGGTCACGACCGTGCTGACGACCGGATCGGCACCCAGGTAGTCACCCGCAGCCGCGAGGAACTCGCCCGGATCGGTGCAGAACCACAGCCGCAGGCCGGCCTTCGGGACAGTGCTCATCCGCGTACGCTAGCCACCGCCTGCGTCGTGGCGACAAGGATATTTCCTGGCTGACGACTGCGAACGCTGAGCCGGAGTTATCTCCCGGCCGCTTGGACGCCACACACGGCAGCCTTCGACGTCCGCCTGGCGCAACGCTCCGTCAGCGGGACGCGGCGGGCTGAGCCCGAACGACGCGATCGCCAACGGCTGATGGCTGATGCCTGGCTCCGGGACGGGACATTCGACGACCTAACCTCCTAGGACGCTCTGCGGGTTGTGCCTTGACCGACTGTGCCGCCCGCGCGGCCAGGGCCAGGACCGGCGGCAAGGAGAACGTGACGCTACGGAAGTGGCCGCACACGTACTGGACCGCCGCGTCCCGCCGACACAGGTGGCTGAGAATTCGCCCCGAAAATTCGGTAACCAAATCGCCGGGCCAACCCGTCAGGTCAGTGATGGATCGCCACTGCGGGCGGTCGGCCGAGGAGGGGTACGGGACATGGGTGACGTGCGTGGGCGTTTCAGGGACGACCTGGCCCGGCACCCCGCCCCACCGTTGGGTGACCTGGTCCAGCAGTCGGTGGTGCAGGGCCGCCGGCTGCGCCGTCAGCGGCGCCTGGCGCAGTTCGGCGTCGGCGGATCGGCGTTGGCGATGCTGCTCGTCATCGGCCTGGCCGCCGGGCCGCTCGGCGTCGGTGCGGATGATGCCGGTCAGGCCGGTGGGCCGAACGTCGGTTCGCCGGGCGGGGTCGTCGACACCGCCACGCCGTCTCCGGCTGGGTCCCCGGACGGCGCCCCGGGCGGGTTGGAGGGGGGCACCGACGAAGAACAGCGCAGAGACTCCTTTCGGCCAGGGCCGCCGGTTTCCTCGACCACGGTGATCGACACCCTGAGGATCGGGGCCGGGCCGGACGGTGAACTGCTGACCACCACACCGCAGGGCGCTCTGGAGTTGCTGACCCGGCTTCTACCCAAGGGGAAGACCAGCGGTTATGCGAGCCTGGAGAGCATCGGCGCGCGCCCCGGCATGCCCTACGTCCAGGTCTACCTGGACCGGGGATATGGGCCGGGGATGGTGCGGCTTGCCATCTACCGGGACGACCGCGGCGGCGACCCTGTCCCGGGAACGGTGGAGCTGACGGAGATGCCCGACAACTGCGTGCAGAACAAGATGGTCACCGTGCACCACCCCGGTGGCCTCCGGGTCGAACTGATGATCTCCACGTGTCTGGTCTGGGACGCCAAGGGGGCGGTGCCGACACCGCCCGTCCTCTCCGTGAAGGAGGCGACCGAGATCGCCGGCAACCCGACCTGGGGGACGGAACTGCCGGCCGAGTACGTCGTCAACGGTGCCAAGAGGTTTTCGACGCTGGCCCGGTCGAATGGCTGACGAAGACTTCGTGGAGTTCGCGCAGGCGGCCGCTGGCCGGCTGCGCGACGCCGCGTTCCTGATGTGCCGCGACTGGCATCTCGCCCAGGACCTCACGCAGACCACGCTGGCCAAGGTGTACGCCAACTGGAGGCGGGTCCGCCGGGCCGACGACCCCCACGCGTACGCCCGCAAGATACTGCTGCGCTGCATGATCGACCAGCAGCGGCGCCGCTCCAGCAGCGAGTTGGCGATGTCGGCGCCGCCGGAGCGGGGCGAGGAACATCCGGCCGAGCTGCGCATGACGTTGCTGGATGCGGTCGCCACTCTGCCGTTGCGGGATCGGGCGATCATCGTCCTGCGCTACTGGGACGACCTGAGCGTGGAGACGACCGCCGAGGTTGTGGGTGTCTCCACCGCGGTTGTCAAGAGCCAGAGCATGCGCTCCCTCAACCGCCTGCGCGAGTTGCTGGGTGAGACCCGTTCCGAGTTGTTCGCCGAGGAACGCCATTGACCGGTCCCGTCTGCGGTCGAGGTGCGACCGATCCCGGTGGTGTCGGGTCGAAGGCCGACAACCGCGGGGCCCGTGCTGCGGCGACGGCGAACGCGCCACCACGCATCGTCGCCTGAAGCGCCACCCGCGGTGGCAAGTATCTGCGTCTGGGGAGGTTTCCGGTGTCCGTATCGAGCGGCAGGACAGGCCGAGGCCGGATTCGCGGCAGCGGCCGAGGCTCGGTCGCTGTCGTGCCGGCGGTCCTGTCGGCGTTGCTGGTGATGGCCGCAGGGTGCCATCGGGAGTCCGGCGCCGGCCCCGATGAGCGACACACCGCGAACGCGGATCGCGGTGAACTGAGCCTGCTACTGGGTGCGGGCGAGCTGGGAGCGGACTGGCATGAGGGCGGCGCTCCTCGCACCGGCCTGCCGCCCTGGCCGTGGGAGCAGGACAGTTGTCCCGACTATCGGAGCAGCGACTACCCGGCCAAGTCGCATCGGCGCAGTGCCGTGGAGCGCTACTACCGGCTGTCCGACGGCTCGTCGCCGGCCCACCACGTCGTGGAGACGTACGAACCTGGTTGGGCCGAGCGGAACGTCGACGACGTCCGTCGGGTCCTCGTGCGGTGCGCGAGCTACTCGGTTCTCGGATCGCAGGTCTCGTTCGACGTCGTCGATCCCCATTATCTGAAAGGCGCCGGCATGCTCATCCGAGGTCGCATCGCGCATGCGGACGTCCCGAGCACCGTCACGTACTTCGTCATGCTGAAACGAGGCGAGACGGTTTCGACGGTCCGCCTGCCCGACCCGGGCAGCCAGGCCGTGGTGGACTCGATCGCGGCGAGGGCGGTGGCCCGCCTTGGCTGAGCGCGAAGGTCGGCGGCTGCCGCGCCGCTGGGTCGTCTCCGCGGTCACCCTGTCTCTGGCCGGTGTCGCGACGGGCGCCTTCGGTGCCACGCGCGCCCGCGACGGCGATCGTGCCGGCCCATCGCACGGTCCTTCCCCCACCAGTCCGATCCCCACCACGCCGGCGATCGACCGGATCGACCAGGCGAGAACGCGTATCAAGGCCTACGTGCAGCGGTACGACGGCCACCTGGCGGTCGCGGCACTGGACCGACAGGGAACGGCCGCGGTGACGGTCGGCGCCAGACGGTTCGAGACCGCCAGCATCGTCAAGGTCAACATCCTCGCGGCCCTTCTGCTGCGCCAGAACCCGCCGGGCAAGGCCCTGAGCGCTGACACCCGACGGTTGGCCGAGGCCATGATCGTGTCGAGTGACAACGACGCGGCGGTAGCCCTGTGGGAGCGGATCGAGGGCTCGCGCGGCCTTGCCGCCGCGAACCGTGAACTCGGTCTGCGGGAGACCAGGCCCAACGTGCACTGGGGAATCACCACGACCACGGCTGCCGACCAGCTCCGTCTGCTGACCGCGCTGACGTCGCCGACGGGACCGCTGACCCCGCAGGACCGTACGTTCATCATGGGCCTGATGAAGAAGGTGACCCCCGAGCAACGATGGGGGGTCAGCGCCGCCCGGGAGTCGGGCAGTCGTTCCTACTACGTCAAGAACGGCTGGGACACCGCCGATGTCGACGGCGGCCGCTGGCTGGTCAACAGCATCGGACGGATCGTCGAGGCCCGTCATGACTGGCTGATCGCCGTGCTCTCCGACCATCACGTGAGCCAGAAAGAGGGCATCCGCGTCGTCGAGAGGGCCGCCACGTACGTGCTCAAGGAGCTGCGCGCCGCCACGGCGGACGACCATCCTCCGCAGGGATAGGCCCCACCCTCCGGGCACACCGACAGTGGGTTGGGTCGACCTGCCCCGACCCACGCCCGGGGCCGGGTGGGGCGTCCGTCGATTCGGCGCCACGATTCGTGAAGCACCTGCCAGAGTGGTTCATGCCCTTGAGTACGTACCACCTCAGAGCCTCGGTCGCCGTGTCCGACATTCAGACGGCCGTGGCCTTCTACGAAGGCGCGCTGGGCCTGCGGGCGTTGCGGTCCGGCCCAAGCGCCACCATCGCCGACGGCAGCCGCGTCTACGGTTCCGGTGGCGGGCCGGCGCTGAACGTGTACCAGTCGGTCACTGCCGGACAGACCTCTGCGACGGTGGCGACGTGGTACGTCGACGACATCGACCAGATGGTCGACGAACTCACCTCGTCCGGCGTCGAGTTCGTTCGTTACGAGCAGTTCGAGCACGACGAGAAGGGGATTACCGCGCGGGCCGGAGGTGGGCGTATCGCTTGGTTCCAGGACCCGGACGGCAACACCTTCGCTCTCGAAGCCGACGCGTGACCCTCCACCCGAGCTGCGGACCTATCGCCGCCACACATTGATGACCTGTGGTGGCGCCGGTGGGCGTACGAAAGTCCGTGCCGCAGTTGGTTGGGCGGACGGAAGACTGATCCGGCTCAGGGCGTCAACGCCCTGAGCCGGATCAGCGTCCTAGTTGTCGGTCCTGCCGATCAGGTGACGTTGATGTCGCTGCACCACATGTAGGTCTGGTCCAGGTGCGACGCCCTCCAGAGCACGAACAGGATGTGGTTCCCGCTGCGTGACGGAAGCGAGACGTTGAACGAGATGTTCTGCGCTGGTGCGTAGCGCCCGGTCGTCGTGATCAGGTCGAGGTTGCCCCACCCGAGTTTCTGGGTGGACGGGTTGAACCCCTGCTTGGTGACGTAGACCTGGAAGTAGTCAGCGCCGTGGCTGGCCTGGTCGTACAGCTGGACCGTGAGGTTGCGGCTGACGGTGGTCGTCTTCCACGCCCCGGGCTGGTTCACGCTGTCGTTCCGGGACAGGGCGTTGCTGCACAGCTGCCCGTCCGGGGTGCGAGCCTGGTACTGGCCGCCGAGGCCGTCCCGCAGCTGGCTCATCCAGTTCCACATGGTGTCGGGGTTGGCCTGGAAGGCCCGCCAACACATGGGGTCCTGCTGCTGCATGGCGGGGTTCATGTGCTGGTTGCCCCAGGTCTTCCAGCACTGGTAGGCGCGACTCATCGGGTTGATGATCGTGCCGTGGGCCTGGGCGGCCCCGGTGAAGGGCAGCATGCCGGCCACGATGGCGAACACCATGACGAACGCTCGCAGGGACCGACGGACTGGTGACCGGGATCGTCCGCCGGATCGATCGGACTTGAGTGAACGCACTGTTCATCCTCCGCTCTTCGGGACTACAGATCAGAATGGGAACGCTCCCAAACCAACTGTTGCATCTATCGACTCAAATATCAATCGTTATCTATCTTTGGTCGGATGTGGATCGAGCTGACCGGGCTGTCCGCAGCCGCCCGGTTCGGATCAGGGCGCGGTGCGACCTCGCTCCCTGCTACCCGGCACGGTCAGAGGCCGGCTGCGGCGTCGTACCGGCGACGCTGGTCGGCCATCTCCGACTCGGTCAGCGCCTCCTTGAGCGCCAGGTCCGCGTACTTGGGCGGGAGCATCTGCCGCACCCGGTCGGTGAACATGACCTCGGCGGTCGCCTCGACCACCTGGATGCCCGGCGGCTCGGTGGACATGTCCATGATCACGGGACCGGCCAGCTTGACCGCCACGTCCCAGGGGCGCTTCTGCTCGGCGACCCCGCAGAGGTGGAAGCCGTAGACCGTCTGCACGTCGGCGAGCGCGGTGACCTCCGACGGCTCGTAGCCGTAGACGCGGACCCCGCAGATCACTGCCGGCTTCTCCGTGGCGGCCGCCTGCTGGACGTTGTGTCCGGCGTGGTTGTGCTGCCCCGGGTCTGCCTGTTCGAGCGTGCTCCGCATCCGGGCGGTGATCTGCGCCTGCAGATCCGCTGGCTCCGCCTCCGGGCCGGCCCGGTTGACCAGTACGACAGTGCCGGCCGACACCGCCAGCAGGATCACCGCCACCCACACGAAGCGGTTCCGGTACCAACCCGCGAAGTTCACTCGGGAAATCATGATTGCTTCTCACCTCGTCGCCGGTTCTGGTGGTGGCAGGCCGAATCGGACGCCCCCGGCGGGTCAGGCGTCGAGTGCGTCAGCCGTTGGGGACACGTGCCGGGGGTTACCTACGGCGGGCGAGGATGATTGCCCGGCAGGGCGCCCGTCGTCGTGGAGATGGCCCGGCGATCCGCCAGGCGAGCGTCCGCCAAAGGCGGCGCGCTGCCGGCGCTGCGTTGCTCCCGTGCTGGCCGTTCCCAGCGCGGTTGCCCCCGCGCTGCGGCGATATGAGCCATTCCAACACGTCTGGATCGGCTTTGGCAACATCGACGAGCATCAGCGTGGAGCCGGCCCGGTCACCCGCTCCTTTGGTTGGGGATCACCGCGCCCGCAATGCCGCCTCTGTGGCCGCGACGAAGCCGTCGGGGTTGTCCAGCATGATGTTGTGGCCAGCCTCTGGTACGGCGACCACCCGCACGCCGGCATCGGTCAGGGCGCGCGCACCTCGCGGCTCGTTGTCGGCCGGATGGAGGTATGTGCGGGGCACGGGCAGGTCGACCAGCAGCTCACGCACGGTGGGGGTGGTGCCGCGGCCGAGGTGTGCCGCGGTGCGGTAGAGCGCCTCCGGGCCGGTAAGCCGCATTGTCGCCGCCCAGGCCGTGCCGACCCGGGTGAGCGTCTCGGACCGGCCGCCGCCGTGGACGAACTGCTCCTCTGTGTAGCGGGCGCCGATGCCTTCGCCCGGAGGCTGCGGGTCGAGGGTGGCGTCGACAAGGACCAGTGCGGAGACAAGGTGCGGGTGGCGGGAGGCCAGGACGACGGCGACGGCGCCGCCCATGCTGTGTGCGATCACCTGCGCGGCGCTGACCCCGGCTGCCGACAGGGCGACAGCGAGGAGATCGGCGTGCTCCTCGAGTGTGTACGAGGCGTCGGTCGGCCGGTCGCTGATGCCGTGTCCGAGCAGGTCCATCAGCAGGCTGCGCTGTCCGCTGAGGACGGGGTTGGTGGCCACCGCCGCGTAGTACGCCGGCGAGGAGGCGCCGAGCCCGTGCAGGTAGATCCGAGTGGGTTCGGTCCCGGGGAGTTCCACCCAGCGGATCGTCGTGCCATCTGGTCGCACCTGGGCGCCGCGCATCACATACCTCCTGACCGGTACCTCGTGTTCGAGGTATCTCCTGGCCGATGTAACCTAGCAGGGTGTTGGAGTTCGCGATAATGGGCTTCCTGGCCGACGCCCCGCTGCACGGTTACGAGCTGCGCAGGCGCGTGGCCGCACTCACCGGCCACGTCCGGCCGATTGCGGACGGGACGCTGTATCCGACGATCAAGCGCATGGAACGTGCGGGCTTGCTGCGCCGCGACGTGCAGGCTGGCCAGATGGCAGCACCACGACACGTGCTGACCCTGAGCCCGGCCGGGCAGGCGGAGTTGCTGCGTCAGCTCCGCGCACCCGACGAGCTGTTCATCACCGACGAGAACCGCTGGTTCACGCTGCTGGCCTTCCTGCGCCACCTTGACGACCCGGCGGCCCAGGGGGCCGTACTGCGTCGGCGGCTGAATTTCCTCACCCAGCCGGCGAGCTTCTTCTGGGACGGCGACCGGCCACTGCGCGCCGACGACTTCCCCGACGACCCCTTTCGTCAGGGACTGTTCCGCATCGCCACCGTCACCAGCCGCACGGAGATTGCCTGGCTGCGGGAAATGCTGACATCCCTCACGCGATGACCACCGGACCGACTTCCGGTAGGCCGACTGTCCGCAGCCCCGCGTCAATGCGCGCATCTGCTGCTGGTCGTGCGCGCCGGCCTGTGGGAACCCAAGGTGCAGTCCGGTGAGTGGCCTGCTTCGCGAACGTCATCGTGGTCGGAACAGCGGTATCCGAACAGATCGGCGGCGGGCGCAACGGGGATCGGGATATGGTCCGTAACACCCGATTTGCCGCTTGTAAGGGGAAAACGTGAGTCGCCTGCCGTACGTGAACCCCGCCGATGCCCCAGCGCCGGTCCGCGACGCGCTGCAGGCCGCGCTTCCCCTGAACTTCTTCCGCGTCATGGCCCACGCCGAGACGGCGTTTCCGCCCTGGATGCGCTGGGGCGGCACGCTACTCAAGGACCTGGCCCTCGACCCGCTGCTCCGCGAAATCGCGATCCTGCGAGTCGCCCAACTGAGCGACGTCACATACGAGTGGGTTCAGCACGAGCCCATCGCCCGATCCGTCGGCGCCACCGACGAGATGATCCACGCCCTCGGGCGCAACGAGATCGAAACCGACTGTTTCACGTCGGACCAGCGGATCGTCCTGCGTTTCACCACCGAAGTCGTCCGCGACGTCTGCCCGCCCGACGACACCACCGCCGCACTGACCGGGTTGCTCTCCCCGCGCGAGGTGGTCGAACTCCTGATGGTGATCGGGCAGTACATGATGATCGCCCGCGTCGCCGCGGTAGCGGACCTGGAAGTCGACAAGCCGATGGGCGCCGCCGTCTACGGTGTGCGGGCCTGACTAATGTCATGAGTACCTGTGCACCTCACATCGAAGGTCGTGACTAAGCGCACTGGGGCGCACCACGTCCCGTCGATGAGACTCGATTCGACGCCGGAACAGCAGCCGGCCGGATTCGAGGGGCGGCGGGACGGTGGACGAACGCTACGACAGCTACTGCGCCGCGGATCCGCTGTTCTACGACTCGCTCGGCAGCGCCGTCGCACAACCCGTCTTCCCGGCCGCCGAACGGCCGATGCCGACCGGCTGGCGCCGCGAGCCGCTCGACGACTGGCTGATCTACGCGCCCGACGGCGGCTCGCTGCCGCAGCAGGGCTGGAAGATCCATGTCTCGGCGGGTCTGGCGAACGCCGAGCGGGTGCTGGACGCGGTCTGGGACTACTGCGTCCCCCGCGGCCTGTCCTTCAAGTTCCTGCGCGGGCCGCGCACGATGCTGCTCCGCAATTCCAAGTACGCCGCCCGGGCCGCCAGCGGCAAGTTCGTCACTGTCTATCCCCGCGACGACGCGGAACTGGAGCTGGCCTGCAAGGAACTCGACGAACTGCTCACCGGCGAACCCGGGCCGTACATCCTCAGTGACCTCCGCTACGGCGCCGGCCCGGTCTACGTGCGCTACGGCGGCTTCGCCGCCCGCTACTGCCACTCTCCCGACGGCCAGGTGGTGCCGGCGATCGAGGACGACTCCGGCACGCTGGTGCCGGACCGCCGGGAGCCGGTCTTCCACGTACCGTCCTGGGTCACAGTGCCCGACTTCCTCGGCCCGCACCTGGCCGCCCGCGGCGGCACCAGCACAGACCAGGTGCCGTACCGGATCGAGCGGGTGATCCACTTCTCGAACGGCGGCGGGCTGTACGTGGGCAGGGACCTGCGCACCGACACCGCTGTGGTGCTGAAGGAGGCCCGACCGCACGCCGGCCTGGACGCCGACGGCACCGACGCCGTCGCCCGGCTGGCCCGCGAGGCGCAGGCCCTGCGGCAACTCGCCGACCTGCCGCAGGTGCCCCGGGTGCACGACGAGTTCGCGCTCGGCGAGCACCGGTTCCTCGCGCTCGAGTTCATCGAGGGGCGACCGCTGAACAAGGTGCTGGTCGACCGGTACCCGCTGATCGACGCCGACGCGACCGACGGCGACCGGGCGGCCTACGCCCGATGGGCCCGCCAGACGTACGAGCAGGTCGAATCCGTCGTGGCGGCGATCCACGAGCGCGGCCTGGTCTACGGGGACCTGCACCTGTTCAACATCATGATCCGACCGGACGACCGTGTGGCCCTGGTCGACTTCGAGGTGGCCGCCCCGATCGCCGGGCACCGCCGTCCCGGGCTGCGCAACCAGGGCTTCGCGGCGCCGAGGGACCGGACCGGGCCGGCGGTCGACCGGTACGCCCTGGCGTGCCTGCGGTTGGCGCTGTTCCTGCCACTGACCCAGCTGGTCCGGCTCGCCCCGGCGAAGGTGACCCACCTCGCCGACATCATCGCCGCGAACTTCCCGGTGCCGAGGTCCTTCCTCGATCCGGCGGTCGAGGAGATCACCGGTGGTCAGCAGGTCACCGCGGGCCCCGCAGGGGAGTTCGGCGCGCACGACTGGCGCACCATGCGCGAGCGGCTGACGACGGCGATCGTGGCCAGCGCCACCCCCGAGCGCGACGACCGGCTCTTTCCCGGAGACATCGAACAGTTCCGCAGCGGCGGTCTCAACCTCGCCCACGGGGCGGCGGGAGTGCTGTACGCGCTCGACAAGAGCGGTGCCGGTCGGTGGCCCGAGCACGAAGACTGGCTGGTGCGGCGGGCGACAGCGCCTCCGTCCGGCACCCGCTGCGGCTTCTACGACGGGCTGCACGGCGTCGCGTACGCCCTCGAGCACCTCGGACGCCGGCAGGACGCGCTGGACGTTCTCGACATCTGCCTGCGGGAACCCCTGGACGGGCTCGACCACAGCCTGGCGAGCGGACTGTCCGGCATCGCGCTCAACCTGGCCGAACTGGCCGGGCGGACCGGGGAGGCGTCGCTGTACGACGCCGCGTGGCGGGCGGCCGAGCAGGTGATCGGGCAGCTGGCCGACGACCCGGGCCCGGACATCAGCGGCGGACGTAACCCGTACGCCGGGCTGTTGCGTGGCCGGACCGGGCCGGCGCTGATGCTGGTGCGGCTCTACGAGCTCAGCGGCGACGACGAGCTGTTGGGGCACGCCGCCACGGCGCTGCGTCAGGACCTGCGCCGGTGCGTGCTGCGTCCGGACGGTGCCCTGGAGGTCAACGAGGGCTGGCGCACCATGCCCTACCTGGCGCACGGCAGCGTCGGCATCGGGCTGGTCCTCGACCAGTACCTGCGCCACCGGGACGACGACCGGTTCGCCGAGGCGAGCGCGGGGGTCCGCCGCGCCGCGCGCTCACCGTTCTACGCACAGTCCGGGCTCTTCGCCGGCCGGGCCGGCATCATCACCTACCTCGCCGCCTCGGCCGACGACACCGACCGCCGCGAACTCGACGCGCAGGTGGATCGGCTGGCCTGGCACGCGCTGCCGTACCGGGACGGGACCGCCTTCCCCGGTGAGCAGTTGCTGCGCCTCTCCATGGACTTCGGCACCGGCACCGCCGGCGTGCTGTACGCGCTGGCCAGCGCGCAACACGACCAGCCGCCGGCGCTGCCCTTCCTCGCGCCCCTGCCGGGCGCGAACAGACTCCCTCGCGACAGCGGGGGCGACCTGATCGGCGAACGGATGGAAGGGAGGTGAACGACATGGCACTTCTGGACCTCCAGGGCCTGGAGATGGCTCCGGCCGACCGCACCGGTGGCGGTAGCCGGGCGAGCCTGCTGCTCTGCGGCGACAGCTCGCTCTCCGTCACGACCTGCAACTGATCCACGCACACGTGGGGCCCTGGGTGGGTAGACGTGCCCACCCAGGGCAACCGCGTACCAACGGGAGGACCGATGCCGACGTTCGCCGTGGGGGACAGGCTGCTGCGGCAGACGGTCCTGGCGGGCGGCGGCTGGACCGCCGCACTCGCGGCGGTCGCGCTGCTCGGCGCGGCCGCCGAACTGCTGCTCCCCGCGGTCCTCGGCCGCGCCGTCGACGCCGCCCTCGACCGCGGCTCCGGCTGGTGGGCGGTGACCGCCTGCGCACTGGTCGTCGTCCTCATCTGCGTCGACACCCTCACGGACCTGGCCAGTGGGTTCGGTGCGGCGCGCGCCACCGCCGGTCTGCGCCGGCGCCTGCTGCGTCACCTGTTCGCCGTGGACGTCCGCGCCACCCGCCGGCACCCGGTGGGTGATCTCGTCGGCCGGTTGGTCGGCCAGGCCGCCGACGCGGGGCAGGCCGGCAACGCCGTGGTCCTGTCCATCGTGGCGGTGCTCCCACCGCTCGGCAGCGTCGTCGCGCTCGTCATCATGGAACCGGTCCTCGGGGTCACCCTGCTCGCCGGTCTCGGCCTGCTCGCCGTCCTCATGCGCGCCTTCGTGACCGACGCCTCGGCCGCGACCGCCCGGTACCAACGGGTGCTCGGCACCATCGCCGGCCGGCTGCTGGAGTCGCTGACCGGTGCCCGGACCATCGCCGCCGCCGGCACCACCCCTCGCGAGGAGGACCGGGTGCTGGCGGCCCTACCGGAGCTGGACCGGCACGGCCGACGCACCTGGGGACTGCTGGCCCGGGCGAGTGCGCGCACCTCGGCCGTGGCGCCACTGGTGAACCTGAGCGTCATCGCGGTCGGCGGGTACGCCCTGACCGCAGGCTGGCTCACGCCAGGTGAACTGGTCGCCGCGGTCCGGTACGCGGCCCTGGGCGCCGGGCTCGGTGCAGTGCTCGCCACCCTGAACCACCTGGTCCGCAGCCGCGCGGGAGCACACCGGGTCGCCGAGCTGCTGACGCAGCCCGCCACACCGGCAGGCGATCGGCCCCTCCCGCCCGGCCGCGGCGCCCTGCGACTGCGCGGGGTGTGCGTGCTCGCCGGCGACGGCCGGCCCATCCTGGACGGCATCGACCTGGACGTGCCGGCCGGGGCCACAGTGGCCGTCGTCGGAGCGTCCGGTGCCGGCAAGTCGACACTGGCGGCGGTGGCGGGTCGGCTGTACGACCCCGACGGCGGTGAGGTGCGACTGGACGGTGTGCCGCTGCGGGACCTCGACGACGCGGCGCTGCGCCGGGCCGTCGGTTACGCCTTCGACCGGCCGGTGCTGATCGGCGCGACCGTCCACGACGCGATCGGCTTGGCGCTGCCGGCCGACTCGGCGGCGCCGCCGGCCGATCGGAGCCCGGCCACGCCGGCGGTTCTGCGGGCGGCCCGGATGGCGGCGGTCGCCGACGTGATCGACCGCCTGCCCGGCGGCTACCGCACCCCGCTGGTGGACACACCGCTCTCCGGGGGCGAGACCCAACGCCTCGGCCTCGCCCGCGCGTTCGCCGCCGAACGGCTGCTCATCCTGGACGACGCGACGTCCAGCCTCGACACCGCTACCGAACACCGGATCACCGAGGCGGTGCTCGGGCGCGCCGGGGGGCGTACCCGACTGGTGGTCACCCACCGGACCGCGGCGGCCGCGGCGGCCGACCTCGTCGCCTGGCTGGACGGCGGACGGCTACGTGGCCTGGCGCCGCACCGGCAACTGTGGGCCGACCCGGACTACCGGGCCGTCTTCCAGCCGGCCGGCGGTGGGTCGTGAGCCGTCCCGGCGTACGCCAGGTGACCTGGCGGGCGCTGCGCGCCCGTCGGCGGGAGCTCGCCCGGCTCGGCGGCTGGTCGCTCGTCGAGTCGCTGCCCGCGCTGCTCGCCGGCTACCTGGTCGCCCGCGCCGTCGACGAGGGATTTCTGGCCGGACGTCTCCTCAACGGCCTGGCCTGGTTGGGGGTCCTCGCCGTGGCCGTGCTGGTCGGCGCGGCGGCCACCGGCCGGACGTACCGGAGCCTCGGCGCCGTGGTCGAGCCGTTCCGCGACGAGGTGGCCGCCCAGGTGGTTCGGGGCGCGCTGCGCGACGCCACCAGGGCGGGTGGCCGCCCGGACAGCGTCGCCGTGACCAGGCTGACCCACCAGATGGAGATCGTCCGCGACACCTTCGCCGGTCTGCTGATGGTGACCCGCGGTTTCCTCTTCTCCGCTGGCGCGGCAGTGCTCGGCCTGCTCGCCCTGGCACCGGTGGCGGCGGCGCTGGCGGTCGCGCCGCTGGTCGCCGGTCTGGTCGTGTTCCTCGCCGCGCTGCCGGCGATGGTGACGCACCAGCGCGCGTACGTCCGGGCCGGTGAGCAGCTCGGCCAGTGCGCGGCGACCGCGCTGGCAGGTCACCGTGACGTGCTGGCCTGCGGCGCCCAGGCACGCGTGACGACGGAGGTGGCGCGCTGGGTGTCGGCGCAGGCCGCCGCCGAACGCATGCTCGCCCGGATGGCGGCGATCCGCAGCCTCAGCCTCGGCATCGGCGGCTGGCTGCCACTGCTGGTGCTGATGGTGGCCGCCCCGTGGCTGGTCGAGCGGGGTCTCACCGCCGGCGCGGTGCTGGGAGCGCTGATCTACGTCTCCACCGGGTTGCAACCCGCCCTGCACACCCTGGTGCAGGGCCTCGGCGCTGGCGGGCTGCGCTACGCGGTCACCCTGGAGAACATCCTGCGCACCTGTCCGGTCTCGGACGACCCCCGCCCGTCGACCCCCGCCGCCCGGACGCCCCGCCGCCGACCGCCCACCGGTCCCACCGCCCGCCCGCCAGCCGTCGAGGTGCGGGGACTGACCTTCGGCTATGGTCCGCACGCCCGGCCCGTCCTGCAGAACTTCTCACTGACACTGGCCGACCGGGACCATCTCGCCGTGGTGGGCCCCAGCGGTGCGGGCAAGTCCACACTGGCCGCCCTGATAGCCGGTCTGGTGCCGCCGCAGGCAGGCACTGTCCACCTGGCCGGCACGACTGTCGCCGAGATCGAGCCGGCCGCCCTGGCCCGGATGCGGGTGCTGGTTCCCCAGGAGGCGTACGTCTTCACCGGCAGTCTCGCCGACAACCTCCGCTACCTCCGGCCGGACGCCGACGACCACACGCTGGAAGTCGCCCTCGACGCGCTCGGCGCGCGTCCCCTGGCGACCCGCCTGGGCGGCCTGGGCGCGCCGGTCACGCCGGCCCTGCTCTCCGCCGGCGAGCGGCAGCTCATCGCGGCGGTCCGGGCCTGGTTGGCACCCGCGCCGTTGGTGGTCCTCGACGAGGCGACCTGTCACCTGGACCCGGCGCTGGAAGCGACAGTCGAGGCCGCCTTCGCCCGACGGCCCGGCACCCTCGTGGTGATCGCACACCGGATCAGTTCCGCGCTGCGGGCCGGTCGGGTGCTGGTCCTCGACGGCGACGCGCCAGTGGTGGGCACGCACGAACAGTTGTTGGTCCGCTCGGCCACCTACCGGGTGCTCGTCGGCTGCTGGGACGACTCGGTGGTGCCATCCCCGGCGGCGTCGGCGCGTCAGGGCTGAATCCCGTACATCCGCGCCCGACTGTGCCGGTCAGATCCAGCCCGCCTCGCCTGCCATCCGCACGGCCTCCACCCGGGTACGCGCGCCGACCTTGCGGGTGATCCGACCGAGATGGTTGCGGACGGTGCCTCGGGTGAGCCCGAGCGCCGCCGCCACCTCCGCGACCGGCGCGCCTGCGGCCGTCAGCCTCAACACCTCGGTCTCGCGGCTGGTCAGTGGGCCGTCCGAGTGCAGTGCCGCGACGACGAGATCCGCGTCGAGCACGGGTTCCCGGCGGGCGAGCCGCCGGATCCCGTCGATGACCCGCTGGGGGCCGGCGTCACTGCGCAGGATGCCGACCGCCCTGGTCGGGCACAACATGCCTCGCAGTCGCCGGGCCCGATGCGGGTGGGCCAGCACCAGGACGGGGCACCGGCCGAGGCGGTCGGGATCGACTCCCTCGACGAAGTCGAGGTCGGCTACCACGACGTCGGGGCGCTGGGCGCGGACGGCCGCGGAGACCGCGTCGCCGCGATCCACCTCCGCCACGACACGGATGTCCTCCTCGGCGGCGAGGACGAACGACAGCGCGCCCAGAACCAGGGCGCCGTCCAGGGCGAGCAGGGTACGGATCACGATGAGCCTTCCCGCACTCCGATGGCGATCACACAACGTCAACATTCAAACACGCTCCCGGCGGGGCCGCACGGCGACGGGGGCGGGTCCGGCGGAGTTTCCGGACCCGCCCCGACGGCTAGGGCCTGTTTCATAAGAACTGGCCGGCCTGCGGCGGGCCCGGACGACGACCTGCGGCGTTGCGGTTTCGTCCGGATACGACACCGGTATCCGGACGAAACCGCGCCTTGCCGGATCGCCGCCCGGACTCCGCCTCGGCTCGACCGCCCTTATGAAACAGGCCCTAGAGCCAGCCGTTACGCCTCGCGCGCGACACCGCCTCCAACCGGTTGCGAGCCCCGGTCTTACGCAGAATCACCGACAGGTGATTGCGCACCGTCCCGTGTGCCAGGTAAAGGCGGACCGCGATCTCCTTCAGCGGCAGACCTTCGGCCGCCATCCGCAGTACGTCCATCTCCCGGGGCGTCAACGGCATCTCCGGTGGACTCAGCGCTGCCACGGCCGCGGCCGGGTCGATCGCCCGCTCGCCAGCCGCGAGCGCGCGGATCGCCCGCACCAGCTCGGCCAGCGAGCTGTCCTTCCCGACCAGGCCCCGCGCGCCGGCTGCCAGCGCCGCCTCGACCAGCGCCGGGCTCCACCGTGGGCTCATCGCCAGCACGGCGGCGTGCGGCGCCTCGACGTCGATCCGGGCGACCACCTCCACCGGGTCGGGCAGCTCCGGTGTCAGTGCCAGCACCACCACCTGTGGTCGACACCGCCGGACCACCGTCAACAGTTCGCCGACACCCTCGACGTCGGCGACCACCTCCATGTCCTCCTCACGTGACAGCGCGGCGCAGAGCGCCCCGCGGAGCAAACCCATGTCCTCGGCGATGACAACGTGGATCACCACGTCTTCTCCGATCTCAGGTACGCGTCACGACGGCCACTGATCCCGGAACATCCACGGTTGGTCAGTGCGGTCGTGCGCTACAGACGAGTAGGCGTCGGCCCGCCGCACCGTCGCGGGGGACGGGCGCGGGCACTGATCGACCGACCAGCGGGTGGAACAGGCCACGTGGACCGGCCACCGGGGTCGGTCGACCCGCCTCAGCCAGGGCGGGCGATCGCAGAAGGGGTTTGGCTCTCGACCAGAAACGGCACGAGATCGCAGGGTTGCCCGGCACCGAGGTGCGACTGCCGGTCGAGCGGCCGGACCAGCCCCGGACCGGGCGTCGATCCATTGTCGACACCGGCGGCGTCCTGGTCGGCGGGCGCGACCGGCTCACCAGGAAGCACACCCCGCGCGGCCACCGGTGCCGGGCGTGCGGCGAGGTGCCTCGTCTGGGCCGTGGACCGCGTGGTGCCGACGACGGACATCGGCGGTGGCGCGGCTGGGGTCGACGGCACTGCGACGCGTACGGAGGCCAGCGCCGGACCTGCCGGTGGCGTCGGCACTGTCGGTACGGGAGCCGGCTCGGTCACCGGCACGGCGGTCGGCCCGAGTGCTGGGGGAACGGGCAGTGCGGGTGCCGTCCCCGGAACGATCACCGGGCAGAGAGCGGGTGGTAGAACGGCATCGGCCACGCGGAGGAGCGCCATGACGACGGGCCTGATCGGCACCGTGCTCACGATGTCGACGACGTACGGCAGAGGGGCGGTGACCAGGCCGACCACTGGCGAATCGGCCGGAGCGTGCACCGCCGACGCGTCGGGGACGGCGGTGGCCGGCTGTCGCGGTGGATCGGTGGACGGCCGCGACAGGTCCAACCGCGAACGATGAGCCGCGCGGGCCACGGAGGCCGGTCGGAGCCGTTCGCGCTCCGCCGCGCGGGGTGCGACGGATGCGCCAACCCGGTGCAGCGGCACGGACACGGGCGGAGCGCTCGTCGGCCGTCGAGGCTCCGTCGAGGGTGCCTTCTCGCGGGGAGTGACGACGCCAGCGATGGGCCCTGCCAGCGGGGCACGGGATTTGTCCTGGCGGCTGTCGTCGGCGGTCGCTGCTCTGTGACGGTCCTGGCTGGGGCGGTCGGCGACCGCGAGCCGCGCGACCGACTCGACCAGACCGCCGATCCTCCGATGAGGCTCGTCACCGGAGCCGCTGCGCATCCCGTCGGCGGCGGCCGGCCCCTGAAACAGGGCGGCCACGACGAAACCGGCCCCGACGGCGGCCGCGATCAGCACCAGCCGCCGGGCGAGCCTGCGCAGCCGGCCGGCCGCAGGCGGCGCGGACCGCTCCGGCGCAGACGCCGACGGGGTTCCGTTGACGGGACTTCGCACGCGGGCACGACCCCTTCCCTCTGGGTTGCTGACCCATGGTAGCGATGCGCTCACGTATCCGCATCCGGTGGAGGTGCGCGTGCTCGTCGGCAGGATGCGGCAGCACCACGTCTGATGTGGAGGCCGGTTGCCCGCTGCCCGGCTGGTCCCTGACCGGCGGCCGTCCCGGTCCGGGAGGAGACCGCCTACGCGGGTGGCGGCGCGGTCGACCCCCGGATCCGCAGCGACGGGCTGATGACGATCCGGTGGGTGGGGCGGTCGGGGTCGGCGAGCCGGTCGGCGACGAGACGCACGGCGGCTCGTCCGATCGAGCGTCGCGGCGGTCGGACCGCGGTCAGCGGCGGGCTGAAGAGCCCGGCGACCTCGTCGTCGTACGCCACGATGGAGAGGTCGCCGGGAACGGACAGGTGTCGCTCCTCGCAGTGCTGCACCAGCGCGATCGCCTCGGCGTCGGCGTGCACCAGCAGCGCCGTCGTCCCGGTCGCCTGGCACTGGTCGAGGATGCCGTTGAGCACGGTGTCCCGCTCGGGTGACCGGGCGTCGGGTACCACAGCCACCACCGTCGCGTCCGAGTCGAGGCCGCACTCGGTCGTGGCGTCGAGCCAGCCGCGCCGCACGTGCTGGCTGGTGGGGCTGTTGGCGTCGAGCACCAGGCCGACCTTGCGGTGTCCGAGCGACGTGAGGTGGCGCACCGCCATGGCCGCACCGAGCGCGTGGTCGGTGACCACCGACTCCATGACGGCGTGGTGGCTGCCTACCGTGGCGGTGCGTTCCAGCAGGACGACCGGGACGCCGACCTGGTCGAGCCACTCGATGGTGCGCTCGGCGGTCGGTGCCGCCATGCTCGGCGCGATGATCAGCGCGTCGACGCCCATCCGCTCCACCAGCCGGGCCAGTTGCGGCTGGTCGTCCTCACTGTCGTAGGAGGAGCCGCGCAGAACCACACGCATGTCGAGCTCGCGGGCGGCCGATTCGACGCCGCGAGCCACGTCCGGCCAGTAGTAGTCCAAGGAGGGCACGAGCATGCCGAGGGCGCGCCCGACCAGTGGGTCCTGACCTGCGGCGGGTGGCTCGTCGGCTGCCGGGACGTCGTCCGGCAGGATCAGGGCGACCCCACCGTGGACCCGACGAACCAACCCGTCGGCGGCGAGCTCCGCGATGTCGCGCCGGATGGTGACCGGCGCGGCGCCAAGCACGTTCGACAGGTCAGAGACGCGCATCGAGCCGTCGCGTTGCAGGGCCGCCAGCAGTTGCTGGCGGCGGGCGACCTGAAGCGGCCCTCGGGAGGCCTCCGCCGTGGCGACGACGGGGCTGTCCTTGGTCATGGGGGACCTCCGAGGAACGCTTCGTGCGACGCGAGCATCCGTGCCGGCAGTTCCGTCCTCCTCGGACGGTAGAGCGGCTATGAACGATTGTGATCGTATCAGACCGCTTGACGCTTCAGGGCGGTGTTGTGCGCTTATTTGATCGATAGTGTCCACATCGGTTTGGGAGCGGCATTGACTTGCTCCGTTGTGAGCGTTTTACTTCGGAAACCCTGCGGATGCCTGCGCGTCACATTCATGGGCAACGCCCCGCTCGCCACATTCCATGGAGACGGATCGATGCGACAGGACCACGGATGACGTACGGGACGACCGGCCAGGTGACGCCGGAGACGGGCTCGGATGTCGCCACCGCCGGGACCTGGAACCGGGATGACTGGTTGGCCCTCGCCGACCGGATGCTCGCCGCCGCCCGACCGTTCGCGTCGCCCGGACACGCCCTCGTCACCTTTCCCGGCCCGGAGGGCGGTTATGGGCGGGCCGTCGACGGACTGGAGGGTTTCGCCCGCACCTTTCTGCTGGCTGGTTTCCGCATCGCGGGTGCCCGGGGAGTGGGCGTGGACGAGCTCGTGGACCGGTACACGGCTGGTATCACCGCCGGCACCGACCCGCGCTCTCCAGACCGTTGGGTGCGCTTGGACGAGCACCCCCAGGCCAAGGTGGAGGCCGCCTCCATCGCGCTGGTCCTGGACATGACCCGCCCATGGATCTGGGATCGGCTGCCGTCCGTGGTGCGCGGGCGGGTGGTGGACTATCTGCGCCCGGCGGTCGGCGACGACACGTACCCACGGATCAACTGGGTCTGGTTCCGGCTGGTCGTCCAGACGTTCCTGCGTTCGGTGGGTGGGCCGCACTCGCTCGACGAGATGAACGAGGACCTGACCACCCATGACGGCTTCGTCCGCGGGAACGGTTGGATGTCCGACGGGTCGCACCGCGCCTACGACCACTACGTGGGCTGGGCCCTGCACCTCTACCCGACGCTGTGGGCCCGGATGGCCGGCGCCGCGGACCTGGCCGAGCAGCGCCGGGAACGGGACCTGGCCGGCCTCGACCGCTTCCTGAGCGACGCTGTCGCGCTCGTGGGCGCCGACGGATCACCGTTGATCCAGGGGCGAAGCCTGACCTACCGCTTCGCCGCGGCGGCGCCGTTCTGGATCGGCGCCATCGCCGGCGTGCCCTCGGTCAGCCTCGGCCGGTTGCGCGGCGCGGCCACCCGCATCGTGCGTCACTTCGTCGCCAACGGCGCCCCGGACGAACGAGGCCTGCTCACCCTCGGCTGGCACGGGCCGTGGCCGCGACTTGCGCAGTCGTACTCCGGGCCGGGCTCGCCGTACTGGGCCAGCAAGGGCCTGCTCGGCATCGCGCTACCCGTCGACCATCCGGTGTGGACGACTCCCGAGGAGCCGCTGCCGGTGGAGGAGTGGGACGCGGTGCGGGCGATACACGCACCCGGCTGGCTGGTCTCCGGCACCCGTGCCGACGGCATCGTCCGCGTCGTCAACCACGGCACCGACCACGCCGTCGAGGGCGCCACCGTCTCAGATTCCCCGCTCTACGCCCGACTGGGTTACTCCACCGCCACCACCCCGGTCCTCGACGACAGCGGCTGGGCCAGTCCGCTCGACCAGTCCGTCACTCTCGTCGACGACGCGGGCCGGGTCACCCACCGCGCCGGTATGCGCCTGCTGACCGTTCGGGTCGACCCCGACGGTGTGGGCGTGGCCGGGTCACGTGCCCTCGCTTACTGGGTCGACCCGGAACCGGGTCAGCGCGATCACGGCGGCGGTCGCGTGGGCCGGTCCCGACCGGCCGGGCACCTCACCCTGTATTCGCTGGTCCGCGGCCCCTGGGAGCTACGTCTGACCCGCGTCGACGGCCTCGCCGACGGCGTCGAGGCGGCCGCGCTGCGGCTACGGATCGGCGGCTGGGCGATTGCCGGGGATGCGACGGCCACCGCCGGCGGCGGTGTGGCGGTCGTGACGGGGGCCGACCTGACCAGCTGGCTCGAGAGCGTTCACGGCGACGGAACGGCCGGCGTCACCGCCGTTCCGCACGGCGGGCCCCTTGCCGGCGGGCTGGTCGTGCCCTGGCTGGACCACCCCGTCCGGCCGGGGGCATGGGCCGCCACCTTCACCGGGCTGGCCAGGGTGCCGGTGACCACGGCGGGGCAGGCATGCCAGGCCGTGGTCGACGAGGACGGCCGCGGCCTCCATCTGGCGGTCGACTGGCCCGACGGGATCAGCACGTCGACCCGTCTGGACATGGAGCATGCCAGGCCCACCCAGGCGACCTGGTAGCAGTGCGGGCCCGTCCGGGCCCCTTGACCTGAAGGAGAGAGCATGAAGCGTGCGATACCGGCCGTCATCAGCGCCGCGACGGCCCTGGCGCTGGTTCTCGCCGGCTGCGGGGGCGGAGACGAGCCAGTCGACCCCAATGCCCCGGTGACCATCACCCTCGCCGGCTGGAGCCTGTCGTCCACACCCGAGTTCAAAGCGCTCGCCGACGGCTTCAAGGCGACCCACCCGAACGTGACGGTGGAGCTCAAGGAGTACGCCCCAGGCAACGACTACGACACCCAGATGATCACGGACCTGGCCGCCGGCACCGCCCCGGACGTCTACGTCATGAAGAACCTCAAGAACTTCTACACGTACCAGAGCGGTGGTCAGCTGCTCGACGTCTCCGACGCCACTTCCGGTCTCGGCTCGAGCCCGGCGCTCGCGTCGTACCAGGTGGACGGCAAGGCGTACGCGGTGCCGTACCGGCAGGACTCCTGGGTGTTGTTCTACAACAAGGACCTGTTCGCGAAGGCGAAGGTGGCTCCGCCGGACGGCAACTGGACCTGGGACGACTACACCGACGCGGCGAAGCGGCTGCACACCGGGCTGAAGGGGGCCGGCTCGAACGCGACCGGCGCCTACCAGCACACCTTCCAGTCGACGGTGCAGGGATTCGCGCTCGCCCAGACCCCCAACGCGGACCTGCTTTCCGGGGACTTCGGCTACCTGAAGCCGTACTACGAGCGGTCACTGGACCTGCAGGCGGCCGGCGCGCAGCCGACCTTCGGCACCGCGAAGACCAACAAACTCACCTACCAGGCGCAGTTCGGCAAGCAGCAGTCGGCGATGCTGCTGATGGGTACCTGGTACGTGGCCACGCTGCTCAACCAGCGACAGAGCGGTGACGCCGACACGTTCCAGTGGGGGATCGCCCCGGCGCCGCAGTTCGACAAGTCCACCACCGGCACCTCCGCCACACCTGTCACCTTCGGTGACCCGACCGGCCTGGGGATCAACCCGAAGATCAGCAAGTCCAAGACCGCCGCGGCCAAGGCCTTCCTCCAGTACGCGGCCGGCCCGGATGCCGGCAAGGCGCTGGCCGGGATCGGCATCACCCCGGCCCAGGTCACCGACGCGGTCACCGCGACGCTGTTCGGGCTGGCCGGCGTACCGCAGGACGACCTGTCGAAGTTCGCCTACGCCAAGCACACCGTCAAGCCGGAGAACCCGGTGTCGAAGCACACCGCCGGCCTGCAGAACCTCCTCAACGAGACGCACTCGGCGATCCTCTCCGACAGCAAGGGCGTCGACGCGGAGCTGAGCAAGGCGCAGGCCCGCGCCAAGAACGAGGTCCTCAACCAGTGAGCTGATGGCGGGTCCGGCGCGCCTCCGCCGCACGCCGGTCCCGCCACCACGCCGAACGCTCCCGGAGACTCCCTATGGCAACATTGCCGCGCACGAGACCCAGGAACCGGCGGCTGGTGTCGCGCAACACGGTCGCCGGCTGGTCGTTCATCCTTCCCAACTTCGTCGGCTTCGCCGTGCTCACCCTGCTACCCGTCGTCGTGCTGTTCTACGTGGCCTTCACCAACTGGAACGTCTTCGGGGTGGCCGAGTGGACCGGCACCGCCAACTTCCGGCGGATGTGGGACGACGCGAGCTTCTGGACCGCGTTGCGCAACACCGTCTACTACACCGTCTTCCACATCCCGCTGACCCTCGCGGCGTCACTCGGGCTGGCGCTGCTGCTCAACCGCAAACTGCGCGGCGTACGGTTCTTCCGCACCGTCGCCTTCTTCCCCTACATCACCTCGATCGTGGCGATCGCGGTCGTGTGGAACCAGCTGTTCAGCCCGGAGTACGGCCCGATCAACGCTCTGCTCGGTGCCGTGGGGGTGGACAACCCGCCGGGCTGGACCACGTCGTCGACCTGGTCGATGCCGGCGGTCATCATCGTCGGCACCTGGCGGTACATGGGCTACTACATGCTGCTGTTCCTGGCCGGCCTGCAGACCATCCCGGCCCAGCTCTACGAGGCGGCCGAGACCGACGGCGCCACACCGTGGCAGCGGTTCGTGCACGTGACCCTGCCCGGGCTGCGACACACGACCTTCTTCGTCACCGTGCTGCTGACCATCGAAAGTTTCAAGGTCTTCGACCTCATCCTCGTGATGACCGGCGGCGGACCTGGCCAGTCGACACTGGTGCTCTCGCAGTACATCTACCAGAAGAGCTTCGAGGAGAACCAGTTCGGCTACGCCTCGGCGGTCTCCATCGTCCTGTTCGCCATCTGCTTCAGCATCACGGTCATCCAGTTCATGGTCAACAAGCGGAGGAACAGCTGATGACCGCGACCGACCTCTCCCTGGCCACCCCCGCCGTCGCCGCGTCCGACAACCGCAGCGCGCCCGGCCGACCGGTCCGGTCCCGGGGCTGGCGGCTCGTCGGGTACGCCGCCCTCGTGCTCGCGGCGGCCGGGCTGCTGCTGCCGTTCTACTGGATGGTGGTGGCGTCGTTGAAGACCAACAGCGACGTCTTCACCATCCCGATCACCTGGCTCCCCGATCCCGTGGTGTGGCGCAACTACCTCGACATCTGGCAGCGCTCGGACATGATGACGTGGTTGGGTAACACCCTGCTGCTGTCGGTGGTCGTCACCCTCCTGCAGGTGGTGACCGGGAGCTTCGCCGCCTACGGCTTCGCCCGGGTCCGCTTTCCCGGCCGCAACGCGCTCTTCCTGGCGTACGTCGGAACGATCGCGGTGCCCTGGCAGTCGTACATGATTCCGCAGTTCATCCTCATGTCGAAGTTGCAGTTGTCGAACACGCTGTGGTCGATCGTCGCGCTGCAGGCGTTCGGCGCGTTCGGCGTGTTCCTGATGAAGCAGTTCTACGAGACGATCCCCGAGGAGCTGAGCGAGTCGGCGCGGGTCGACGGTCTCAGCGAGTTCGGCATCTACCGTCGGATCATGCTGCCGCTGTCCCGACCGGCGCTGGCCAGCCTGGCCCTGCTGACGTTCGTGACCACCTGGAACGACTACCTCGGCCCGCTGATCTACCTGCGCAGTCCGGAGCTGCGCACCATCCAGTTGGGACTGAACACCTTCATCTCCCAGTACAACGCCGAGTACGCGCTGATCATGACGGGCTCCGTGCTGTCCGTGCTGCCGGTCGCTGTCATCTTCCTGCTCGGCCAGCGCCACTTCATCGAGGGCATCGCCACGACCGGACTGAAGGGTTGAGGCCCATGCGTTCGCGCCACCACACCATCACCGCCGTCTTCGACGGGTTCTACGTCGCGCTCGTCACCAACCTGCTGCTGGTGCTCGGTTGCCTGCCACTGGTGACGCTCATGTTCACCACCGAGGCGGCACGCTCGTGGCCGCTGTACGCGCTGACCGCCCCGCTCTGCGCGCCCGGGCTCTGTGCGGTCTTCGCGGTCATGTCCGCCTACTCCGCCGGCGACTCCGGCGGGGTGCTGCGCACCTACGGCCGTGCCTGGCGAGCCACCGCCCGGCCGGCGATGCTCTGGACGGCGGCAGCCATGGCCGCACTGGTCGTGCTCGCCGTCGACGCCCGCGCCGCGTGGGGCCATCGGGTCGGCGCACTCGCCCTTCCGGTCCTGGCGACCCTGATCGTCCTCACCATCGCGACCACGCTGCTCGGGCTGGTGACCCTCGCCGACCGACCCACCGCGCGGTTGCGTGACGTGGCCCGTGCCTGCCTGTATCTGGCGGTGCGCCGCTGGTACCTCACCGCCGTGTCTCTGCTCGTCCTCGTGCTGCTCGCCCAGATCCTGGCCGCCCGCCCCGCGATCGCGCTCGGCCTCGCCGCCGCGCCACTGCTCTACGTCGTGTGGGCCAACAGCCGCTTCACCATGCGCGCCGCCCTCGACCCACCGACGACAGCACCCCAGACCACGTGAACACCACGTTCCGGCCACCGATCCGGGACGCCGATGAGACACCTGCCCGGCACCGGACCGGACACACGAGGGAGATCAGCATCCATGACGGCGACCGACGTCCGTCCCAACTCCGACGCAGAAGCCACGGCGGCCGCGGTGGCCGCCGCGATACGTACCGTCGGCGCGAACATCGCCACCTTCGGCGACCGGTACCCCGCGGACACCACCGACGCCAACCGCTACCCGCTCCGGCCACCGAGTGCTGGCCAGCCCGAGGGCGCCAACGTCGGCTGGACCACCAGCTTCTGGCCCGGCATGCTCTGGCTGGCACACGACCTGACCAGTGACGATCACTACCTGCGGGCCGCGATGTCGCACGTGGACAGCTTCGCGGCCCGGATGACCGACGGCATCGACCTGGACACCCACGACCTCGGGTTCCTCTACACCCTCGCCTGCGTCACCCCGACCCGTCGTACCGGCGACCAGCGGGCCCGAGACGCGGCTCTCGCCGCCGCCGACCACCTGATGACGCGCGTTCTCGAACCCGCCGGAATCATCCAGGCCTGGGGCGACCTGAACGACCCCCGCCAACGCGGCCGCACCATCATCGACAGCCTCATGAACACGCCGCTGCTCTTCTGGGCCAGCGAGACCACCGGCGACGACCGCTACGCCGCCGCGGCCCGCCGGCACACCGCTCAATTGCGCCAGCACATCCTGCGTCCGGACGGCACCACCTTCCACACCTTCTACTGGGACACGGACAGCGGCGCGCCACTGCGCGGGGAAACCGAACAGGGCCACGCCGACCACTCCTGCTGGGCGCGTGGGCAGGCCTGGGGCATCTACGGGTTCAGCCTCAACCACCGGCACATCGGCGACCCCGCGCTGCTCGCCGCCGCGAGGACCTGCGCCGACCACTTCCTCGCGCGCCTGCCCGACGACCACGTCGCGTACTGGGATCTGGAGTTCGGCGACGGCAGCGGCCAGGAGCGGGACAGCTCGGCAGCGGCCATCGCCGTCTGTGGCCTGGTCGAACTGGCGGACGGCCTCGCCGACACGGCCGGCGCCGGCCGGTACCGGACAGCCGCCACCAAGATTCTGCGCTCGCTCATCGACAACTACTCCACGGGCAGCCATCCGGCCTCGAATGCGCTGATCCTGCACGGCGTCTACGACAAACCCAAGAGCGTCGGCGTCGACGAGGGAACCCTCTGGGGCGACTACTTCTACCTGGAGGCCCTCACCCGCGCCACGATCCCTGGCTGGATCAGCCCCTGGTAGCCGCCGCGACCGACCCGCACTGCCCGCATTCTGCGAAAGGTGATCATGAACTACCGCTACCACTGCTCCATCCCCGCCCTCGACGGCCGGAACACGCTGCCATTCAACCCCTGCCGGCTGCTGGACTTCACACTGCTGCGGCTGTCGGCTGGCGAGTCCTGGACCGGCGGGTCCGGCGACCGGGAGATCCTGGCCGTCATCCTCGGTGGCACGGCCAGCTTCACCGTCGCCGACCGCCACTTCCCGCAGGTCGGTCAGCGTGCCGACGTCTTCTCCGGTAAGCCGCACTCCGTCTACATCCCGGCCGGCTCCGAGGTGACCGTCGAGGCCGTCACCGACGTGGAGATAGCCCTACCCAGTGCACCAAGCGAGTTGGCCACCGACCCCTATGTCATCGCACCGGAGCAGGTCGCGACCGGCCGCTGGGGAGCGGCCAACTTCGGCCGTACCTACCACCAGATCCTCACCGAAATCTCGCAGCCGGACCTGCCCGCCCGCCGTCTCATCGTCGGCGAGACCTACACGCCCTCGGGCAACTGGAGCACCTACCCGCCACACCGGCACAAGGTCGACGACCTGCCAGCCGAGGCCGCACACGAGGAGATGTACTACTACCGCGTCAACCCGGCGAACGGGTTCGGCATCAGCCGGGTCTACACCGACGACGGGTACGAGGAGAACGTCACCATCCGCGATCACGTCATGCAGATGATGCCGGAGGGGTACCACACAGTGGTGAGCGCGCCCGGCTACACCACCTACTTCCTGTGGTTCCTGGCCGGCACACAACGCACCCAGGGCGCTCGCGAGGACGCCGACCTCGCCTGGGTGGGCCAGACCGTACCGACCCTGCGGAGCCTGGGCCTGTAGTGACGTCCGGTGGAACCCATCGCACCGTCGACGGGTAGTCGTCCGAGATCCCACGACGTCATTCGGTAGCGGAGAGGCCGTCCATGGCCCTATTGTGCTAGGCAACTAGTGGAATGGGGTGGCGAGGTGATCGAGTTTCACCTGGACGCACGGTCCGGGGTTGCGCCGTACATGCAGCTCATCCGGCAGGTACGGCACGCACTCCGGCTCGGGGTCCTGAAGGAAGGCGACAAGCTGCCCACCGTCAAGGAGGTGGTGGCCCGGGTCGCGATCAACCCGAACACGGTGTCCAAGGCATACCGCGAGCTGGAGTACGAGGGCCTGGTCACCGCCCGGCCAGGACTGGGCACGTTCGTCACCCGCACGCTGGGCGGCGACTCGCTGAGCAAGCACGAACCGCTGCGGCAGGACCTCGCGCGCTGGCTGACCGAGGCACGGGAGGCCGGCCTGGACGACGAGAGCATCGAGGCGCTCTTCCTCAGCAGCTTTCGCGCGTTTTCGGAGGCCCGAGCATGACTAGCGCGCTGATCACGGACGGTCTGACCAAGCGGTACGGGCGCCGCTCCGCACTGAAGGACTGCACTCTGGACATTCCGGCCGGCCACGTCGTGGGCCTGGTCGGGCCGAACGGCGCTGGTAAGTCCACGCTGCTGCAACTGGCCTGTGGGCTGCTCGATCCGACCTCGGGGCGGATCGAGGTGCTCGGCGCGCGGCCGGTCAGCGGGTCGCCGCAGGTCGGGTTCGTCGCACAGGACACACCGGTCTACGCCGGCCTGACCGTCGCCGACCACCTCCGGATGGGTGCACACCTGAACCCGTCCTGGGACGGTGCGCTCGCCGAGCGGCGGATCGCCCAGGTCGGCCTGGACCCGGCACAGAAGGCGGGCAAGCTCTCCGGTGGCCAGCGCGCCCAACTCGCCCTGACCGTCGCCGCGGCGAAGCGCCCCAATCTGCTGCTGCTCGACGAGCCGGTGGCGGCACTCGACCCGCTCGCCCGACGCAACTTCCTGCAGGGGCTGATGGAGTTGACCGCCGAGCAGGGCATGAGCATCGTGATGTCCTCACACCTGGTCGCCGACCTGGAACGGGTCTGCGACTACCTGATTGTGCTGGTCGCCTCTCGGGTGCGGGTGGCCGGTGACGTGGACGACCTGCTCGCCACCCACCACCGCCTGGTCGGGCAGCGGCGCGACACCGCCGACCTGGGCGCCGGGCGAGCCCTGGTCGAGCAGAGCCACACCGATGTGCAGTCGACCCTGGTGGTGCGCAGCACCGCGCCGATCGTCGACCCGACGTGGCAGGTCGACCGGCTGGACCTGGAGGACATCGTGTTGGCGTACATGAGCGGTGCCACCGGCGACGGGCCGGATCGGGTTCTGGAGGGACAGCGATGATCTGGATGACCTGGCGGCAGTTTCGCACCCCGGCCCTGGCCACCGGCACCCTGTTGCTGCTGCTCCTAGGTGGTCTGGCGCTGACCTGGGCCGAGGTGACGGAGCTGGCCACGCAGACCGGGTACACCGGCTGCCAGGGCGACGCCTGCCTCGCCGCCGGCGAGGCATTCCTCCAGGCCCTGCAACCGGGGTGGGCCAGTGAGTTCCACATCGCCGCCATCGGCGCCCTGTACCTGCTGCCCGCCCTGGTAGGCATCTTTTGGGGTGCGCCGTTGGTGGCCCGGGAGTTGGAGACCGGCACGTACCGCATGGTCTTCAGCCAGTCCGTCAGCCGCGACCGCTGGCTGCTGGTCAAACTCGCGGTCGGTGGCGGTGCCGCCGCGCTCGGTGCCGGCGTGCTCAGCCTGGTGCTGAGCGAGTGGGCGCAGCCGATCGACGGGGCCTCGGCGGACCGGATGAACCCGCTGGTGTTCGCGGCCCGCGGGATCGTCCCGGTTGGCTACGCGATGCTGGCCTTCGTGGTGGGTGTCGCCACCGGACTGCTGCTGCGGCGGACCCTCGCCGCGATGGCGGTGACCCTCCTGGTGGTCGTCGGCCTCCAGATCGCCGCTCCGTTCGCGATCCGCCCCTGGCTGGCTCAGCCGATCACCACGGTCAGCCCCCTACGGTTCGACGGTGATTTCGGGATCTCGATGAGCCCCGACACCGGGCGGATGATGGTCCATGTCGAGCCCGACCGCAGGGGTGACTGGGTCGTGTCGAGCACCACGATCACCTCGACCGGAGCGGAGTTCACCGGTCCGGCCGATATGACCCAGTGCGGGCCGAGGGCGCTCGGCGGGCGCGATGCGTGCCAGAGATGGCTGGGGGAGCAGAACCTCAGCCTGAAGGTGAGCTACGTGCCCGGCTCGAAGTTCTGGACCCTGCAATGGCGGGAGTTCGGCGTGCTGATCGCGCTGACCGTCGTGCTGGCCCTGTTCTCCCTCTGGTGGGTCCGCCGCCGACTGGTCTGACCGCACAGCCGGAGGCATCAGATCGCGGCGAGTGCCTTGGCGATGTTCCGCTCGGCGAGGTCGCGCATCCATCGTCGGTCCGGGAAGTCGGTGTCCGCGATGCGCAGTGGACCCTCGATCAGCGACAGCACCTGCGCGTACCGGTAGAGCTCCAACCTGTCCGCGTCCAGATCGACCGGACGCAGCGCCGGATACGCCTCGCCGAAGCGCATCTGCAGCCAGGCGTGCTCCCATTCGACGTCGAAGTAGGACAGCCCTTCGATGTCGATCATCACCGGCTCGCCGGCCGGTGTGACGAGTACGTGATCCGGTCCGAGTTCACCGTGCACCAGCGCGTACTCCCGCCGTGGCGCGACCCTGCCATGGAGGTGATGCAGGTGGGCGGCAATCCTCTGCTGCGCAGCAGACAGCCTGGGGTCGCGGGCTGCTGCTGCGTCGAGGTGGCCGAGCGCCCGGTCCACGATGATGTCCTCGGTGCGTCGAGTCTGGGACGCCTTGCCCTGGGCGATGGCCGCGAGCCTGCCATAGCGTGGGTCGAAGGTGGTGTGCATACGGCGCAGGGCGTCGCCGAGAATCGACAGCGGCGCGGCGGCCGCAGCGGGATCGCGTTCCATGAGGGTCTCGAGCCGTAGCGCGCCGGCGTCTTCGAGCAGCGCCATGTCGGCGTCGAGGTAGCGGCCGTCGCGGTCGAGCATGATCAGCCGCGGCACGCGCACACCAGCGGCGACGAGTACCGCGTGGTTGGCTGCGAAGAGTTCCGCGCCCGACGCGTCGGTGAACGGGTCATCCGGGACCGTCGGCGACGGCGGCCAGTAATTCTCGCCCGCTGCCCACACATACAGAATCACGGTCTTCTGATCGTCGAGACCGAGCCGGTAGACGCCCTTCTTGCTGCCACCGGTCAGCCGCTCCAGGCCGGTAAGCCGGCTCGTGGAGCCGAACTGCTCCGCCACCAGATCGTGCAAATCATCCGACTGCAGGAACGTCCGCATCATGGGTGCCTCTCCTCAGGTCGCGGCGCTCGCCGGCCACGGTAGACGGCTCGCCTCGATCGGCGCGGCGTTGCTGGCCCTCACCGCACTGGCTCTGATGGACACGTGCATTGGCATGGTCCCGATGCCCCTCTCCGTCGGCAGGGACAACGCCCTGTTCGCGTGGCATGCCATCACGCCCACGCTGTCCCTACCGCAACCGATGCCGGCGCTCACGGCGGTGGTCGAACTGACCGCGTACCTGCTGCTCGTCGCGGGCCTCACCGATCGTCCCGTCGGGACGCGCGCGCCAGCGGCCAGGGTCTGAGAGCACTCTGTCGACGGGGCGTACTCCTGGATCAACCGCTGGGTCGGTCGAGCTGGTGGAGTCGGCCGGTTTCCAGGTGGGAGATGTCGCCTTCGGAGTCGAGGGCGGCGTCGAGCAGCTGCGCGAGCGAGGTGCCGTACACGGGAACGTCGGCGGGCTCGTCGATCAGGCGGACGAGCGCGTCGAACTCGTCCGACTGTGCGGCCGTCACTTCCTCGGCTCGGCAGAGGATCCAGTGGGTCGACTGCGTTGCGTAGTCGACGGCAGCACAGATCTTGCGGCCATCGGCGAGGTCGATGATCGGCAGGAGTGACCGCTCGTCGTTGTCGCGGTAGATCCAGCGGTGCTCGGCGGCCGGCAGTAGCTGCCACGCGCCGAACAGGGTGGCGGCACCGATGCGCTGGTAAAGCGCCACGACCTCGGCGGGCGCGTTCAACAGGCGTACGGGCTGGGGTGGTGTGGTCTCGTGGTCGCGCACCATCCGGTCGATGACGTCGTCGATCTCCACCGCGCTCGGCGCGAGGTACCAGCCGGCAATGGGCCGCAGTCCACCGTTGTCGTCCTGCGCGACGCCGACCAGGCCGGCGTGCAGGGCGACCGCCCGGTTCTCGCCCGCCACCAGATCGTTGACGTCCACTGTCACCCGCGACAACGTCGCGGGGACCTGATCGGTGCGGAGGCCGGGACCGTGGTAGAAGCCGCGTCCGTCGACTGTCGCGTCGCGAGGCTCGTCGATGGGCAGTTCCAGCAGCGGGTTCGGCCGGTCGAACGTGCCCTCACCGCGAAGGTACGGGTACAGGCGCGCGGCCCAGCCGGTGACCACGTCACCGCCGTACGCGTCGACCGGGTTGTAGATGCGCCGCCAGAACGCCACGTCCTCATCCCCTGCCGCGGCGCGGACGAACTGGTCGGCGATCGGCCCGAGCGAGCGGCACCACTTCTGCAGGCCGAACCCGGCGAGCGCGTCCACCCGCGCGCGAATCTTCTGCCAGTCCGCCACGTCGCCAGTCAGCGTGATCGACGGGATTCCGCACACGCATACCAGCCAGAGTGAGAAGTACGGCGAGTAGGCGTCGAGGAGGGCTACTCGTCCCGCGATCCGGTCGACGTCAGTGCTGGTGGAAAAGTCGCACTCGAACAGGTCCGCGTCGGTGATCTCGGCCGCGAGCAGTTCATGGAAGGACGCCACCAGGTCCTGCCAGGAAGCGGCGTCCTGCGGCATCTGCCCATCGACGGTGACGGTGAGCCGCTTACGGCCGGCGTGACTCACCAAGCGGGGGCGCAACTCCTCGGCGTGCAGCCGGATGTGTTGCGCGACCCCCTGCGTGATGGTCAACCACACCGCGTCCGGAGACAACACCAGCGGGCGATGGTCGGCGAACGCCCGGCCGACGGCGTCGAGCAGCGGATGCACTCCGTCGGGCACGAGCACCGGCATCGCCGGATCGCCGCCAATCACCAACGCGTCATCGAACAGTTCGTTGAGCGGCCGGGTGGGCAGGCGCACGGTCGCGGGGCTCACCTCGTCGACCCGGAAGATCGCCATTGGGCGACTCTAACGCTCCTTCGCCCGGACCAGATCCCACCCTGTCAGCTTCAGGCAACCACCAACCAGTGCGGAGTGTCGCTCGACGGCTGCGCTCGTGATGGCCATCCGTCGACCAAGCTGGGTTGAGCGGCGGCTCAGTCTGCCGGTGCTGGAGCGGCACCCACCGCAGCCCGCGTGCCGGTGCCGCGGTTTCTGGTCGTCGCTGTGCGGCCTGCTCGGGCCGGCGCGGCTGCGGACCAGGCCAGCAGCCACCGCCGAGCCATGATCAACTCGCCGACGGGAAACCGGTCGCGGCCCAGCGGTTGCCCGGAGGCTCAAGCCGGCGGTGGTTGCCGGCGGATGACCAGCAGAGCGATGTCGTCGACAGGGTGCTCCTCCGCGGTGGTGGCCATGATGTGGTCGCACAACGCCTCGGCTGGCCCGGACTGCACGGCGTCGGCGAGGCGCTCGATGCCGGTGTCGATCAGTTCGCTGCGGCGTTCGATGAGTCCGTCGGTGTAGAAGACGAGCGCCGCGCCCGGCGGTAGGTCCAGAACCGTGGTGCGTCGATTGGTTGATGGTCGGCCCACACCGAGTGGCCGGTCCACCGTCAGGTTGACCGGCTGGGTGGGATGACCGGGGACAGCCAGCAGCGGTGGTAGATGGCCTGCGGAGGAGAGGTGCACCCTCGTGCGGTCGGGTGTGATCAGGGCGTAGACGGCGGTGGTGAGGGTGCCTGCTTCGAAGTGGTGGATCTTGCGGTCGAGGGAGGTCAGCGCCTGGGCGGGATCGTCGGAATCGAGCGCGTAAGCGCGTAGCGCGCTGCGGATGCGTCCCATGACGACGGCGGAAGGCAGCCCATGGCCGGAGACGTCACCGATGACCGCGCCCAGCCAGCCCGAGGGCAACGTGAACACGTCGTACCAGTCGCCGCCGATGCCCAGGTCGTGGCCGGGCACGTACCGGGCGGCAAGGTCCAGGCCGGGAATGTCGGGTAGCCGGCCGGGCAGCAGGCTGTGTTGCAGGGCCAGCGCAGCCTGCCGGTCGAGGACCTGCACTCGGGCCTGACCCGCCAAGCTGGCACGATCGGCGACGAGCTGCAACAGCTGCACGTCGTCGGGCCCGAACCGCCGCATTGCCAGGGAGCCGACGTGCAGTACGCCGACGAGGTTGCCGTTGGCAATCATGGGCACGCCCAGCAGGGCACGGACGCCCGTGGCGAGCAGGATCGGATTCACCACGTCGTCGGGCGTCACGTTGTGGATCGTGACCGGGGCGCGTGTCGCCGCCACTCGGCCGGCGAAGCCGCGTCCGACCCGGATACGGAACCCGCGGCGCACCTCCTCCTCCAGGCCCTTGGCCGCGGTCGCGACGAGCTCGCCGGTGTGGTCGTCCAGCAGGAGGATGGTGGCGGTGTCGACCTTCAGTAGGTCCCGGACCCGTTCGAGTAGCTCGTCGAGCAACTCGGCGATGTTGAGCCCTGACAGGGCGGCGTCGGTGATCGCCTCGATACGTCTCAGCCGCTCGTCGTTCGTCACCAGTTCGGCATCGGGCACCCAGGCAGCCTAGACGCCGACACGCGGCCGATGGCACGTCAGGCGCGAGATCAACAGTGTCGTGCCGTCGGCGTGGGGTACCTTCCCATGTCACATCGATGCAATGGTCGCCGGGTGAACCCGTTGCGGAGCGCTATCCTCCCTCGTGCCACCGGCTCCACGTCCGACAGGGAGGGGAAGCAGTGGGTGACCCACCGCTCGGCCACCACGTCCCCACCGCCAGCAAGCCCCTGTTCTCGACGTCGTTCACCCTCGCCGACCTCAACCGCGTCCGACACGAGGTCGAGGTCGTCGGTCGCCAATGCGGCCTCGACCACGACGAGATCGAGAACTGGGTCATCGCTGTCAACGAACTCATGATCAACGTGATCCGGCACGGGGGAGGGGCAGGTTGGCTACGCCTGCTCCTGGACGGTCAGCTCACCTGTGAAGTCACTGACCAGGGGCTGGGCTTCAACGCCGCTCGCTACGTTCCGTGCGCCGAGCGACCGCCCCTGTCCGGTACGGGAGGAATGGGCTTGTGGGTGGTGGGGCAGATGGCCGACTACCTCCTCGTCGACAGCGGACCCGTAGGCACCACCATCCGCATCGCGGCACGCAGCCGCCGCCTCGGATAGCCGTCAGCGGTCGACCGAGAAGGCCGGCAGGCAACGGTGGCAGCCATACGCTGGTTCATGGCAGCGGCACGGAGGCCTCGCCAAGTGGCTCCGTTCGATGGTCCATCGTGGAACATGAGCGGGTGTACCGTCGCCGCATGACGGTGCTCCAGGAGTTTGTCGCCGCTCTTTCCAGCGGCCAGATCCAGGTTGTCGACCTCACCGCTCCGCTCTCGGACCAGACCCCGATCCTGGGTCTGCCCGAGCAGTTCGGCCAGACCTGGCCGTTCCGGCTCAGCGAAATCAGCCGGTACGACGACCGAGGCCCGGCCTGGTACTGGAACAACTTCTCCACCGGCGAGCACACCGGCACCCACTTCGACGCCCCGGTGCACTGGGTCACCGGCCAACAGGGCGCCGACGTGTCGCAGGTCCCGGTGAGCCAGATGATCGCCCCGGCGGTGGTGATCGACCACGCCTCCGACGCCGCCGACGACAGTGACTTCCTGCTGGAGGTCGAGCACGTCAAGGCGTGGGAAGCGGAACACGGCGCCCTGCCCACCGGAGGCTGGCTGCTCTACCGCACCGGCTGGGACGCCTACGGCGACGACCCGGAACGGTACGCCAACGCCGGGCGTACCCCGGGCATCTCCGTGGAGTGCGCCCGCTGGCTGGCCGAGGAGTCACCGATCCAGGGCGTCGGGGTGGAGACGGTCGGGACCGACGCGGGCGCCGCGCATTCGTTCGACCCGCCATTCCCGTGCCACTCGTACCTGCTCGGCCAGGACAAGTACGGCCTGACCCAGCTCCGTAACCTGGCGCAGTTGCCGGCGACCGGCGCGGTGGTGATCGCCGGACCGCTGCCGATCGTCTCCGGGTCGGGCAGCCCGTGCCGGGTCCTCGCGCTGGTCGAACGGTAGGCCGGACCACCGATGCGGGTAGCCGAGGTGGTCGGGCGGACCCTGTACGGACACGGCGCACGGCACGTCTTCGGGGTGGTCGGCAGTGGCAACTTCCATGTCACGAACGCGCTCGTCGCGGCCGGCGCCCGGTTCGTGGCGGCGGCCCACGAGGGCGGCGCGGCGAGCATGGCCGACGGGTACGCCCGCACCGCCGGGACGGTGGGACTGCTCTCGGTGCACCAGGGTCCGGGTGTCACCAACGCGCTGACCGGCCTCACCGAGGCCGCGAAAAGCCGTACCCCGATGGTGGTCCTGGCCCCGGAGGCGACAGCGCCGCGGTCGAACTTCTTCATCGACCTGCCGGCGCTCGCCGCCGCGGTCGGGGCCGACTTCAACCGGGTACGCGCGACGCACGCGGCCGAGGACACGGGCGCGGCGTACCGGACCGCCGCCCGGGGCGCGACGGTGGTGCTGGGCCTCCCGTTGGAGGTGCAGCAGGCCGTGACCGAACCGTGGTCCGGCCCGGTCCCGGTGGTCGCAACGGCCCCGCCCGCCATCCCGCCGATCGAGGCGTTGCTGGCCGCGCTCCAGGCCGCCCGTCGGCCGGTCTTCATCGCCGGTCGGGGCGCCCGGGCAGCCCGAGAACCGCTGACCGGGCTCGCCGACGCGTGCGGCGCGCTGCTCGCGGTATCGGCCGCCGCGAAGGGCCTGTTCGCCGGGAACCCGTGGAACCTCGACGTCGCCGGCGGCTTCGCCACCCCACTCGCCGCCGAGCTGATCGGCACGGCGGATCTGGTCGTCGCGTGGGGCAGCACGCTGAACATGTGGACCACCCGGCACGGCGAACTGATCCCACCCTCCGCCGTCGTCGTCCAGGTGGACCACGACCCGGCCGCGTTCGGGGTCAACCGCCCGGTCGACCTGACGGTGGCCGGCGAGGTGTCTGCGGTCGCCGAGGCGGTGCTCGGGCGGTTGGGGGACCACTTCACGGGGTCCGTCGACGGCGGGTGGCGTACGCCGGAACTGGCCCGACGGATTCGCGGCCACGGCCGGTGGCGGACGGTTCCGTACCAGGATGAGGGCGGCGGCGCGCCGACGACGATCGACCCGAGGACGCTCTCGGCCGCACTGGACGACCTGCTGCCACCCGACCGGACGGTGGTGGTCGACTCCGGCAACTTCATGGGCTACCCGTCGATGTGGCTCGACGTGCCGGACGTGGCCGGGTTCTGCTTCACCCAGGCGTTCCAGTCGGTCGGGCTCGGCCTGGCCAGCGCGCTCGGCGCGGCTGTCGCCCGGCCGGACCGGCTCACCGTGGCCGCGGTCGGCGACGGGGGCTTCGTCATGTCCGCGACCGAACTGGTCACCGCCGTTCGGCTGGCGCTACCCCTGCTCGTGGTGATCTACGACGACGCGGCGTACGGCGCGGAGGTGCACCACTTCGGCCCGGACGGGCACCCGTTGGAGACCGTCACCTTCCCCGAGACCGACCTGGCCGCGATCGCCCGCGGTTACGGCTGCGACGGGATGACCGTCCGGACCGTCGACGATCTCGCACCGGTACGCCGCTGGCTCGCCGGTCCCCGTACCCGGCCGCTGGTGATCGATGCCAAGGTCTGCGCCGCGCGCGGCTCATGGTGGTTGGAGGAGGCGTTCCGTGGCCACTGAGCCACCACCGCGGTGCCGACGGCGGTCCCGGGTGTCAGCCGGGCGACGCCCGGTCGGGTCGGTGACAGGGGTGTCACAGCTGACGTACGTTGGCGGGGTGGCCACTCTCTGGACCTTGGGATGCGATGCCGACGATCCCCAGCGGATCGCCGCTTTCTGGGCGTTGGCCCTCGGCTATGTCAAGGAGCCCGGTTTCGACGAGCCCGACAACGCGTCCATCGTCGACCCGGACGGTCGGGGTCCTGCCATCAGCTTCCTGAAGGTCCCCGAGGGAAAGTCCGCCAAGAACCGTATGCACATCGACATCCGGGTGGCCGGTCCCGGCTCCGGGGACATGGCCGAGCGCGCCCGGTTGATCCGGCAGAGGGTCCCCGACCTGGTTGCCGCTGGCGCGACGGTGGTCCGCGAGGAGTGGTACGGCGACGTCCTCGGGCACGTCGTCATGCAGGACCCCGAGGGCAACGAGTTCTGCGTCGCCTGATGCCATGATCACTGCCGTGGCGACGCCGCGGGCTGCTGATGGCGTCCCGGCCAAACAGGTGCCGATCGGGCAGCGCCGGCGGGACCGTTTGCTGGTGGAGCCGGAGGGTAGGTGGGAATTCATGACCACGCCTGAGCAGAGTCAGCAGGAGAGAGCCCTCGAAACCGGCGCGGTGTACCAGGACGCCGAGGGACGCCGAACGACGGATCCTGGCTCCGGGGCCGCGAATGCGGACAGTGAGGCCGACCGCAACGCGGAGCACCTGAAGCGGGGCGAGGTCGGGCCGCGCGTCCCGGAGGAGTAGCGGGCCGGGGTGTACGGAAACCCCCTCGGGGTAGCGGTAGGGGACGAGCGAAAACCCCCGAGGAGGACGAGATGACCGATCCCAGGTACGTACCGATCGGACTGGCCGACGCCGGGCGGCTGATCGACGACGACGGCGCGGACACCGGCCCTGCCGGGGAGATCGTCGGCGCGGACGACGCGAAGGCGGACGCCGCCCGGACCGGCGCCGACGTGGACCTGTCCCACGCGGCCCGCGACGGCGATGGCGCGGCGGACGCCGACGCCGACGCCGAGCGGTAAGCCCCTGGTCAGCGCCTGGTTTCTCCGGCTGCCCCGTCCACCAGGGCCTGCGCCACGTCGCGGAGCTTGCGGTTGGAGTCCTGCGACACCTTCGCCAGGATGTTGAACGCTTCGGTGGCGGTGCACCGGCGTTCAGCCATGATGATGCCCTTCGCCTGTTCGATGACCGCACGGCTGGCCATCGCGTCCTGCATCTGGCGGGCGAGGTTGGCTGTGCTCTCGTAGAGCTGGGCGTTGGCCAGGGCGACGGCGGCGTACGCGGCGAAGGTCTCCAGCACGGCGACCGTGTCGTCGTCGAAGGCGTGCGGGGTGCGGGCATAGACGTTGAGCGCGCCGACCACCGCCTCCTGGATCGGCATGCCGATCGACACGGAACTGCCGACTCCCGCCTTGCGGCCGCGTTCGGCCCAGTCGGGCCAGCGATCCTCGGCGGTGATGTCGGGCACGGAGAGGATGTCGCCGCCGGCGGCGGCGGCCAGACACGGGCCGCTTCCCTGGGCGTACTGGCGTTCGTCCAGGTCGAGAGCCAGCTCGTGGGTGAACGCCGCGGTGTGCCCGGTTCCGCCGCGAACCAGCGTGACCGAGACCTCGACCGGCACGGGCAGCACCCGTTTGGCCAGTTCCGCGACGCGCTGCAGAACGTCGTCGAGGCTGGTCTCAGCGAGTTTGATGCGGCCGAGCTCGGCGAATGCGTCGGCGGGGTCCGTCGGCGAGTGGGTCATGGCACCGAGTCCTCACGGCCGGCGCGCCCATGGAGAATCGAAGCTCGGGATGGCGTGGGCGCGCGGATGGCAGCCCGCGTGACGCGGACCGCTGCACGGACCCCCAACCGGGCGGAGCCGGGACCAACGCCGGTTGCTCGACGCTGGTTCGTCACATCCGGTACGCGGATGTGAACTACAGGCCCGTCAGAATACCCGGGATATCAGTCGGCGACGACGAGCGCCTGGGGCGCGGAGGCCGGTAGCCGAAGACCTGGCCCACGCCCCAGCCGGCCAACCGGGCCGCCACCAGGTCCGCCGCTGTCGCCTCCTCGCCTCGACCGCCTTCCAGCATGTGGCCCTACCCCGGGCCGGCGGACCGAACCGGACGGGTAGTACCTCTTCGGGATCTTCGCGATCAGTGTCGGATCGGACTCGTCCCCGGCGATGGGTGTCGGCGGCGCACGTCGTGGGTAGGGTGGTCCGCGGGTCAAGACATGCGCCCAGGTCCGCCGCCCGCGCCTCGTCGCCGCGGGAGGGTCCGACTCACCGATGAACCAGATCGGGAGGCGTCATGTCCATCCTCGAACAACCCACTCGGCAGCACGCTCAACCCATACGGCAGCACGCTCGGCCCGCCAAACCGATCATGACGCTCGACCTGAACAATGACCCGCATGCGCCACTGATCGTCGTTTCCGGCGAGGTCGACATGAGCACCGCTCATCTCATCAGTGAGCTGGCCGAACACGTGATCACCCGGCGGCCCGCACGTCTGGTGCTCGATCTCTCCGGGGTGACCTTCTTCAGCGCCCATGGCATCAGCGCCCTGCTGCGAACACAGCGTGCGGCCGAGTCTGCCGAGGTCGCGTTGGCCCTGCGCGCCGCGGCTCCGTGCGTCACCTACCTGCTGGCGGTCACCGGCACCCGGCTAGACCTGGATATCCCGGTGACCAACGCGAGTCGGTGATCCCGTTTTCGATTGGGGCTGCGCCGCTCGGGGTGAGAAGCCCTCCGACTGTGCTCCAGGGAGGCTGAGCCGATGCCGTGCGCAGCCGACCCGACCCCGCCGAGGGAGGACGCGCCCACGCCGGCCGTCCGGGGGCAGGTGGCAGACTCATCGGCGTGGACGACGTGGCCGCATCGACGGTGGATGGTGAGCTGGAGAGCGTCAGCCTGGTGGACCTCGCCGTCTCCCGGCTGACCCGGGAAATCCTCAGCGGCAAGAGCGACCCGGGCGAGCGCCTGGTGGAAGAGCAGTTGACGCGGCGGCTCGGGATCAGCCGGGCTCCGTTGCGGGAGGCGCTGCGGTTGCTGGCCCAGCAGGGGCTGGTCGAGCACGTGCCCCGGCGTGGGGTCCGGGTGGCCACCCTGTCGGACCGCGACGTGCGGGAGCTGTACGAGCTGCGTGACGTGCTGGAACGCTTCTCGGTGCGGGCGGGGATCCCGGTCGGCCGGGAGAGCGACCTCGCCGGGTTGCGGGCGACACTTGACCAGCTGAGGGAGGCGACCCGGGTCGGCGACCGGATGGCGGTCGCCGAGTCGCACCGGGAGTTCCACGTCGCGTTGGTGGCGCTCGCCGGCAACCGGCAGCTCTCCGCTGTGTACGGCTCGATCCTGGTGAAACTCCAGCTCTACATGGCGATCAACCTGCGCCGGGAGGCGGAGCTGGCGCAGCCGCTGGACGGGGTCCACCGGCACGAGCGGTTGTTCGAGGCGGTCGCCGGGGGAGACCCGGAGGAGGTGCTTGCCGTGCTCTCTGGGCACGGCGCGCGTTCGTACCTCGGCTAGCTGGAGTCAGCCGTGGGCACGCCCCGTCATGTCGTCGTTACGTGACGCGCGGTTTCCCGAAACAGAACAGTCGACAATCGACTGTATGCCAGAGCGAGTGAAGTCCATTGCGGAGCTTCGGTCGGCGTACCGCGAGGGCGGCCTGACCCCGGCGGACCACGCCGAACGCGTCCTGGACGGGCTTTCCGGGAGCGACCACGGGCCGGTCTGGATCAGCACCGTCCCGGCCGACCGCCTCCGTGAGCGCGCCGAATCGCTGACCCGCCACGGTGATCCCGCGCTGCCGCTGTACGGGATCCCCTTCGCGGTCAAGGACAACATCGACGTGGCCGGCATGGTCACCACGGCGGGCTGCCCCGACTTCGGGTACCTGGCCGCCGAGGACGCACCGGTGGTGCGGCGGCTCCTCGACGCGGGCGCGCTACTGGTCGGCAAGACCAACCTCGACCAGTTCGCCACCGGCCTGACCGGCGCCCGCTCGCCGTACGGCAGTTGTCAGAGCGTGTTCGGCGGCGGCCTCATCTCCGGGGGCTCCAGCTCCGGCTCGGCGGTCGCGGTGGCCGCGGGCCAGGTCAGCTTCGCCCTGGGTACGGACACCGCCGGCTCCGGCCGGGTGCCGGCGGCTCTCAACGGGATAGTGGGCCTCAAGCCCACCCGGGGTCTGCTCAGCACGGCCGGCGTGGTGCCCGCCTGCCGCTCACTGGACTGCGTGTCGGTCTTCGCCCCCGACGTGGCCGGCGCCCTCGACGTCCTGCATGCCGCCCGTGCCGTCACCCCGGCAGACCCCTGGGGACGCCCGTTCCCGGCCGAGCGGGTCGTGCCCCGCCCGCCGGGGACGCTCCGCCTCGGGGTGCCCCGGGCGGAAGACCTGGAGTTCTTCGGCGACACCGGGCAGGAGACCCGATTCGCTGCTGGCGTGGAACGGCTGCGCACCTTCGTCGGTTCCCCCCGGTCGGTGCCGCTCGGCGCCTTCTTCGAGGCGGGAGACCTGCTCTACCGGGGGCCCTGGGTGGCCGAGCGCCTCGTCGCCCTGGGCGGCTTCCTGCGCTCGCACCCCGAGTCGGTCCTCGCGGTGACCCGGGCCGTACTCGAGACCGGGTGGCGCTACGACGCGATCGACGCCTTCCGGGGTCAGCACCGCCTGCGCGAACTGCGAGCGCAGGTCGACCAGCTCTGGGAGGACATCGACGTGCTGGTGGTGCCCACCGTCGGCACCACCTTCACCCTCGACGAGATCGCCGAGGACCCGATCGGGCGGAACGCCATGCTCGGCCGCTACACCCAGTTCGCGAACCTGCTCGACCTGGCCGCGGTGACCGTACCCAACGGGTTCACCAGCTCCGGCCGCCCGGCGAGCCTGACCCTGGTCGGCCCGGCGTTCAGCGACACCACACTGGCCCGGCTGGCCGCCACCCTCACCGAGGGCGGTGCGCCGACCGGCGCGGTCGAGGCCGGCTCACCGCCGCCCCAGCGTACGGCGGAACTGCTGATCGCCGTGGTCGGCCGGCACCTGACCGGCGAGTCCCGCAACGGCGAGTTGCTCGGGCACGGCGCGGTCCTCGCCGGCACCGCCCGCACCGCACCGCTCTACCGGCTGTACCGGATGGACACCCCCGACGGCGACGGACTGCCGGGCCTGGTCCGGACCGGCCCGGACGGGTCGCCGGGCCACCCGATCGAGGTGGAGCTGTGGCGGCTGCCCAGCGCCGCGCTCGGTGGGCTGCTGGCCGGCGTGCCGGCCCCGCTCTCGGTCGGCTGGATCCGGCTGCACGACGGACGGGATGTGCTCGGTTTCCTCTGCGAAGCGTATGCGGCGGGCCCGCCGGCCGAAGACATCAGCGCCAGCGGCGGGTGGCGGGCGTACCGCCGTTCCGCGGCCCGGCGCTGACGCGGCAGCACCAGCGATCACGACAGGAGGCGAGAGGATGGGCAGCATCGGGCCGGTAACGGCCAACCCCTACCCGTGGCCCTACGACGGCGCGGCGGACACCGCGCGTACCGCACTGCTCTGCATCGACTGGCAGACCGACTTCTGCGGACCGGGCGGCTACGTCGACGCGATGGGTTACGACATCGGCCTCACCCGGGCCGGCCTGCCGGCCACTGCCCGGCTGCTGGAGCACGCACGATCGCTCGGGATGCTTGTCGTACACACCCGGGAGGGGCACGACCCGCAGCTGTCGGACCTGCCGGCGAACAAGCGGTGGCGTTCGGCGCGCATCGGCGCCGAGATCGGCGCCGCCGGCCCGGCCGGCCGGATCCTGGTCAGGGGCGAGCCGGGCTGGGAGATCGTGCCCGAGGTGGCCCCGGTGGCCGGTGAGGTGATCATCGACAAGCCCGGCAAGGGCGCCTTCTACGCCACCAACCTCGACCTGGTGCTCCGCACCCGGGGCATCACCCACCTGATCCTCACCGGCATCACCACCGACGTCTGCGTGCACACAACAATGCGCGAGGCGAACGACAGGGGATACGAGTGCCTGATCCTCTCCGACTGCACCGGCGCCACCGACAAGGCCAACCACGACGCCGCCCTGCACATGGTCACCATGCAGGGTGGCGTCTTCGGCTGCGTCACCACCTCCGACGACGTCATCGCCGCCACGGCCAGGTGAGGTGCGCCCATGTTGACCATCGCCGCCGCGCGGCCCGGCCCGTACTCCTTCGACCTCTCGACCACGGCGCTGCTCGTCATCGACATGCAGCGCGACTTCCTGGAACCCGGCGGGTTCGGTGAGAGCCTGGGCAACGACGTCGGCCAGTTGCGCCGGACCATCGGGCCGCTCGTGGCGCTGATGGCCGACGCCCGCGCCGTCGGCCTGAGCATCCTGCACACCCGCGAGGGGCATCTGCCCGACCTGTCCGACTGCCCGCCGGCCAAGCTCAGCCGTGGCGCACCGAGCAAACGGATCGGTGACCCCGGACCCAAGGGCCGCATCCTGGTCCGTGGCGAGTACGGCCACGACATCATCGACGAGCTGACGCCGCTGCCCGACGAGCCGGTCATCGACAAGCCCGGCAAGGGCGCCTTCCACGCCACCAACCTGGACGTCCTGCTCACCGAGCGGGGCATCCGCAGCCTCCTGGTCACCGGGGTCACCACCGAGGTGTGCGTGCACACCACCGTCCGGGAGGCCAACGACCGCGGGTACGAGTGCCTCGTGCTCGCCGACTGCGTCGGGTCCTACTTCCCCGAGTTCCACCGGGTCGGGCTCGACATGATCGCCGCCCAGGGCGGCATCTTCGGCTGGGTCGCCGACTCGGCGCAGGTACGCGCCGCGCTGCCCACCACCCCCGTGTTGCAGCCCTCCTCCTGACCGGGAGCAGCCATGACAGCGACCAAACCCACAGTCGTCCCGCTCCCGTACTGGGTCCGCGGCGACACCAACGCGTTCTTCGGTTTCGGCGTCAACGTCCTGGTCAACGTGCTCACCCTGACCGGGCTCTGCCTCGCCGTGGTGAACCTTCCCGAGGGGGAGGTGTTCGGCACCATCCTGCCGGCGCTCGGCATCGCCCTGGTCGCCGGGAACGTCTACTACACCTACCTGGCCCGCCGGCTGGCCCGACGGGAGAACCGCGCCGACGTGACGGCCCTGCCGTACGGGCCGAGCGTGCCACACATGTTCATCGTCATCTTCGTCATCATGCTCCCCATCTACCTGCGCACCCAGGATCCCGTGCGCGCCTGGGAGGCCGGGCTGGCGTGGGCCTTCATCATCGGCGTGATCGTGCTGATCGGCGCGTTCGTCGGGCCGTACATCCGCCGGTACGCGCCCCGGGCCGCGCTGCTCGGCACCCTCGCCGGAATCTCCATCACGTTCATCTCGATGAACCCGGCCGGGCAGATGTGGCGGATGGCCTGGGTCGCGCTGCCGGTCTTCGCGTTGCTGCTGATCGGTCTGCTGACCGACGTGAAGTTGCCGTTCAACTTCCCGATCGGGCTGGCGGCGCTGCTGCTCGGCACCGCGATCGGCTGGGCCGGTGGGGCGATGTCGGTGCCGGATGTCACGGCCGCGGCCCGGGACATCGCGATCGCCGTCCCCTCGTTCAAGCTGGACCTGCTCTTCACCGGGCTGGCCGACATGGCGCCCCTGCTGGCGACGGCGATCCCGCTCGGCGTCTACAACTTCACCGAGGGCATGACGAACGTGGAGAGCGCGGCCACCGCGGGGGACAACTACAACCTGCGCAGCGTGTTGCTCGCCGACGGTGCGGGCGCGGTGATCGGGGCCGCGCTCGGCTCGCCGTTCCCACCGGCCGTCTACGTCGGGCACCCGGGCTGGAAGGCCGCCGGTGGACGCAGCGGCTACTCGATGGCGACCGGTGTGGTGATCGCGTTGCTCTGCTTCCTCGGCATGTTCGGGCTGCTCGGCGCGATCTTCCCGACGGCGGCGATCGTGCCGATCCTGCTCTACATCGGATTGTTGATCGGGGCGCAGGCGTTCCAGGCGACCCCCAGGGCGCACGCCGCGGCAGTGGTCGCCGCGCTGATCCCGAACATCGCGGCCTGGGCCACCGGGCAGATCGACAACACCCTGGCGGCGGCCGGTACCACCGCTGCGGCGGTCGGCGACGATGCGCTCAACGGCGCCGGCGTGATCTACGACGGGCTGCTGGTGCTGGGTCAGGGCGCGATCCTCGCCGGCCTGGTGCTCGGCGCGGTGGTGGTCTTCATCATCGACAAACGGTTCGGTCGGGCCGCGATTTTCGCCGGCTCCGGCGCGCTTCTGTCGTTCATCGGGCTGATCCACGGCGAGCGGATCGAGTGGAACGCCAACGGTCAGGTGGCACTGGGCTACCTCTTCGTCGCGGTGATCTGTGTGGTCTTCGCGCTGGGGCGCCCCACGCCCCGCGAACCGGACCCGGAGGAGGTTGATCCGGAACGGGAGCCCGGTCGGGCCGATCCCGCCAATGACCCGTCGGCCGACGGGCAGCGGACGTCAGCGCTGAGCGGCTGAGCCGGTCGGCCCGGTCGGGAGCGTCACGGCTCCCGACCGGGCCGGCGAGTTCCCTGACCGATCGGATCGAAGGGACGTACCGCATGGAGATCGACCGGACGGACGTTGTCGCCGAGGTGGCGGCGGCCTTCGCCGACTACGAGCGGGCGCTGGCCGACGGGAACGCCGACCGGATCTGCGGGTACTTCTGGGATTCCGAGCGCACCGTGCGGTTCGGCCTCGCCGACCATCAGTACGGGCTGGACGAGCAGCGCAAGTGGCGTGCCGCGCAGCCACCGCTGCCGCCCGGTCGCCGGCTGGTCGATCCGATCATCACCACGTTCGGCCCGGACCTGGCGGTCGTGACAACCCGATTCGGGTACGACGGCAGCGCCGCCACCGGTCGGCAGACCCAGACCTGGGTACGCCTGCCCGTCGGCTGGCGGATCGTCACCGCGCACGTCTCGCTCTCCGCCGCCCCCACCGCCTGACGCGACGCGCCGCCCGGGACAGGACCCGAGCGGCGCGCCTCCGACCTGGCGGGCCGTGCTAGTTGCGCGTGCTCCACTGCTGGTTGGCCCCGCCGTGGCAGGCCCAGAGGTGCAGTTGCGTGCCATTGGCCGTGCCGGATGCGACGGCGTCGAGGCACAGCCCCGACTGGGCGCTGGTGATGGTGCCGTTGGCGTTCAGGTTCCACTGTTGGTTGGCTTGGCCGTTGCAGTCCCAGATGAGGACCGCGGTGCCGTTGCTGCTGCCCGCCCCGCTGGCGTCCAGGCACTTGTTGCCGTAGACGGTCAGGGTGCGGTTGGCGGTGTGGGTCCAACGTTGGTTGGTGCCACCGTGGCAGTCCCACAGTTGCGGGCGTGCGCCGTTGCTGGTGCTGGAGTTGGGGACGTCGACGCACCGACCGGACTGGCTACCCGCTATCAGCACGTTCTGCTGGCCGGCCGGCGGAGTCGTCGGCGGGGGAGTGGTGGGCGGCACGTCCGATCCGAACTGGGTGAAGAACCGCCACACCTCCTGCTTGACCCAGCTCCGCGCGCCGCTCTCACAGCCGGCGCACCCGTCCACCGGGCCTTGCTGGTGGCCGCCGTCGAACGCGGCCCAGACCACGGGGTAGCCGGCCCGGCAGCCCGAGTAGGCGGTGGTGATGTGGGTCAGGCTGCCCGCCCTCGGCTCGGGCGGGTTCTGCGCGGCGCATCCGTTGTTCCGGACGAACCTGTCGCGCAGCGACCGTCCGCTCGGAATGTTGTCGTTGATGCCGTGAATCCCCAGGTACGCCACCGGCTGGGTGCCGCCGCTGCATCCGCTGATCGCCCCCGGGGCCGCGATTGCCGCGACCGCACGGAACACCGTCGGCCGGGAACACGCCAACGAGTAGCTCATCGCGCCGCCGTAGCTGAACCCGACCGAGAACCGTTGGGTGGTGTCGACGCAGAGAGCGTTGTCGATCGTGCGGATCATGTCGTCGGTGAAGGTGACGTCTTCACCGTTGGAGTTGCCCCAGCCGTTGTTGAGGCCCTGTGGGGCGACGAAGATCGTAGTGTTGTTCGACTGGGAGAGCATGCCGTAGTAGGCCCACGCAGCTCCGTCGGAGCCGCCACCCGCGACCTGGCTGGCGGTGCCACCCAACCAGTGGTACCCGAAGGCCAGCCGGTGGGCATAGGTGTTGTTGTAGTTGTCCGGCAGCCGAAGGATGAAGCTGCGGCTCTTCCCGCCGCTCTGGATGGTGTGGGTGCCGCTGTTCAGCCCGGGCGCCTTGCCGCAGCCGGCAGTGGTGGCCGCCGCCGCCGGTGCGACGGTCGTGACGACGTACGTTCCGACGGCGATCAGAACCATGACCGCCATGGCTGCCCCCAGCCAGGGGGCGGAAAGTTTGCGAAGTGGCACGGTTGAGCCTCCTTGTGGGTGGTGGAACATCCGTTGGGCCGGTCCCCTCTGCGGGAACCTCGCCGGGCTCAGCTCCGGCTCCATCGTTGGTTGGCCGCGCCGGTGCAGTCCCAGATCTGGACGCGCGTGCCGTTGCCAGTGCCGTTGCCGACCATGTCCAGGCACCGGCCCGAACCAACTCCGGTGATCGAGCCGTCGGTGTTGAGCCGCCATTTCTGGTTGGACTGGCCGTTGCAGTCCCAAATGATCACCGAGCTGCCGTTGGCGGTGCCGGCGCCGTTGACGTCGAGGCACTTGCCGCCGAAGACACGCAGCTCCTGAGCGGCGGTCGAGGTCCAGCTCTGGTTGCTCTGGCCGTGGCAGTCCCAGATGATCGCCGCCGCGCCGTTGGTCTGCGAGGCGCCGTTGACGTCGAGGCACCGTCCGGAGGACGTGCTGCGCAGGGCCGACGTGCCGCTCGGTGGCGGGGTGGTCGGTGGCGGCGTCGTGGGGTCGGTGCCGCTACCGAACTGGGTGAAGAACCTCCACACCTCGCCCTTGGTCCAGGTCCTGGCTCCGCTGTCCCCGCCGCCGTCCACCGGGCCGGGGGTGTGCCCGCCGTCGAAGGCGGCCCAGACCACCGGATAGCCGGACCGGCAGCCGGAGTAGGTGGTGGTGATGTGGGTCAGGCTGCCCGCCCTCGGCTCGGGTGGGCTCTGTGCGGTGCACCCGTTGTTGCGCACGAACCTGTCGCGCAGGGACCGTCCGGCGGAGACGTTGAGCACCGCGTCCCCGATGCCGTGGATCCCCATGTACGCGACCGGCTCGGTGCCGCCGCTGCACCCGCTGAGCTGCCCGCCGGAGTAGACCGCGACAGCGCGGAAGACACTTGGCCGTGAACAGGCCAGCGAGTAGCTCATGCCCCCGCCGTAGCTGAAGCCGAGCGCGAAGCGTTGCGTGGTCTCGACACAGAGGTCTGCCTCGATCACCCTGATCATGTCGTCGACGAAGGTGACGTCCTGGCCGCCGGGGTTTGCCCAGCCGTTGCCGTTGCCCTGGGGGGCGACGAAGATGGTGCTGTTGTTCGCCTGCTGCCGCAGCCCGTAGTAGGACCAGGCGGCCCCGTCGGACCCACCGCCGTCGACGTCGTTGGCGGTGCCGCCGTTCCAGTGGAATCCGAAGATCAGCCGGTAGGCGTGGTTCCTGTCGTAGTTGTCAGGAATCCTCAGGATGAAACTACGGTTCTGGCCGCTGCTCTGGATGGACCGTTGGCCGCTGGTCAACGTGGGCGCCTTGCCGCACCCGGCGGTCGCCGCGGCCGCGCCGATGTCCGCCGCCGACGCGGTGGTGCTCACGCCACCGGCCAGTGCCGCCGCGCTCACGGTCACGACGACGGCCGCCGCCGTCGCGAGAAGACCAAGGATGGGTCTACGTCTTGTCATGAAGGGGCTCCCGCCACTCGGCACGAACTGGTTGAAGGGGATCCACGGCAACCCGCACGCCGCCACGACGCGCCGCTGCAGGTCACCCCATCGACCACGTTCGCCGCGGACGAACCCCAGAAGACGCGATGTGCCGACGGTGCCCGGCCGGCTCATCGACACAGGTTTCCGCCACTGGTCTCGCCGCCCACGCAGGACCAGTCGGTTGCCGAATCGATGGTGGCCACCAGTGCGCCCGAACACCACGCGACCGTTCGACCGGAGGTGCCGGAGCACCTGGCTCAGCGTCGAATCGATTCGCTCCGACGCTAGATCCCGCAGTGAAAGATGTCAATGCCGTGTCCGGCTGGTTGCGGCCAGGGTGGCGCGGTCAGGCCCCCGCGAGATCCGCCGCGCCGAAGGAGACCGCGAACCGTTTGCACCAGATGGAGACGCTGCGGAAGTCGCGTGGGTCCACCGACGCCGGCAGCTCGTACACCTGGTTGCCCTTGTTGCCCTTGAGCTTCGCCAGCTCGACCCATTCGCCGTCGTCGAACACGCGCCAGCCGGCCGTGCCCCGGATGACCGGCTGATCGGTCAGCCACACCCGCAGGTCCGGACCGTTCGACGTGTTCAGGTCTCGGATGACGAGCTGATGGCGACCGTCGGCGAGCCGGTGGATCTCGGCACTGCCTGTCGTCCGGTGCTCATGGGTGACGAACTCACCGCTGGTCAGGATCTCGTTCGCCGCTGGGGTGGCTGCCGAGATCGCGGGGGCCGGCGTCGAGGACTCCGGGCTCGCGGACGCCGGGACCGGGGTGGCCGATACCGTTCCAGAGCCGGGAATCGCTTCGTCGACATAGGTGTCGGTGAACAGCTTCCACGGCTGGAACCAGTAGAGGCCCAGCATCGCCACGACGACAGCACAGGCGAGACCGGCTCGGACCAGCGGCGAGCGGAACATCCGTTTTCCCACCCCCGCAGCGTACGGCCACGGCCGCCGTCGAACCGTTCGCGAACCCTTTCCGAACTCTTACGACGCTCACGGCTCCATATCTGCCAGCGCCTGTCCGCACGGGCAGGCTCCCTGGTCCTCCGGCAACGTCTTCACCGCGTCGCCGAGCAGCAGGCGCAGGCGATCGATGTTCCGGGCGAAGACCGTGAACACCTCCTGCTGGGTCACGCCGTGACCAACCTCGACGCCCGAGTCGAGGTCGGTCACCACTGACACCGCTGTGTAGCAGAGCGCCAGTTCACGGGCCAGCACCGCTTCCGGGTGGCCGGTCATTCCGACGACGGACCAGCCCTCCCGGCCGTACCACTGTGATTCGGCCCGGGTGGAGAATCGGGGCCCTTCGATGACGACCATGGTTCCGCCGTCGACCGGCTGCCAACCGGCGGATCGGGCGGCGTCGAGGACCGTGGCTCGTCCGACCGGACAGTACGGGTCGGCGAAGGGCACATGGACGACCTGGGGGAGTTGCCCGTCCGCGCGTGGCTGGCCGTCGTGGTAGGTCTGCGCGCGGCCGCTGGTCCGGTCGACCAGCTGGTCCGGTACGACGAGGGTCCCGGGGCCCAGATCCGGTCGTAGGCCGCCCACGGCACCCGGTGCGAGTACCTGGCGCACGCCGAGCGCTCGCAACGCCCACAGGTTGGCCCGGTAGTTGATGCGGTGCGGAGGGTGGGTGTGCCGGCGTCCGTGGCGGGGCAGGAACACCACCGGCCGCCCGGCGAGACTCCCGACGGACAGCGCGTCGCTCGGCGGTCCGTACGGTGTGTCGACGGTGACCTCGGCGACGTCGTCGAGGAACTCGTAGAAGCCGGATCCGCCGATCACGCCGATCGGCGGACGGTCGGTCGTGCTGATGTCTCCTGCTGACATGGGTATCCCTCCTGGGCGAAAGTGGAGAACGTGTGGGGCTGGCTCAGGAGCGGTCGGTTCGCCGGTCCGTGCCACGCCGGTCGAGCGCCGTGGCGACGACCAGGACGATCACGATCGCGGCCCAGAGGACAGCCAGCCCGACGGTGAGCCCCAGCGGGTAGTCCCGGTCCGGTAGGCCCGGGTTCGGAGGTGCCGAGGGCGGTCGCCACAGCAGGGGCACCGCGATCAGCAGCAACGTGGCGCTGGCCAGCAGACCCGCGGCGATCCAGGCCCGGCGCAACCGGTTCGTCACCAGTCGGCTCAGCGCCAGGCCGACCAGTCCGACCAGCGGTGCCACCAGAAGGTCGTGCAGCACCGGGCCGCCGATCAGCCACGGCACCGTGGTGCCGAGCTGGGGGAGGAGCAGCCAACCGCCGTACGCCGTGAACGCGGCGCCGACCACGAGCAGGAGCAGTCGGACGGCTCTCACCGCAGCACCTCCAGCCGGGCCACCCACTTGGTCTGGAGGACCCCCGGCCGGCTCGGCGCGATGAGTCGGCAGGGGTAACCGTGGTCGGGCGACAGTTGCTCGCCATTGATCCGCAGGGCGAGCAGGGTCAGCGGGTCGCGGGCATGGGCCGCCGGGAGTGTGCTGGCCGCGTACAGGCCGTCGGTCTCCAGTGAGGTGACCCGAACCGGTCGGCCGGTCGGTGCGCCGGCCCGTCGGAGCAGCTCGACGACGGGCACGCCGGTCCAGTGGGCCGAGGCGCTCCAGCCCTCCACACAGGCGATCGGCAGCTCCGCCGTGCGTTGCGGCAGGGCCGCCAGGTCGGCCAGGGACACCGTGTCCCGCCCGCCCGGCCAGACGATCTCCAGTCGCCAGTCCGGTGGAACGGCGATGCGCGCGGCAGCCGCCGTACGGTTGATCGGTACGCCCTGCGGCCCGGTCGCGGACCGCCACGCCAGCGGCGACACCCGACGGAGCCACGGCACTGTGACCCCGGCGGTGGCCAGCACGGCGACTCCCGCGACGCCCGCGGAGGTACGCAGGAACGCGCGTCGCTGCGCCGTGTCCCGATCGTCAGGCCCCGGCGCCGCTCTCCTGCGTCGCAGTGGCGTTTTCAACGCCGCGCGGGCGACCGGCAACTTCACAGCGACGTGCAGCAGCATCGCCCCGACCACCAGCCAGGCGACCGCGTAGTGCGCCGTCGGGAAGAAGAACCCCCACGGGTACGACTGGGCGACGTTGAACAGGCCCGTGACCAGCTCGAAGAACGCGGCGCAGACCAGCACCAGGACGGAGATCCGTTCGAGGGCGTGGGCGGACAACCGGATCGGCTGGCGCACTGGCGGGCGGACGAACAGCCGGGGGTAGACGCTCCACAGCTTGGCCAGCAGCAACGGAATGGCCGCGACCCCGGAGAGCACGTGGACGCCCTGGGTGATCCGGTACAGGTTGACCGGTCGGGTCGGCCAGGTGAACCAGCCCGGCGGGTGCTGAAGGTAGTGGCTGAGCAGTCCGGTGCCGAAACACAGCCCGAACGCCACCCCGAGCCAGAGGCCGAGCCGGGCGGTGACCAGCGGTGAGTGCGAGGGCGCTGTGAAGTCCTCCGGGGCGGGGAGACGTGGCCGGCGGATCATGAGCGTGCCAACTCGGCGAACCAGCGTGGACCGAACCGGAAACGGTCGGCGACCCGCAGGCCGGCGGCGTCGGCAGCCTGGGCCACCGCCTCCGTGTCGACCCGCGCCCAGTGAAACGCCGGTCCCCGCAATTGCCGTTCGCCGGACGATCCCGACAGGACGTACGCCTGTCCCTGCCACAGCCCGGCTCCCGGCGGTTCCACCTCGACCACGAGCGTTCCGTCGGCCGCGATCAGTGCGCCGCACCGGCGCAGCAGTCGGACCGGGTCACCGCCGATGCCGATGTTGCCGTCGATGAGCAGGGCGTGCGCCCACCTGCCCTCGCCGGGGAGTGGTTCGAAGACGTCGCGTCGCAGGGCGACGACCCCCCGGTCCTGGGTCAGACGTACCGCCTCGGCGGAGATGTCGACCCCCAGCGCGACGAGGCCGCGTTGGGCGAGCGCCCGGGTCAGCCGGCCCGGGCCGCAGCCGAGGTCGATGGTGGGCCCGGTGCAGCGTGCGGCGACGGACTCGATCGCCGGTTCGGGCGGGCCGTGCCAACGCCGCACCGGCAACAGGTCACGCCGCCCGTCGGTGTGCACGAGCCAGTGGTCGGGTTGGGCCGCGGGCATCGGGCCGACCGGTGCACCGCGCAGGTCATGGTCGGCGGACCATCCGCCGAGTCTGCGCAGCACCACGTCGAAACCGTCGAGACTGATCGTCGAGGTCACCGGGGGCGTCCAGTCACCAACTGGCCTACCGATGCGACGGCCTCCGCGAACCGGGTGCCGGGCAGGTCGGCCGCGACCGCCAGCGCCGTCGGCCAGTCGTCGACGTCCCGCTGTACGGGCAGGATCGCCGGACGGACGCCGTGCTGCCGCAGGGCGGCGAGGGTGCGGCGACCGGTGTCGCCGGTCGACATGGGTACGTCGCGTAACACGCTCGCGTACGCCGGGTCGCGCAATCCGAGTGCCCACCAGCCGCCGTCGAGCGCCGGCCCGAACACCGCCTCGTGTTCGGCGAGCCGCTCCAGCGCGGTGGTGAGCAGGGCCGGCCGGATCTGCGGTGTGTCCATGCCGATCTGCAGCACCGGTCGGCCGGGGAACGACGCGGCGGTGTCGGCGTGGGCGTTCGCGAGGCGGTCGGCGAACGTGCCGCCGCGCTGCGGAAGCAGGTGCCAACCCGCCAGCGCGGCGGTCAGCTCACCGCCGTACTCGGCGTCGGCGAACCGACCGGTGTGGGCCAGCACGGGAATGGTCGAGGCGGTGGCGCGCACCGCCGCGAGGGTGTCCAACAGTGACGCGGCCGCGATCCGGGCCGCCTGGGTCGGATCAGCCGGCGGGCAGAGGCGGGTCTTGGCCAGCCCGGGGACCGGCGCCTTCGCGACCAGGAGCAGGACGTTCACCGGCCACCACCGGCGTCGGCGCGCAGCACTCCGGCGAAGTCCCGGGTCGCCCGCCACGTGCCCCGGACCGACCCGGAGACCTTCGAGCTGGTGCCGGCCGCCCGGGGCGCGTACGCGACGTCCAGTTCGAGGATCCGCCAGCCCGCCCCGGCCGCGCGCAGCAGCAGTTCCAGGGGGTAGCCGAACGCGCGGTCGTTGACACCGAGGCCCAGCAGCGCCGCCCGGTGGGCAACGCGGATCGGGCTGATGTCGTACACCGGCACGCCTCGACGCCGCAGCAGGGCGGCGACCAGCGCGTTTCCGGTGCGGGCGTGCCACGGCCAGGCGTCCGCCGAGACCGGCCGACGCCGCCCGACGGCGAGATCGGCTCGACCGTCACACACCGCCGCGACGAGCCTGGGCAACTCGGCCGGGTCGAACGAGCCGTCCGCGTCGAGCACGCAGACCAGATCCGCCTCCGCAGCCAGCAGGCCGGTGTGCACGGCGGCGCCGTACCCGCGTCTCGCCTCGTGGACGACCCGGGCCCCGTATTCGGCCGCGATGACCGGCGAACCGTCGGTGGAGCCGTTGTCGACCACGATGGCGCGGTAGCCGGGCGGAAGCCCGCTCAGTACGGCAGGCAGTGCGGCCGCCTCGTCCAGACACGGCAGCACCACGTCGATCGTTGTGTGCATACCGGCGACGCTAGGCCCGCCACCGGCCGTCCGGACCGCCGTTTCTCCTTACGAATCGCTTACGCGGCAACGGATCTTACGACTCGCTGACGTCTCACCGTTCGGCCATCGAATCCCTGGTCGGAGGTCGTAGCGTCGGCCGTCACCATGACCATGATGACCCGGCCGGGACGACCCCGGTCCGCCGACCTGATCGTCCTCGGTGCCGAGGTGGTCCTGCTCGCCGTTGCCGTCGCCGTCGGCGCACTGCTCAATCGGCAGGGCGTGCGGCTTCATGCCGACGCGGCGCCGATCTACGCCTCCTGGAAGCCCCACCTGGGGCCCGGCGCCCCCGTCGCGCTGCTCGTCGCGGCGCTGTTCGTCTGGCGGGGCACGCGCTGGGGAACCGACACGCCGTGGCCGCGGCTACTGGGGGTCGGCTATCTCGCCTCGGTGCTCTGGACACTGTCGTTGGCCCTGGTCGACGGCTGGTCCGCGGGGTTGACCGAGCGGCTCACCGTGCAGGCCGAGTACCTGCACGAGGTGCCCCGGGTGACCGATGTCGGCATCATGCTGTCCGGCTTCGCCGACCGGATCCTCGACTTCCAGCCCGATTCGTGGTCCACGCACACCGCCGCTCACCCACCGGGCGCGTTGCTCCTCTTCGTCTGGCTGGAGCGGATCGGCCTGGGCGGCGGGACCGCCGCCGGGCTCGCCTGTGTGCTGCTCGGCGCCACCGTCTCGGTGTCGGTTCCGGTCACGTTGCGGGCGCTCGGTGCCGAGGACGCGGCCCGGGCGGTGTGGCCGTTCCTGGTGCTCCTCCCGGGAGCGGTCTGGGTGGGCGCGTCCGCGGACGGGATCTTCACCGCGGTGGTCGCCGCCGGGCTGGCGCTGCTGGCGGTGGGTGGCCGGCCCGGGGCCGCACTGGGCGGGTTGCTCCTCGGCTTCGCGCTCTACCTGTCGTACGGGTTCGTCCTGGTCGGGTTGCTCGCGTTGACAGTGGTGCTGCTCCGGGCGCGGGACCGCCTCGGTGTGCTCCTGGTCGCGGCGACGGGGGTCGCGGCCGTCGTCGCCGTGTTCACCCTCGCCGGCTTCTGGTGGCTCGACGGCTACCACCTGGTGGCACGTCGTTACTACCAGGGTTGGGCGGCGGATCGTCCGTACGGTTACTGGGTGTGGGCGAATCTCGCCGCCCTGCTGCTCTCGGTCGGCCCGGTGGTCGGGCCGGCGCTGCGGCGGGCGGTGACCGCCGTGTCGATCCGAGCACCGCACCCACCGCTCGCGGCGGCTCTCCGGCAGCGGATCGCCGGCCCCGGACCCACCGTGTGGTTACCCGTCGCCGCGATGGTGGCCGTGCTCGCGGCGGACCTGTCCGGGCTCAGCAAGGCCGAGGTGGAGAGGATCTGGCTACCGTTCGCCGTCTGGCTGCTGGTCGCCACCGCGCACCTGCCCGCCGGTCACCGGCGGTGGTGGTTGGCGGCCCAGGCCGCCACGGCTCTCGCCGTCAACCACCTACTGTGGACGGTGTCGTGACCGATGCCGGATCCCGCATCACCGCTGTGGTGAAGTCGGCGATGCCAGCGGCGAAGCCGACTCGGGCGGTGAAACCGAGCAGCCGGGCGGCGCGGGCCGGATCGGCCACGACGTGCCGCACGTCCGCCGTCCGCCCGCCCCCGACCGTGACCGGCGCCGGCCCGCCCATCGCCGACGCCAGCTCGTGGGCCAACTCGCCGACGGTGTGCGGCTCACCCGAGCAGACGTTGACCGGGGTCAGGGGCTCCGGTGCCGGTGTCGTCAGGGCCAGCAGGTTGGCAGTGGCCACGTCGGTCACGTGCACGAAGTCGCGCCGTTGCCGGCCGTCCTCCAGCACCCGGGGCGGTCGCCCGGCCGCCAGGGCCGACCGGAAGATCGACGCGACCCCCGAATACGGAGTGTCACGCGGCATTCGCGGACCGTAGACGTTGTGGTAGCGCAGGGCCCAGACCGACCCGCCGGTCTGCCGGGCCCAGGCGCCGGCGAGGTGTTCCTGGGCCAGCTTCGTGGCGGCGTACGTGCTGTGCGGCTCCAGTGGCGCGTCCTCGGGCACGAGACCGGGGGAGAGCGCCTTGTCGCAGCGAGGGCAGGTCGGCTCGTACTGGCCCTCGGCCAGGTCGACGGCACGGCGGCCGGCGGGCCGGACGATCCCGTGGGTCGGGCAGTGGTAGCGACCCTCGCCGTAGACCACCATCGAGCTGGCCAGCACCAGTCGGCGTACCCCGGTGGCGTGCATCGCCGCGAGGACGGTGGCCGTACCGAGGTCGTTGTGAGCGGCGTACCGGGGGGCGTCGGCCGGGTCGATGCCATGGCCGACCATGGCCGCCTGATGGCAGACCGCGTCGACCCCGGCCAGTAGCCGGGTCAGCAGCTCGCTGTCGCGTACGTCGCCGACCACCAGGTCGTGCCGCTCGGTCCAGGGCGGTGCCGTCGCACCGTGCGCCTCCGGCAGGAGCGCGTCCACGGCCACCACCTCGTGCCCGTCTTCGGTGAGCAGGTCAGCGACGTGGGAGCCGATGAACCCGGCCGCACCGGTGACAAGTATCCGCATTCCGGTCACCGTAGGACCTCGCGTACGCCCGCTCGGGTTTTCGCACGCAGCCGTAAGAACCTCGCAAGCTTTGCCGTTGCGGGCCGAGCCCGGTGCGTGGCTACGCTGGGCCGATGGACATCTGGGGGAGACGTTGACGACGCGGGACGGGGAAGGTCCGTGACGCAGCGCGTGCTGGTGGTCGACGACGATCAGACAGTGAGCGACGTCATCCGTCGTTACCTGGAGAACGACGGCTTCCAGGTCAGCCTCGCCGCGGACGGCGCGGCGGCACTGGCGGCGGTGGAGCGGCAGGTGCCACACCTGGTCGTGCTCGATCTGATGCTGCCCCGGGTCAACGGCCTGGAGGTGTGCCGGGCGCTGCGGGTACGACCGGACGGCGTACCGATCGTCATGCTGACCGCACGCGGTGACGAGGCCGACCGGATCCTCGGGCTGCAACTCGGCGCGGACGACTACCTGACCAAGCCCTTCTCTCCCCGTGAACTGGTGCTGCGGGTCCGTTCGGTGCTCCGTCGCGCCGGTGGTGGGGCACCGCCCGAGCGGCCGGAGGCGCTCACCGACGGCAATCTGGTGGTGCACACGTCCTCCCGAACCGCCCGCCTCGCCGGTGCGGATCTGGCGCTGACGCTGCGCGAATTCGACCTGCTCGTCCACCTCATGCGGCATCCGTCCCGGGTGTTCGGCCGGGCCGAACTTCTGGAGCAGGTCTGGGGCTGGAACTTCGGGGACCACTCGACAGTGACGGTGCACGTACGCCGGCTGCGGGAGAAGATCGAGGCCGACCCGGCCGATCCGCAGCGGATCGTGACCGTCTGGGGCGTCGGCTACCGCTACGAGCCAGCCCATGCGTGACGTACTCCTGATCTTCGCGATCGCCCTCGTCGCGGCACTCGGCATCGGGCTCGCCGGTGCGGTGCTGCTCCGAGCGCTTCGGCGTAGCTCGATCACCGTGCACCTCAGCGTGCTGCTCACCACCACTGTGGTCGCCGTCGCCGTCGGGGTGATGGCGGTCGCGGAAGCGATGTTCCTCTCCGCACACGACCTTGAGGTCGTGCTGATCACCGTCGCGGCGGCAGCGGTGGTCAGCCTCGCCGTCGGCGGGCACTTCGGCCGGCGGCTGGCCCGCGCCGCGGTGTGGCGCGACCAGGCCCGGGAGCGGGAACGACAACTGGAGAAGGGCCGGCGCGACCTGGTCGCCTGGGTCTCCCACGACCTGCGTACCCCGCTCGCCGGGCTGCGGGCCATGGCGGAGGCGTTGGAGGACCGGGTGGTGCGTGATCCGGACACTGTCGATGAGTACCACCGACGCATCCGGCTGGAGACCGACCGGATGACCCGACTCGTCGACGACCTGTTCGAGCTGTCCCGGATCAACGCCGGAGCGCTGCGGTTGTCGTTGACGGCGGTGCCGCTCGGAGAGGTGGTCTCGGACGCGCTGGCCAGCACCATCCCGCTGGCCGACGCTCGCCGGATCAAGCTGATCGCCAGCGAGTCGGGGTGGCCGACGGTCGCCGCGAGCGAGCCGGAGCTGGCTCGGGTCGTGGCCAACCTGCTGCTCAACGCGGTCCGCTACACCCCCGAGGACGGCACCGTACGTATCGAAGCCGGACGGGAGGAGGACCACGCCTGGCTGTCGGTAGCCGACACCTGCGGCGGCATCCCCCCGGCCGACCTTCCCCGGCTGTTCGACATCGCGTTCCGTGGCGAGCCGGCCCGCACTCCCGGCCCCGGCGACGGTGGGGCCTCCGGTGGGCTCGGCCTGGCCATCGTTCATGGCCTGGTGGAGGCGCACGGCGGTCGGGTCGAGGTGCGAAACACCTCCGACGGCTGCCAGTTCATGGTCCGCCTGGCCACCGCCTGACGGAACGAACGCTCGGAGTGGCGGGATGGGGCCGTCGGGTTGCGACGGACCCACCCCGTTGGCTGAGGGCGAGGATCAGGCGTCGGCGTGCTGGGCGGCGACGTCGAGGATCCAGGTGATGCCGAAGCGGTCGGTCAGCATCCCGAACGCTGGTGCCCACTGCGCCGGGCCGTACGCCTCGACGACAGTGGCGCCATCGGCCAGCTTCTCCCACAGCGCGCCGACCTCTTCGACACTCTCGCCGCGGACGGACAGGAAGAACGGCTCGCTGGTCAGCGTCATGCCGTTCTCACGGCGCGTGGAGGGCAACGGGGCGATGCCGGCTCCAGCCCGGCTGGGCACGTCGTAGACCATGACGCGGAATCCGTCGTCGGTGGCGACCTGGCCCCAAACGGCCTTGCCGGCGTCGGGCAGCTCCTTCGGCATCCCGAAATCGCCGTACGTGATCACCATGATCTCGCCGCCGAACACCGAGTGGTAGAACTCCAGCGCCTCCCGGGCGTTGCCCCGGAAGTTGAGGTGGGTGGTCGTGGTGATGCTCATCGAGACTCCTGGTGAAGTTTGTTTCCGGCAACGGTGTCCGGCCGGCGTCAGCACCAAGGGTCGACGACGTAGGTGACAGGATGTGTCACCTACTGCGAATAGATTCCATTCATGCCGAAGGCCTCGGGTCGACTGTTGGCCCTGTTGTCGCTCCTTCAAGCGCGCCGCGACTGGCCGGGCACGGTCCTGGCCGAGCGGCTCGACATCAGCCTGCGGACGGTGCGCCGCGACGTCGACCGGCTGCGCGAACTCGGCTACCCGATCGCGGCCGTGAAGGGTCCCGACGGTGGCTACCGGCTCAGCGCCGGCACCGAACTACCGCCTCTGCTCTTCGACGACGAGCAGGCCGTCGCCCTCACCCTCGCGCTGCAGATTGCCGCCACCACCCTGGGCGACGGCACCGGCGAAGCGGCAGCACGCGCGTTGACCACGATCCGGCAGGTCATGCCGTCCCGGCTCCGGCACCGCGTCAACGCCCTCCAGGTCACCGCCGTCGAACGGCCCGTCACCCGACCGGCCGGCCCGATCGACGACGACGTGCTCCTGGCGATCAGTTCCGCCGTGCAAGCTCACGAGATCCTCCGCTTCGGCTACGGCCCCGAGGCTGTGGACAAACCCCCGCGCCGCGTCGAGCCGCACCACCTCGTCACCTGGGACGGACGCTGGTACCTCGTCGCGTGGGACCTCGACCGGTCAGCCTGGAGTACCTTCCGCGCCGACCGGATGACCCTGCGCATCCCGAACGGACCCCGCTTCACGCCGAGGGAACTGCCCGGCGACGACGTGGCCACCTTTGTCACCGGCAGGTTCCGCGGTGCCGACGACGGCGTCATCGGCTGGCCCTGCCAGGGCACCGCGATCCTCGACCTGCCGGCCGCCACAGTGGCCCTCTACACCCGCGACGGGACCGTCGAGGACCTTGGTTCGGGCCGCTGCCGGCTCACTCTCGGCTCCTGGTCCTGGCCCAGCCTGGCCGCTGCCATGGCCCGGTTCGACACCGAGATCGACGTTGTCGGCCCCACCGAACTTGTCGACGCCTTCGACCACCTGGCCCGCCGCTTCGCCAGGACCGCCGCCAGCGCAACCCTGGCCTGACTCCTTGATCGGGTGCTCGTGCATGCCGCCGGTCGCGTGCGGCAACTAGCCTCAAGTCATGCTCAGCTTCGAGATCACCCCGATCGGTACGGTCCGGAATGACAGGACCGATGTCCAGCACACGGACAACTGGGGTGCCGTCCGCAGCACGATCACCATCGACGAGCGCTTCGGTGATTTGTGCCTCCAGGGCCTGGAGGGCTTCTCCCATGTGGAAGTCCTCTTTGTCTTCGACCAGTTCCCAGCACACGGTGATCACCGCGAACCCCGTCCCTACCGTGGTCGCTCCGACCTCCCGCCCGTTGGTGTATTCGCAGGCCGCGGCCCTCGCAGACCAAACCGCATCGGAGTGACGTGCTGCGCCATCGAATCCGTCCACGGCCGCGAATTGACGGTGGTGGGTCTCGACGCGGTCTCGGGCACCCCGGTCGTCGACCTGAAGCCGACGATGGTGGAGTTCGTCCCGGTGAACGTCGAGCAGCCAGAATGGGTCAGCCGCCTGATGTCGGAGTACTTCCAGCCTTGAGCGGTAGTTAGCCGCTGTCAGGTGCGCCGGTCGAGGGACCTGCGTCGGGCGTACCCCCGTTGCGTGCAGCTTCGTCGATGGGCCGCATCCGTCGACGGGCTTCGATGGAACATCCGCCTCCCGGGACCACACGATTTGCCGGTTCTGACTACGCTTTCCACTGTCTCGGACGCGATCGAGGGAGGGCGCATGTCGGTGAATGAGCCGGCGAGCGGGGAGTTCGCTCGCATGCTTGACGCGACGGTTGGCGCGTTGCGCGCCGCCGGCACCGCGCCGGAGGACGAGGAGGCCGTGCGCCTGCGCCGGGTCGGTGAGTCCGCCGAGGGGCAGGTCCGTGCCGAGTTCGGCGCCGATGGTCGGCTGGAATCGCTGACGCTGGACCCGCGGATGATGCGGCTCGGCGCGGCCGAGGTCTGTGACCACGTGATCGCGGCCGTGAACGCGGCGATCGACTCGATGCGCGGCGGCGGCCCGGCGGTGGCCTCCGGCGACCTCTCGCAGCTCACCGAGCAACTGGAACAGGTTCGCGACACGGCCGTGCCGCGGCTCGGTGCGTTCCTGCAGGCGCTCACGGACGCACAGGAGCGGATGGCCCGAGGAGGTTCCCGATGAACGGCTTCGAGGTAGAGCCCGCGCTGCTGCGTTCCGGCGGTGACGAGGTCATCGGCGCCGCCGAACGCTTCATCGGGCAGTTGGAGAGCTTCGAGGCACAGATGCAGGGGTACGGCGAGCCGTGGGGCGCCGACGACATCGGCTCGCTGATCGGCATCGCGTACACGGAGGCGTCCACCTGGGTTCTGGACTGCATCGGCGTGGCCGCCGAGGAGATCGGCGCGGCCGGCAGCGACCTGACGAAGATGGCCGACAACTTCGAGTTGGTCGAGGAAGCCTCAGCGGGCGCGCTGCGGGACATCCAGGGAATGCTGGGGTGACGACATGGGACTCCAACTGCCGGGTGAGTTGATCACGGCACTCGGCTGGATCGGCTACACCTGGCCCGAAGCCGACGAGGAGAAGCTGTTCGAGATGGGCCAGGCCTGGCTGGACTTCTCCGGCACGGTCGCCGAGGCCTCCGGGGAGGCCAGCTCGGCTGCGGCGGCGGTCTGGTCACAGCACCAGGGCGAGTCGGTGCAGGCGTTCCAGAAGTGGTGGTCCAAGCCGGAGAGCGGCCCCGGAACGCTGCCGGACTACTCCGAGGCCGCCATGCTGATCGGCACCGGGCTGATCATCGCCGCCGCGATCGTGCTCGCGCTGAAGATCCAAGTGATCGTGCAGCTGGCGATCCTCGCCTTCGCGGTGGCTCAGGCGATCGCCACCGCCGTCGTCACGTTCGGCGCGTCGCTGGCCGAAGTCCCGATCTTCCAGATGATCACGCGTGAGATCGTCGGTCTGCTGATCGACCAGGTGGTCCAGGAGCTCCTCGATGCCTAGCAGGGCGCCGAAGAGCTCGAAGAAGCGCGGCGGCGCGGGTAAGCCGAAGGTTGGTAAGGGCGTCCGCGCGGCGGTGAAGAAGGCCGCCGCGAAGCCGGTGGTGCGCAACAACGACCTGCCCGAGGTCACGATCAAGGTGCAGCGCAAGTCGTTCCACGCGCGCGGCCAGTTTGACCGCAAGATGAACGCGCTGAAGAAGCTCAGCGACGAGGGCAAGCTGTTCAAGCAGGCGAACCCGGTCGGCCGGGACAAGAAGATCACGGCCGACTACAAGAAGCGCATCCGGCAGAAGATCTTCGACAAGTACTGGCCCCACGACAAGAAGATGGCGAACGCCCTCGCCGCCCGACTCCGCAAGCAGCAGCCCGACCATGTGTGGGAGCTGCAACTCGGAGGCGCCGACGACGTTAGTAATCTGAAGCTCCTGCACGGCAGAACAAACTGGGATGTCGGCGGGCAAATCTGGCATCAGATCAAGAACCTGCCCGATGGCACACCGATCCGAATAGAGGTAGTGGGTTGAATCCCGAGTTGCGGGAGCTCATCGCGGAGCTGCGTACCGACCTGGAGGCGAACCAGCCGGAGACGCTGGCGTGGGCCCAGATCAACGAGGGCGCTCCGGCCGACCAGATTCCCGCCGAGCTGCCGCAGCCGGTCCGGGAGCTGCTCGAAGCCGCCAACGGCATCCTGGCCGGCGCGTTCGACCTGCCAGCGGTCGCGGACCTCGACGACATCCAGTACTACCTCGAGCAGATGCCCGAGTTCACCGGCGTCGCCGACGAACCCGCCGAGTGGCTGGTCATCGGCACACTGGACGACGAGCCGCTGCTGATCCGACGCGACACCGGCGCGGTCTGGTACTTCCCGGCAGAGACCACGGACGAGTGGTTCATGCGCGAGATGTTCCTCGACGTCGCGCCGGACCTCGACTCGTTCCTCGCCTACTACGTCTTCGGCGCCGGGTACGGCGAAGTCGCCTCCGACGACGACGAGTGGTGGGACTTCCTCGACGAACACGGTCTGACCACGCCCGGTGACGATGACGAGGAGGCGGACGATTGACCGCGACGCATGAGGAGCTCACCGCGCTCTGGGGCGCCGATGGGATGATCTACTTCCCGGTCGACCGGTTCGACGACGTCCTCGGCCCCCTGACGCCAGAGGTCTTCCCGCCGTTCGGGGCCATCCCGGTCGACGTGCCGATCCTGTTCACGGTCGACGTCGACGTCCCCGGCATGGAGCTGTTCTCCAAGCTGAACATCGAGATCGGCGACGCCAGCCCACGCATCCACATCGTCCTCGGCAGCTCGCCCGAGGACCCGCAGCTGCTCTTCTGCCTCGACGCGCTGACCGGAGCCGTCGTGTTGCTGGACCTGGAAACCCCCAACTTCGAGGCGGTCAACGCGACCTTCGCCGCGTTCGTCGAGTTCCTCTACCGGCTCGGAGGGCTCATCGCGACGGACCCGGGCGGTCGGGCTCGCGCGGCCCGCGCCGCAGCGATCCGGGCCGACCTGATGGACGTCGACGCGTCCGCGTTCGCCGACCCGAAGTCGTGGTGGAGCCTGGCCTTCGAGCAGCTGGAATCCACCAGCGGCTAGCCCCGTCGCTGCGAGCGGCCCGCACCTGATGACCAGCGGGGCTCTCCGACGGCTCCTCCTGTCAGCGCCACGTGGTTGGATGCAGGCCGCTGATCAGGAGAGGGAATCATGACGCGCACCACCCCACCGCGTCCGTTGGATGTGGTCTCGTTGTTCCCGGAACTGGCAGCGAGGGCCAGGACCGCCACCCGCCTTCATCCCCGCCCGGGAGACCCGACGGTGCATGACAGCTCGGTGGGTGGGCCTTTGCTGTGGCCGGAAGACGAGGCCTGGCCGACATGCGGCGACGAGCACGAGCCGTACGGGTTGACGACGCTGGAGGACGTCCGCACGCGTCGACGTGTCCTCGCCGCGGCGTGGCAACGGCCCAGGCCGCCGGGAACGAATCTGCTGACTCCCGATGAGAAGGTGGTCGTGGACCGCGTAGATTCCGGTTACGACCCGGCGCTGCTGCCGGTGGAGCCGCTGCCGCTCATCCCGCTGGCCCAGCTCTACGCCCGGGACGTCCCTGATCTGCCCTGTCCCCCTGGCACGGACATGCTTCAGGTGCTGTGGTGCCCGTTCGACGAAATCATGGATGCGCGGTCGGCGGTGCGCCTACGGTGGCGGCAATCCACAAGCGTGCGGAACCCGCTGATGCACCCGCCCGAGCCGGCCTTCGTCGGTCAGGGCTGTTACGTGCCGGAACCTTGCGTTCTGCACCCAGAGCAGGTCACCGAGTACCCGGCTTATCACGAGCTGGATGACAAGCTGGCGGAACGCATCATCTCCCGAGAAAGGGAGCTCCTCCAGTCACCGGACGAGAAGCAACCGGGTTACCGGGGCGATCTGTCAATCGCTCCCGGTTGGAAGGTCGGTGGCTGGGCCGCCTTCTTCACCTTTCGGAGCCCGGCGGGCCCTGATGAGCTCCGGTGCTGCGGCGCTCCGCTGGAACCACTTCTCACCATCCCCAGCGACGAATGGGACGGCGACAGCCGCAGTTGGCGTCCCATCGCTGAGGAGGACGAGTCGGCCGATCACACCCCGACCCAGGTGGAGATCGGCCGTGGCTACACGCTCCAGGTCTATCGGTGCACCGCCTCACAGGAGCACCCACCGGTCACCATCATGCAGTAGCTATCCGTAGCTGCTCTTCTGCCTCGGCGCGCTGACCGTAGCCGTCGTGTTGCCGGACCTGGAACGGCCGCGCTCGTGCGAGCCACCTCCGCACTACGGCCGTCCACGAAGGAACGGAGATCGTCCACCAGAACGACCCGGGTCTCGCTGGCAGCCATCCGACGATGATGCCTGCACCTGCCGTGCTTCGGTATCCGGATATGCCGCTGTTCGAGGGCGGGTCTGGCCGGTGCGCTCTGCTCCTGCTACACAGGGCGCGTGGGGGCGGACATCTATGACCGGTACGAGCGGGACGCGGAGGACCACTTGGCGGCCTATGGCTTGCGCGTCAGGGATGACCAGGTCCCGATCATTCGGAACATTCTCGTACGGGAAACCCGGCACGAGGCGGACACCTACGCCGGATTGGGCACCGTCCCCGGCAATACCCAGCTGATGCGGATCTGTGCCATCCAGCTCTGGCACGCTGGTGCCGTCGAGGACGTGTTGCTTGTTCACCGCGCTCGCGGCACCAGCATGGACGCGACCGGCGCGGTCGATGTGGAGTTGATGCTGGGGGCAGGCGTGGCCAGGACAAAGGAGTACCTAGCCGCCCTGGGCACCGCGGAAGCCCAGGGGATCCTCGACGAGATCGCGTGGGTGGAGGAGTCCTACGACGCCGGGCACTATGGGGCTTTCCTCGACAGGTACTACCTGACTACGTGATTGGCTGGGGACGGTTGTGACTCTTCCCCACGACAATGGTGTCAGCCAGGGCGACGTCCGCTCACCGCGCAGCCCGTGAGGACCCGCTCAGGTGGTCGGACTCCATACCCACGGGGTGGTGGCGCCCACGGCGTGGAGGCCGAGTCGTTGGAGAAATCGGCCTGCTGTCCTTGGACGCATCGACCAAGAGGTACCTGATGCCCCGGTCGGCAGCGACCTGCGCACGGCGGGCAACAAGCGCCCGGTAGATGCCCTTTCGGCGCCATTGCGGCAGGGTAGAGCCACCCCATAGTGCGGCGAACTCGGTGCCGGGGATGACGACCAGCCAGGCGGCCGATACGACCTCGCCCGCGGCCTCCGCAACGAGAATCATGATGTTCTCCGGGGCGGACTCGATGCGGTCGCGTAGGTCATCAGCCAGCCAGGACCAATCGACGCCCCAGACCTCGGATTCCATGGCCGCGATCCGGCGTAGGTCGGCCAGGTCGGTCGTCGCGCGGATGGCGATGCCGTCGGGGGCTTCGCCGGCGCCGGTCAGGTCGGCTGCCAGACCGATGACGACTGTTTCCTCGTCCTCCGGCGCGAACCCGGCCAGCCGCAGCCGCTCGGTGAGATCCTGCCGGTCGTGGCCGTACGTCTTCCACTCCATCGCCTGGCCGCGCGCCGCGGAGCGGTCACGAACTCGACCAATGAGCGCGTCCAAGTCGCCAACGCTGAGGTGATCGAGGTTCTGGGCGAAGGCCAGTCCTCGCGTCGGGGTAGCAATCTGCAGGACGGGGCCATCCCAGGACGGCTTCCAGTTGTTCGGCAGCCGGGCCGCGATGGTGCCGCGCACCTGCTGGTCGTGCAGCGCGAGAAGATCACTCCGTGTCGTCATCACGGCGGAGGATGGCATCGGTGTTGCCGGTCAGTAAACCCTTTTCGTCGTGTCCGCGACGGCCGTGCCGGCACAGGAACGCCCACATCAGCCGCGTGACGCAAACGAGCACGAGTGTCGCGACGCGTCTCCTCGGTCGCCGTAGACTTCGATCATGAGGCGAAACCTCACCGAGGTCGCGGCTGAACTGCAGGCACTCGAGTTGGTGGACTTCGACGTGATGCGGCTCGACGCCAGTGGCAGCGAACAGCTCGACGCGATCTGTACGGAACTGGCCGGGCGGGACGACCCACAGCAGTGGGCTCCGCTGCTCTACGCCTTCTTGGAACGTCTCGACGCGGCGGATCTGGGGAGTCCCGGGCCTCTCGTGCACACCTTGGAGACCTGGCCTGGCTACCGTCCCCTGTTGGTTGAGTCGATGCGGCGCAAACCGACTCCGTTGACCGTCTGGATGGCCAATCGCGTGCTCAACGGGAATCCGTCGGATGCTCCTCAGTGGCTGCAACTGCTGCGGGAGACGATGAGCCATCCCATGGCACCGCCTCAAGTCCAGGCCGATGCCCGCGGCTTCCTCGAGTACCAGGCCACGCGCTCGTAGCAGGGGCACCGGCTCTCCGGTCAGCTCAACGAGGGTGCCTTCCAGGCTCAGCGGCGTGGACCACTGCGCTCGGCGAGTTTCTTCAGGTTGAGCAGCTGCCGCCGAGCCATGATCAGGTCGCCGACGGACAACCCGGGTGCGGCCCAGCGGGTCGTCCGCATGACGACCTTGAGCAGCAAGCGCGTCGCGTCGTGCTCCTGAGGCACGAGGACGTAGGACATGTAGGCGCCCATGATGGTGCTCGTCAGTTGGTTGCCGGGGTCGACCGAGACGATCCTGCCCAACCTTCGTCCGCCGGCGGTGGTGAACGCCTCTCCGACCTGTGGCTCGGGCAGGCCCTCCAGTTGTCGAGGTGAGCGGCGGCCGAGGTTGTCGATCCAGTCGTACGAGTACGGGGCAAGCCTCACTTGGGCTACCCACGGCCACACCGTTGCCGCGGGCGCATCGATCCCCACTCCCCGCCACGCGCGGAGAGTGGGCGAGACGACGAAGTCGTCGCAGGGATAGGTGCGCAGGGTCTCGCTGGTGGTCACGCCCCACCGGTCACCGATCACGCATCCATCGTCCGCCATGTGGCGGCCTCAGTCGACCCGCTGGGCCAGCACCTGCCCTGGCCAGGATCCGACCAGGAAGGTCTCGGTGGGAGTGAACCCGTGGCGCTCGTAGTACGCCACCAACTCACCTCCGCCGCCCGCCCAGCAGTCGACCCGTAGCAACCGCACGCCGGCTCGCCGGGTTTCCTCCACGGCACGTGCCAACAGGGCCGACCCGAGTTTCTGGCCGGCGAATCGACGGTTGGAGACCAGGAGGCGAACGTACCGCTCGGGTTCTTCCACGGACGCGATCGGTACCCGCGGATCGGGCCCGGAGTCCAGCACCAGGGCCGCGGCCGGGGTCCCGTCCACTTCCGCGATGTACGGGAGGTATTCGGTCAGGTACCGATCGACCTGTGCGGCCCGTTCGGGTTTTTCCGAGAACGGCGTCGTGCCCCACTGCTCGGTGTTGCCGCGCTCGTTCATCCAGACCACCGCGGAGTCGAGCATGTCCAGTACGGCAGGTGCGTCGGCCGGGCCGCCGCGTCTGATGCGTACGCCGCGGGTGGTGTCGTCCATGGCGGAATGGTAATCCGCAGGTCGGCCCGTCACGACCGAGGCCGTCATCCGGCCGGACCTCCGTCCCCAGGTCCGAAATCTCCGGAGTTCAGGGTCTGGTTCATCGCCGCCAGTAGGCGCTCAAGGGTTTTGCGGTCGTTGTCGGTGAGGTCACGAAGGATGGCCGCCTCGTTTGCCAGGTGTTCCTCGATGAGCCGGTCGGTCAACGCCACGCCGGCCGGAGTCAGCCCGACCACTCTGCCGCGCGCGTCGGCTGCGGAGACCGAGCGGGACACGAGGCCGCGGGCGATCAGTCGGTCGACCCGCTTGGTCACGGCGCCGGTGGTCACGAGCATCCGGTGACTCAACTGGCCCGCTGTGAGCGTGTAGGGCTTGCCCTCGCGGCGCAGTGCCGCGAGCACGTCGAAGTCGCCGTTGCCGAGGTCCGCCGCGGCGAAGGGCGGCCGCAGTGCCACATCGAGTACGGCGGCCAGCTGCTGGATGCGGCCGATGATCAGCAACGGAGTGGGGTCGAGGTCTGGTCGCTCGCGGCCCCACTGACAAACGATCTCGGTGATCCGGTCGGCCTCCACTGTTGCATCTTACCTTCCAGGGAAGATAACTTGTCTTCAATGGAAGACAAGTTGACCCCAACGTCAGCTCCGGTGGTCACGGCATACGTGGATCCGTCCTGCCCGTTCGCCTGGATCACCTCCCGCTGGCTCATGGAGGTCGCCACGATGCGGCCGCTCGCTCTGCGGTTCGAGGTGATGAGCCTCGCGGTGATCAACGAGCATCGGGACCTGGAGCCCTGGTACCGCGAATTCAATGACCGGGCGTGGGGGCCGGCCAGGGTGTGTGTGGCGGCAGCCGCGCAACACGGCTCCGCCGCACTTGCCCGGCTGTACCCGGCGCTCGGCCGCCGGATCCACGACGCCGGCGACAAGGACTTCGACACCGTCGTCCCGCTGGCACTGGTCGAGGCCGGCCTCCCCGTGGGTCTGGCCGAGGCCGCCCATCGGAGCGACGTCGACCCACAGATGCGGGCCAGCACCGCCCGCGCACAGCAGTTGGTGGGCGAGGACCTCGGTACCCCGACGGTAGTCGTCGACGACGTGGCCTTCTTCGGTCCCGTACTGACCTCTATCCCTCGTGGGGAGGAGGCCGTCCGCGTCTTCGACGGCGCCCGCCTGCTCGCCGGCTGCCGGGCCTTCGCCGAACTCAAACGCGCCCGGTCCGACGGCCTCACTTTCGCGTAGCTCCACCACGGCCACCGGCAGAGCCGGTCACCCCGCACCGGCCGACCCAGGCCCGTCGATCCTTCGTTACCGGCCGTTCGACATGGCGTTCACTCGAATCGATACGGTTCGTTGGCCGCCACCGACGGCGGTTTGTGCGAAGGGACATCGATGCGCAGGACAACGGACTGGTCGGCCCGCGCCCTGGGCGCTCTCGCGGGGGCGGTCGCGCTGGTGGCGGCCCTGCTGCCGGCGGCCCCAGCGGCCGCCGCGAGCGCCGGCTTCAAGGCGGCGACGCTCAACATCTACTACGGGCTGAGCCAGGCCGACTTCGTGCACGACCTGAACCTGATCGCGTCCAAGGCGGACCTCGTCGGTCTCAACGAGGTCGGTGCCCGCAAGGGGCTCCTGGAGGGCTGGGCGGCCGACAACGGCTGGTGGTTGTACGCACCGGGCGGGACCAACCAGGCTGGCGAAGCGTTGATCGCGAAGAAGAGCATGTTCGACGTACTCGACAAGGGCTCGATCTTCGTCTGTGACACCAACGGCCCGGGCGAGGTGCCGCCCGCGCGGTACAACAACTGGGTCAAGTACCGGCACAAGGCCAGTGGCCGCAACGTGACCCACATCAACGCCCACGCGGTGGCCAGCATCGAAACCGCCGGCCGGCCGGAGGACCTGCCGCGCACCAGGTGTGCCGAGGCGCAGTTCCAGGGCCTCAAAGAACTGGCGGTCGACAAGCAGGACGAGGGCCAGGTCATCGTGAGCGGAGACCTCAACGTCGACTTCAGCGCCGACCGGAGCTACGGGTACGCGAAGTTCCCGTGGCAGGTCTTCGAGGCCAACGAATTGCCGAATCTGCGCTCCAACTACAACCTTTACGGCGAGAAGGGCACCGGAACGCACGGCAACCGGCACATCGACTACGTCTACTTCTGGAAGCGGCTGCCCGAGTACCAACTGATGTGGATGACCGACTACGACATCGTCGGTGGCACGAGGTCCGACCACAACGGCGTCGTCTCCACCTTCTCCATCCAGAGCTGACGCCTTCGGTCCGCCGGCTACGAGCCTCGGCGCTCGGGATGTCCCCGGTGCGCCGCCCACTCGGGCGCGAGGATCGACATCACCGTGGCGTCAACCCAGCCGTCCCCATCGCGCAGGACCTGCCGCAGCACGCCCTCGGCCACGAAGCCGACCTTCTCGTACGCCCGGCGGGCCCGGGGGTTGAAGGCGAACACTTCCAGCGAGATGCGGTGCAGGCCAAGTCTCTCGAAACCGTGGCCGACGACCAGGCGTACCGCCTCGGTGCCCAGGCCGCGGTCGCGGCCGGCGGCGGTGAGCAGCGTGCGGAAGTTGCAGTTCCGGTTGACAGGGTCCCAGTCGTTGAGGACCACCTCGCCGACGCAGGCCCGGGTGGCGCGGTCCACGACCGCCAGGTCGAGTCGGTCGGTCTGGGCGTTGCGGCTGCCGTACCAGGAACGCAACCGCTCCTCGTCGGGAACGTCGGCGGCCGCGCTGCCGGTCAGCCGGGCCACCTCGGGGTCGGCCACCGCCGCTCGGAAGGTGTCCAGGTCGTCGTCGACGAAGGGCCGCAGGATCACCCGCTCACCGGTGAGGGTGGGCTTGATCGAGAAGTCGGGGGTCGCCTGGTCACTGGGCATCGACTGATCGTCGGCGCGACCCCGGCGACGTGCAACCGGTTTCCGGGGCAGGATACGAGGGTGATCCTGATCGTTCCCGCGAACCCGCTGCGTCCACGCCATCCGGACGAGCACTTCACTGCCGAGGCTGAGGCGGCCCGTGCCGCCGGATTCCAGGTGGCGGTCGTCGACCACGACGCCGTGGCACGGGGCGGTGACGTACGTCGGGCGGTGGCCTCGGTCTCGGGCACCGGTGCGGCGGTCTATCGCGGTTGGATGCTGCGCAGCGAACGGTACGCGGCGTTCGCCGAGGCTCTCGCCGAGCGTGGTGTGGTGTTGAGGACCGGTGGTGAGCAGTATCGGCGGGCACATGAGCTGCCGGGCTGGTACGCGGCGCTGGCGGCGGTCACTCCCGCGTCGGTGTGGACCTGCGGCTCGGATCGGGCAGATCTTGACCATGCGCGCGTCGCGCTCGGGACGGGACCGGCGGTACTCCGTGACTACACCAAGTCGATGAAGCACTACTGGGACGACGCGGCCTTCATCCCCGAGATCGACGACGCGGTCGCTGTCTGGAGAGTGGCGAGCCGGTTCCTGGAGTTGCGTGAGGACGACTTCGTGGGCGGGTTCGTGCTGCGCCGTTTCGAGCGGTTCACCTCCGCCGAGGTGCGCACCTGGTGGGTCAACGGCGACTGCGTCCTGATCGGCCCTCATCCGGACAGCCCGAACGACCGCCCTTCTGTGGAGGTCGACCTGGAGCCGCTCGCGCCGATGATTGCCGGGCTCGGTCTGCCCTTCGTCACAGTGGACCTCGCCCTACGCGCCGACGGCGTGTGGCGGGTCATCGAACTCGGCGACGGGCAGGTCAGCGATCGACCAACCAGCATCGAGCCCGAAGCGATGATCGCCGCCCTACTCGGCCCGCCACGCCCCCAGCGTGCGCACCGCCGTCGACGACACAGCGGCCAGTTCGGGCTGCGCTGGCAGGAACACCGTGGCTACGCCCAGCGACTGGTTCATCGCTGCGAGCTGGTACTCAGCCCGGAGGTCGGTGGTGTTACGCACCCCGCGGACGAACACTCCTACTTCCCGGAGACGACAGTAGGTAGTGGTCAACCCGCTCCAGGCCGCAACGGTGACCGAGGTCCACTCGACCGGCAGCACGGCCCGGACGGCGGCTGCCCGCTTCTCTTCGTCGCTGCCCGGATGCTTGATGCTGTTGACCGCGACGAGCACGACCACCTCGTCGAAGAGATCGCGTGCCCGGCTCACCACATTCAGATGCCCCGGAGTGAAGGGATCGAAGCTGCCGGGGTAGACGGCTCGCACCCGTACGCGGCCGGAGGTCCGTGCTGTCGGACGCGACGATTCGGGTGTCACTGCCGCAAGACCCGCTGCGCGTCGCTGATGACCTGCTCCGAGGCGATCGGGGCCCACGACGCGAACAGCTCCCGGAAGTAGGCCCCGTGCCGGTCCGCCACCGCAGGATCCTGCTCGATGACGTCCAGCTCGTTGACGATGCTCAGGTCCACGAGCGACCGAAGTTGAGTCTCACCGGGCGTCCGCACCTGACGTGCGAAGCGGTCGAACACCTCGCCGGTCCTTGTCAGCTCCTGCCAGCTGCGTCCACGGTCGCAGGCCCCGTACAGATAGACGAGCTCCTCGGCGTCGGCGCCAACGAGATCCCGCAGTACCGCACGATCGGCCCGATCAAGCAGGGTGACGTCGAACCCGTCGGTGCCGTAGACGGCGTGAGTGAGGCCCGCTGCCTGCACGTCACGGGCGCAGCCGAGCACGGCGAGTCGTTCGCTGACTCGACAGAGGTGGGCGTACAGGTTGCCTCCGGGATGGGCGATCTGCTCAGCGCCCTGCCGGCGGAGCCAGGCCCGCACGCCGTCATCCGTGCTCATGGTCCGACTGTAGGCATCGACCGTCGGATGCGATGGCCGCCGGACGTGGGCAATATGTCACAGCGCCGTGGGCATGCCTGGCATCGCGGCGGCCGCGAGCACGTCCTCGCGGTCGAAAATGCGGGGTACGCGCAACGCTGGTGCCGCACACTCGCCATCATGCTGGCATCGGCTCGTAGCGTCGGGGATCTGGCCGCTGCGCAAGCGCAGGGTCATCGGGTCAAGTTCCTGTTCTTCTGGGGGCACCAGCCCGAGCGGGACGGGGGTGTCGGCGCAGGCTGCTTGAGCCAGTGGTGGCCGGCGCCCTTCATCGCCGACAAGCTGCGGTTCGCCACTGCGGAGCACTACATGATGTGGCGCAAGGCCACCCTGTTCGGCGACCGAACGATGGCGGAACAGATCCTCGCCGCGCCGCATCCCCACGCCGCGAAGGTGCTGGGGGGACGCGTCGCGGGTTTCGATCAGCAGACGTGGAGCGAACATCGCTTCGCGATCGTGGTGGCCGGCAACCTCGCGAAATTCGATCAGCATCCCGCGCTACGGGCGTTTCTGCTGGCTACCGGGCAGCGAGTCCTGGTGGAGGCCAGCCCGGTCGACCGGATCTGGGGCATCGGCCTGAACCGCGACGATCCGGCTGCTGGGGAACCGGGCCGTTGGCGAGGGCTCAATCTGCTCGGCTTCGCGCTCATGCAGGTGCGTGAGGCGCTCAGGGAGCAGGGTCGTCAGGGGACGGTTCTGGCGTGACTCCCGGCTTCGCCGGACGTCCGGTGATCTTCCTTGATGTGGACGGACCGCTGATCCCGTTCAAGGCCCGCCCAGTTGGTCAGAGACGTCCGTCGGGCGATACCACCCGAAGGCAGACGGAAAATACCGGCAACCCCCTCCTTGACCGTCTCAACCCAGAGGACGGTCGTCGGCTGCTCGCCCTGGGGTGCCAGTTGGTCTGGGCAACGACGTGGATGGCGGAGGCGAACGAGGTCGTCTCCCCCCGGCTCGGGCTTCCGGACCTGCCGGTCGTTGATTGGCCCGACGACGACGAGGAGACGGGGCGTGGCCTGCACTGGAAGACCGCCTTCCTGACCCAGTGGGTAGCAGGTGGCCCCTTCGTGTGGCTTGACGACGAGATCACTGATGCCGACCGTCGATTCGTGATGGCTCACCACCCGGCGCGGGCGCTGCTGCATCGCGTTGACCCGTACACGGGTCTGACCGAGGCGGACTTTGCCGTCGTCCATCGATGGGTTCAGGAGGGTCACCGCACGGTCTGACCGGGGTTGTGGAGGACGGGTGACGTGATCGGGGTCGCGGGGGAGCGGCCACGGTCGATCCCTTGACACTCGTAGATGCGATCGCTAACACTTGTCCGCAACGCGAACTTAACGAACCGAACACATTGCGCCGCGGTCGCGTAACGCGTCAGAGGCGCCGCATGCGAACTTTCCACCCGACCCCAGGGTCGCCCAAGCCTGAGCCTGCTGTCTGCCTGCGCTTGTTAACGTTAACATAGATGATCTTGCGAGAGGAGCCCGAGATGGTGGTTCTGTCGGATGCATCGACCATGCGTCTACGCGCCCTCCTCGTGCTCTGCGCCGTGGCCGCCGCAACTGTCGTGGTTGTGGTGGCCGACGGGCCGGCGCATGCCGCCACGCTGCCGACCGGCGCCGTCTCGCTGGAGGCGGTCAACCAGGCCGGACGGTACGTACGCCACATCGACTATCTCGGTCAGCTCGACCCGGTCACCTCCAGCAGCGCCAACCAGACCAAGCTGGATGCCACCTTCACCGTGGTCAACGGTCTGGCGTCGCCGACCTGCTACTCGTTCCAGACCAGGGCCGGCATGTTCCTGCGGCACCGCGACTACCGGCTCCGGGTCGACCCGAACACCGGCGACGCCGCTTTCCGGGCCGACGCCACCTTCTGTGCCGTGGACGGTTCGGTCAGCGGATCGGTGGCGCTCGCCTCGTACAACTACCCGAACCGGCGGATCCGGCACCGCGACTTCGCACTCTGGCTCGACGCCTACCAGGACACGGCCGCGTTCCGAGCGGACAGCTCCTTCCGCCTCGTCGCGCCCTGGGCGCCCAAAACCACCAGAGGGCCGGTGATCCCGGGCCTCTTCGCCGACCCGCACGTCGCCGTCCTCAACGGCCGCTACTACCTGTACCCGACCACCGACGGCTACGCGAGCTGGTCCGGCACCTACTACAAGGCGTTCTCCTCCACCGACCTGGTCAACTGGACCGACCACGGCGTGATCCTCGACCACGGTCCGGACGTGTCCTGGGCGGACAACTCGGCCTGGGCGCCTGCGGCGGCCAGCGCCAACGGCCGCTACTACCTGTACTTCAGCGGCGGCGCGGCCAGCGGCAACACGGCCAAACACCTCGGCGTGGCGGTGGCCGACAGCCCCACCGGGCCGTTCCGCGATGCGCTGGGCCGACCACTCATCCGCAGCGACCAGTTCTCTGGCGGGCAGACGATCGACCCGATGGTGTTCACCGACGACGACGGGCAGTCCTACCTGTACTGGGGGCAGGGCGTCGCGCGGGCGGTGCGGTTGAACTCCGACATGGTCTCCTTCGACACGGCACAGGCGCGCGTCATCACGCCGTCGGGCTACAACGAGGCGCCATTCGTGTTCAAGCGCAACGGTCTCTACTACTTCATGTGGTCGGAGAACGACACGCGCAGCGAGGACTACCGCGTCGCCTACGCCACCGGCTCCTCACCTCTCGGGCCGTGGACCAGGCGCGGCGTCGTGCTGCAGAAGAGGCTCGACGTCGGCATCAAGGGCACTGGCCACCACTCCGTGGTCCGGGCACCCGGCAGCGACACCTGGTACATCGCCTACCACCGGTTCGCGGTGCCGGCCGGCAACGGCACCAACCGTGAGACCGCCATCGACCGGATGGAGTTCAACACCGACGGCACCATCCGCCCCGTCGTACCGACCCTCTAGCTGACCCGTACGCCCCTGCGCGAAGGAGAGAGACACATGTCGAGAGTCCTCGCCCGGCTCGGTGCGGTTGCGGTCGCCGCGTGCCTGCTGTTCACCACCTGGTCGGCGGCGACACCGAAGGAGGCGGCCGCGCTCGACCCGACCGTCGGCTACCTGATGGCGCACTTCACCGGCGAGTCCTCGACCGACCAGCAGATCTATCTCGCCCACAGCACCGACGGCCTGCGCTGGACCGACCTCAACAATGGTGGGCTCGTGCTGCGCTCCACCGTCGGCACCCGTGGCGTCCGTGACCCCGCCCTGGTCCGCTCACCGGCCGGCGACCGGTACTGGATCATCGCCACGGACCTCTGCATCGGCTGCGGTCAGGACTGGTCGACCGCGATCAACAACGGCAGCCGCAACCTCGTCGTGTGGGAGTCCACCGACCTGGTCAACTGGTCGGCGCCCTGGCTGCTGAACGTCGCCGGCGCGATCCCGGACGGACGCAACGCCTGGGCTCCGGAGGCGATCTGGAACCCGGCCACCGGCGACTACGTCCTCTACTGGGCGACCAACGTCCCGCTCAACGGGGCGACGAAGCACCGCATCTACTACGCGCGCACGGCGAACTTCCGCAGCGTCACCACCCCGCAGGTCTTCGTCAACCGGCCGGGAAACCAGGAGATCATCGACACCCAGATCGTCGAGGTGCCGGCCGGCGTCGGCGCCTACCGCTACGTCCGGGCCTCCCGGGACGGCCAGATCGCCATCGAGGGCAGCAACTCCATCCTCGGCACCTGGACCAGCCTCGGGAACCTCTCCGGCATCGGGCTGACCGGCTCCCAGGTCGAAGGCCCGATGTGGATGAAGATGAACACCCGCAACGAGTGGGTCCTCTACCTCGACCAGTACTCCAGCGGGCGCGGCTACCTGCCGGTCCTGACCACCGACCCGTCGAGCCCGGGCAGCTACCGACTCCCGGCGTCCGGCTCGTACGCGATGGGTGGCACCAAGAAGCGGCACGGCTCGATCCTCAACCTGACCGCTGCCGAACAGAACCGGGTGCTCGCCCGCTGGCCCGCCACCGCGGTCAACCGGATCCAGTCGTACAACTTCCAGGACCGGTACGTGCGGCACTACGACTACGACGTCCGCATCGACCCGAACGTCAGCCCCGCCCAGGACGGCCAGTGGCGGCTGGTGCCCGGCCTGGTCGGCTCCGGCACGGTTTCCATCCAGTCGGTCAATTACCCGGGCCACTACCTGCGCCACTACGGATACGACTTCCGGCTGGAAGCCAACGACGGCACCGCCACCTTCGCCGCCGACGCCACCTTCCGGCAGGTCGCCGGCCTCGCCAACTCCTCGTGGACGTCGTTCCAGTCCTACAGCCACCCGGACCGATATCTCCGGCACTACGCCTACCTGCTCCGCCTCGACCCGGTGTCCGACGCGCAGAGCCGTGCCGACGCCACCTTCCGCGTGACCAGCTGAACCTGGTCCCTGTCCAAGGAGTTCCGACTGTGGCACTACATCGACGGGTGCTCTCCGCCCTGGTGGCCGCGTTGACGGCGATGGTTGGCATCGTCGTCGTCGCGTCGTCGCCGGCCACCGCCGCCACCAACCAGTTCCGCGGCATGAACTGGGCAATGCTGGGTGACAACTTCAAGACCAGCCCGCTCGTCGTGCAGGGCCTGAGCATGTCCGACAGCAACGCAACCGTGCGGGCCAAGGCCAATGCCCTGTACGACGACATGGCGTCCACAATGGGGGTCAACACCATCCGACTGCCCATCAACACCCACACGGTGGGGACGGCCTGGTGGGAGGCGTACCGCGGCGCCATCGACGCGGCCACCGCCCGCGGCTTCAAGGTCATCCTCGCCTACTGGGAGGACGGCGCCGCCTCCGGTGGCAGGATCACGAACCTCGCCGCGTGGAACGCGATGTGGTCCACGGTGACCAACACGTACGGCTCGAACACGAACGTGTACTTCGAGCCGATGAACGAGCCGCACGGCTACAGTTCGGCGGAGTGGCGCACCGTCGCGGCGAACTGGCTCAGCTACCACTACTCGGCGGTGCCCGGCCGGGTGCTGATCGGCGGCACCGGCTTCAGCCAGGACCTGCGCGACATCTGCAACGACAGCCGGTTCAACGCGACGCTGCTGTCCTTCCACTACTACGCCTTCTTCTACGGCGCGATGACCTACGACGCCTTCCGCAGCCACATCCAGGCCCGCCTCGGCAACTGCGCCTCCCGCGCGGTCGCCACCGAGTTCGGCGCGCCCATGAACGACGGCCGCAACTACGCCGACGCGGGCAGCACCGACAACTTCGTGCGCTACATCCGCGCCATGGCCCAGGTCATGCGCGACAACCAGATGGGTGGCACCTACTGGCCCGCCCTCGGAGGCAAGACCGGCAGCATCGGCTACGACTGGTACTCGATGTTCGCCCTCAGCGGCAGCGGTACCGACCTCAACCTGACCGTCCGCAACACCTCCGGCGCGGACCGGATCCGGTACGCGTGGGGCGACGCCATCGGCGGCGACCCGACGACGCCTCCGCCGTCGACGGGAACGTACTACCGGATCAACGTGCGGCACAGCGGCAAGGCCATGGACGTCCAGCAGCCGAACACGGACAACGGTGCGCGCGTGGGTCAGTACACGTACGGCGGTGGTGCGTGGCAGCAGTGGCAGTTCCAGGACGCCGGCAGCGGCTACTGGCGCATCATCAGCCGGCACAGCGGAAAGTGCCTCGACGTGGTGAGCGCGTCGACCGCCGACGGCGCGGAGCTCGTCCAGTACACCTGCGGCACCGGAGCCAACCAGCAGTTCCAGATGGTCGCCAACGGCGGCTACTTCCAGCTCCGGGCACGACACAGCAACAAATGCGTCGACGTGCCGGCAGCGGCGACCGCGGACGGCGTTGTCCTCAAGCAGTACTCGTGCAACTCCGGCACCAACCAGCAGTGGTCCCGCACGGCCGTCTGACTGTCGTTCCGACCTGACGACCGGTTCTCCAAGACGATCGGCGCGTGGTGATCGGCGAGCCGGCGGTGACAGCGTTCGCGCCTGTCACCGCCGGCGTGGCCTATCCAGCGGCAGTTACGGCAGCGGGCGGCCGAGGCGGGCACAGGTAGGGGTTCCGTAGGTTCCGCCCGTGTGGGCGGGGAACTTCAGGGACGCCCGTGACTGCGGCCCGAACTGGCCGTCCGCGCTGATGCCCGCCTTGCTCTGGGCGAACTTCAGCGCGTTGAAGGTCAGTTGGCCGAACACCCCGTCATCGCTGAGCAGCGCCTTGCCGGCGGGTGCGAGGTAGCAGTCGTTCAGGGCCCACTGAAGGGCCACAGTGCCCGGCCCGGCGTCGCCCCAGACCAGCGAGCACGGCAGGACGCCGTACCTGCCGATCGGTGCGGCGACCTGATAACCCGCCTGGTTGCTGACGACGGTGTAGGACTCGCATTCCGGCTGGCTGCGAGCGTGGGCGGGGCTGGCGGCGACGAGCGTGCCCGCGAGCACGGTCATGAGCAATGCGAGCAGTGCTGCCAAACGTTTCATCGAGTTCTCCTTCATCGCAGTGTCGTCCGGTGCCCGGGGCCCCCGTCGGGCTGCTCCCCGGGCAGTCGGACTCCTCGGCGGACACCCGCCGCACGGCTCGTGTCCTGGAGTCAGGCTGGTCCGGGGCGAGGTTGTCCGACAGGGCGGCGGCGCCGGACAAACAACGTCGGACAATCCGTCGGACGTCTGCGCAGCTCAGTCAGCGGCTTGGCGGCGCACCGCAGGAGGGGTCGTACGGCTCTGAGGGGATGTGCGTCGCCCACTCCTGCCGGGTCAGCTCGCGGCCGACGGCGGCGCAGATCTGGGCCCTGGCGGCGCGGAGATCGAACGACCAGCTGACGATTCGGCCGTCCTCGGCGCCGGAGATGAGAGTTCCGGCGGCAGTGAAGGCGAGCCCGCGAACTCTCGCGCCATGGCCGCTGAGGGTCGCGACGCGTTGCTGGGTGACGGTGTCCCAGACGACGACGGTGCGGTCGTCGCCAGCGGACGCGATCCTGCGGCCGTCACGGCTGAAGGCAAGGACCTGGACGGGCGCGGTGTGGCCGTGCAGAACGGCGAGTTCGCTGCCGGTCGCGGCGTCCCAGAGCTTGACGGTACGGCTGTCGCCGGCGGTCGCGAGCAGAGCTCCGTCCGGGCTGACCGCGATGTCCTGCACTGTGCCCTGCTGACTCTTCACTCGGCTGAGGAGTTTGCCGGTGGCGACGTCCCACGTGTTGACGAAGCCGCCCACGCTCGCGCCCAGGAGGCGGCGGCCGTCCGGGCTGAAGGCCAGCGACGTGACGATCTGCGCCGGGAACCTGGCCGTGATGTCGGTCGGGTCGTTGATGTCGCCGACATCCCAGATGAAGGGGCCGAGCGTGGCGGCTGCGACGAGACGGCCACCAGGATCGAAGGCGACGTCCGTGGACGCACCGATTCCCTTGGACACGATCGGTCGGGTGGCGTGTCGTCGACGGTGGAGATCCCAGATCGTGATGATGTTGTTCCGGGTCACGGCGGCGAGCCGTAGCCCGTCGGGGCTGAACGCCACGGCCTGCACCTCGTCTGCGTGCCCGGCGAGGGCTGCCACCTGTCTACCGTCGGTGTCCCAGATGCGGACGGTGCCGTCGCTGCCCGCCGAGGCGACACGGCTGCCGTCCGGGCTGATCTTCAGGTCCTTGACCTGGGCCGCGAAACCACTGAACGGGGCGTCCTCCAGACTGTGGAGCACGATGGTTCCGTTGAAGCCGGCGGAGGCGAGCATCGCCCCGTCCCGGCTCAGGGCGACGGACACCGTCTCGGTGCGGCCCCGGTCCTGAAAGGTCTGCAGGGACTCGCGGCGTCGCACGTCCCAGATGGTGATCGCGCCGTTCTCGTCGGCCACGGCGAGCATGCTGTCGGTGGGCGCGGAGATCGTCCACGCGTAGCGGCCGGCCAGCGGTAGCGGCGGAAGGCGGACGGGCTGGCCGCCCGCAAGATCCCACAGGTACACCCCGCGGTCGTCGGCGGAACCCGCGAGGACATACCCCGAGGGACCAAAGGCGACCGAGAAGACATGCTCGGCGGGCAGTCTGGCGAACACCGTGCCGGTCGCCACACGCCAAGCGGCCGGGTGCTCCACCCCGTCGCTGGAGACAAGGATCGCGCCGTCGTGGCTGAACGTGAGAGATCGGACCGGACTCCGGTGCTCGCGGAGCAGGGTGCGAGTTGTGGTCCGCAGATCGTAGAGGGCGATGTCGCCGGCACGGCCGGCAGTCGCGTCAGGGCCGCCGGTGAGGCCGACGGCGAGCTTGGTCCCGTCGGGGCTGAAGGCCATGCCCGACCCGAGGTTGTTCTCCGTCAACCGGGTCTTCTGTTGGCGCGTCGCTACGTCCCAGATGATGATGGACCTGTCGATCCCGACGGAGGCGAGCAGCCTTCCATGGTCGGCGAAGGCCAGGTCGGCGGTCCGACCGGTGTGACCGGAGAGGGTGGCGAGCCGCGTGCCGAGGGTGGGGTCCCACAATCCGATGGTGCCGTCGCCGGCCGCGGAGGCCAACAGGGAATGGTCCGGGTTGAACGCGACCGTGTAGATGGACGGCCCGCCGACGTTGAGCTCGGTGCGGCGAGGCGCGGCGGCTGCGCTGAGCACGCTGCCCTGGGTCTCGGTGTTCGAGTTGAGGTTGTCCGCCTCGACGGCCAGCAGGCCGGCCAGGTCGGGATCGGTGGCGAGCAGGGATCGGGCTTGCAGCGACAGTTCACCGGAGAGCGTGGCCACCTGCTGTCGGCGGGTGTCCTGGCGTTGTCGTACCGCGACGCCGCCACCCAACAGGGCGAGGACGAGCAGCGTGGATATGCCCGCGACGAAGCGCTTGAACAGGCGGGCCTGACGCCGGGCGGCGTTCTGCTCGGATTCGGCGAGAGCGGAGCTGGCGTGCAGGAAAGAGCTTTCGAGTTCGTTGAGCTCCTCCGGATGGTCCTCGGCCAGGGCCTGCGCGCCCAGGAGTTGGGTTCCCCGGTACAGGGCTCCGGCATCCCGGTGGAGCGTCGACCAGGTGTGCGCGGCTTCGGTGAGTCGCCGGTGGATCAGCAGGTTCGCGCGACCATCGGTCAGCCATCGGTGTAGCCGCGGCCAGGCCCGGATGAGTGCCTCATGGGCCACCTCGACAGTGCCGTCGCCCATGACCACCAGACGGGAGTCGGCCAGCTGGTCCAGAACTCGGGCGGTGACAGCCTCGTCGGCGATACCGTCGAGTTCGGTACGCATGATGCGCCGCCGGGTGTCCTCGGTGCCGTCGCCCAATGCGGTGAGCCGCAGGAAGACCCGGCGAGCGGCTTGTTGGTCGGCTGACCCGAAGTCGCCATAGGCCCGCTCGGCGGTCTGGGCGATCGCCCCGCGTACACCGCCGCTCGCCTGATAGGCCGTCAGGGTGAGGGTCTCCCCGGTGCGTCGCTGCCACGTCTCGAGGAGCGCGTGCGAGACGAGCGGCAACGCGCCCGGCTCGTCGGCGGCATCGGTGAGCACCGTGCTGACCAGGTCGGCGTCGACGCCCATGCCGACCTGGGCGGCGGGCCGGATGATGATGTCCCGCAGGTCGGTGGAGCTCACCGGCCGCACCAGGAGGTAAGCCTCGTCGTCCAGCGCGGCGGCGAGGTTCGGATACTGCAGGAGGTGGGCGAGGAAGTCGGCCCGTACCCCGAGCACCACTGTGGTGCGGCGGTCGGGCCCCTGCGCGGCGTCCAGCAGCGCCTCGATGAACCGGCGGCGTTCCGCCTTGTCGGGGCAGAGTGTGAACACCTCCTCGAACTGGTCCACCACCAGCAGCGCGCGGGTCTGCGGCGGGCCGCCCGCCAGTGCGCTCCGCACCGCGATGTCGAGCGTGGCCGCATCCGCCGCCAGGTTCTTCCGGATCTCTGGCGCATCCTGGCCGGTCAACTTCGCGACCTCGGCGGCCAACGCCTCCAGCGGGCGTTCGGTCGGCGTCAACAACATCGTCTGCCACCGCTGCGCGAGCCCACGGTCGGCGGTGATGGCTCCCAGCAGACCGGCCCGCAGCAACGAGGACTTGCCGCTTCCGGAAGCCCCGACGACAGCGGTCAGGCACCGCCGATCGGCCCGTGCCAGCAGCCGTTCAACCAGCTCCGTACGGCCGAAGAACAGCTCCGCCTGCTCGGGCTGGAATGCCGTCAGCCCCTGGTACGGGCAGGACTGCGCGGTGGTGTCGGTGGCGCGGGAGGCAACCGCTGCTTCGGCGATGGCCGACCACCGTGCCCGCCACTCGGCCGGGTCCCCGCCGCAGGCCTGGACATACCCGAGCGTTACCTCCAGCGACGGCAGCCGATCACCCTTCGCCGCGTCCGCCAACGTGCTTGCCGAGTAGTGCGCGCGCCGAGCCAGGAGCCGATAGCTCGGGTTGCCCGCGTGCTCTCGCAACTGTCGTAGCTGCCACGCCAACCGTTGCACCGGGCCTGCCGTGGGGTCCACCGGCTTCTCCGGACGGCCCAATACCCACCTCCGCATACTGGGCCGTAACTCTCGTCGCGCGACCATGGCGAGCTTCGGCACGGGCGCCCATCGGATCGGGCGAGAAGAAGTATCCAGTTGCGGCGATGCGTCGCGGCCCGGGGGTTCGGTAGGCGCCGGCAGGCAGCAGGTAAGGGCTGTCCCATCGGAGCGGGGGAACACTCGCCTGGGCCTGGCGTTGCGCTACCGTCAAGGCGCGCACCCCGGCGTCGACCAGTCCGCGTCCGGCGGCCGTCGATGGCCGGTAGGACCCACCAGATCCAAGGAGAACCCGATGCCGGAGCCTGAGCCCGCCCAAGACGCCCCCGCGGTGGATGCCGACACCTCGACAGCGGCCGAGACCGAGACCGACGCGCCTGCCGTTCCCGCGAATCGGGCCGCCCGACGGGCGAAGGGCAAGGTGGCCTCGCCTCAACCGCATGGAAAGGGTCAGCACCTCGGCGGCCGGGGCTCGGTCCAGAGCCCTCGCCAGTGGGGTAACCGCCGAAGCGGTTGATTCAACCCGGCCGGCCCGGAACCCCCGCGCCGGTCCAGCGTCGGCGTCGTTCGTGGTGCGGCCCGAGCAGACCGGGCACAGTGGAATCCGCAAGCCCGACGTCCGTCGGCTTTGTCGGCGACGACGGGTACGGTTTTGGTGCTCGACACGCATGGGCATCGGCGGCACGTCGCCGGAGCGGAAGCGGCCAGCCCGGTGGCGACGGGAGCCGTGGGAGGGAGCGAGGGTGGCGCAGCGCAGAGCATTGGTGGTTCGGGGCGGTTGGGAGGGGCACCAGCCGGTCAAGGCGACCGAACTGTTCCTGCCCTTCCTCGAAGGTAGCGGCTATGCAGTGCGGGTCGAAGAGTCGCCGGAGATCTACGCCGACGCCGCCGAGATGGCCGAGACCGACCTCGTCGTGCAGTGCATGACGATGTCGCAGATCACCGCGGACCAGGTGGCGGGTCTCAGCGCGGCGGTCATCGCCGGTACGGGCTTCACCGGCTGGCACGGCGGCATCGTGGACTCGTTCCGCGCGTCATCGGAATACCTGCACCTGGTGGGCGGCCAGTTCGCGACCCATCCGGGTAAAGAGCCGTGTGAGCGTCACGGCGGCCCGGAGGACAACTTCCTGCCGCACACGGTGCGCATCACCGACCTTGGCCGGGAGCACCCGATCACCGCCGGCATCGAGGACTTCGACCTGGTCACCGAGCAGTACTGGGTGCTGCACGACGACCTGATCGACGTACTGGCCGTCACCACCCACCCGACCCAGGCGTGGCACCCGTGGCACCGTCCGGTCACCTCGCCGGCGATCTGGACCCGACTGTGGGGTGCCGGACGGGTCGTCGTGACGACCCCCGGGCACAGCCTCGACGTGCTGGAACACGCGGGCGTCCGTACCGTCATCGAGAGGGGAATGGTGTGGGCGACCCGCACCGCGTCGGCGTCGTAGGTCTCGGGGTCATCTCCCGCGCCTACCTGGACACACTCGCGGACCACCCCGACGTGAGCATCGCCGCGGTGGCCGACCTCGACGCCTCCCGGTCGGCCGCGGTCGCGGCCACGATTCCCGGAGCCGAGGCGATGAGCGTCGAGCGCCTGCTGGCCCGTCCGGACGTGCAGACGGTGCTCAACCTCACCATCCCCGCGGCGCACGCGGACATCTCGCTGGGTGCGATCGACGCCGGCATGAACGTGTACGTCGAGAAGCCGCTCGCCGTGACGTTTTCGGACGGCCGCTCGATCATCGAACGGGCCGCTTCGGCCGGCGTCCGCGTCGGGTGCGCGCCGGACACAGTCCTGGGTACGGGTACGCAGACGGCGCGGGCGGCGATCGACGGAGGGCTCATCGGACGCCCGATGTCCGCGTCGGCCGTCATGGTCACTCCGGGGCACGAACGCTGGCATCCCAACCCCGACTTCTACTACGCCCCGGGTGGCGGCCCGATGCTGGACATGGGGCCGTACTACATCTCGGCGCTCATCCACCTGCTCGGGCCGGTCCGGGCGGTGACCGGAGCCGCCAGCCGCCTCCGCGCCGAGCGCGTCATCGGCTCGGGCCCGCGCACCGGCCAGCGGATCCCGGTGGGGGTGGACACCCACCTCACCGGCGTCCTCGAACACGCCAACGGTGCGCTCTCCACCATCACGACGAGCTTCGACGGCGTCAAGACGACGGCCGCACCGATCGAGGTGCACGGAGAGACCGGCACGCTCGCCGTACCCGACCCGAACTACTTCGACGGCGAGGTCCGCCTCTTCGCGCTCGGCGGCACCGAATGGCGCGCCCTCGAACCGCGGGCCGGCTACGCCGAGGGTTCCCGGGGCATCGGTCTGCTCGACCTTGTCAGGGCCGACGATCAGCGTCCGTCGCGCGCCGGAGGCGACGTCGCACTGCACGTCCTCGAAACGATGACCAGCCTGCTCCGGTCCGCGGCGGAAGGCCAGCGGATCGAGCTGACGACGACGGCACAGCGGCCGGCACCGGTTCCGCTCACTCCGCTTGAGGACTGGAAGGCGTACGCGAAGACACGCTGACGAGGGCCGGACCGGAATTGTCTTGGTCATCGTGGGAGGCCGAAGTGGTGGGCGAGCGAGGCGCGCAGCGTGGCGGCGTCCCCGGCGGACCAGGCGATGAAGCAGTCGGGGCGTACGAGGCGCCACGCAAAATCTATCCCCCGCAGCGGGTGCCGGCCGATCCCGCCCCGACACGTCACACACTGTCCGGTACGCCGTGCCGAACCCAACGCCGGACCTGGTCGGCGGCTTGGTCGGCAACGCCATGCCCCAGAGGGCGAGTCAGCAGGTCACTCAACGCGAACATGTCCAGGACCCGCCCCACATAGGTCCAGTTCTGCACCAGGGGCAGGTCTGCGGGCTGCTGCTCGGCGAAGCCCGCCTGGAAGCCATCCAAGAATCCGGCGGGGTGGTCAGCGCCGAACCGGGCCATGTTCGCAGCATCGCCATACGGGCAACCGGAATAACTGAACTCCCAGTCGAGCAGCGCATCCACTCGCCAACCGCCGCCCACCCGAGAGACCAGGATGTTCTTCGGGTTGATGTCGGCATGTACCAGCCGAGTCTGACCGTCGATGCCTTCCAGCGCCGTCGCGTGAGCCGCGCACAACATCACCCAAGCACGACGCGTCTCGCCGTCGAGCCGGCTGTCGGGAACGGCAGCCATACAACCCTCGGCGACCTCGACCAACTGCTGCGACCAGGGGCGCTCCTCCTTGACGGTGAGATCCCCGTTCACGAAGAAACCTCGTCGGTCGAACGTCGCACCAGCGACTCGCGCGACGACCCGTCCGACTTCCGCCCCCAGCTCACCCGCCTCCAACCGCCCAAGATCACCCCTGGCGAGCACACCACTCAGCAAGACGCCGTCCACATACTCGATGACCATCGCGGGGCGCACCCGCCCGTCTCCGGCGGGCAAGACCAACAGGACGTCCGGGACCGGCACATACCGGCGGGCGACGTCCATGACCCCCGCCTCAACCGTCGGATCGGTTCCTCCGAACCGGGCAACGACCCGACGGTCAGCAAGCGTGAGAAGGCAGGTCTCGTGAGAGAAACCGCCCGCCAACACCGATGTCGCCACGACCCTGCCACCCAGAGCCGCCGCGATCCCCTCAACTTCCTCGATCCGCATCGACCCAGTCAATCAAGACACCACGACACCCGAGTCTCGGCGCTCATCCAGCTGCTCAGGACTGGCAGGCGTGCCAGGCTTCGTGAGGTGGTCGGGTTGACAGGCGGAAGAGCCGGTGGGCACCGAGAATGGGAACGTGGCACCCGCCTTCGTCCTGCACCACCACCGTAAACCGCGACCGCACTTCGACCTGCGGCTCGAGGAGGACGGTGTGCTGCGCTCGTGGGCGGTGCCGCGCGGTCTGCCGGACAGCCCCAGCGACAACCGGCTCGCGATCGCCGTGCCCGACCACGACCTCGCTCACCTCACCTACGAGGACGTCGACAAGTCGATCGCCGACATCGGCACCTGGGAGGAGCACGCTCGCACCGAGCGGCGGATGCTGTTCACACTGCACGGCCGCGCCGGCCGCCGGCGGTACGCGCTCATCCGCACCGGCGAGGGTTGGCTGCTGCACCTGACAAAAGAGCAGCCTCCGGACGAGAACAGATAGACGGCGACCGAGGGGTCTGGGCAGCTCGGTGCTGAACAGGTGCGGCATAGGCTGCCCAAGTGAGCTACGACCTGTACTTCTGGACGTCCGGGGCGACAGAGGATCCTCGTCAGCTGGCGGATCGGCTCGCGGACGAGTCGGCGGATGGTCTCGTGTCGGATGACGGCGTCCTGGCTTTTCGTGCCGAGCTGCTGCACCGCTGGCCGGACCTTGCCGACATGATCGCCCCGTGGCATGACGATCTGGGTTGGCGGCAGCCGTGGGGCCACACCGGCCTCGCCGATCGATTCGTCGGCCTGACGCTACCCCATGGGTGGGAAGGCACCAGCGCTCTTCCTGTGCTGGCCAGTGCCCACGGGCTCGACTCGTATGACCCGCAGTTGGATCAGCTGGTGTCGGCCGGATCGCAGCCGCTCAGCGGGGCGATCCACGACGGCGTGGCGCACGTCGAGGGATGGGTGACCGAGGACCACGTCGTGCGGTTGCTTCGCCAGATCAGCACCTACATCGGTTACGCGTACGACGATCTCGACGAGGCTGCCCTGGTTGGCGCGCTCGACGACACGAACGACGAGACAGCTGACCGCTGGTTCGAGTACCCGCTGGTCGGCACACCCACGGTGGTGGTCCGGCTGGCGCGGTCACCCGGTAGCGCGGCTGTCACTGTGATCGTCGAAGGCAGCATGGATCTGGTGCTGGCCGCGCGGATAGAGACTGTGCTCGACCTGCTGTAGCGCCGTGCAGGCGCGGGACACGTCGTGACGTCGTGAGCGGTGGTCCAGGACGGCGCGTCCGCACATGGGGTGGGGTGGGTGCCACCGCCGACTCGATGGGGCCCTAGCATCGCCGGCATGGCGACACGGCTTGTGCAGATCAACATGAAGGCTCGGGACGACTCCGCGTTGGGCGGGTTCTGGGCGCAGGCGCTCGGTTGGGAGGTGTCCAGTGAGGGACCCGGCGTGACCAATCTCGAACCCGAGGGCTTCGTCTACCCCGACCCCGTCGCAGTCTGCATCGACCTCGTCGTCTCCCAGGAGCCCAAGACGGTGAAGAACCGGGTGCACGTGGACCTCGCCACCACCTCGGCGGCCCACCAGGCGCAGGTGGTGGCCCGCCTGAAGGATCTCGGCGCCACACCTGCCGACGTGGGCCAGGGTGACGTGCCATGGACGGTCATGGCCGACCCGGAGGGCAACGAGTTCTGTGTGCTGGACCCCCGACCGCTCTACCGGGACACCGGACCGATCGCCGCCGTAGTGGTCGACTGCGCGGATCCGCGAGCCATGGCCCGGTTCTGGAGCGAGGCCACGGACTGGACAGTGCACGAGGTGACCGACAAGGGTGCGCGACTGCGCTCCGCCAAGGGCGTCGGCCCCTATCTGGAGTTCGTCCGTACACCCGACGTGAAGAGCGGATGGAACCGCGTCCACCTCGACGTCCGCCCGTACCCCGGTGACGACCCGGAGGTCGAGGCGGCCCGGCTGCGGAGTCTCGGCGCGGCCCCCATCGACCTGGGCCAGGACGTCCCGTGGAGGGTGCTCGCCGACCCGGAGGGCAACGAGTTCTGCCTCCTCACCCCGAGCTGACCGTCCCACCACGGGTCGGCCTGAACGACGAGCGCCGCGTTTCAGGCCGAGGAACTCGGCCCTGACGCGGACGCCTCGACCGTCTGCCGAGCACCGTGGACGGCAACCCCGGTCAGCCGGATGTTCCCCAGCGCCTCGGGAACGTGCGGATCGGTGGCGAGGATCCCGTCGTTGACGTCGAGCCCGAGCATCGTCCGCAGGAACAGCAGGGGAGCGCCGCTGGCCCAGGCCTGGGGATTGCAGGCGGTGGGGTACGGCACGGGTCGTCGGCCGAGCGAACGGTCGTACCCGGAGATGGCTTCGGGCAGGCGGTGCTCGAATTGGGCGGCGGCCTCCAGCATCGCCATCGCGATGCGGTTCGCGGCGTCGCGGTGACCGTACCGGGCGAGCCCGGCGGCGATGATCGAGTTGTCGTGTGGCCACACGGTCCCGAGGTGGTAGCCGATGGGGTTGTAACCCACGTCCTCGGTGGAGAGGGTCCGGACACCCCAGCCGGAGAACATCTGGTCGGACATCAACTGCCGGGCCACCGCGGCGGCACGATCCGGCGGGACGATGCCGCTCCACAGCAGGTGGCCCATGTTCGAGGTCATCGAGTCGATGGGGCGCTTGTCGGCGTCGAGACCGATCGCGTAGTAGCCGCCGCGGGCAGGCAGCCAGTAGTCGCGGTTGAAGCGCTCGCGCAGCTCGGCGGCCTCGGTACGCAGCCGTCGCGCCAGTGCGTGGTCGGCCCACGGGCCGTCGGCGAGTTGCGCGGCGCGCAGCTTCGCGTCATAGGTGTAGCCCTGGATCTCACAGGTCGCGACCGGCAGGGTGGGAAGGCTGCTGTCGGCGAACTGGACCCCGTCCGGTGAGTCGCGCCAGCAGTGGTTGCGCATGCCTTCGGGGGAGCGGGTGGCGTACTCGACGTATCCGTCGCCGTCGCGGTCTCCGAAGTTGTCAATCCACCGCAGAGCGGCGTCGGCGTTCGGCCGCAACCGCTGGACCAGCGCGTCGTCGCCCGTCCACCGCCAATACTCGGAGAGCAGGATGAGCCACAGCTGGGTGGTGTCGGCCGCGCCGAAGCACGGGCCGTAGGGCATGATGCCGAGCTGCGTCAGCTCGCCGGATCGGAACTCGTGGAGGATCTTTCCCGGTTCCTCGTCGCTGAAGTCGTCGACGGCGGTGCCCTGGTGCGCGGCGAGAGTGACCAGCGCGCCCCGGGCGACGTCGGGTCCGCAGCTGACGCTCTGGTAGGCGGTGATCAGAGTGTCCCGTCCGAAGACCGCCAGGAACCAGGGCATACCGGCGGCCAGCAGAACGACCTGCTCACCCCGAATCTCCTTGGCGATCCGCATCGACACCAGGTCACTGGCCGACTTGTGGTACACGTCGCGCAACAGGTCTGATTCCGCGCTCAGGTGTGGCTTGTTGGCCCTCCACCGCCAGGCTGCGTCGTCAGCGCCGGGATCCTGCTCTTCGCCGAAGGTGCGGCTGGCCGGCTGGTAGTCCCTGCCCCGACAGTTCAGCAGCACCCGCAGCTCACAACCCCAGGTCTGACCTCGCCCCAGGTGCACATCCCAGACCAGTGCGTCGCCCTCGACCCGATCGGCACGCGGCTCGGCCTCCACCGTGGTGACGGCCGACCAGTGCGAATTCTGGTAGGAGAAACGCAGCGCCGAGCCGTCCGGCCGGTGGGTCCGCCGGATGTCGGCCAGCCTGCTCCGTCCCGTTCCCTTTATCTCGAACAGATCAGCGAAGTCCGCGCCGACATCCAACCGCAGACGCACGGAGACCGGCTCGGCACCAAAATATTGCACAGTTATTCGCTCATGCATGCCGTCGCCGACGAACCGTTCCCGTCGCACGCCGACCCGGTTCGCCGCCAGGCCCTCGATTTCAGGGTTCGCGAGAAAGAAGGCCGCCGAGTACGGATCGACAGGGTTCGCGCTGAGGACGAGCGGAGCCTTCCCGTCGACTGTCAACTCCCAACGGCTGAGATAGCGGGTGTCGTCGTGCACCAGACCAGCGATGGAGTCGGCCGGCACGTCCCCGGCCGGATTGGACAACATGAAGGTCCGGCCTTCGAAAATGCCGACAGCGTCCGAGCCCAACTCCGGCGGCATGTCGCGGTTGGCGCCACCGTGAGCCTTGTCGGGTTGTTGCGTCGTCGACGGGGACCCGGACGGTGTCGATTGAGATTGCATGGCATTCTCTCCCCCCGGTAGGCAGGGCAGAGACCCCGCCACGCACCGCAGTCTAGGACTCGAAAAGATGACCTCGCTGCCATATCGAAGGGCGCCCACCGGGTTCGGGCAACGGCCCTATTGCGGCGAAAAGCGGCAGTTCGAGGCCGGAATGAGGCCCCACCGGGGACGTTGGCATTGGGGCAACGTCGCTCTATGGTGGGGGCATGCCGCCGGTGACCTTCCGCTCGCCCGCCGCCACCGAGGTGGCGGTGGGCGGTGCTGTCCGCGTGCCGACGGCGACCCGCCCCAAGGCCGACATGCGGGTGCCGGTCGTCCGCGCGCCGCACACCGTGCCCACGCACACACAGTCGAGCCTGGTGCGAACCGGCCGAGGCCCACCCGCGGAGTCGTTGCATACCCAGAACGACCGCCAGGGCGAAGCTATCCAAGCTTCGGCCCTTTTTGTTTTTCCCGCCCATTCCCCTTGAAAGGCAGATCATGAGCGTCGATCATCGTCGTACTCCCGACCAGAGTTGGCTGGCTGACCTGCGAGCGTCCCTGGCGGACGACTTCGCCACCCAGACGGCTCGGCTGCGGGAACTGACCGAGCTCAACGCGGACACCGGCGACCCCGGCGAGGCCCACAACCAGGCTGCGCTGCTGCTGGCCACCCGCCAGAACATCGAGCAGATCACCGGTGCGCTGAGCCGGATCAGCGACGGCACCTACGGTGCCTGCCAGAGGTGCGGCCGGAGCATCCCGGCCGAGCGGCTCGAGATCCTCCCGCACGCCCGCTTCTGCGTGCCGTGCCAGGAGAAGCAGAACAGGTGACCCCGCGGTATGGCTGCCGCGCCGCCGGCACGGCAGCCATACCGTCAGGCGTGGGAGGCCGGCCTTTCATCCAGTGAAAGCTCCGGTTCCCCAGCGGGGACAGCGCACGGGACGATCCGGCTCCATCGACGTCCGTCTGCATGGAGGTCCGGTCGCATGACATTCGCGCGTAACCAGTGGTATGTGGCGGCCTACGGCAGTGAGGTGGGGCGGGATCTGCTCGCTCGTACGGTGCTCGGTGAGCCGTTGGTGCTGTACCGCACCGGCGCCGGGAAGGCGGTGGCGCTCGCCGACCGGTGCGTGCATCGGCGCTTCCCGCTGTCGGAGAGCCGGCTCGACGGCGACACGATCGTCTGCGGTTACCACGGCTTCACCTACGATCCGACCGGCGCATGTGTCTTCGTACCCGGTCAACAGCGCATACCGCGCACCGCGCGGGTGGCCTCGTTTCCGGTGGTGGAACAGGACTCCTTCATCTGGGTCTGGATCGGCGACCTGGACCGGGCCGACCCGACCGCGATTCCCCGCGCGCCGTGGCTGGCCGACCCGCGCTACGCGGTGGTGCGGGGCATGGCGCCCCTGAACGCGCGGTACGGCCTGCTGGTGGACAACCTCCTGGACCTGTCCCACGAGACCTACCTGCATGGCGGTTACATCGGTACACCGGAGGTGGCGAACACTCCGATCACCACCGAGGTGGACGAGGACCGGGGCATCGTCTACGTCAGTCGGCACATGGACGACGCCCAGTGCCCGCCGTTCTACGCGCGCTCGACCGGGATCCAGGGCCGGATCACCCGGTGGCAGGACATCGAGTACCACCCGCCCTGCCTCTACCTCCTGCACAGCCGGATCGCACCGCAGGGTGTCTACCCGCCCGCCGACGGCGAGGACAGCGAAGCGTTCCACGCCGAGATCGTGTACGCCATCACCCCGTCGACCGAGCACACCACCTATGACTTCTGGGCCGTGGCGCGCGACTTCGCGATCGACGACGAGTCGGTCAGCGAGTACCTGCACCACAGCAACCACACCGTTGTCATGCAGGACGTGACCGCGCTCAACATCCTGGAGCAGGTGATCGCGACCGAGCCGGACAGGTATCAGGAGTTGAGCATCAACATCGACACCGGCGGTCTGGCCGCGCGCAGGCTGCTGGCCCGGATGGTCGGGCCGGGGACGGTGGGAGCGGCGCGGTGAGGACCCGAGCAGGCGCCCTCGGTGGGGATCGGGTCTACCGGATCCACTGGGTGCCGGGCACCGACACCCTGCGCGGGATCTGCCACTGCGGGGCCGAGCGCCTCGCCGAGGATCCGGTCGAGTTGTGGGAGTGGCTGCTCGCCCATCCGGAGGGCCATCAGGGCGTGGCCGGGCCGGCGCCCGGACCGCCGAGAACGCTGGCGATGCGCGAGTGACAGTGGACGTTCTGATCGGTGTAGAGCTGGTGGTCGCCGGCCGGGATCAGGTGGCGGCCGAGGTCGTGGCGATCCGCCTGAGTCGGGCGGATGGTGGTGACCTGCCCGAGTGGACGCCGGGCGCGCACATCGACCTGGAGTTGAGCGCCGGGCTGGCCCGTCAGTACTCCCTCTGCGGCGACCCGGCGGACCGGTCCGTCCTGCGGATCGCGGTGCAGCGCGAACCGAACGGACGCGGCGGCTCCCGGCTGGTGCACGAGCGGCTCACCGTCGGCGCGACCGTCCGGGTGAGCGGGCCGCGCAACACCTTCCCGCTGGTCGCGGCCCGGCGTTACCTCTTCGTCGCTGGTGGCATCGGTATCACCCCCATCGCACCGATGGTCGCCGCCGCCGACGCCGCGGGCGCCGACTGGCGGCTGGTGTACGGCGGACGCAGCCGCGCCACCATGGCCTTCGCCACCACCCTGCGGGAGAAGTACGGCGACCGGGTGAGCCTGCACCCGCAGGACGAGACCGGGTTGCTCGACCTGGTCGGGTTGCTGGGTCGGCCCGGCAACGGACTCGTCTACTGCTGCGGCCCGGAAGCGCTGATCACCGCGGTCGAGGAGCACTGCCGCGCCTGGCCACCCGGCTGCCTGCACGTCGAGCGGTTCACCGCACGGGGCGACACCGGCGCTCCAGAGACGACGATCGAGGTCGAACTCGCGCTTTCCGGGCGGACGGTGACCGTCCCGCCGGGCACGCCGATCCTGCAGGCGGTCGAGGAGGCCGGCGTGCAGGTCCTCTCGTCCTGCCGGGAGGGCACCTGCGGCACCTGCGAGACCCCGGTGCTCGCCGGCGTGCCGGAGCATCGCGACAGCCTGCTCACCGAGGAGGAGCGGGCCGCCGGGGACACCATGATGATCTGCGTCTCCCGGGCCCGTACGCCCCGACTCGTGCTGGAGCTGTGACTGCCCGGCGTGGGCGAGGATGATGACGGGGTGCGCGCAGAACCGGGACGGTCGGTGACGAGCAAGGTGCTGGCGCTGCTCGACGCGTTCAGCCCGGCCACCCCGGCGTTGACATTGAGCGAGTTGGCCCGTCGTACCGGGCTGCCCCTGCCCACCGCGTACCGGCGGGCTGCGGAACTGGTCGCGTGGGGGGCACTGGAACGCGGCGACGACGGGCGGTACCGGATCGGTTTGCGGCTGTGGGAGGTGGGCTCGCTCGCCCCGAGGGGCCTGGGGCTGCGCGAGTTGGCCCTGCCGGTCATGGAGGACCTGTACGAGGTGACCCACGAGAACGTCCAGCTCGCCGTCCGGCAGGACCTCGAACTCGTCTTCATCGAACGGATCGCCGGACGCCAGGCGGTGCCCGTGCTCACCCGGGTGGGTGGCCGTTTCGCGCTGCACGCCACAGGCGTCGGACTGGTCCTGCTCGCCCATGCGCCCGTCGAGGTTCAGGAGCAGGTGCTGGCCGCGCCGCTGGAGCGGTACACCGAATTGACCATCATCGACCCGAAACGGCTGCGTAGCTACCTCGCCGAGGTGCGCCGTGTCGGGTACGCGGTCAGCGACCGCCAGGTCACGATGGACGCCCTCTCGGTGGCCGCACCGATCCGCGTACCGGAGGGTGTGGTGGCGGCGATCTCGCTGGTGGTAGCCCACGACCGGGCGGACCCGGTGGCCTTGGCCCCGTTGGTCCAGGCCGCGGGCCGGGTGGTCTCCCGGGCGCTGAGCAGCTCCACCCGCCCCGCCGTCTGATGTAGACAGACTGCGGATCGTTGACGCCCGATCAAATTCTGCATTACGTTTCCCGTGCGCGTGTTACTCCCCGCCTTCGTGCGCGGATCGGCATCGACGACAGGGAGCACTTCATGTCACTGGACGGCAAGGTCGCCATCGTCACCGGGGCCGGGCGGGGTCTCGGCCTCTCCTACGCGCAGGAGTTGGCGCGGCGGGGCGCCTCGGTGGTGGTCAACGACGTCGATGCCGAGGCTACCGCCGCCGCCGTGGCAGCGATCCAGGCAGCCGGCGGCCGGGCCGTCGCGGTGGTCGCACCGGTAGGCCCGACCGAGACCGCGAAGGAACTCGTCAGCACGGCGGTCGGGCACTTCGGGCGGCTGGACATCCTCGTCACCAACGCTGGCGTCCTGCGCGACACGGTGCTGTGGAAGATGAGCGACGAGGACTTCGACACCGTCATCAACGTGCACCTGCGCGGCACCTTCACCACCGTGCGTGAGGCGGTGCAGCACATGCGGCAGGCCGGCGAGGGTGGGCGGATCATCTGCGTCGGGTCACCCACCGGGCAGCGGGGCACCTTCGGCCAGACCAACTACGCGGCCGCCAAGGCGGGCATCGTCGGCATGGTCCGGACCTGGGCGCTTGAGCTCAAGCGGGCCGGCATCACAGCCAACACCGTCGTTCCGGTCGCCGCGACCGCGATGACCGCCACCGTCCCCTACTTCGCCGCAGCGGTGCGGGCCGAGGCGAACGGCGAGCCGATGCCCGCGTTCTTCCGACACGATCTGGGGTTCGGCACGGCGGACGACGTGGCCGGGCTCGTCGCGTTCCTCGGCTCCGACGCGGCGGCCTCGGTGACCGGGCAGGTGATCGGTGTCGGTGGGGACCGCCTGCAGATCTGGACCCACCCGGAGGCGGCGCTGACCGCGCACCGCGAGGGCGGCTGGACGTACGACGCGCTCGTGGAGGCCTGGCCGACGAGGTTCGCCGGCGCCGCGCAGAGTGTCGGCGAACGCTTCCCGAAGCTCCCCGAGGAGTTCGAGCCCTCGGCCTCCTGACCAGCCCCAGCAGACCAGCCCGCACAGCCCCGCCCGACGAAGGTTGGCCCCATGTACCAGCCCGCGATCGACCTCGACGACGTCACGGCGATCGACATGCACGTGCACATCGAGGTCGACGGCCACGGTCACACCTCACTGCCGGAGCCGCTCGTGGCGGCGGCGTCGGCGTACTTCAAGACGGACGGGCCACGGCCTGCGGTCGACGCGGTCGCGCAGTACTACCGCGAGCGGCACATGGCGGCCGTCGTCTTCACCGTCGACGCGCGTACGCAACTGAAGCACCAGCCACTGTCGAGCACCGACATCACCCGCGCGGCGGCCGAGCACGCCGACGTGCTCATCCCGTTCGGGTCGGTCGACCCGCGCACCGGGGGAGCGGCAGTCGAACTCGCCGACCGGCTGATCCAGGAGGAGGGCGTACGCGGCTTCAAGTTCCACCCCACGGTGCAGGGCTTCGACCCCAGCCACGACGAGTACGCGCCGCTGTGGGGCCTCCTGGAGCGGGCGGGCGTCCCGGCGCTCTTCCACACCGGGCAGACCGGCATCGGCGCGGGTATGCCGGGCGGCCACGGCCTGCGGCTCGGCCTGTCGAATCCGATCCTGCTCGACCCGATCGCGGCCGACTTCCCCGACCTGCAGATCATCATGGCTCACCCGTCGGTGCCCTGGCAGGACGAGGCGTTGTCGGTGGCCACGCACAAGCACAACACCTGGATCGACCTGTCCGGCTGGAGCCCGAAGTACTTCCCGGCCGAGCTGGTGCGCTACGCCAACTCGGTGCTGAAGCGACGGGTGCTCTTCGGCACCGACTACCCAATGCTCACCCCCGATCGGTGGCTTCGCGACGTGCAATCGACCGACCTCAAGCCGGACGTGCTCCCGGGCATCCTGAAGGACAACGCGGCCCGCTTACTGGGCCTCGCCCGGTGACGACGAGAGGAAACGCCATGACGACGACCATCACCTACGACCGGCTCGGCGACCTCGCCGGCACCGATCTCGGCTACACCGGGTACCGCGCTGTCACCCAGGACCAGGTGGACCTGTTCGCCGACGCCACGGACGACCACCAGTGGATCCACGTCGACCCCGAACGGGCGAGGACCGGCCCGTTCGGCGCGCCGATCGCGCACGGCTTCCTCACCCTCTCCCTGGCGGTTCCCTTCTGGACCGAGCTGCTCGAAGTCAAGGGCGTGACCACGAAGGTGAACTACGGCCTCGACAAGGTGCGCTTCCCCGCGCCCGTCGTGGTCGGGGCGCGGGTGCGCATGCGGGCCACCGTCGTCGAGGTCGTCGAGGTGCGCGGCGGCTACCAGATCGCTGTCGACCAGACGATCGAGATCGAGGGCGGGACCAAGCCGGCGGTCGTCGCGCGAGGGCTGTACCGCTTCTACGCCTGAGCCCGGGGGCATCCGTCGAGCCGGGTGAGCACACCACCTCCACCCCCAGGAGAATGATGATGCACCAGCACGGAATCGGCGCCTGGGTGGCCAAGCGCCGGCTCAAGTCCCCGGACCAGATCGCGATCATCCACGGCGACCGGTCGCCCATGACGTACGGTCAGTTCGCCGACGCTGCGGACCGGATTTCGGCGGTGCTGCGGGAGCGGGGCGTCGGCAAGGGTGACTCGGTCGCCTACCTGGGCGAGAACAGCCCCGAGCTCCTCCAGGTGATGTTCGGGGCGGCGCAGCTCGGGGCCGTCTTCGTCCCGGTCAACACCCGGCTCGCCGCACCCGAGATCGCGTACGTCCTCGCCGACTGCGGCGCGCGGGTGCTGATCCACGACCCGGACTTCGCGGTGCCGGTGGCCTCCGCCGCGCCGACCGCCCGGACCCCGTACGTCATCGTCAACGGTGAGGGCACCGCGGACCGGCCCGGGCTGGCCCACCTGACACGGGCCACCGTCACTCCGTTCACCGACCAGGCGGACACCACCCACGAGGATCCGGCGGCGATCGTCTACACCTCGGGCACGACCGGCCGGGCCAAGGGCGCCGTGCTGACCCACGGCAACCTCACCTGGGTGGCGCTCAACTGTGTGGTGGACTACGACGTCGTTTCCACCGACGTCGCGCTCATGATCTCGCCGCTGTTCCACGTCGCCTCGCTCGGGATGGGCGCCCTGCCCGTCATCCTCAAGGGCGCCACGATGGTCATCGAGAAGGGCTTCGAGCCGGGCCGCGCACTCGCGCAGATCGAGCGGCACGGGGTCACCATGCTCAGCGGCGTGCCGACCACCTACCAGTTGATGGCCGACCACCCCGCCTGGGCGTCGACCGACCTGTCCACGCTGACGAAGCTCACCTGCGGAGGTTCGGCGGTGCCGGCCCGCATCCTCAACGCGTACGAGGCACGGGGCCTGTCCTTCTCGCAGGGTTATGGCATGACCGAGGCCGCGCCGGGCGCGACCGCGCTGCCGCCGACGATGACCCGCGTCAAGCAGGGCAGTGTCGGTCTGCCGCACTTCTTCACCGACGTGCGGATCACCGACGCGGCCGGCGCGGTGGTGCCCACCGGCGTTGTCGGCGAGATCGAGGTGGCCGGGCCCAACGTCTTTCCCGGGTACCACGGCCTCCCGGAGGCGACCGCCGAGGCGTTCACGGCCGACGGGTGGTTTCGCTCCGGCGACCTCGGCCACCTGGACGCTGACGGCTACCTCTACATCTCCGGTCGCCTCAAGGACATGATCATTTCGGGGGGCGAGAACATCTACCCACTTGAACTCGAGCAACTACTCACCGAGGTCGACGGGGTGACCTCGGCGGCGGTCATCGGGGTACCGGACGCGCGTTGGGGGGAGGTGCCGTGGGCAATCGTGACCGTACGGGAGGGGGTGTCCGTGGACACCGCCACCGTCCGGGCGTGCCTGGACGGCAGGATCGCGCGCTACAAGCTTCCGAAGAACGTCGTCATCGTGGATGAGCTGCCGCGGACGGCGTCGGGGAAGGTGCGGAAGGCCGATCTGAGGAGCCGATTCGGCGCTTAGCCGCGGGCCGGGCCGCGACGAGTTCGGCGAACTCCGCCGCGGACGCCTCGGCCAGCTTCTCGTGCATCCGACGGTAGGTCTCCACCGATCTCGTGGCGGGCCATTCCGCGTCCATGAACTCGGCCGGCAGCCTCGGGTCGGCGCGCAGCAGCGCGAGCCAGTCCGCCACGAGCATGGTCCGAACAGTGAGGGCGCTCGGCGCCACCGTCATCGCGGACGGGTCGTCCCACACGTCGATGAAGGCGAGGTGCGCCCGCCGGATCGCCTCGATGTCCCACGCTGAGCGCACACTCTCGCCGATCGGGAACCCGGCGAGTTCGCGGGCGTGGAAGGCGACCACGGTGTTGGGCGCGAGGTCCTGCCGCAGCGGCTCCAACGAACCGGCGAGGTCGACTTCGCCGGGCGCGAGCCAGAGCCCGTCCCGGAGCGGCGCGAAGCCCTCCCAGGTGAGGGTCGAGCGCAGCCGGTGCCGCAGCATCCGCTGGCCCTCCGGGATGGAGAAGGTGACCAGCGTCCACCCGCTGCCCTGGGGGTCGAACGGCCGCGGCCCCCGAACGCGGTACGTCGCCTCGCGTAACACCGCGACCCCGTGCTCGGTCAGTGAGAACAGCGTCTCCCGGCCGCTCCTGCTGCGGGCGAGGATGCCGCTGTGCACGAGACGGTCGAGGGTCGCGCGGGTGGCCGGCGCGGCGACGTCGGCACCCTCCAGCACGGTGATCAGGACGCTCGCCCGGATGGGTCCCGTGGCGCCATCGACGACGTGCTCGCCGAAGAAGGCGAGCAACAACTGCTTCGGCTGACGACTACCCACAGCCCTTCCCTTCGGCGAACTCGTTGCCGTGGCCGCCGATCACCGCGCGGATCGCGGGGCCACAGCCTGCCCGCGCTTGGCCCGCTGGATCTGGTCGTAGACGTGCGTCCGCAGTTCCGTGAAACGGGGCAGAGCGCGGGTCGTGATCTGATCGCGCTCCGGCGGCAGGTCGATCGCGAGGTCCTCCTGGACCCAGGTCGGCGACGTGGACAATACTAGAACCCGCTGACCGAGATACACCGACTCGTCGATGTCGTGGGTGACGAAGACAACCGAGATGGTTCGGCTGGCGTGCAACTCGCGGACCAGGTCCTCCAGGTCGGCCCGGGTCTGCGCGTCCACGGCGGCGAACGGTTCGTCCATGATCAGGACGTCGGGCTGGTAGGCGATCGCCCGTGCGATCGCCACGCGTTGTTGCATCCCCCCGGAGAGCTGCCACGGGTGGCTTCGCGCGGCGTGCGCGAGGCCCACCGCCTCAAGAGCGTCGACGACCAGCTTGTTCCGGGCCGTGCGGGTGAGCTTCTTGTGCCGCAGTGGAAGCTCGACGTTTCCGCGCACCGTCAGCCAGGGGTAGAGGCTGCGACCGTACTCCTGGAACACGACGGCCATGGCCGGGCTGGGCCCGGTCACCGGCGAGCCGTCCATCTCGACCACGCCGCCGGTTGGCCGCAGCAGACCGGCGAGGCACTTCAGGAGGGTGGTCTTGCCGCAACCGGACGGGCCGACGATGCAGACGAGCTCACCGGCGTCCATCGTGAAGCTGATGTCCCCGATCGCCTCGACGTTGCCCGTCGCGGCCTCGTAGACCTTCCGTAGGTGCTCCACCCGCAGCAGGCTGCGCCGATCAGGCACGGTTGACCTCCCTGATTCCGTGGTACCAGCGCAGGACGCGCCGTTCGACGAGACCGAAAGCGACGGCGAGGAAGACGCCGACGAGACCGAGGAGGAGGATGCCGCTCCACATCTCGGCGATCAGGTAGTTGCGCTGGAAGTAGGCGATCCGGTAACCGAGGCCGGAGGAGGAGGCGAACATCTCGGAGATGACCATCAGGATCAGCGCGACCGAGAGGGCCTGACGGACCCCGGCCATGATCCGTGGGCTAGCGGCCGGGAGCACGAGGAACCAGAGCCGTTCCCACCCGGAGACCTGGAACGATTCCGCGGTCTCCGTCATGACGCTGTCCGTCCCCCGGACACCCTCGATGGTGTTCAACAGGATGGGCCAGACCGCGCCGGAGACGATCACGACGACCTTCATGGTGTCCGTGATCCCGAGCAGGAGCATCACCACCGGAATCAGTACCGGCGGCGGGATGGCCCGGAGGAACTCCAGCAGCGGTTCGAGGAGTTCGCGCAACCAGTGGGTCAGGCCGATGACGGTGCCGGCGGCGATGCCGAGCACGATCGACGCGGCGACACCGAGGCCCAGGCGGGCGAGGCTCGGCAGCACGTCCTCGACGAACGCCGGACCGACCCAGGTCTCCCGGAAGGCTTCGGCGATCGTCAACGGATCGGGGAAGAACCGGCTCGTCGTCCTCGTCGCCACCAGACCCCAGAGCACCAGAAGCAGGGTCGGCAGCCCCAGCGGGTAGAGGAGGCTCGCCGCGATCCGGGACCCGACCGTCCGGCGGCGTGCCGTGGTGGCGACCCGCCCGGTGTACGCGGTCACAGCGGCTCCTCTCCTCGTACCGACTGGTGCCAGGACAGCACCCGACGCTCGACGAACCGGAAGACGATGTTCACCACGAGCCCGAGCAGGCCGGTGACCACGACCAGCGCGTACAGGCCGGCGGCGTCTCCGGAGGACCGGGACAGCTCGATCATGCGCCCGAGGCCGGGGTTGCCGATCACCATCTCCGCGGTGATGGCGAGGATGAGCGCGACCGCCGCCGCGAGCCGCAGGCCCGTCATGAGGTACGGCAGGGTGGTCGGCAGGACGAGGTGCGACAACTGCTCCCGCCGGGTCAGACCGAAACTGCGGGCGGTGTCGCGAGCCACCACGTCGACGTCGGCGACGCCGTAGATCACCTGCACGAACACCTGCCAGAACGACGCGTAGATGATGATGACGAGGGCGGCCTCCCGCTGGATGCCGAACATCAGCACGGCGAGCGGGATGAGGGCGACCGACGGGATCGGTCGCAGGAACTCGACCATCGTGTGGGTCGCGCGCCGCAGGAACGGCACCAACCCGACGACCGTGCCGAGGACGACGGCGGCGACCGTCGCCACCGTGAGGCCGATCGCCCAGGACGTCATGGTGCTGCCCAGCCGTCGCCAGAACGCGAGGTCGACGAACTGCTCGAGCAGCCGCGCCAGCACGTCCGTCACGTACGGCAGATACAGCGGGTTGATCAGGCCCAACGTCGGGATCAGTTGCCAGACGACGAGGAACCCGGTCAGGCCGACGACGCCCAGCATCGCTTTGCGTAACGCGCGCAGGCGTCGGGTGGGAAACACGCGCATTGTCACTCCCGTCGTCAGGCGGGCGGCGAGGCCCTCCCCGGTCCGGAGGCCGGGGAGGGCGGGATCGCGCCGGCTACTGCTGCTGGATGAGACGGTCGAAGTTGGGCTGCTTGTCGAGCACCTTGTACTTCTGCGCGAGCTCGGCGAGCGTCTGCAGGCTCGACCGGTCGACCTCCCAGCCGAAGGCCGGTAGCCGCACCGACTCGGCCACCGGTGGGGGCAGCTCCAGATTGTCCTTGATGGCCTGCCGGAGCGCCGCCTCGTTGGCGGGGGCCTTGGCCCACTCCAACGTCTTCTTCATCGCCGCCGTGAAGTCCTCGACCAGTTTGGCGTCCTTCTCGGTGCGTTCCTTGGTGGTGATGGTGGTGAGCGTGGTCAGGCCGGGCACCACCGCCTGGTAGGGCGCGACGATGAAGGTGTCGCCACGGGCCTTCAGTTGAGTGACAAAGGGTTCGGGTACCCAGGCGGCGTCGATGTTGCCGGATTCGAGTTGGGCCGGGGCGTCCGGGAAGGCGACCTCGACGAACTTGATTTTCGACGGGTCGCCGCCATCCTTCTCGACCGCCGCCATGATCGTCACGTCGCCGGCGGCGCCCAGGCTGTTGACCGAGACCCGCTTGCCCGCGAGGTCGGCCGGCCGCTTGATGCCGGACTTCGCCGAGGCCACCACGGCGTTGATGTCGTCGCCGTCGGCGTACGAGGAGGCGTAGTTGCCGATGATGACGACGCCGAGATCCCGCAGGTCGGCCCGGAACGGGCCGAAGGGCTGGCCGATGGCGAAGTCGATGTCGCCGTTCATGAGCGCGGGGATGGCCTGCGCGCCGCCCTGGGCGGGCAGCACCTCGACCTGGAGCCCGCGTTCGGCGAAGATGCCCGCCTTGATGCCGCCCCACAGCGCGGCGGTCTCGGTGATGGGCAGCGCCGCGACCCGGACCTTGCGCAGGTCGCCCGAGGTCTGCTCGGACGGGTTGGACGCGTCGGAGTCGGTACATCCGGTGAGGGCGATCGCGGTAGCGGCGATCAGCCCGAGAGCCATGACCTTCTTCATTGACGAGGCCCTTCCTGGGCGGGGGTGGTGGGTGCGTCGGAAGTCGGCGGATGCCTCGGATCTGCAGGTGAACTACCGCTGCGTGGGGGCGCACGCCGCTGTGGTGGCCATGGTCAGTCACCTCGGCATCGAAAGTCAATAATTTCTGACGCCCGTCATGGATTAGTTGAACGACGCTCTACGTGGCGACGTCGCCACGCTCGCTTTCAGACCTCGGGCAGACCCACGTAGTTCTCGGCCAGGCTCGTGGCGTAGGCGTCGGAGGTGGCGACGTACCTCAGCGTGGCGGTCTGCAGCTTCGTCTCGTACGGGTCGTCACGCTCCAGCCGGTGCAGCATGGAGGTCATCCACCAGGAGAAGTGCTGGGCCCGCCAGACCCGGCGCAACGCCGTGGCCGAATAGGACTCCAGCAGATCGGTGCGTCCCCCGTCGTACCACCCGGCGAAGGCGTCCCCGAGCAGCGCGACGTCGGCCAGGGCCAGGTTCATGCCCTTCGCGCCGGTGGGCGGAACGATGTGCACGGCGTCCCCGGCCAGGAACAGCCGCTCCCACTGCATCGGCTCGACCACGAAGCTGCGCATCGGGGTGATGGACTTCTCCAGGATCGGCCCCTCGTTGAGCGACCACCCCGGCACCGTCTCCAACCGCGCCCGCAGCTCCGTCCAGATCCGCTCGTCCGGCCACGCGTCGATGTCCTCATCCGGCGCGACCTGGAGATACAACCGAGAGATCTCGGGGGAGCGCATGCTGTAGAGGGCGAAGCCCCGTTCGTGGTTGGCGTAGATGAGTTCGTCCACCGCCGGCGGCGCGGCGGCGAGGACGCCCAACCAGGCAAACGGGTACACCCGCTCGTAGGTGGTCAGCACCCCCTCGGGCACCGCGCCGCGGCTCACCCCGTGGAACCCGTCGCAGCCGGCCACGAAGTCGCAGTGCAGCTCCTCGTCCCGCCCGTCACGTCGAAAGTGGACGGTTGGCGAGTCCGAGTCGAGACCGTCCAGGCGTACCGCGTCGGCCTCGAAGAGGATTGAGCCGCCGGCCGCGAGCCGGGCGGCGATCAGGTCCTTGACCACCTCCTGCTGCCCGTAGACGGTGATCGCCCGCCCGGTCAGGTCCGCCATCGGCACGCGGTGCGACTCGCCGGCGAAGCGCAGCTCGATGCCCTCGTGGCGCAGCCCTTCCCGTTGCAGCCGCTCGCCGACGCCGGTGCGGCGGAGCAGGTCGATCGAGCCCTGTTCGAGGACACCGGCCCGGAGTCGGTGCTCGACGTGGTCGCGGCTGCGGCTCTCCAGCACCACGGACTCGATCCCGCGCAGGTGCAGCAGGTGCGACAGCATGAGCCCCGCCGGCCCGGCGCCGACGATGCCGACCTGGGTACGCATTCCTGGCATGCCCCTTTCCTCCCGGTGTCAGAACGGGTACCGCGTGATGGCGCCCTGCACAGTGAGCCACTGGGTCTCGGTGAACGCCTCGACGTTGGCCGCGGGCCCGCCGAACCGGGAGCCGGTGCCGGACGCCCCCACCCCACCGAACGGCGCCACCGCCTCGTCACTCACCGTCTGATCGTTGATGTGCACGACCCCGCTGGGGATCCGGTCGGCCAGGGTCATCGCCTTCATCACGTCGCGGCTCAGGATGCCCAGCGACAGGCCGTACTCGGTCTGCCGGGCCAACTCCACGGCCTCGTCCTGGTCGGCGAAGGTGATCACCGGCGCGACCGGGCCGAAGACCTCCTGGGCGTACGCCGGGGTCGCGAGGGTGACGTCGGTGAGCACCGTGGGCCGGTAGAACAGCCCCTCGTACGTGCCCCCGGCGGCCAGCCGGGCACCCGCGTCGACGCTGGCCGTGACCAGTGCATGGATCTTGTCGCGTTGGCGCTCGTCGATGATCGGCCCGAGTGCCACCTGCTCCTTCGCCGGGTCGCCGACCGGCAGGTGGTTCGCCTTCTCCGCCAGCCGCTCCACGTAGCGCTCGGACAGACTCTCGTGCACCAGGTGCCGGCCGGTGGTCATGCAGATCTGGCCCTGGTGCAGGAACGACCCCCAGGCGCCGGCGGAGACCGCGAGGTCCAGGTCGGCGTCGTCGAGCACGATCAGCGCCGAGTTGCCACCGAGTTCGAGGTGCGCACGTTTGAGGTGGCGTGCCGCCGCCTCGCCGACCTTGCGGCCGGCAGCGGTCGAGCCGGTGAAGCTGATCACCCGTACGTTCGGGTCGGCCACCAGCGCCTCCCCGACCTCGACCCCGCCGGGAAGGACGTGCAGCAAACCGTCGGGCAGGCCGGCCTCCTCGAAGACCCGAGCGATCGAGACACCACCGCAGACCGCCGTGCGCGGATCGGGCTTGAGCACCACGGCGTTGCCCAGCGCCAGGGCCGGGGCCACGGAACGGGTGGCCAGGATGAGCGGGAAGTTGAACGGCGCGATGACGCCGACGACGCCGACGGGCAACCGGCGAGCCAGGCTGAGCCGCGGTTGCGCGCTCGGGATGATCTCGCCGAGCGGGTGCGAGGCCAGCGCCGCCGCCTCGTAGCACTCCTGCGCCGCGGTGTCGGTCTCGACGCCGGCCTTGGGTGGGATGGACCCGGACTCCCGCACGATCCAGTCGCCGATCTCGGCGGCGTGCCGCTCGAACAGGTGCCCGGCCCGGCGTAGCACCGCCGCCCGCTCGGCGTAGCCGGTGCCGGCCCAGGCGCGCTGGGCGGCGGCGGCGCGGGCGCAGGCGCGCGTCACGTCCTCGGCGTTCGCCACGCCGACCTGGCCGATCTGTTCCCCGGTGGCGGGGGATCGCACCGGCGCTGTGCCGCCGGCGGGTTCCACCCAGCCGTTGCTGTGCAGCGTGCCCTGCCAGGTCGTGGCGTCCAGCAGTGTCATGGCGGTCCTCCTCGGAGGCGTTCGCTTACCGAACGGCTGTTCTCTCCATGAACGTTGGCACGTGGCTCGGCTCGCGTCAACGCATCGTCCGACGTGAGTACCAAACACTGTGGACGTGTCACGCCGGGCCGGGCCAGCCTGTCGTTGACGGATGCCATCCTCCGTCGTACGTTCGATATGAGTACGGCAGTCCGCATAGCGAACGGCTGGCGGCAGCACGGTTTTCGCAGGAGGCGGGGAGGCCCATGGCGAAGCTCGTCTCGCTGGCCGACGGCGTGGCGCACCTGGTCCGCGACGGTGACGTGGTGGCCCTGGAAGGGTTCACGCACCTCATCCCGTTCGCCGCCGGTCACGAGATCATCCGCCAGGGACGGCAGGACCTGACCCTCGTGCGGATGACCCCCGACGTCATCTACGACCAGCTCATCGGCGCGGGTTGCGCCCGTCGCCTGGTCTTCTCCTGGGGCGGCAACCCGGGCGTCGGGTCGCTGCACCGCTTCCGGGACGCCGTGCAGCACGCCTGGCCGCGTCCGCTCGAGCTGGAGGAGCACAGTCACGCGGGCATGGCGAACCGGTACGTCGCCGGGGCGTCCGGGCTGTCGTTCGCCGTCCTGCGCGGCTACACCGGCACCGACCTGCCCGGGCACACGACGAACATCCGGCCCATCACCTGCCCCTTCACCGGCGAGACACTCACCGCCGTCCCCGCCCTGCGGCCCGACGTGACGGTGGTGCACGCCCAGCGCGCCGACCGCAACGGCAACGTGCAGATGTGGGGCATCACCGGGGTGCAGAAGGAGGCGGTGCTCGCCGCCCACCGGTCACTGGTCACCGTCGAGGAGATCGTGGACGAGTTGGAACCCGTACCCGGGCAGGTCGTCCTGCCCGGCTGGGCGGTCACCGCGGTGGCCGAGGTGCCCGGCGGCGCGCACCCCTCCTACGCCCACGGCTACTCGGTGCGCGACAACGACTTCTACCGGGACTGGGACGCCGTCAGCCGGCACCGCGACACCTTCCGCGCCTGGTTGGACGAGCACGTGCACAAGGCCGGGGCAGCGGCATGAGTCAGCGCGACGAGCGAGGGAACGCGATGGCGGACTGGACCGCCGACGAGATGATGACAGTCGCCGCCGCGCGGCAGCTGCGCGACGACACCGCCTGCTTCGTGGGGATCGGGCTGCCCAGCACCGCGGCGAATCTCGCCCGGGCGACCCACGCCCCGAACCTGGTGCTCATCTACGAATCCGGGTGCCTCGGCGCGAAGCCCGACCGGCTTCCGCTCTCCATCGGCGACGGCGTCCTCGCCGACACGGCTGACGCGGTGGTGTCGGTGCCCGAGGTGTTCAACTACTGGCTCCAGCCGGGCCGGATCGACGTGGGCTTCCTCGGCGCCGCGCAGCTCGACCGCTACGGCAACATCAACACCACGGTCGTCGGTGGCGACTACGACGCCCCGACGGTTCGGCTGCCCGGCGCCGGTGGCGCCCCGGAGATCGCCGCCTCCTGCGGCGAGGTCGTGGTGATCGTCCGGCAGGACCTCCGGACGTTCACCGAACGGGTCGACTTCGTCACCTCGGTCGGGTACGGGACGGGCCCGGGCGACCGGGAGCGACTCGGCCTGCGGGGCGGAGGCCCCCGAGTGGTGATCACCGACCTCGGCGTCCTCGAACCCGACCCGGTCACCTGCGAACTCACGCTGACCCGCCTGCATCCCGGCGTGACGCGGGAGCAGGCGCGGGCGGCCACCGGCTGGGACCTCGCCGTCGCCGAAGGGCTGACCACGGGTGAGCCACCGACGGCACGGGAACTCGCGGTGCTGCGGGCGCTGGAGGCGACGAAGTCCGACAGGAGACGACAATGACCACTCAGGACACCCGGGCCAGCGGCGGCCTGGTGCTACCGCGGTACCGGCGCGACGACGTCGAGACCCACCCATCCCTGCTCAGCCCCGGCTACAAGTCGACAGTGGCGCGGGCGCCGAGACACCCACTGATCTACCTGCCGCAGCGGCTGACCGAGGTCACCGGGCCGTTGCTGGGGGAGGGGCGGCTCGGTGCGCTCGACCACGACCTGACCCGCCAGCACGACGGTGAGCCGCAGGGACAGCGGATCATCGTGCACGGGCGGGTCCGCGACGGTGACGGCCGACCGGTACCCCGGACCCTGGTCGAGATCTGGCAGGCAAACGCCGCCGGCCGGTACCGCGACGCACGCGACACCTGGCCCGCGCCGCTCGACCCCCACTTCGAAGGGGTGGGCCGGGCGCTCACCGACGACCAGGGGCGATACCGGTTCATCACCGTGCAGCCCGGCGCCTACCCCTGGCGTAACCACGACAACGCCTGGCGGCCGGCGCACATCCACTTCTCCCTCTTCGGCCGCGCGTTCACCCAGCGGCTGGTCACGCAGATGTACTTCCCGGGCGACCCGCTCTTCTTCCAAGACCCGATCTTCAACTCGGTCCGCGACCCGAAGGCCCGGGAACGGATGATCGCCCGCTACGACCACGCCACCACGGCACCGGAGTGGGCGTTGGCGTACGAGTTCGACATCGTGCTGCGCGGCCGGGAGAGCACCCCCTTCGAGGACGAGGACGACGATGAGTGAGCAGTTGGGCCTCATGCCCGCGCAGACCGTCGGGCCGTACCTGCACATCGGCCTGCGCTGGCCCGACGGCCCGTACGTCGTACCCGAGGGCACGCCGGGTGCGTGCTGGATCAGGGGTCGGATCGTCGACGGCACCGGGACACCGGTGGTCGACGCGATGGTGGAGAGCTGGCAGGCCGACCCGGACGGCCGGTTCGACCATCCGGACGACCCTCGGGGGGCCCGGCCGCCCGCGCTCGAGGGCTTTCGCGGATTCGGGCGGAGCGAGACTGACGGGCAGGGGTGGTACCGGCTGTTGACCGTCAAGCCGGGTTCGCTGCCCGAGCCGGACGGCGGCACCGAAGCCCCCCACCTGACCCTGTCGGTCTTCGGGCGTGGGCTGCTGCACCGCCTCGTCACCCGGCTCTACTTCCCCGACGAGCCAGCGGCGAACGCCGCCGACCCCGTGCTGTGCAGCGTCGACGCGGACCGCCGCGACACCCTGCTGGCGAGTCCCGCCTCGGACGGGTTCCGGTTCGACATCCATCTGCAGGGAGACCATGAGACCGTCTTCTTCGCCGTCTGACGGCCTGCTCGGCGGCCTCTCCGGCGCCCCGGACGTCGACGCGGAACTCAGCGACCCGTCACTGCTCCAGGCGATGCTCGACGTGGAGGCCGCGCTCGCCCGGGCCGCGGCGGACGCCGGCATCCTGCCACCGCCGGCTGCCGAGGCGATCGTCGAGCAGTGCCGCGCCGAGCGGTACGACCCGCTGGCGCTCGGCCGGGCGGCCGACGCCACGGGTAACCCGGTCGTCCCGCTGGTGGGTGAGCTGACCGCCGCCGTGCCCGAGGATGCCCGAGCCTGGGTGCATCTTGGGGCGACCAGCCAGGATGTCCTGGACACCGCGCTGGTCCTGGTGGCTGTGCGGGCGCTCGGGCCGCTGCTGGATCACCTCGACGCCGCCGTGGACGCCGCCGCCCAGCTGGCCGCCGCCCACCGGGACACCGTGATGGTCGCCCGGACACTCGGGCAGCAGGCGGCACCCACCACGTTCGGGCTCAAGGCCGCCGGCTGGTTGACCGGTCTGGTCGAGGGCCGGGACCGGCTGCGTCACGCCCGCGCCGCACAGCCGGCGCAACTCGGGGGCGCGGTCGGCACCCTGGCCGCGTACGGCCCAGCCGGTGCCGAAGTCACCGAGCGCTTCGCGGCGCACCTGGGCCTCCCGCCGAGCCCGCTGCCCTGGCACACCCGCCGTCAGCCCTGGCTCGATCTGGCCACCGCCCTCGGTGGGCTGCTCGTGGCCGCCGGCAAGGTCGCGCTCGACGTCGGGCTGCTCGCCCAGAACGAGGTAGGCGAGGTCGCCGAGGGCGGCGCCGGACGCGGCGGCTCCTCAGCCATGCCGCACAAGCGCAACCCGGTGGACTCGATCCTCGTCACCGCTGCGGCGCGACGCGGGCCGGGTCTCGTCGCCACCCTGTTCGCCGCCGCGGTGCAGGAGCACGAGCGGGCCGCCGGCGCCTGGCACGCCGAGTGGGAGCCCTTGCTCGATCTGCTGCACCTCGCCGGTGGCGCCGCCGCCCGGTGCGCCCGGATGTTGGCCGGGCTGCAGGTCCGTCCGGAGCGGATGCGGGAGAACCTCGACGCGACCGGCGGCCTGCTGCTCGCCGAGGCCGTCGCCGCGCGGCTGGCACCCGCTGTCGGTCGCGGCGTCGCACACGACCTCGTGACCCGCGCCGCCGCCGGACCCTCGTTCCGCGCCGCGCTGCTCGCCGACCCCGAGGTACGCGCCCACCTGTCCGACACGGAGATAGCCGAGGCGCTCGACCCGTACCGCTGGCTCGGCTCGGCCGGCCGGTTCGTCGACAGTGCTCTGGCCGCCGCTCGGGGCGTGGACGGATGACGTCCCGGTTGCACCTCACCGTCGACGGCCCGGCCGCCGCGCCGGTGCTGCTGCTCGGCAGCTCCCTCGGCACCGCCGCCGCGATGTGGGGACCCCAGGTCCCGGCGCTCGCCCAACGGTTCCGGGTCATTCGGTACGACCACCTGGGCCACGGCCGCTCGGCGGTGCCGCCCGGGCCGTACACGTTGGACCTGCTGGGCCGGGAGTTGCTGCGGACGCTGGACGACCTCGACGTGCCGTGGGTGCACTACGCGGGGCTGTCCCTCGGGGGCATGGCGGGCATGTGGCTCGCCACGCACGCGCCCGAGCGGGTGGGTCGGCTGGCGCTGCTCTGCACGTCGGCGTCGCTCGGCCCACCCGAGCAGTGGCGGGAACGAGCCGCGACGGTACGCGCGAACGGTCTACCGGCGATCGCCGACGCGGTGGTGGCTCGCTGGTTCACCCCGGCCTTCGCCGCGGCCCGGCCGGAGGTGGTCGCCGCGCACCGCGCCATGCTGACCGCGACGTCGTCGGCCGGATACGCCGCCTGCTGCGAGGCGATAGCCGCGATGGACCTCCGACCCGACCTCGACCGCGTCACCGCGCCGACGCTGGTCGTCGCCGGAGCGGACGACCCGGCAACCCCGGTGGTGCACGCCCGCGAGATCGTCGGGCGCATCCCACAGGCCCGGATGGCCGTGCTCGACGCGGCGGCGCACCTGGCCAACGTCGAGCAACCCGAGCAGGTGTGCCGACTCCTGTTGGAACACTTCCACGAGGGACGTGGTGACGAATGAACGACCGCGAGCGGCACGAGGCGGGCATGACGGTACGTCGACAGGTGCTGGGTGACGCGCACGTGGACCACGCGGTCGCCAACACGGAGGAGTTCACCGCCGACTTCCAGGACTTCATCACCCGCTACGCCTGGGGGGAGGTGTGGAGCAGGCCGGGCCTCGACCGGCGTACCCGCAGTTGCATCACCCTCGCCGTGCTCGCCACCCTGCACCACGACGAGGAGCTGGCGATGCACGTCCGGGCCGCGCTGCGCAACGGGCTCAGCCCGGCGGAGGTGGCGGAGGTTCTGCTCCAGGTCGGCGTCTACGCTGGCGTACCGGCGGCGAACCGGGCGTTCAAGGTGGCCCGGGAGACCCTGCGGCAGGAGGCCGGGTGAGCGTGAGCGAGGAGGCGACGAGGTCGCCGGAGTTCGTCCAGTCGTTGGAGCGCGGCCTCGCGGTGATCCGGGCATTCGACGGCGAACATCCGCAGCTCACGCTCAGTGACGTGGCAAGACGGACCGGACTGACCCGGGCCGCGGCGCGCCGGTTCCTGCTCACCCTGGTCGAGCTGGGCTACGTGCACACCGACGGTCGGCTCTTCTCGCTGCGGGCACGGATCCTCGAACTCGGCTACGCGTACCTGTCCAGCCTGAGCCTGCCCGAGGTCGCGCAGCGGCACATGGAGGCGCTCGTCGCGCGGGTGCACGAGTCCTGCTCGGTGTCGGTGCTCGACGGCGACGAGGTGGTCTACGTCGCGCGCGTGCCCACCAAGCGGATCATGACGGTGGGGATCAGCGTCGGCACCCGGTTCCCCGCGTACGCCACCTCCATGGGCCGGGTGCTGCTCGCCGCGCAACCGGCGGACTGGCTGGACGACTACCTGGCCACGGCGCAGCTGCGGCCGCTGACCCGGCGTACCGTCACCGACCCGGCCAAGCTGCGCGCCGTCCTGACGAAGATCGCCACCCAGGGGTACGCCATCGTGGACCAGGAGTTGGAGGAGGGGCTGCGCTCCGTGGCCGCGCCGATCCACGGCGAGAACGGGTCGGTGATCGCGGCGGTGAACGTCTCCGCGCACGCCACCCGGGGGTCCTTCGAGATGATCCGTCGGGAGCTGCTCCCGCCGCTGCTGGCCGCCGCGAAGCGGATCGAGGAGGACATCCGGGGCGGCCTGAGCCGGACGGCCGACGCCGATCCATCGTGACTCAGCGCAGGGCCGCCGCGGTGACGACCGGAGCCGGACGCCGCAGGTACCACTCGGCCACCGCAAGATTGATCAGCCAGCCGGCGACCACCAGGCCGGCCCGGGCGTTGCCGTCGGGTTGCTCGCCGGTCGCGATGAGGTACGGCGCGTGGGTGAACGCCTGGGTACCGGCGCCGAGCCCGATCGCGTAGCCGCGCACCATCCACCTGCGGTGCCGGGCGATGTCCCGGCGGAGCACGGCGGCGAGGCCGAGCAGGATCGAGCCGGCCATGGCCGAGCCGAAGACGAGTCGCATGCCGGCGAGCACGTCGTTGTCATGGGCCGGCAGGTCGTACGCGACGGCCATCCACAGGCCGGTGAACGCGACAGTCAGCCCACAGGGGACGAGCAGCCGGCCGGCCCTGCGGTGCCAGGAGTGCCGGCGCAGACGGGGCACGAACTGGAACGCGCCGAGGATCGTGTAGACCACGGCGCCGACGATGTGCAACACCACAGGCAGCGGATCGGCGACGAAGCGCGCGTTCGCCGGGGTGACCTCCGGTCCGGCGCCCAACTCGGTGAGACGTCCCGCGCCGGCGAGCATCGGTATCAGTCCCAGCAGGATCAACGCGGCGGGTAGCCGCCACTCGCGCATCGTCATGCCACCGATGGTGGACGCCGCACCCGTCCCCGCTCATCGGCACATGGGCCGCGATCGGGTCGGCCCATGGTCGCACCCCGTCGTCGTACTTCCGGCGGTCACCAGTGCCGTCGGCGGCGGTTGGTCTCGTACGCCCACATCGCCACCTCGACCCGGTTACGCACCCCCAGCTTCATCATCAGGCTGGTGACGTGCGACTTGACAGTGCTCAACGTGATGTAGAGCTCGTCGGCGATCTCCTGGTTGGTGCGTCCCCGCGCGACGGCGACCAGGACCTGCTCCTCCCGGTCGGTGAGCGCCTCGACGGGCTGCGCGCGCGGCGCGGCCGGGTCCGCGTCGGCGAACGCCTTCAGCAGCCGCGTGGTGACGCTCGGCGCGATCAGCGCGTCCCCGTTGGCGGCCGCGTGCACCGCCTGGCTGAGCAGGTCGGGGCCGGCCTCCTTGAGCAGGAAACCGCGAGCGCCGGCCCGCAGCGCCGCGTACACGTACTCGTCGAGGTCGAAGGTCGTGATGACGACCACCGCGAGCGGCTCCGGGACCGTTGGCCCAGCGAGCGCCCGGGTGGCCTCGATGCCGTCCATGCCCGGCATCCGAATGTCGAACAGACACACGTCGGGGCGGAGCCGCCGGGCGAGCTCGACCGCCTCGCGGCCGTCGCCGGCCCCACCGACGACCTCGATGCCGGGCTGAGTGTTCAGGATGATGGTGAGGCCGGTACGGACGATCTCCTGGTCGTCAGCCACGAGCACGCGAACCGTCACGCGCCGACCCCCTCGCGGGGGAGCACGGCCGTGACCGTCCACCCACGGTCCGGGTTGGGGCCGGCCTCGCAGGTGCCGCCGAGCAGGTCGGCGCGCTCCATCATGCCCACCAGCCCGAAACCGGGCGAACCGGTCGGACGGGCACCGCCGGCCTCACCGTCGTCGCTGACCCGCAGGCACACCGACGTGTCGTCGGCTGCGACGCTGACCTCGATGCGGGTGGCGTGGCGCGCGTGCCGACGGGCATTGGTGACCGACTCCTGAGCCAGGCGGTAGAGCGCGGAGCCGACAGTGGGCGGAAGGCCTCCGAGGTCGCCGCGCAGATCCACGTCGACGGTCGGCCCGGTGCGGAACTGGCCGGCGAGCCGCCCGATGTCGGCGATCTGCGGGTTGGGACCGAGGTCGGCGGGCTCGTTGCGGCGCAGGACGCGGACCATCGCGCGCATCTCGGCAAGCGCACGGGACGCCTCGGCCTCGATGGTGTGCAGCGCCTCGACGGCGGCATCCGGCTGACTCGCCGACGCGGCGATGCCGGCCTGGGCGCGGATCGCCATCGCCGACACGTGGTGGGCCACCGTGTCGTGCAGGTCGCGGGCGAGCCGTTCCCGCTCCAACAGCTTCACCTGATCGAGCTCGCGCAGTCGGGCGGCGGCGCGGAAACGGATCGCGACACCCAGCGTGGCGGCGGCGAACATCACCGCGAAACCGGCGACCAGCTCACCGCCGTCGATCGAGCCGACCAGGCCGGCGGTGGTCACCTTGGCCACCACGAAGAACGAACCGAGCACCGCATCCCGGCCGGAGCCCCAACGGAACAGCGCGTAGACCAGGAGGACCAGGAAGCCCGCCGTGAACAGCTGGCAGGGATCGCCGGGCAGCACGAACGGGGCGACCGTCGTGCAGCCGAAAGCGATCACCACCATCGCCAGCGGTGCGGTACGCCGCCACAGGAGCGTGGGCAGCAGCGCGAGCGCGACGACGACGCAGCCCACCCGCCACGGCAGATCGGGTCGGAAGACCCCTTCCACCAGGATCGCCGGAGCGAGGGCGGCGATCACCGCCCAGTCGCGCCACGTCCGCGACGGGGCGGGTGAGACACGCGGCTCGGCCAACACCGCGTGCAGGCGAGGGTGCATGGGACCCATCGTACGAACGGTGGTGCGACTCCAGATCGTCCCAAAGTACGACCCGGGTGGCCGGTTACTGGCGATGGTCTCGATCAGGGGAGCTGGAGTTTCGCGCGGACGGCGGTGGCGTCCGGGTGGTTGAGAGCCGTGAAGATGTCCAGTGCCCGCTGCCAGTCGGCCCGACCGGAGGTGGGGTCGCCGAGGGCGTGGCGGGTGTCACCGAGCCGGCTGAGGGTGTCCGCCTCACCCCAGAGGTCGCCGAGGTCGCGGGTCAGCTCAAGCGTGCGCTTGTAGCACTCCACGGCCCGGCCGTACTGGCCGAGGTGATGGTGTGCGAAGCCGAGACTGTCCCAGGTCGCGGCCTCGCCGGCGCGGTCGTCGAGCTGTTGGAGGAGTGCGAGGGCCTGCTCGCAGTACGCCAACGCGGCGAGGTGCTCGCCGAGCTGGGCATGGCACCAGCCGACCGCGTTGAGCGCGTCGGCCTGGGCCCGGCGATGGCCGGCGGCCTCGGCCAGCGCGAGGGTCCGCTTCGAGTGCTCAAGGGCTTTCCGTGGCTCGCCCTGCCGGTCCCACAACGAGGCGAGGTTCTGGTGCGTACGCGCCTCGCCCTCGGCGTCAGCAGCGCGGACGTACAGGTCGAGGGCCCGTTCGAGGTGGCCCAGCGCGTCGGCGTACCGGTTGACCACGGTGTGGGCGCCGGCGAGGAAGCGGTGCGCGACCGCCTGTGCGACCGGGTCGCCGAGACGCTCGGCGGCGAGCAGGGCCGAGCGGCAGGTCTCGACGCGGTCCTGCCAGTGCCCCTGCCGGTCCAGGAACGTGTCGAGGGCCCGACCCAACCGCCAGGTGTGCGCGTCGAATCCCGCACCGGCGGCCTGGCGGAGCGCGGCGAGCAGGACCGGATGCTCGGCGGTCAACCAGGCCATCGCCTCCGCGTGGGTGGTGGGCCGCTCAGGACGCACACCGGCTGCGGGCGGGGTGATGAGGTGGTCGACCGGGTCGCTGTGCGGGCGCAGCAGGGCGTCGGCGGCGTGGGTGGTGTGGGTGTAGTGGTCGAGAAGCCTTGTCGTGGCGGCCCTGCGGTCCGGCTCGGGATCGGTGCCGTCGCTGAGTTCGGCGGCGTACGCCCGCAACAGGTCGTGCGCCGTGAACCGGCCGGGCCGGTACTCGGCGAGCAGGTTCGCACGGGTCAGCTCGGTCAGTGACCGGCGGGTTCCGTCCGCCGGAAGACCGGCCAGGCTCGCCGCCGCGGCCACCGTGATGTCCGGGCCGGGGTGCAGGCCCAGCAGCCGGAACAGGCCGGCCGCCGGCGGGGTGAGGGCGGTGTACGACCAGGAGAACACCGCCCGTACCTCGCCGACCGCGTCACCCGCGTCCAGGACGCCGAACCGCCGACCGGCCGTCCCCAGCTCGGTCGCGAGGGTGGCCAGCGGGAAGCCGGACTGCTGGACCCTGGCGGCGGCGATGCTCAACGCCAGCGGTAGCCGGGCGCAGGCGGCGATGATCGCCTCGGCGGCCTCCGGCTCGGCGGCCACCCGTTCGGCGCCGAGCCGACCGGTGAGCAGACGACCGGCCGCGTCGCGGCTGAGCAGGCCGAGCGGGATCGGGTGCGCGCTGTCGAGGCTGACCAGAGAGGTGAGCTGGTTGCGGCTCGTCACCAGCACCACGGTGGTGGGTGTGCCGGGCAGCAGCGGACGGACCTGTTCGGCGTCGCGGGCGTTGTCCAGCACGATGAGGACCCGTTTGCGGGCCAGCGCGCTGCGGTACAGCGCGGCCTGGGCGTCGAGGTCGGCGGGCACCCGGGCGGCCGGCACCCCGAGCGCGTCCAGGAAGCCGTGGAGCGCCTTCGTCGCAGTCAGCGCCTGCCCGCGCGGGTCGAAGCCGCGCAGGTTCACGTAGAGCTGACCGTCGTCGAACTGGTCCGCGACGCGGTGCGCCCAGTGCACGGCCAGGGAGGTCTTGCCCACCCCGGCGGTGCCCGAGATGGCGGCGACCACGACGGCGGTGGGCGCGGCGACGAGCTTGTCCAGAAGGGCCAACTCGTCGTCGCGGCCGGCGAGGCTGGCCACGTCGGCGGGCAACTGCCGGGGCACCAGCCGGTCGGTTGGGCGCGGCGTGCGACGGCGGCTCTCCTCGACCCGGTCCCGGGCGGTGGCCAGCGCGCCCTGCTCGGCCGGCGTGGCACCGAGGAGCCGGACCAGAGCGTCGAGCCGGTCGGTGGGCGGCAGCGTCTTCCCGGTGAGGTATTCCGCGATCGCGGTGTGCGACCAGCCGGTGCGGGCGGCCAACTCGCGATAGGTCAGCTCACCGTCACCCTGTTGGCGTGCGTGCCTGCGTCGCAACGCCCGCAACAACCCGGCAAGGTCGTCGGACGTTCGCACCCCCGCAGCGTCCAGTGTCCCGCCCCCCGTTGGCAATCGACGTCCGTCAGTGTACGGCGGTGTACGGAATCCCGGCCAGAGGCTCGGCCCGGTCGGCGATCCTGCTCGGGTGCAGAGCGCACTGATCGAACCATTGGAGGTCATGTGTCCGTACATCTCAAGTCTCTGGTCCTGGCCCTGACCGTGCTCGCGGCGACGCTCACCGTCCCGGCGGCGGCCGCGTCGGCGGCGCCCGACGTGGCCATCTGCAAGACGAAGGCGTCCTGCGCCGACGGCGGCCTGCGGGCGACGTCGTCGGGCAAGGCGGCGCGCACCACGGGTGACATCACGACAAACGCGATCCCGGTGCCCACGCCGCCGGCGTTTCCGCCGGGCACCCCCTGCTACCGCGAGGAGGTCTCCGAGCAGGTCTACGAGACAGCCACCTACACCACCATCTACGAGTTGTACTTCCAGGCGAGCGTCTGCCTGTTCTCCAACGAGATCGTGCTGTACGGCCTGGACACGTCCCTCTCCTTCCCCAACGACGTGCAGGACCCTCGACTGACCTCGATGCGGTTCGTCGTGCGCGACCAGATCGTCACCTACAGCCCGACCGAGAAGGACGGGTACTCCGAGCTGTGGGTGACCTTCTGCCCCGACCCGGCGCAGCCGAGCACCTGTCAGCGGTACCTGCACCGGCTGGGCCTGATGTTCAACCCCGCCTGGGTCTACCCGTTCTCCGTGTTCGAGCGACTGAGCTGACGGTGTCGGGGACGGCGTTGCGCTCATGATCGATCAGGGCGTCTCCCCGGTGGCTCGTGGGGCGCCCTGATCACCCGTGCCGGCATCGGTTGCCAGCGGATCACCACCACGTTACGTTGAGATGCCATCGACGAAGGTCTACATCGCAAGGTACGGGGGCCCGCATGTCGTCTGTCACTCGTCGCACCGTTCTGGCCGGTGGGGCCGGTGCCGCCATCGGCCTGGCTCTGCCCGGCGTCGCCGCCCACGCCGACGGTCACCAGCCCACCAGCGTGAGCTTCACCCTCGACGCCAGAACGCTCGACGGCGGTGAGCAGGTCACCTCGGTCACCCTCGACACCGGCCGGCTCGGGCCGATCGACCCGGCCGGGCTGACCCCCGGCACGTTCAGCGTGCACGCCAGGGCCACCAGCCCGATCCCGATCGCTCCCGGGGACCAGATCTTCAGCGAGTACGACCTGGACCGCACGGTGACCGCGGCCCGGCTCGACCGGCACGGAAACATCGTGCTGGACTTGAGCCACGCCGAGGGTCAACCCGGCGGTGGCACCCTCGGCTACATCCTGAGCAGGGGCCGCAACGTCCGGCTGGACCTCGTCTACACCATCACGCAGAACACCCCCATCGTCGGGCGCCGCGGCGCGCCGATCACCATCACCCGCTTCGTGCAGGCAGGGCTGTCGAACCCCGAGGTGGACGCCTTCAGCTACCACATCTCGGGCTCGGGTATGAAGTACCGGCTGTACTCGCCCGACCACTCGCCCCGGCACGGCCGGCGGCCGCTGATCGTCTGGCTGCACGGTGGCGGCGAGGGTGCCTCGCTGCCGGACGACTACTACGACAACGAGACCACGCTGCGGGCCAACCGGGGTGCGCTCGGCTTCGCCACCCCGCAGGCTCAGCGGATCTTCTCCGGCGCGTACGTCGTCGCTCCGCAGAGCACCTCCTACTGGATGGAGGACGGCCCCCGGTTCGCCCCGCTGATCCGCGAGATCATTCAGGACCTCGTACGCCGCAAGCGGGTCGACCCCGACCGGATCTACGTGGTCGGTTGCAGCAACGGCGGCTACATGTCCCTGGAGATGACCACCACCTATCCCGACCTGTTCGCCGCGTCGGTGCCGATCTGCGGCATCGTCGAGCCGCTCAGCGGGGAGGGCCCGCCGCTGATCACCGACGCCGAGTTGGCGAAGATTCGGACCCCGACCTGGCTGGTCACCTCACGCGACGACGACACAGTGCCACCCGAGACCAACACGATCCACGCCCACGACCTCATCCCGGGATCCCTGATCACCCTGTACGACCACGTCGTCTGGAACGGCTACCAGTTCCCCGGCCACTGGTCCTGGATCTACGTCGCCCGCAACGACCCGAGCCTCAACGGCACCCACATCTGGCAGTGGATGGCCCGCCGCCGTCGGTGATCCGCCCTCCGGGCAGGCCGAAGAGTGCCGCGCCGCCGGCCGGCACGGACTACTTGCGGCGTAGCTCGCGCAACACGCCGTGCCGGCGCACCGCCCACGCGAAGCGCCGGACACGCGGGTGCCACACGAACAGCACCGCCGCCCGACGGATCAGGCCGAACCGGTTGTCGCTCAACTGGTTCTCGATCGCCTGCCAGATCAGCTCGCGCACCTTGGCGCTGGCCAGCACCGCCCGCACCTCACGCCGCACCGCCGGATCCTCGGCCGCCGACGCGATGGCGGCAGCCTGACCCGGCCGGTCCGCCAGCGGCTCCACCGCCGCCGCAACGAGCGGCCTGCGTACCTCGTCGCGCTCCAGCAGCAGCAACACCGCCTCCCGGATCTCGACAGTGTCCAGGGCGGACCGCAGCAGGCTCAGCAGGCTGCGCTCCACCTCGTGGTCATGGTCCGGAACGGACAGGGTGGCCAGCAGCCCCGCGATCTCCTCAAGATCGACGACGTGTCGCACTCCAGAGCGGAACTCCGGCAGCTCCCACGCGACCTGCAGAGCCTTGACGAGGTTGCGGTTCATGGGCCATCCGCTACCCGGAAGCGCCGGCCGACGAAACCCCGTGACCGGTCCGGGCCGAAGCACCACGATCCGGCGCAGGAGCGGCCACTCGAACCCGAGCGGCCGCTCCTGCGCGGGTCAACACCAGGTCAGTGTCGAGTTGACCCGGGTGACGTTGCTGATCGTGTTGTTCGCGCCACCGCAGGGGCTCTGGGTGATGTTGGTGCCGCTGACTGTCAGATTCTGGAACCGGATGCCGGAGGAGATCGGGAACTCGGTCCGGGCCGCGATCCTCACCTCACCACCGCCCGTCACCGTCCCCGACACCCCGGCGATGACCACGTTGTAGCAGTTCTCCACCAGGATCGCGTTGTTCCCCGTGTTCGAGATCGTCACCCGGTCGATCACCGCGCCACCGGACTCGGACACGCAGAAGATCCCTCGGCCACCGCCGGACGCGAGCACGGTTCCGACCCGGATGTTTGTCGGGTACGAGTTGCCCACCCGGCCGTTGCGGTTGGCCATCCGGAACGCCGCGTACCCGGTGCCCGCCCCGGCGCCCTGCGCGTCGACAGTGCCGATCGTGGCGTTGATCGTGTCGTTTAGCAGCAGGCCGGAGTCCCGGGTGTTGCGCGCCGTGACCGTGCCGATCGTCAGACCATCCACGCCGTACGTCTCCACCCCGTGGGTGCCGGTCCCCGACACGTACACGGTGTCGATGCGGATGTTGCGCACCTTGACCGCCCGATCCCCACCATGGTTGTCGATGCGGACGCCCAGACCGGCCGAGAGCCGCATGTCGATCTGCCCGAGGGTCAGGTTGTTCACGTTGCGCATGAAGATCCCGTACAACGGCGAACCGGTCAGCGTGAGGTTCTGCACCTCGACGTCAGTGGTTCCCCGGGAGTACACCGGTGCCTGGTCACCCGAGCCGGACCCGGTCACGTTGATCGTGCCGCACACGGCCAGTGTCGTGTACGACGGCAGCGACAACCGCGAGCCGGCGCTCACCGAGCCCGAGCCGCGAACCACCACCCGCTGCTTCGACGTACGCCCCGCCGAGAGCGAGTTGACCGCCGCCTGCATCGCCGACAGCATGTCCGAACCCGAGTAGACAGTCGACGAGCCGTTGCGGGCCGTCCAGGTGCTCCCGCTCAGAACCGCCTCGGCGTTGGTCGACCCGCTGCCACAGCCGGTGGTCGGCGGTGTGCTGCCACCTCCGACCGCGATCAGCTGCCACTGCTGGTTGGTCCCGTTGAGGTCGGCGTACTGGCTGATCCGGCCGCCGTCGGCAGTGGACCGCTCCCAGACCTCAAGTGCCTTCGCCGAGTGGCGGTTGATCAGACGTACATGGCCGCTGTCGGAGTCGAGAACCTGGAACTGCTGGTTGGTGCCGTTGACATCGGACCACTGGCGGTACTCGGCGCCGTCGGCGGTGTTCCACTCCCACAGGTCGACGACCTTGCCGCTGTGTCGGGCCTTGAGGCGGTAGTAGCCGCTGCCGGAGGAGACGAACTGGAACTGTTGCCACGCGCCGTCGTTACGGGACCACTGCTGGATCACCGCGCCGTCCGCGGTCGAGGTGTCCCGGACGTCGAGGACCTTGCCGCTGTTCCGGTTGACCAGGACGTAGTAGGCGTTGGTGTCGATGCTCGCCGCCGCTGCCGGCGGTGCGCTGATGAGAACGGCACCGGCCGCGCCGACCAGCATGGTGATCATGGCGAGCACCACTGCGGTACGCCGGCCGCGTTTGATCGACCCGCCGCCGAACGGTCTTCTCGTGATGGTGAAGGGCATCGCTCCTCCTACTCCAGGTGGAAGGTGGCCGAGGCGCGCTCGGCGCTCGAACCGACCGCCTCGATGTAGAGCAGTCCGTCACGGTGGCGCACGTGGCGGCCCGGGAAGTTCTGCGACTCCAGGGAGATCCCCGCGCTGTCGGCGAGGCCGGCTTGGCGACGGAAGCTCGCGTCGCCGCCGAAGAGCGCCGAGCCGTCGTTCTTTTCCACGTACAGCGCGTAGCCCCGGTGGCGTAGGTAGTAACCGGGGAAGTTCGTCGACTCCAGCGACACCGATCCGCCGCCGGCGAGGCCGGTGACGATGCGGAACTGGGAGTCGGCCAGGTTGGCCACGTTCGGCTCGATCCGTGCCCGGTAGTCGTAGTGCCGGATGTAGCTGCTGGCCTGGTCATGTGAGCGCAGCCGCACCGGTGTGGCCCCGTCGGGCACCGGGATGCCGAAGTTCGGCGTGCCGTCGGCGTTCCAGTACACCTTCTGCAGCCGCGTGCGTCGGTTCGGGTCGTTGAGCGGGTCGCCGGTGATGTCGCGGTAGTTCCGGTCGTGGTAGACGAGGATGTCGCTCTGCCCGTCTTCGGAGACGGTGAACGAGTTGTGGCCGGGGCCGTACTGGCTGGTGGCCGCGTTGCTGGCGAACACCGGGCTGGGGCTCTTGCTCCAGGAGGCGGCGTCGAGCAGGTTCGCGGTGGCGGAGGCGCTCAGCATCCCGAGGCAGTAGTTGGCGTCAGTGGCGCTGGCCGAGTAGGTCAGGAAGATCCGGCCGTTGCGTTGGATCACCGCCGGGCCCTCGGCCACCCGGTAGCCGCGGGTCTCCCAGTCGTACGTCGGCACGACCAGCCGGGTCACCGTGCCGGTGATCTGCCACGGGTTGGCACCCATCCGGGCGAGATAGACGTTGGAGTTGTTTCCGATCGAAGGCTCCTGCTGTGCCCAGGTCAGATAGCGCACCCCGTTGGCGACGAAGGTCGAGGCGTCCAGGCTGAAGGTGTCCCAGGGTGTCGTGATGCGGCCGCGTTCCGTCCACGAACCGGTCAGCGGATTGGCGTTGGCGTTCTCCAGCACGTACATCCGGATCCGCCACACGTCGTCGGTGCGGCCCGCTGCGAAGTACACGTACCAGCGGTTGTTGATGAAATGGATCTCCGGCGCCCAGATGTGGGCACCCATCTCTCCGCTGGTGTGGCGGTTCCAGATCGTCGTCTCCGCAGCCGTCGCCAAACCCTGCAGTGTGGTGGCCCGGCGCAGCACGATCCGGTCGTACTGCGGCACCGTCGCGGTCAGGTAGTAGTAGCCGTCGGTGTGCCGGAAGATGTGCGGGTCGGCCCGCTGGTTCACCAACGGGTTGGTGTAGTTCACGGACGGTGCGGCTTGCGCCGGCCCGGCCACGGGCAGGCCGGCCGACACGGCGAGGACCACCAGCACCGCGGCCAGCGCCGACCGGAGACACCGGGAGCCGCTGCGGCCGGCGGGCTCCCGGCGGATGGCTCGGCGGGTGTTCGGGTCGGTTCGAGGGGATGGCAGCGGCATCTGTCCTCCGCGGGATTGGGAACGGCCATTGACCAGCACCTGTAGCACCGCGGCGACGCCGTAGCCGAGCCGGTCGACGCCGCGCGGCGACGTCGGGCAGGGCCGGGGGAGAGGCGCGAAGGGCTGGGAATGTGACGGTGGCGTTGCCACCAGGTGGCGGAGTTCATGTTGGCGTTAACATCGATATCTGTCAAGGTCTGGCGGTCGCTCACCTGGCCGGAACAGCGGGCATCGCGTACCTGGAGGTAGGGTCCTCGACGTGCTTCGACGGTGGGTTCCGGCGATCCTGGTGGCGGCGTTCGGCGTGCTGGTGGCGGTGACGCAACTGACGGCCGGTCTGCCCGTCGTCGGCGGCGTCGAGTTGTTGGTCTTCCTGGCGTTGGCGCTGCTGCTGTCGCCGTGGGCCTTTCCCCGCTCGATGGGCGCCGACGAGGCGCAACGGGCCAGCGCGGTGGACGGCCGGCCGATCGTCTACTGGCGTCCCGGCTGTCACTACTGCCTGCGGCTCCGGTTCTCCCTCGGCCGGCTCGCCCGGCGGGCGCACTGGGTCGACATCTGGCACGACCCGGCCGCTGCCGCCGCCGTTCGGGCGGTGGCCGGCGGCAACGAGACGGTGCCCACCGTCGTGCTCGGCGATCGGGCTGTGGTCAACCCCGACCGGGCCTGGTTCCGCGAGCAGCTCCGCGCGTCCTGACCCGGCGAGACCCTCATCTCACGAGGTCACCGGCGAGGTACACCGCGAGCGGACGGCGCAGCAGAGTGATGTCGCTCGTCGGATCGCCGTCCACGATCAGCAGGTCGGCGTCGAACCCGGGGCGGACGCGGCCCTTGCGTCGCCCCAGGCCACACACCTCGGCGCCGACCGAAGTCGCCGCGGCGAGGGCGGCGGTGGCGGACATGCCGCAGACCACGTACTCGACGAGCGTCTCGGGCAGGATCCCGTGCGGCTTCGCGGGGCCGAGGCCCGCGTCCGAACCGGCCACCAGGCGGACCCCGGCCCGGTGCAGGGTGGCAACGCCGTCCCGCAGCGCGGCCTCGCTGAGCCCGGCCCGCGCCGCCATCTCCACCACCTCCGCTGGCGTGACCACGGCCGGGTCGGTGCCGAGCGTGGCACAGACCGCCACCCCGGACGCGGCCAGTCGATCCGCGAGCTCTGGGGGAACACGGGCGCCGGCCGCGGTGACGCAGGTGCAGTGCTCGATGCCGTCCACACCGACGCGCAGCGCCTGCTCGACCGCGCTGAGCGCGTGCGCGTGCGCGGTCACCGGCAGGCCCAGATCGTGGGCCTGCGTCAGCGCGGCGGTCAGCTCCTCGTCGGTGAACTGCGGTCTCGTGGTGTCGGTGCCCGGGGTGAACACCCCGCCGCTGGCCATGACCTTCACCAGATCGGCGCCGACCGCCGCCCGCAGACGTACGGCCTCGCGGAGCCCGTCGACACCGCTCGCCTCACCCCCCAGCGACCAGCAGTGCCCGCCGACGCTGGTGAGCGGTGCGCCCGACCCCACCACCGTCGGAAGGTCGTGACGCACCCCCCGATCCCGCCAACGGAGCACCGCGTCACGCCGGTCGCCCAGGTCCCGGACCGTCGTGACGCCGGCCGCCAGGTGCGTACGCAGTGATGCCTCGACGACCCCGTCGAGGTCCGACTCGGGACGATCGGCGAGCCGGCCGAGCGCGTCGGGCCCGGCGTCGGCGCACAGGTGCACGTGCGCGTCGACCAGGCCGGGCAGCAGCGTGCCGTTCGGCTCCTCGCGCACCGACCAGCCTTCCGGCGCCTCGGCGTTACCCAGGTGAACCTCGGCGATGCGCCCCTCGTCGAGCAGGACCAGCACCCCGCCGTCCACGAGCCGTTCGCCGTCGAACATCCGCGCCACCCGGACAGCACGCTTCGTCATCGTCACTCCAACCCGCCCCGCTCGGCCGCAACTGCCAGCACCGACGCCCGCGACCTACCCGCCACTGCCGGCCACCGGTCATGGCCTGACCATCGCACCACCGCACGGCGCACAGCCTCCCCCGCCAGAGCGATATCTCGTCCCCTGCCGGGTTAGCGGCCTGCCGAGACATTCCTGCGGGTCGAAGGGTGTTCCTCTCGTCGTACCTCGATGGCATCATGCTCAGCGTCATCCCGGTGGCGCGGTGGTACTCCCAGCTGGAGAAGGAGCAGCACCAGCTGACGAGCGAATGGGTGTCGCTCGCCCGGTTCTCCCTGGCCGACGAGTTCTACTACGGCAGTTTCGTCATCCGCCACGACGACCTGGCCGCCGGTCGGCTGAACGAGGCGCTCTCCGTGACCGAGTTCAGTGAGTAGAACAGACCTGCGCTGCCTGCGATCACCCGTCGATCAAGCGGCGGGCTACCCTGACCGGCGGTGCCTCGAACCGCGTGACCAGAGGAGTCGGTGCTGACATGACGGCAGGACGACCGATGCCGACCCAGGACGACGTGCTCGGGTACTTCGACACGCTGTCGAACTGGGGGCGGTGGGGCGACGACGACGAGCGCGGAACGCTGAACCACATCACCGACGATGTCCGGCTCGCGGCGGCGCGGGCCGTGCGGCACGGCAGGAGTGTGTCCTGCGCGTGGGAGGTCGCCGCACCGGCAGACATGGAGCGGTCGACGACGACGTGCCCGTGCACCGCCGACATGCCGGGTGCGGAGAACATGCCGCCCGCCTTCCACGCCGACCGGCGCTGGGGCTTCTCGTCCGAGCGGCTCGGCATCTCGTACCACGGCAACACCATCACCCACCTCGACTCGCCGTGCCACATCTACTGGGACGGCACGATGTACAACGGGCGGTCGCACTCGTTTGTCGACGCCGCGACGGGCTCGGCATGGGCGGCTGTCACGGCGGCCGCGACCGGGATCGTCACGCGTGGTGTCCTGCTGGACGTCGCGGCGGCCCGCGGTGTGCCGTGGCTGGAGCCGGGGGAGGGCGTGTATCCCGACGATCTCGTGGAGGCCGAGCGTCGCCAGGGTGTGCAGGTGCGACCCGGCGACGCGGTACTCCTGCGGACCGGCTATGGCTGTTTCCGGCACGAGAACGGTGCGGCCAGCGGCTTCACGCAGGCCGGCTGGCACGCGTCCTGCCTGCCGTGGCTGCACGAACGGGGCGTGGCGCTGATCGGCGCTGACACGCCCCAGGACGTTCAACCGTCGGGGTACGACGACGTGTTGATGCCGGTCCACGCCGTGAGTCTCGTCGCGATGGGTCTGTGGATGCTCGACAACTGCGACCTGGAGGCGTGCGCGACGACGGCTGCCGAACTCGGCCAGTGGGACTTTCAGCTGGCGGTCGCACCGGTCCGCTTCTCCGGCACGTCCGGCAGCCCGGTCAACCCGATCGCCACGTTCTGACCGGGGACGCTGCCTCTGTCGGCGCCTCGGCGTTGCCGGACCATCGTGTGATGATCGAAGCGGTGATGTAGTAGCCGCCTTGGCTGTTCATGGTCGCCACGTGGAGATCCACCGAGGCCGGCGTGATTTGCAGCAGGTGAGCCTCCCAGCGCTGGTAGCGGAGGTCCCGCAGCCACACATCTTCGAGTTCCGCTGCGACCTGGTGCGGCGACGCGGCTTGTTCGGCGAGGCAGTGGGCGGTCAGTTGACGGGCAGGGTCCGCACTGCTGGACACGGTCACCTGTCGTATCGATCGGCAGCGCCAGAGGTAGTGGTCGAAGTCGATCGCCATGCCAGAGAGGTTGTCAGGATCGGCAGGCGGCGTCGCGTCGGCGACAGCACGCACGGCAGCGACGAACCCGACGACCTGATTGTCGCCGTCCTCACCATAGGTGAGGGCGCTGGGTGTGACGTCCTCCCACCAGGCTCTCAGGGTGCGGCGCCGCCACCAATACAGGACCGTCCGATCGTCCGGCCACGGGGCCAGAATCCCGCCGCGTGGCTCGAACCGGTCGCGGCGATCATCGATGCGCCGCCAGAGGGGTTCCCGCTCGAAATCGGCTACGTCGGCGCGGGTCTGCGTACGGCTGGCATCGGGGCTGGACACGGACGGAGTGAAGCTCCGCTGGGCATCGAACAACGAGCGTTCGTTCGCGCCGCCCGTCCGATACGGCCAGCGCAGTTGGTAGACGTCGTCCTCCCACCCGCACACGGGACAGATCTCATGAGAACCCGGTGGCTCCGAGAGCGTGCGATATCCGCAGCACACACAGGGGTACGCGGGCTCCATGCCGCTAAGCGTGCACTAGGAATCTCGTCGAGTCCTGCGCTTTTTGAAGCGCTGGCTGCGCGGAATTGCCGCTGCGAAGCGGTCAGCAGCTGTGGGCTCAGCTCGGGTCCATGACGGGCCGGGTCAAGATCTCAGCGGCGTACCCCCTTTGTCAGAGGCGAGCCACTGGCCGAAGTCCTTGTCCCGGTAGGCGGTCGCGAGGGCGAGCCACCCCAAGAAGAAGCCGCTGCCGCCGCAGGTGGTGCTGCCGCCGTCGCCGCCGCACACGGTAGTGCGCTCGATGGTCGCCTCGTGCCTGTACGGATCTTGCCCGATCGTCAAACCCCACAGGTTGGTCTCGCGGTGGCGTGCCGACTGGCTCACGCCGTCCAGCTGAGCCCTCTTCGACGCGATGAGGTTGAGCACCCGGGGGTCGTCCGGCGTCAGCGAGACCTCGCAGGGGTTGAACGCCTCCACGGCGACCAGCATCGCCGGCAACTCGACGCTGCGCACTGGCGAGGTCGTCGCGTCGACGTACTCGGCCAGCGGTGGAAGGCCGTACTCCTCGGCGCTGTCGGCGTAGCTGGCCAGCTGGTGAGGGGTGGGCCGGAAACGGGCCGCGTCGTGACCGAGCGTGGGTCGGCCGCCGGGCACCAGCGCGAACCGCATCCCGTCCCGCTCGAACAACGCCACCCGGTGCGACCGCCCCGCGTACACCGTGTCCTGAAGGCCGACCGGCACGGTCAGACCGTGCCGGTCGGCGATCTCCTCGGAGAGGCGGCGCGCAGCCCCGTCGGCGAGGTCGTTCCACTGCGCGACAGTGAGATCGGCGTACGACACCGCGCAAGGATAGGACCGGACGCCCCGCTCCCGCAGGGGCGATCCTGGCGGAACCGTTACGACCCGAACGCGTAGCCGCCGGGTCGGACCGGGTAGCGAACGAGGTTGTACGGGGCGGTGTCGATGCAGTACCGCTTGGCGGGTCTGTTCGGATCGCCGCCGGCCTGGAGCGTTTCGATCTGGTCGGCTCGACCCGGACCGCCCTCAATGATCTTGATAGCGAAGACGTGGTTGACCATTGGGCTGCCGCCTTCCGGGACGACAGCGGTTACCAGTGCGGTGTCGCCCACCACGCTGACGCACGTCACCTCGGCGTGTCCCTCGCTCGCCACGCTCCCGTCGGGCAGCGCGTGCCGGAAGCGGAACACGCCGTGGCCTGTCCCGTGGCGATCGACCCAGCCCAGGACGCCGAACCGGATCTGATGATCGACCAAGCCGGGCTCGTCGTAGACGAAGCCGCCGACGCCGGCGATCCACGCGCCCGGCGTGGCCGGCACCTCGGGTGGGTCCTGGTCGTCGGCCCGCGCCGATGCCGGGGCACCGACCACCGTCACGACCCCGGCGAGTATGGCGACAAGCAACCTGCGGATTGTCATGGCTTCTCCATTCTTCGAACAATGGCTGCGCGCCGGCCGTAGTCGGCCGCCACGGCGATGACGAGCGGTCCCCACCCGAGCATCGGGGCGTAGTAGCGGAGCACCTCCCAGCCGGGAGCCGGGTGCACCGGTTCGTCGTCGCCGATGCCTACCCAGGTGCTCTGCACGAGGTGGAACCTCTGGTTCAGAAGGAAGTAGACGCAGATGGCGACGAGCGACCAGCCGCCGATCAGCGCGACGCGCACGACCGGACGCGCGGGGACGCGGCGGCCTCCGACGCGGGGCAACCAGTGCGGAAATCGCTGTCCCCACCTGTGCACCAGCCCGAGTGTCAACAGGGCCAGTCCCATCGACAGCACGGACAGGAAGATCATGTACCACTGTGTGACCGCATCGTCGGTGAACACCAACGACAGTCGCCAGAGTGCGGACGGCAGGACGCAGAGCGGTACGGCGTAGGCGGCCCAGACCGCCCACCGTGGCGGGACGGCGGTCGAGACGCGGGCAGTGTCGGTGGTGCTCATGGGTGCTCCGATCCTGGAAGGTCGGTCATGGAGGTCTTGGCCGAGGTGGTGAGGGCGTAGCCGGTGGTGGTGACGGCCAACGACACTCCCCAGCCGAGGAAGACCAGCAGCGTGGCGGTGACGGCCCATCCGTCCCACACGTCGGACCAGCGGGTGTCACCTGCGAGTAGTTCCCCGACGAGCACCGCGATGCTGAGCACGCCGTAGGTGACCAGCGTGAGTGCCACCACGCCGGCCGGGATCACCGCCAGCCGTCGGGGGACCTGTCGACCGTGGAGTCCCGGCACCCAAAACGGAAACTGCTGCCCCCACCGCTGTACCAGCCCGAGAACGAGCAGGCCGGCGAGCGGCGGGACGAGCGTGATCGCCACCCCCGTCGGCGTGGAGAGGTCCCGCTCGATGTCGTTCAGTGCCCGCTCGGAGATGCCGACCGGCATGCCGAGCACCCACAGCGCGTGGGGCACGGCCCAGCCGACCACGGGCAGCGCGACGGCGACGTACGCCCAGCGGCGTGTCCACCGTGGCACCGGTCGGTAGCCGGCGGCGACCGGTCCGCGCCGGGGCCCGGATGCATTCGCGAGCCCGGCGAACAGGACGCCACCGGCCACCAGTACGAGCCGGGCTCCGAGGTCACGCCAATCCGAGGGCCGACCCGCCAGCGCCGCCGGGACCTCGAAGACCAGGTGCAGCGGGAACGCGACCACCAGGAGCAGCGCGGCCGCAGCCCAGCTACCGGCGGTCGCCCACTTGCCGGGAAACCGGACCGTGCAGCCGAGCACCACCGCGAGGCCGACGCCGACTCCCAGCGCTCCCCACCCCGACCAGAACGGCACCGTCACGACCTGGTCCGCGCCGCACCCGCCGGCCGGGTCGACAAGTTCGGTGCGATCGCAGGCGGTGTATCCCCACCGGCCACCCGCGATCCAGTACAGCCGCTGCGCCACCGCGGCGGCGACGAACACGACGCACGCCAGCGCCCACGGTCTGGTACGGCTCGGTTTCTCGACGACAGCCATGGACCAACGATCGCTGGCTGCGGGTCAGCTCTCCTCCCCGACAGATGGGGAAGGGCTCCCTCCGCCGGGGGACGGGTCGACCGGGGGACGGACGCGCGGAGCGGGATCGGCGGCGGTCGCCTCAAGGAATGCTCAAATTCGATCGACGTGAACCGCTGCGGCCCTGATCGCACATACGCTCACCGGACCCGGCCCGCCGGCAATCACCCGTCGTAAGCAGAAGGAGGGGATATGCGGCGTCATCAACGGCGTATCGCGCTTCTCGCACTGTCCACCCTGGTGGGCAGCGTCCTCGTGACGACCGGCCCCGCGGGCGCGGATCCCACGGGGTCGTCAGCCGCCGCCAGCCGATCCCAACCTGAGGATCGTGAATCGGTACGCCTCGTCCACATCCGGCTGACCGGCGCTGACATGCTGGACAAGGTGGCCGCGGCCGGCTTCGACCTGGAGCACGGCCTCCGGCGCGTGCCGAACGGCATCGAGGGCGAGGCGGTGGTGAGCGCCGAGCAGGTCACCGAACTCACGGCGATGGGCGTCGAGGTGCTCGGCGACGACGCCGGCTTCGCCTGGAGCGACGAGGCCGATGGCGGCATCGGCGTGGCCAGCGCGCGGACGGTCCAGCCGGCGAACCACGAGGCGACGGTACGGGTCGTCCGCGCGGACTGGTTCACCACAAAGGGGCAGGGCTTCCTCTACGTCGAGGCGCGGACCACCGAGGGGCAACAGGCGGACCCGATCGTCGGGATGCAGGTGGAGAACGACTCGGGGAAGGGCACGCCGTTCGGCTTCGCCCGGACGATGAGCCGGTTCGTCGACTCCGGGCAGTACATGTTCCACCGGAACCTGTTCAAGCTCGACGTGCGCCCCAGCAAGATCCAGGTGACGAGCTCCACCGGTGGCGTCACGACCGGCGTCGTCTCCAACTGGTTGGAGGACGCCCCGCCGCCGCTGACGGCGAACCCGTCCTACAAGTCGGACTTCGTGGACGGCTACCGGCATCCGCAGCAGCTCTACAGCCGCGCCAAGGAGATCGCCCGCCAGTACCCGGACATCGCCGAGATCGTCTACCTGCCGAACCAGACGAACGGGTACCAACGCAAGGCGCAGGCCCAGATCGGCGGCACCGGGCAGGCGGCGGTGGTCGTCACCTCGGCGGCGTGGGGTCACCAGGGCGGCAACGACATCACTGTGGACTTCGTGGACCGCCCCGACCCGGATCTCCCGCTGGCGGTGGAGGTCACCGGCACGGCGGTCCGTGTCCTGCTCGCCACTGACGCCTCGGGTGCGCCGACGAGCACGGCCGCCGAGGTGGCCGAGGCGCTGCGGACCCGCTCGGCGGGGCTCATCGACCGTGCGCACCCGTACCGCACCAACGAGGGCACCGGCATCGTCGCACCGACGGCCGGGCCGGTCGCGCTGACCGACTTCCTCGACCAGAAGCGGGTCGGCGCACCAGCGGGGGAGGTGCCGCGTGGCCCGGCCACGATCCCGGTCCTGCGGATCGGCAAGCACCGTGACGGTAAGAAGCCTGGTGTCCTCATCCAGGCGCAGGACCACGCCCGCGAGTGGGTGCCGGCGACGACGAGCCTGGAGTCCGCCGAACGTCTGGTGCACAACTACCGGTCCGACCGGGAGACGAAGAAGATCGTCGAGAACACCGACGTCTTCTTCATCCTGTCGAACAACCCCGACGGGGCGAACTACAGCTTCTACAACTTCGCCTCCCAGCGCCGGAACCTGACCAACCACTGCCCGGACGCCAACGCCGATCCGGGTCGACGCAACTCGTGGGGCGTGGACTTGAACCGGAACTACCGGGTCGGGTCGGGGCACGACGGCTACGCGGGTGCGTCGACCAGTTGCGTCAGCGACACCTACCAGGGCCCGGAGGAGCTGTCCGAGCCCGAGGCGAAGAACATCGTCTGGCTGGTCGAGAAGTACAAGAACATCAAGTTCATGATGTCGGTGCACTCCAACGGCGGTCAGCTCTTCTGGCAGCCCGGCGCCTACATCGCGGACGGCCGGATCACCACGCCGCGTCCGCCGCTGGGTGACGAGGCGTTCTACTGGCAGTCCGCCGCCCGGATCCTGTCGCAGGTCAAGGCGCACCGGGAAACCGTCGTCACGCCGGAGAACGTCGGCGGCTCGTCCGACGTCCTCTACTCCTCGGCGGGCAACGTACGCGAGGACCTGTACCACACGTACGGGATCTACGCGTTCGGCTGGGAGGTCGGCGGCTCCGTCTACAACCCGGCTACCGGTGCCTGGCAGGGCGGTTCGTTCCAGCCGGAGTGGGATGGCAACCCCGAGCTTGTCAGTGGTCACGCCGAGACGATGGAGTACGCCAACGGGATCATGGAGATGTTCCGGGTCGCGGCGGACTGGGGCAGGGACAAGAAGGACCCGACATCGCAGCTGGTTCCGGGCGCGGGGCGCTACTCCGGGCCTGTCGACGTGCACTTCGAGACCAGCGAGCCGGCCACCATCTACTACACGACCGACGGCAGCCGACCCACGCTCGAGTCACCCCGCTACGCGGCGACGGAGTTCCGTGAGCCGGGGCAGGTGTTCCACGTGACCGAGACGACGACGTTCAACTGGTTCTCGGTCGACAGCGCCGGCAACATCGAGAAGAACTACGACCCGACGAAGAACGACAGGCGCGACAACTACCGCACCGCGACGATCAGGATCGCCAAGAGGTAGCGCCAGTCCGACAGTCGTTGCCCCGTCGGTGCGGTCGCCCGCGCCGACGGGGCAACTGTCGTCTGCGGTCACCGTCTGCCCGGGCAGGTCGCGCCGGTCAGCCTCGTCGGCCGGCCCACAACGGGCTGTCCACGTAGTGGTTGTCGTAGCGGTCCTGGGTTTCGCCGACGTCCTGCCAGGTGGCTTCGCCCCGGTGCACCTTGTCGAGCAGTCGGTAGTAGTCGAACCGGGGCTTTCCGGGGGTGATCACGACGAGGAAGTCGGCGTCCCGGCCGTCGGCGGGGGCGAAGGCGTGCGGGGTGTTCGGCGGGACGAAGAGCGCGTCTCCCTGGTGAAGGGTGTGCAGTTCGTCGTCGACGAGCATCTCGAGGGCGCCGTCGAGCACGAAGAACAGCTCACCGGAGTGGATGTGCAGGTGCGGGGGCGCACCGTCAGTGCCGTGCTTGAGCACTGTGCGGTTGCTGGTCAGGGCGCCGCCGGTGTGCTCGGGGTCGAGGAGCAGTGTGATCACGCTGGCCGGGTCGCTGTCGAGAACCTCGGCCTGGGCTGCGCGTACCAAAGTCATTGTCGGCTCCTTCGTCGTCCGTCGATTCCTAGACACTAGATGTCCAGGATCTGCCGACGCCAGCGATCATGGTGATCGTCACAAATCCTGGACAGGTAGAGTCCAGGAATATGCGGATGAGTCAGGGCGTCGAATGGGCCCTCCACACGTGCCTCAATCTGAGCTGGCTGGACGCCCCGGTGCCGACCAGCACCCTCGCGGCGTTCTACGAGCTGCCGCCGGCGTACCTGAACAAGCAGCTCCAGGCCCTGGCCCGGGCCGGGATCCTCACCTCGACCTCGGGGCCGCGCGGAGGCTTCCAACTGGCCCGGACTCCGGCGGCGATCTCACTCCTGGACATCGTGGCCGCGATCGAGGGCCCGGAGGAGCTGTTCCAGTGCGACCAGATCCTCCGCAAGGGCCCGGGCGAGCACACGGGTGTCGACTATCGACAGTCCTGCGCGTTCGCCCAGGCCATGCGGGGTGCCGACCTGGCCTGGCGGCGAGAGTTGGCCGGCAGGACCGTGGCCGACGTCCGGGCCGACGTCGAGCGCGGGCACCCCGAGGCCCCGGCCGACACCCGGGCCAGGATCGCGGAACTGCGCTAGCCGGCTCACGCTCAGCTGCCGTGGACCTCCAGCTCCCACAGCGAGTAGCCGTACGCGGGCAGGGCCCGCTGGGTGCCGTGGACGCGCAGGTAGCGGCCGGTGGCCGAGATGGCGATGTCGTCCACACCACCGTCGCCAGTGGTCGTGGTGTGCACCGGCGTCCAGGTGAGGTTGTCCGGAGAGACCTGGATCTGGTACGCCCGCGCGTACGCCGCCTCCCAGGTCAGCCGGACCCGGTCGAGGGTGCGGGAGGCGCCGAGGTCCACGGCGATCCACTGCGGGTCGGCGTACGCGCTGCCCCAGCGGGTCGTGGCGTTGCCGTCCACGGCGTTGCCGGCCACGTGTGTGCTGCCCGGCTCCACACTCGACGTGGTGACCGGCCGGCCCCGGGAGAGCAGGGTGCCGCCGGCGGCGGTGCCGTAGACGTTCAGGTCCCACAGCGAGTAGCCCCACTGGGTGGCGCGTTGGGTGCCGTACACCCGCAGGTAACGACCGGTGCCGGTGACCGTGAGGTCGTCGACGCCGCCGTCTCCGGTGGTCGTGGCGTGCACCGGTGACCAGGTGACGTTGTCCGGCGAGACCTGCACCTGGTACGCCCGCGCGTGGGCCGTCTCCCAGGCCAACCGCACCCGGTTGATCGCGTACGTGGCGCCCAGGTCGACGGTGATCCACTGCGGGTCGGCGTACGCGCTGCCCCAGCGGGTGGTCGTGTTGCCGTCCACGGCGTTGCCCGCCGCGTGCACGCTGCCCGGTTCGACGCTGGACGCCGTGATCGGCCGGCCCCGGGCCAGGTCGGTGGCGGGTGGCTCACTCGGGCCGTCGGTCTTGATCCGTACGTTGCGGTAGTTGATGTCCATTCCGGCGCCGTCGTTCTGCAACCCGATGTAGCCGTTGGCGATGGCCCGGCTGCTGACGTAGTCGTTGATCTTGACCCCGTTGAGCCAGATCTCGACCCGCTGGCCGTGCACGCCGATCTCGTAGGTGTTCCAGGAGCCGGGTGGCTTGAGCGCCGCAGCGCGGGCGGCCTGGTCAGGTGCCTGGAAGCTGTAGACGCTGCCGGTGGTGCGCGTCGGGTCGCCGTCGGTGGCGTCGATCTGGATCTCGTGACCGGCGGCGACCGGGGCCCAGGGGTCGCCCTGCGGATCGGGGAAGCCGATGAAGACCCCGCCGTTGTCGTCGCCCGGCATCATCCAGTCGACCTTGAGCGAGTAGTTGGCGAAGGTGCGCACCGGGTACCAGAGCAACCCCATGCCGCCATTCGACGTGAGGGTGCCGTCGGTCAGCGTGAAGCCGCCCGGCCCCGCCTGCCGCCACTGCCCGAGGCTGGCCTGGGTGCCGTCGAACAGCGGGGTGTAGCCGGGCTCCGGCCGGCAGTCGGCCGCCACCGCCCCGGCCGCCACCTGGATGCCGCCGAGCAGCATCCGGGTGAAGTTCGGGTCGGTGTAGCTCTGCTCGGTGTGGCCGAGGCCGGTGTACCAGGAGCGTCCGCCGCCGTAGCTGTGGCACCAGGTGATCGGGTGATCGCCGCCCATCGACCCACCCGTGTACGACGACTCGTCGAGGCTGGCCAGCACCTTGACCGCCGAGCGGGGGTTGGCCCGGTAGTTGTACCACTCGTCGGTGCGGGTCCAGGTCGACGGCAGGTGCGCGGTCGAGGCGTTGGCCCGGTCCTCGGCTCGCACTGTCGCCTGCTGGGTGGCCGGATGCGAGGCGAAGTAGGCGCCGACCAGCCCGCCGTACCACTGCCAGTCGTACTCGGTGTCGGCGGCGGCGTGCACTCCGACGAAACCACCGCCGGCGGCCACGTACGCCTCGAACGCGCCCTGCTGGGCGGAGTTGAGCACATCGCCGGTGGTGCTGAGGAAGACCACCGCCTGGTATTGCGCGAGGTTGGCAGTGGTGAAGGTCGCCGCGTCCTCGGTGGCGGTGACGGTGAAGCCGTTCGCCGCGCCGAGCTGCTGGATGGCGGCGATGCCGTTCGGGATGGAGGAGTGGCGGAAGCCGGCGGTCTTGGAGAAGACCAGGACCTTGCCCAGCGGTGCGGCCTCGGCCGCAGTCGATGCCGTGCGTGCCGCGGTCACTGGTCCAGCCGGTCCGACGGCGACGACGCCACCGGCGAGCAGAACAGCGAGCGCGATTCGTAGCGGCGGCGTCATCTTCATCTTCATCGACACGATCTCCTCTGGATCGTCGCGGATGCAGGTCTCGCACCCCGGGAGTTGCCCCGGTGTGCCCACGTCCGCCGAAACGAGGGCGATGTCGAGACGACGCGGAGCGGTGCCACCGTGCCGGGTTGACGGCTACCGGATGAACATCGATCCACATCGCTGATGTGCAGTTAACATCGGGCTTCGGTGAGGGTCAATCCCCCGGGATTGTCAGCACCGCTTCAGGAGCGGTGCGCCGCCACGTTGATGACGTTGCCGTCCGGGGCGCGGACGAAGAACCTGCGCACGCCCCACGGCTCGGTCGTCAGCGGGTGCACAATGTCGTAGCCGAGCCGCTGTGCCTCGGCATAGGCGCCGTCCACGTCGTCCACCTGCACGCTGATGACCGAATCCTCGGGTGCGGTGGCGTCGCCGGAGACGAGCTGCACGGCCACGTCGGGGTCGGACGAGGTGTAGCGGGCCACCCAACCCAGGTTGAACGCCTCGGTGCTCAAGCCGAGAAAGTCGGTGTAGAAGCCCTTCGCGGCGCTGACGTCAGCCACCGGAAGGTTGGGCAGGATGCGGACGACGCGCATGGAGACCTCCAGCTCAGGCGATCGAGAGCTCCTGATTATCCCGACCCTCAGGCCCTGATCCGCTCGGCGACCCGTACCGCGACGGCCCTGAGCTGCTCGGCGGAGAGCGGTGGCTCCGGCTGCGCGGCGACTGCCCGCTCGTCGACCCCCACCATGTTGCTGACACTCGCGCTGAGCGCCCGGTTGCCCGGCAGTTGGATCGAGACGATGTGCTGCAGGCTCGCGGTCCGCTTCCCGGTCAGCGTCTCGGTCTTCATCCGGAGGCCGCCGGGGGTCGTCCCGGCCACGCAGACGCGGTGGTAGCGGTTGTCTCCCGCGCCCTCCGGCAGCTCGCACGGCCAGTGGAATCCGGCGGGCCCGTCGGGCGCCGAAGGATCGACGGGCTGGCCGGTCGGTCCCGGTTCGAGGACGTCGGGGTAGATCGACACTCCCAGCGGACCCTTCCGGCCCCGATACGACAGGCCGGATCCGCCGTCGACCATGTCGTCCCGGCCGTTGTGGGTGAACACGGGCGGCCGCCCGTCCGGCTGGCGTGCCTCGCCCACGTGGTTGGGGATCCAGAACCACGTCGACCCGGGCGCCACCGCACTCAGCGCGGCATCGAACTCCGCGCCGAGGCGCTTCGCGCTGGCCTCGGCGCTCTCGTCGGTGTCGAAGACCAGGCGGAAGCCGGTGCCCACGGCGGTGGGGGAGGGCGCGGCCAGCGACCGAGCCGGCTCCTGATCGTGTACGGCGATGCCGACGCCGACCGCCAGCGCCAGGACAGCGGCCAGCGGACCGCCGGCCAGCCGGGCACGGCTCGCGCGCCGCTCGCGCCGGACGATGCCCTCCACGTCCACCTGGGGAGGCGGAGGCGTCCCGATCAACTCATCGAACAACTGGTGACCCATCTGCTGCCTCTTCCTCAGGAGTGGCCGGTGACGACGGCGCGCAGGTTCGCCAGCCCGCGGGCCGACTGACTCTTGACGGTGCCGGTGGAGATGCCGAGGATCTGCGCGGTTTCCTCCACCGAGCAGTCCAGGTAAAAGCGGAGCACGAGCACTGCCCGCTGCTTCGGGCCGAGGGAACGCAGCAGCGCGGCGAGTCCTTCGCGGTCGGTGACCGTCTCCGGGGCCGCCGCGGCCACGTCCGGCAGCGTCGCGCTCGCCTGTTCCCGCCGCTTCCAGGGCCGGCGCCGCTCATCGAGCCAGGCGCGGGTCAGGACCCGCTGGGCGTACGCGTCCCGGTTGTCCGCCCGACCCGCCGTGCGCCAGTTCCGGTAGAGCTTCGCCACGGTCACCGACACGACGTCGTCGGCGGTGTGCCAGTCCTGGCAGAGCAGGAACGCGCTGCGTCGCCAGCGATCCATCCGGCGCGCGACGAAGTCGTGGAAGTCGGTCTCGTCGGCCCGCCTCACCGGGTTCTGTCCTCTCCGGCGACCATCACGGGTCTGTTCTCTGCGCTGACTCTCACGGCCGTACGACGCGGCCCTCCCGCCCGGGGGTTGCACGCCGGTCGGCTGTCATTGCCGCGGAGGATCTGGAGGCGGTCAGTCGGTGCGGATGCCGGACAGGATCTGCATCGCCTGGCGTTCCCGGTCGGCGAGTTCGCTGAGGATCGCCGAGGCGTGGGTGAGATGGTCCGGGTCGCAGGTCTGTCCGGCTAGCGCGATGTGGTGGGAGACCTCGGTCCACATCGGGGCGATCTCGGCGTACATCTGGTGAGCCAGGCGGAGGTCGCCGTTGTCGACGATCGTGGCGCACTCGGCGAGGAAGTCGCGGTACATGGCGCGGAACAGGGCGCCGCCGGTTCCGCCGTGTTCCATCAGCGTCGCGGCGAGCGGCAGGTCGCGTGACGGGTCGCGGGAGCGGTCCAGCCACCGGGTGACCTGCCGGGCCGCCTTGGCGATGCCCCGGTGGCCGAGGTTGGCGATGGGTGGGTTGAGAAAGGTGTCGGCGTTGCTGCGGATGCTGGCCCGGATGGCGGTGCCCAGGTCCGGCTGGCCGGTCGGGCTGGCGACGGTGTAGGAGAGGTGGCGGGCGGTCATCGGACCGCGTTCGTTGCGGGCCTGCGCCAGGCTCGTCAGTGTGGTCGTCACCGCGCCGCCCTGCTGAGCCGTGTCGATCAGGCAGGCGTGGGTGTCGTCGTAGCCGTACATGGCCACGAAGTGGCCCCCGAAGTGGACCTTCGTGGTGAAGTAGTCCAGGTGGTAGGAGTCCAGTTGCAGGCCGACCGGGCGTCCGGCGGCGAGGGAGGCGGCGACGTTCCGCCACGCCTTGGCGGGTGATGCGGTCTCCTGGATCTGCAATGTCAGGCCCAGCCGGTCGGCCACGGACCGGGTGATCGTGGTCGGCTTGGTACGGCCACCGAGGAACGGAAAGTCCATGCTCCTGGCATCCCAGTAGACGAAGCCCAGACCTTCGCCGAGGCCGAACAGCATGGGCTCGGACAGGTCCAGGCCCTCGTGGCGCAAAAGGGCACCGAGGGTGGTGGTCTCACAGTGCTGACCGGCGGGGAACGCGACATTCTCGATGATCATCCGGCTTCCTGATCTGGGTGTTCGGGCGGGCCGGCCAGACGGTCTGCCGACTAGACTGCCGGGCCTAGCAGGTAGTGGCGATGCCAGCGGGGGCGACGATGAGCACCGACGATCGGATCGTACGGGCCCGAGAAATCTATGAACGGGCGGTGTTCGGCGGCGACACCAGCGGGCTGATCGACGCCGAGCAGGGCCTGCACGCCGTCGAGGCTGATGCGGCGTTGGCGCGGGGGATGATTCTGCACGCCCGGTTTCAGGGCGCCCCCGCCGACGGTGACTCGTCGCCTACCGAGGATCCCTCCGAACTGCTTCTGTTCGAGCGCGCGCTCGAGCTGTACCGGGCACTGGGGGACCCGCGCGGCGAAGCCGAGGCGTTGTTCTGGATCGGTTGTCTGCACCAGTTCATCCGGCGTGACGACGAGACCGCGGTTCCGTACCTGGAGCGGTCCTGCCGACTGGCGGCGGAGACCGGCGACACGTCGACCCGGTCCGAGGCGCTACGCCACCTGGGCATCGCTGCGCACGCGGCTGGCCGGCTGGACGAGGCGCGCGAGCGGTTGGAGGAGTCGACCCGGCTGCGCCGGGAGGTCGGGGCGCTGCCGGGAGTGGCCTCTAACATGATCGGGCTGGCCTACATCGCCGCCGCCCAGGACCGTCGAGCGGACGCGCTCGCCACCCTCGACGAGGCGGACACCATCGCGCACACACATGGTGCGCACGCCATCAAACGGCACATCGAGCAGGCGAGAACGCAGATCTGAGCCTGCGGCCACGGGCAGGCGAGCGGCGATCAGGTGCCGGCCGGGGGTTGTGGAGGAGTCAGCTCAGCGTGGCCGCCTTGCGCAGCAGCACCGAGCGTTCGCGCTGGTTGGCGCAGAGGCGGGCGGCCAGCTCCAGCTCGGCGCGGGCTTCCGGAAGCCGGCCGAGGCGGGTCAGCAGCTCACCGCGTACGGTCGGCACGAGGTGTGAACCGGGGAGCCGGTTGGAGGCGATCAACTCGTCCACGATGGCCAGAGCCGGCGCCGGTCCGGAGGCCATGGCGACGGCGACGGCCCGGTTGAGGTCGACCACCGGCGAGGGTGCGACCCGGCCGAGCGCCCCGTAGAGCCGGGCGATCCGGGCCCAGTCGGTCTCCTCGACCGAGGGCGCCGACGCGTGGGTGGCCGCGATCGCGGCCTGTAGGCCATAGGGGCCGAGGCACTGCCGCGACGCCCTGGCCAGCGCGGCCAGCCCACGGCGGATCGCCGGGACGTCCCACAACCGGCGGTCCTGGTCCTCGAGGAGGATCGGGGCGCCGTCCGGATCGGTGCGGGCCGGGAAGCGCGCGGCCGTCAGCTCGCACAGGGCGAGCAGACCGTGCACCTCCGGCTCGTCCGGCTGGAGCGCGGCAAGCGTGCGGGCCAGCCGGATCGCCTCGTACGCCACGTCCGGGCGCAGCAGCCGGTCGCCCGACGTGGCCGTCGAGCCCTCCGTGAAGATCACGTAGAGGACGCTGAGCACACCGCCCAGCCGCTCCCGGCGCTCGCCGGCCGGTGGCAGCTCAAAGGGCACTCCGGCCGCCGCGATCGTCTTCTTGCCCCGGGTGATGCGGGCCTGCACGGTCGGCACGGGCACCAGGAACGCGCGGGCGATCTCCTCGCTGGACAGGCCGCCGACCACCCGCAGGGTCAGCGCCACCCGTGCCTCACGGGAGAGCACCGGATGGCAGCTGACGAACATCAACGCCAGCACGTCGTCGTCGATCCGGTCACTGTCGATCTCCTGGTCGGGTGCGGGATCGGCCGCCAACAGGGCGTACCGCTCCTGGAGGGCGACCCGGCGGCGGATCGCGTCGATCGCCCGCCGCCGGGCCGTGGCCATCAGCCACCCGGCCGGGTTGGCCGGAGAGGCACGCGGCCAGGACACCAGCGCCTCGGCCACCGCCTCCTGGGCGGCGTCCTCGGCCAGCCCGAAGTCACCTGTGAACCGGGTCAGCGCGGCGACGATCCGCGCCGACTCGATCCGCCAGACGGCCTCGACGTCCGCCGTACCCATCAGATCTGGCCGCTGCTCTCGCCGCCCTGCGGGACCTCGTCGGCCTCGGCCACCCGCCGGACCTCGATCTTGGACCCGCGGACCGCCGGGACCCGCCTGGCCCACTCGACCGCCTCCTGCTTCGTGGCGACATCGAGCAGGAAGTAGCCCCCGAACAACTCCCTGGTCTCGCCGTACGGGCCGTCGGTGACCACCGGTGCCTCGCCGCCGAAGTCGACCACGACGCCCTGACGCGGATCGTCCAGCCCTTCGGCCGCGACGAGAACGTCCGCCTTCATCATGTCCTCGATGAACTGGCGGGTGGTGGCCATCATTTCGTCGAGGTTGGCCATCATGGCCGCGTTCGTCTCATCGGTGCCCCGCATGATCAACATGTACTTCGACATCGCGTTCTCCTCATCCGACGGGGCCGCCTCCCGGCCCCAGCATCCCCACGTCGAACGAGCGGCCGACGGATCGACACGGCCCGGAACAATTTTCCCTGTCACGGGGCAGGGTCACTCGCTCTCCGGCGGCGCCGTCAGTTCGGCGTGCCGCACTGTGAAGTTGCCGCGCGTCACAGTGGCGAATGCGGCCGGCGCGAGGCACGTACCGATTCGGGCCGGGCCCCATTGGCCCGCCTCGTCCTGGTCGAAGCTGGCTGACCAGGTGAAGCCGACCCGGTCGCCGTGGCGCCCGCCGTCCTGCACGCTGAAACCGACACGCTTGCCGACGAAGTCACTTGCCCCCTGGTCGGCGCGGGTGACGATGCCGGTCAGAGTCGCATGGCCAGGGCTGGTGATCATGCAGTCCACCGACGCCTCCCACCGTACGGTGATGTCGGTTGCGGACAGCCAGTGTGAGACGCGCACTGTGCCCGCCGCGTCCGCGGGGCTGCCGTGCCCCCCTCTCGGAATCGGGAGCGGGCGGCTGTACGGCGCCGACCGGGCGTCGAAGGTGAACGACTGCACGTCATCGTCCTGCCCGTACGGTAGGGCGAACTCCGCCGATCCGGTCACCCGCGCCGGTCGGTGCTCTGCCGCCCCGGCCGGCGTCGCCGCTGCAACGAGCATGGCCGCTGCGGCCACGCCCCACCCGAGTGTTCTGCGCATTGTCGTCCTCCCCATCCGGCCGCTGCACCGCGGCCCTGCGATGCCTCCAGAGTCGGCGAGGTGGGAGTAGGAGTGATCCCCTCCGAGAGGGGAGTGGCTCCCTCGCACCTGGGACGCCGGGCCTCGATCGCCGGGAAGCACACCCGGCCGGCGACTATTGATTCAATAGGCAATCGTCAATAGATTGAGGGTGGGCGCCGCCGGGGTCCGGGCAACCGGGCCGTCGGCGACTGACAGGTCCACCCCGAGCCGGGCACTTCGGTCGTACGCACGACCGGTCGCTGTGGCGCACCGCCGCGCCGCATCCAGGGCACGTTGTCATGCCGCGTCCGTCCAGGACGCGCCGCCGTGCCGCCTCCGCTCAGCTCGATGGCAGAAGGACCCTTCATGACGATCTTCCGTGCCCGCCCCGCCGCGACCCTGGTGGTCGCCGCCGCGCTGGCCGCCGCCGCGACCACCACCGGAGCGGCACTGCTCACCGGCCCGGCCGCAGCCGCCCAGGGCTGCCGGGTCGACTACACGCCCAACCAGTGGCCCGGCGGATTCACCGCCACCGTCAAGGTCTCCCCGGGGGACGCGGCCGTCTCCAGTTGGACCGTCACCTGGACGTACGCCGGGGACGAGCGGGTCACCAGCGGCTGGAACGCCACGGTCAGCCAGTCCGGATCGACGGTGACCGCCCGCAACGCGTCGTACAACGGCAGCATCCCGGCCGGCGGCTCCACCGAGTTCGGGTTGCAGGGCACGTACGGCTCCAGTGGCGGCGTGCCGACCGGGTTCAGCCTGAACGGCGTGCCGTGCAACGGCGCCACCCCGCCGCCGACGACGCCTCCGCCCACCACCCCTCCGCCCACGACCCCGCCGCCGCCGACCACGCCGCCGCCGACCACCGAGCCGCCGGTCGGGTGTGCCGGCGCGGTGCTCTGCGACGGCTTCGAGGGCCAGACCGGTTCGACGCCGTCCGGTGACTGGACAGTGGTGAGCCCGGACTGCTCCGGCGCCGGTACCGCCACCATCGACACGGCGACCACGCACAGCGGCAGCCGGTCGGTTCGGATCAACGGTGCCGCCGGATACTGCAACCACGTCTTCATCAAGGCCACGAAGAACCTCAGCAGCGTGGGCAGCGTCCGATACGGCCGGGTCTGGGTCCGGCACACCACCGCCCAACCCACCGAGCACACCACGATGATGGCGATGGCCGACGCTGCCGACGGCAACAAGGACCTGCGGTTGGGTGGCCAGAACGGCGCGTTGCAGTGGAACCGCGCTTCCGACGACGCGACCCTGCCCGAGCAGAGCCCGGCCGGGGTCGCGCAGAGCCTGCCGCTACCCACCAACCGGTGGACGTGCGTCGAGTTCATGGTGGACGGCGCGGCCGGTCAGCTGCGTACCTGGGTGGACGGGACCGCAATCCCCGGGCTGACCGCGGACGGCGCACCGACGCACGACATCGACGGCCAGTGGTACAACCGCGCCTGGCGGCCGCAGCTCACCGACCTGAAGCTGGGCTGGGAGAGCTATGGCGGCGGAGCCGACACCCTCTGGTACGACGACGTCGCGCTGGGGTCCAGCCGGATCGGCTGCTGACCCGTCGAGGTCGTGGTTGGGGGCCGTCAGCGGTGCCCCGCCGTGGGGATGAATGCGTCGAGGGTGTGACCCAGGTTCCGGGTCACACCCTCGACTGCGCCGGCGTCGGTCTGAGCGGGCGCCGGCCGGAACGCGGGCCGGCGTCCGCCGTCGGCTGATGCACCGCACCCCCGCCTGCCAGGCCGCGCAGGCGCTGTTGATATGTTCCCGCCCATGAAAACCGTTTTCATTAAGGCGGGCCTGTGCCTAGTGCTGGCCGTGGCTGGCTGCTCCGACCGGGGAGCCTCCGCACCGCCCGCGCAGGACCACCTGGCCACCCCCATCCACCTGACCAACTGCGGACTGCCGGTCAGCGTCTCCGCGCCACCCCAGCGAGCGATCGCACTGGAACAGAACGCCACCGAGATCATGCTCAGCCTCGGTCTCGCCGATCGGATGGTCGGCACCAGCTACCAGACCGACCCGGTGCTGCCCGAGCTGCGCCCGGCGTACGAGGAGGTGCCGGTGCTGGCCAAGCTCTACCCCTCACGAGAGGCGGTCCGGGCGGCGACCCCGGACTTCGTCTACTCGACCTACACCTCCGCGTACGCCCCGGACGCCGCTGGCTTGCGCGCTGACCTGGCCACGCTCGGCGTGCCGGCGTACCTCTCCGAGTTCGCCTGCGAGAAGCCGGCGGACGCGACCCAGACGGTCACCTTTGACGGGATCTTCGACGAGATCCGCGACATCGCCAGCGTCTTCGGCGTCCCGGAGCGGGCCGACAAGCTGATCCACGACCAGCAGAGTCGGTTGGACGCCGCCCGAGGTACGGCGCCAACGGCCGCGCCGAGCGCCGGCCCGTCACTCCTCTGGTACTACTCCGGAACGAGCACCCCGTACGTGGCCGGGCACGGCGGGGTACCGGACGCGATCAGCTCGCTGCTGGGCGCCCGCAATACGTTCACCGATGCCAGCCAGAAGTGGCCGGCCGGCAACTGGGAGGAGATCGCCAAACGCAACCCGGAGGTGATCGTGTTGGCCGATCTGACCCGGGGCGGCGACGGCGACAGCGCCCAATCGAAGATCGACTTCCTGCGCCGCAACCCGGTGACGTCGAAGCTGGACGCGGTGGTCGCCGGACGGTTCGTCACAGTGCCCGGCTCGTCGATGGACCCGTCGATCCGCAGCGTCCAGGCGGCGGAACTGGTCGGCGCCCACCTGCACGGGACCGCCCGATGACCCCGCCGGCCGGCGCCGAGGGCGCCGCACTGGACCAGTCGGCCGCCCGCCGCCTGCTCGAACTCTGGAACGACCAGCAGTCCGCCTACGTGGCCCATCGCGACCCGCGGTTCGACGCGATGGCCGACGTGCTGCGGCTGCACTGCCCGAACGACCTCACGATCCTCGATCTGGCCTGCGGTCCCGGCGCGATCAGCGACCGGATGCTGGCGCAGTTCCCCCGCGCCACCGCCGTCGCGGTCGACTACGACCCGATCCTGCTGGAAATCGCGCGGCGTGCCCTGGACCGGTACACCGCACGGGTCGAGGTCCACGACGTCGACCTGGTGGCCGACGGCTGGGAGGAGGCGCTGACCGGACGGCGGGTCGACGCCGTGCTCACCTCGACGGCACTGCACTGGCTCGCGCCGGAGGAACTGCTGCGGGTCTACACCACCGCGGCGCGGCTGCTGCCCCCCGGTGGTGTGCTGCTCAACGCCGACCACCTCCGCTACGACGAATCGGCGTCCACCCTGCGCGACATCGCCGGTCGGCACGACGCGCAGGTGCAGGACGAGACATTCGCCGCCGGGGCGCTCACCTACTCCGCCTGGTACGCCGAGGCGACCCGACACCCGGAACTGGCCGGCCTGGCTGCGCAGCGGGAACGGCGGTTCGCCGACCGACCGCCGCAGGCCCCAGCCTCACTGGCGTTCCACCTGGCTGCCCTTCGCACGGCCGGGTTCGCCGAGGTCGGCACCGTCTGGCAGTACCTGGACGACTACGTGGTGTTCGCCCGCCGATGAACCCGCGAGTCGCACGGTCCCCAGTCTCGGCGAGCGGCCGGCGGGACTCGCCACCCCCTACCGGCATCTCGAGAAACGGCCGGTACGTCCTTCCGATGGCCACGCTCCTGCTGCTGGTCACCATCGCGGCGGCGGTCAGCGTGGGTTCGGCCGATCTGCCGGTCGGCAGCGTTCTGCGCGCGGTGGCCAGCCATGTGGGCCTTCCGGTCCAGCCCCTGCCGGCGTTGCCGGACAGCATCGTGTGGGATCTCCGGTTGCCCCGGGTGCTGTTGGCCGCGTTGGTTGGTGCCGGTCTGGCGGTGTGCGGGGCGGTGCTCCAGGCGCTCACACGTAACCCGCTGGCCGACCCGTTCCTGCTCGGTGTCTCGTCCGGCGCCTCCACCGGAGCGGTGGCGGTGCTGGTACTCGGCATTCGGATCGGCGCCGGCCCGGTCGACCTGACCACCGGCGCGTTCGTCGGCAGCATGGCCGCGTTCGGCGCGGTGCTGCTGCTGGCCGGCCGGAGGGCCGGCGAGCCGACCCGAATCGTTCTCGCCGGGGTGGCCGTCTCGCAGCTCTTCAGCGCGGTGACCAGCCTGATCGTGATCTCCGACGCGCACACCCAGGACACCCGTAGTGTGACGTTCTGGCTGCTCGGTTCGCTGACGGCGGCCTCCTGGCCGTCGGTGGCGCTGAGCGCCGTGGTCGTCGGCGTCGGCGTGCTGGTCTGCTGGGCCAGTGCGACGGCGCTGGACGCGTTCGCGTTCGGCACCGATACCGCCCGCTCGCTCGGCTTCTCTCCCGGGCGCACCCGGCTGCTGCTGTTCACCGTCACCGCTCTGGTGGCAGCCGCGCTGGTCGCGGCGAGCGGCGCCATCGGTTTCGTCGGGTTGACCGTGCCACACGCCGTACGGTTCCTGTTCGGCTCCCGGCACCGCACGTTGCTGCCCGCCTGCGCGGTGATCGGCGCGATCTTCCTGATCTGGGCGGACACCGTGGCGCGGACCGTCTTCTCGCCACAGGAGCTACCGGTGGGCGTGCTCACCGCGCTGCTCGGGGTGCCGGTGTTCGCGCTGGTCATGCGACGCCGGACGGGTACGCCGTGATCGCGCCGGGCACCGCCGACCGGGGAGTGGGCGGCAGTGGTCGGGCGACCGGCGGTGACCCGTACCCGGCGGGAGCGTCGCCGGCGCGGCTGCACGCGGACCGGATCGGGTGGGGCGTGGCCGGCGTACGGATCCTGGCCGGGGTGGCGCTCACCGCCGAACCGGGCGCCACGGTCGGGCTGCTCGGGCCGAACGGCTCCGGCAAGTCGAGCCTGCTGCGGCTACTGGCCGGGCTGGCGCGGCCGGAGTCCGGGCGGGTGCTGCTCGACGACGTCGCGGTGGACGGGGTACCCCGGCGTGCGCTGGCGCGGCGGATCGCGGTGGTCACCCAACAGGTCGCCACCGACCTGGAGATGTCCGCACTGGAGGTGGTTCTGCTGGGCCGGACGCCGTACCGGCCACGCCTCGCCGGGGTCGGCGCCGCGGATCTGGAGCTGGCGCGGCGCGCGCTCGCCGAGGCCGGCCTGGCCGGCTTCGAGCAGCGCCGCTGGTCCAGCCTCTCCGGTGGTGAGCGGCAGCGGGTAGACCTGGCCCGCGCGCTGGTGCAGGAACCGGATCTGCTGCTGCTCGACGAGCCGACCAACCATCTGGACATCCGGCATCAGCTGGAGTTGCTGCGGTTCCTCGCCGAGTCGGCCAGCACCGTCGTGGTGACCCTGCACGATCTCAATCTGGCCGCGCAGTACTGCGACCGGCTGGTGCTTCTGTACGGCGGGCGGGTGGTCGCGGCGGGTACGCCCGTCGAGGTTCTCACCACCAGCCGGATCGAGCAGGTCTACCAGGTGCGTACGGACGTCGACATCGCCGCTGACGGCCGGCCCCGGATCTGGTACCGCAGCCACGCGCCGTAGGCGCCGACGGAGCTGACGAAGCGCGGGCCGAGACACCGCGACACTCAGTCGCGTACTCCAGGCGGGAGGATGTCTAGCACTGTTTGGTCCGCGCGGTGGCAAGGGGCGGGAAGCGTATTGCCGCGTCCACCCTCGGCGGCGTGCGGTCGGGGACCGAAGAGAGGCGACAATGAACCGCACGTTGACCGACATCCTGGACGCGGCGGCGGATGGGCACTTCCCGCCACCGGACGGCGGGACCACAGTGGTGCCGCAGCCAAGCCGCCGCGACGCCGGAGTCATCGCCTTCACCGGACACTCGGTGGTGTTCACCGACGAGGACCCCCAGTGGGTACGTCATACGCTGGCCGCCCTCGACTGCGACTCCCTGGCGGCTACGATGAATCCGCGTTTCCTGGGTGCGTTGCTCGACCGCACCCGGGGCTCAATGGACAGGCAGCGGGCTTTCGACCGGTGGGCGCCGAAGCGCTTCTACTCCAGACGTAGGCGCCGCACCGGGCGAGCCGCACGTACCACGTGGGCCGAACTGTGATCAGCAGGAGGTTTCCGAGATCACGCCCGGGGGCATCCCGGCGGATGAAGTCAGCCGCTCGTTACCCCTGATCGAGGAGAGCACCATGTCGGTCCAGGCATTTCTCTACGTTGTCGCCGTAATCCTCATCGTGCTCGCTGCTCTGCCGCTGCCCACGAGGGGTGTCTCGCTCGCGCTTCTGGGTGCCGCCTGCGCCCTGCTCGCCTACGCCTGGCCGGTGATCACCGACTGACCTTTCCGTGAGTCGTCGTTGGTGCGGTCGGTGGCAGGCAGCCAGAGCGTGATCTGGCTGCCGGCCACCGACCGCGATTCTGTTGTCTCATGGGACTGCTGCATCGCCGGCGGCGTACTGCTGCGGCGCTGCCCACGAGCGGTTGCGGGCGGACACATCGACGCTTGCTGAGTTTCTTTCACAAGCGTAGGAAGGACACCACCCGTCGATCCGCCGTCCAGCGTCGAAGGAGATGCGTGTGACCACCTCCAGAGGGCTCCGTCTCACCGTGTCCGTGCTGGTGACAGCGGGCGCCGTCCTGCTCGGCACGGCGGCCCCCGCCGCGCCGCCAAGGACTCCCGCGCCGGCCGGGCACCCGTCCTGCGACCCGATCGACCCGACCGCCTGCCTGCTGCCGTTCCCGAACGACTACTTCACGGTGCCGGACCGGAGCAGCCCCACCGGCAAGCGGGTGCGCTTCGCCGCCGCCGCGATGCCCGCGAACGTGCAGGGAACCCCGATCGACCCGACGGAGTGGAACCGGCAGGACGGGTTCAGTCCGGGCTCGCCGATCCTGGTGCGGGTACCCGGCCTCGACGCCGCGGCGAGCGGGATCGCGCCGGTCACCGACATCGGACGCTCGCTGGCACCGAACGCGCCGATCGTTCTGCTCAACACCCGGACCGGGGAGCGCACGCCGTACTGGGCCGAGTTGGACGCGCACGCCGTCGGTCAGCCCGACCGGCAGTTGTTGATCATCCGACCGGCGGTGGCGCTGGCCGAGGGCACCCGCTACGTCGTCGGGCTGCGCGGCCTGCGCGACGGCGACGGCGCGTCGATCCGGGCGCCGAAGGCGTTCACGTCGTACGTGACCGGTGCCGGCGTCCACCAGCGGGACGCCCGGGCGCCGCAGGTGAGGCGGATCCTCACCGAGCTGACCCGGGTCGGCGTCCAGCGGCACAGCCTCTACCTGGCCTGGGACTTCACAGTGGCCAGCCGGCACGGGCTGACCGGTCGGATGTTGGCGGTCCGGGACGACGCGTTCGCCGACCTGGGCCGGGCCGCGCCGCCGGTCACCGTCACCCAGGTGACCGACCATTCGCCGGAGCAGGATCCGCTGATCGCCCGGCAGGTGACCGGCACAATCGGCGTACCGTCCTATCTGACCGGCGACGGCGGGCCCGGCTCCCGGCTGCACTACGGGCCGGCCGGTGGCGCTGGGACGCCGCCCACGCCGAACGCCCTGCCAACGCCGTCCGGCGCGACGGTGGCGGCGGACTTCGTTTGCAACATCCCGCGCAGCGCCTCGGCCGCGCGGCCGGCACACCTCTCACTCTACGGCCACGGCCTGCTCGGCCGACCGACCGAGATCAACGCCGGCAACGTCAAGACGATGTCGAACACCCACAACTTCACGTTCTGCGCGACCAGCTGGATCGGCATGGCCGCCGCCGACGTTCCGTATGTCGCCGGCGCCTTCACCGACCTCAGTGTCTTCCCCGCAGTAGCGGACCGGTTGCAGCAGAGCTTCCTGAACTTCCTCTTCCTGGGGCGCGCGATGATCCACCCGGCTGGCTTCGCCGCCCACCCGGCATTCCGGGACGCCACCGCCCGGCCGCTGATCGACCGCCGTGGCGGACTGCACTACGACGGCAACAGCCAGGGTGGCATCAACGGAGGCGCGCTCACCGCCATCGCCCAGGACTGGACCCGGTCGGTGCTCGGCGTGCCGGCGATGAACTACTCCACGCTGCTGCAACGCAGCGTGGACTTCGCACCGTTCCAAGCCGTGCTGGACAGCTACTACCCGGACAAGGTCGACCAACAGTTGATCCTCGCGCTGCTGCAGATGTTGTGGGATCGGTCCGAGGCCAACGGGTACGCCCAGCACATGACCGACCGGCCACTACCGCGCACCCCGGCGCACCAGGTGCTGATGCACGTGGCCTTCGGCGACCAGCAGGTCTCGCCCGCCGCGGCGGAGGCGCAGGCGCGCACCATCGGCGCGCGCCTGCACACTCCCGCGCTCGCCGACGGCTGGTCACTGGACGTGCGGCCGTACTGGGGCATCACGCCGATCCGCCGCTACCCGTACATCGGCTCGGCGATCGTGATCTGGAACAGCGGCGCGGCCCACGCGCCACCGCCGACCAACCTCGCCCCGGCCGGGCCGGAGTTCGGCGACGATCCGCACGAGTTCCCCCGCGCCCAGGCCGGGGCCCAGAAACAGAAGGCCGTCTTCCTGCTCACCGGCAAGGTCGTCGACGTCTGCGGGCGGACACCCTGCCCCTGACGCGAGACTCGGAACGAAGCGGGGCGCTGGCACAGCCAGCGCCCCGCCGGGCAACGTCGCGGTCGTCAGGTCAGCAGCGCACCTCGGTCTCCTTCTGCGCCACGTCGGAGATGCCGCCGAGGGCCCGGGTGCACACCGACAGCGTGTTGGCGCCCGAGGACCAGACGTCCGGGCCGCTGGAACACTGCAGGTCGCGCAGCGTGCTTCCGGTGACGATGGAGGTGCAGACCTGGTATGAGCCGTGGCTGGCCCGGTACTGCTGCCACACGTACGTGTAGGCGTAGTTCTTGCCGCAGCCCTTGTACTGCTTGACCGATGCCGCGGTCTGACCGCCGACGGTGACGTACGCCGTCGCGCCGATCTGCACCGAGTCGGCGCAGCGCGGGTTGGTCTCGGCGTGCGCAGTGCCGGCGAACGCCAGCGTCGCGGGCACCGCCAGACCGGCGGCCGCGAGGATGCGTACGCCACGGCGGGAAAGGCTCTTCATCGGTGACCTCCTTCAATGCACCGGGACCGTCGAGCCCGGTGTCGTCGATGCACCACATTGATGGTGGCCTTGGCCCGTTCGGTACCCTCTGACACGCTCTGACAACGCCTGACGACGTCGTCTGACATGGGGGAGTGATGAAGGACCAGCGTGCCGCCGCCCAGTCGATTCAGGACAGACAGGCCGCCGAGAGGTTCGCCGAACAGCTACGGGCCCTGCGGACCGCCGCGGGTGAGCCGTCGTTCCGCAAGATGGCTGGGCGGTCGGGCCGGATCTCGCACACCACGCTGCACGAGGCCGCCGCCGGGACCAGGTTCCCCTCCTGGGAGACCGTGCGGGAGTTCGTCCGAGCCTGCGAGGCGGACGAGGTCCAGTGGCGGCACCGGTGGGAGGACGCGCAGCGCCCCGGGACGGCCGACGACATCGCGGATGGCGAAGAGGCGCCGGTCAGCACCGAACCCCCGAGCGGCGCGGACACCCCGATCAGCACGGTTGAACGGAAGCCCGACACCCGAGCCGACGCCACGGAGGCCCACGGGCCGGTGGTGTCCAGCGTCCCCGCGACGTCGCCGACTGAGCAGGGCGCGCTTCGGGTCACCGACTACCCGCCGACCGACGAGGAGGTCGTGGGTGCGCGCCGGCACCGGCTGCCGTGGCTCGCCGCTGCCGCAGTGGTCCTGGTGGTGGCGATGGTCGCCGTCCTGGGCGTCGTCGTCCGTGGCCGGTCGTCCCGGGACGACTCCGGGGCGGCGGCGGCGTCGTCCGCACCGTCGGTGTCGCCGTCGGCCTCAGCATTCTCGGACTCGCTGATCCCCGGCGACTCAAGCAAGTTCATCTCCGACGTCACCATCCCCGACGGCACGCGGGTGCGGGTGAACTCCCAGTTCGTCAAGGTGTGGGCCCTCAAGAACGTGGGGAAGGTCGCCTGGCACAACCGTTTCCTCGCCCGCACCAACCCCACCGCCGACGCCGACGGTTGCCGGGTGCCTGACCGGGTGGCGATCGGTGACACCCCGCCCGACGAGCAGGTGATGATCAGCGTCGAGGTCACCGCGCCGAGCCGCCCCGGGAAGTGCTGGGTCAGCTGGAAGATGGTCGACGAGAACGGGCAGGAGTACTTTCCCACCCGCCGGCCGGTGTACTTCATGGTCACCGTCACCGCCTGAGCGCGCCTCCCGGCCGCCCGGACCGGTGTCAGGGGGCTAACGCTGGAAGCTGACAACACCACATCCACCGAGGTCAGTGACGGCCTGACGGATCTGACAAGACAGCAGGGGTACCGAACAGCAGGCCGATTCTCGCAAGGTGATGTCCGTTCCGAACGACACACCAAATGCGAGGAGGATCGACAGTGCGCCGTCCCTGGTTATCCGTCGGGCTCGCCGCGCTCTGCGTGGCTGTCGGGGTTCCGGCCCAGGCGTGGGCCGCGACATCCGGCGCCACAGCGCACCGAACCGTCACCACTACCGCGCGGCCGGTCGTGGACATGGAGGCCACCGTCCTGGCCGCCCAGATCGACCCGCGACGCGCCGACAACACACTGACCCCGGGCGCGAAGAACTCCGTGCTCGCCGTCGAGCAGGCGCTGCAGGCGCAGGGCCTGCTGAACGCGCAGTGGGTCGACGGCTACTTCGGCACCGTGACGGTCTCGGCGTACGCGGCGTACCAACGCTCACTCGGCTTCAGCGGGCTGGCCGCGAACGGGCTGCCCGGCACGACGTCGCTGACGAAGCTCGGGCAGAACCGTTACACCGTCGGCAACCCGATCGGACCGGGCGCGAAGGTGCAGCGTGACGGGTACGTCGTCAACGCCCGTACGCAGGCGATGTTGGCCGAGGCGCAGCGTCTGCTCGGCTACCCCCTGGTGCTCGACCAGGGCTCGTACAACCCCGGGGGCGACCCCACCTCGGCCGGTACGCACGACGGCGGGGGTGTGGTGGACATCGCGGTCACCGGCATGACCGCCGCCAGGCGCACCGCCGTCGCCCGGGCCCTGCGCCAGGTCGGCTTCGCCGCCTGGGTCCGCAACCCGAACCAGGGCGACTGGCCGTGGCACATCCACGCCACGGCGATCAACGACACGGACCTGTCCAGCCAGGCGCAACACCAGGTCGGCGACTACTACCTCGGCATGAACGGCCTGGCCAACCAGGGACCGGACGACGGCCCCCGAATCCCGATCAAGACCTGGGAGCAGTACCAACGCGGGCAGTGACCCGCACCCCTTCACCGTTTCTGAAAGGACACCATGAACATCCGTAAGAGCCTCGCCGCCGTCGGCGTCGCGCTGGCCGCGACCACCTCGATCCTCAGCGTCGCATCGCCCGCGTCGGCGGCGGCCCGAGATGGGGTCTGCGACAGCGGCGAATTCTGCTACTACTACAACAGCGACAACGCGGGATCGATCTCGGACTTCACCGGTTCGCTCGACGACTACGGCACCGAGCAGCCCTCGTGCTACGACTTCAAGGGCGCTGGCGCTGGCAAGGGCCTGTGCATCAAGAACGAGGCCGCCTCGGTCTGGAACCGCAGCACCAAGACCGTACGCGTCTACTACAACAGCGGTTACGCCGGTTCTTACCAGGACTTCGCGGCCGGTGCGAAGGGCAACCTCAACGCCACGCTGAAGAACAACAATGCCTCGCACCAGTTCTCGCCGTCGACCCGCACGAACCTGTCGTACGCCCTGTACCAGGCCAGCGGCGGCACTGTCACGTGCGCCTTCGACGGTTACACCACCACGCCCGGCCGGCACGAGGGCATCGACATCGCCCGCAGCGTCGGCTCGGACGTGCGCGCCCTGGTCTCCGGAACGGTCATCTACGTCGCGCGGGGCGCCACCGGCAGCGGCGGCCTGTCCACGATCTCCGTCTACAACTCCTCACTCAACAAGTCGGTGATCTACCTGCACACCGCGCCGAGGTCCGGGGTGAGCGTGGGCGACGCCATCAGCAAGGGCGAGATCATCGGCGATGAGTCGTGGCACGGGGTGTCCTCCAGCTCGGGCGCGCACACCCACGTCGAGGTCCGGGCCGGCCGGCAGACCCACGCGGCCGTCAGCGTCGGCGACCCCACCCTGGACAACGCCGACCCGACGGCGTTCTGGAACTCCCAGGGCTACAACGAGAAGTAGGACACCGTGAATATCCGCAAGGGCCTCGCCATCGTCGGCGCCGTCCTCGCCATGTCCACTTCCATCCTGAGTGTTGCGTCGCCCGCAGCGGCGGCCGCACGGGACGGAACCTGCGACAGCGGCGAGTTCTGCTACTACTACAACAGCAACCAGGCCGGCTCGGTCTCCGACTTCACCGACTCACTTGACGACTACGGTACGACCCAACCGACCTGCTACGACTTCAAGGGCGCGGGCAGCGGCAAGGGCCTGTGCGTCAAGAACAACGCCGCGTCGGTCTGGAACCGCACCAGCAAGACCGTGCGGGTCTACTTCAACAGCAACTTCGCCGGTGCGAGCCAGGACTTCACCGCCGGGGCGAAGGGCAACCTCAACGCCACGCTGAAGAACAACAACGCCTCGCACGAGTTGGTGAGCGGGCCGACGGGTTGTACCACCGACGGCACCAACAGCAAGCTGCCGAGCACCATCCTCGTCTACCGGGTCAGTCTCGGGCGTGTCGACCGGGTCGACTTCAAGACGTACGTCAAGAACGTCCTCCCGAACGAGTGGGTGACGAGCTGGCCGGCCGCCTCGCTGGATGCCGGCGCGATGGCCGTCAAGAGTTACGGCTGGTACTGGGCGTTGCACTCGACCCGGAAGACGTCCGGCGGGCAGTGTTACGACGTTCGGGACGACACCGGCGACCAGGTCTACCGGCCGTCGTCGGCAGTCTCGTCCACGTCCGCCGCGGTGGACCGGACATGGTCGGCCCGGATGACCCGGAGCGGCAACATCCTGCGGGCGCACTACTGCGCGACGACTACCGCGTGCGGTGGCTGGGTGGACGGGGACTGGCTGTCGCAGTACGGCTCGCGTGACCTCGCGAACGAGGGCAAGAACTATCAGGCGATCCTGCGCTACTACTACCGCGACATCGCGCTCTCCTGAGGTAACGCACCAACCGCGCCGCCCGCCGCAGATCCGCGGCGGGCGGCGCGCTCGTGAGTACGGCACTGGCTACGCGGGCGGCTCGATCGCCTCGACGAGCACCTCGAGCACATGCCGGTACGGCTGGCCAGTGGCCCGGCTCATGCCCATCTCGCAGGTGCGGTTGCAGGAGGCGTATGCGTCGTGGTCACGCTGATTGATCTCGGCGGCCTGCGCCGCGGTGGCGCCGGCCGTGACCTCGGGGTGCAGTAGCCCCCGGTCACCGGCGAAGGCGCAGCACCCCCAGCTGTCCGGCACGGTGACGGTGTCGGCGACCGCCCCGGCCACCGCGCGCAGGTCGTCGATGCCGCCCAGGTGCACTGTGGAGCAGGTGGGGTGCAGGGCCAGTGAGCCCAGTCGCCGGGGCTGCGGCAGCGCCGGCAGGAGGTGCTCGGCGGTGAAGGTCACGCTGTCGACGAAGCGCAGCGCGCCGTACCGGGCCTGGTCCTCCTCGGCCAGCGCGGCGGTCAGCTGCGTCAGCCCGTGCGTGCAGGACGACGCGTCGCACACGACGGGCAGGCGACCCTCGTCGCTGGCCACCCAGAGCGCGGTCAGGGTCCGCTCGGCCATCTCGCGGTGGCCGGCGGGGTAGCCCTTGGACTGCCACGGGGTTCCGCAGCACAGACCGGCCGTGCCGGTCGGTACGACGAGCGGCACCCCCGCGAGTTCGCAGAGGCGAAGGAACGCTGCCGCCGAACCGCCGGACGAGCCGTCCTCCGGTGCGAAGAGGCTGCCGACGCAGGCCGCGAAGAACACCGCCTGGGCGTCCGGCGCGCTGCGCGGGGTGGGGCGGGGCGCGCCGGCGCGCGGCATGTCGTCGCTCCACGCCGGCACGAGTTCGGTGGCGCCGAGCCCACGGATCATCCCGGTGGCGGCGCGGGTCACCGGCGTCGGTACGGCGTGCGCGGCGGTCAGTCCCACCCGGACGCCGGTCACGGCGGCCTGCCAGTGCCGGGCGGCAGTGCGGGCGGTGCGCTGGGCGCGAGGGCTGTGCCGCTCGGCGCGCAGCCGTTTCATCGCCGCCCCGGTGTCGATGCCGACCGGGCAGGCGGTGACGCAGAGGCTGTCCGCGGCGCAACTGTCCACCGCGGCGTACTCGTAGTCGGCGGTCAGCTCCCGGCGGCGCTCCTCGTCGCCGGCGGCGGTGGCGAGGGCGATCTGCCGTTGCAGGACGATGCGCTGCCGGGGCGTGGTGGTGACGTCGGCGGTGGGGCAGACCGGCTCGCAGTAGCCGCACTCGACGCAGGCGTCCAGCTCGGGGTCGACAGTCGGGACGGCCTTGAGCTGCCGCAGGTGCACGGTCGGGTCGTCGTTGAGCAGCACACCGGGGTTGAGCAGTCCGCTCGGGTCGCACAACCGCTTGAGGTCGCGCATCACGTCGTACAGCTCGTCGCCGTACTGCCGGCGGACGAAGGGCGCCATGGCGCGGCCGGTGCCGTGCTCCGCCTTGAGTGTTCCCCCCTCGGCGAGCACCAGGTCGACCATGTCGTCGGTGAACCGGGCGTAGCGGGCGATCTCGGCCGGGGTGTCGAAGGACTGGGTCAGCATGAAGTGCAGGTTGCCGTCGCGGGCGTGTCCGAAGATCACCGCGTCCGGGTAGCCGTGCCTGTCGAACAGGCGGATCAACCCGTCGCAGGTGCCGGTCAGGCGTGGCATCGGGACCGCGACGTCCTCCAGCAGGGCCGTGGTGCCGGGCGGGCGGGCCCCGGCGACGGCCGTGTAGAGGCCCTTGCGCAGGTGCCAGAGGTTGGCCCGTTCGCGTGGGTCGCGGGTCAGCTCGGTGCCGGTGACGGCCGGCAGCCGGTCGAGCACGGGCCGGGCGTCGGCCAGCGTCGCGGCCAACTCCTCCGCGCTGTCCTCGGCGAACTCCACAAGCAGCGCGGCGTGGCCGGTGACCGTCAACCCGCGCAGGGCCGGGCTGGCGCCCGGGTCGCGCTGGCTGACCCGCAGCGCGGCCGCGTCGAGCAGCTCGGCGGTACGGGCGCCGGCGGCGAGCAGGGCCGGCAGCGCGTCGGTGGCGTCGGTGAGACCGGGCAGGATCAGCAGGCCGGTGGCGGCGTGGTCGTGGATCTCGACGGTACGGAAGACGGCCTCGGCCACGAAGCCGAGCGTGCCCTCGCTGCCGATCATCAGGTGGGCGAGCATCTCGACCGGGCTGGTGTGGTCGAGCAGCGAGTTCAGCCCGTACCCCATGGTGTTCTTCATCGCGAACAGCCGCTCGATGGTGGCGCGCGACCCCGGCGCCGATCGCACCCGGTCGCGCAGTCGCAGCAGCCCGGCGTGCAGCTCGGGCTCGTCGACCCGTAGCCGGTCGTCGGCGTCGCGGGCGCCGGAGTCGACGACGGTGCCGGACGGGAGCACGAAGCGCAGCGACTCCATGGTGCGGTACGCGTTGTCGGTGGTGCCGCAGGTCATCCCGCTGGAATTGTTGGCCACCATGCCGCCGACCGTGCACGCGGCCTCGCTGGCCGGGTCCGGGCCGAGCCGGCGCCGGTAGCGGGCCAGCCGGGCGTTGGCCTGCCGGATCGTCAGGCCCGGCTGGAGGCGGATGCGGCGGCCGTCGTCGAGGACCTCGGCGTGCCGCCAGTCGGTGCGGACGTCGACAAGCACGCCCGCGCCACCGGCCTGCCCGGCGAGGCTGGTGCCGCCGCCGCGCAGGGTCAGCGGCACGCCGGCCTCCCGGGCGCCGGCCATCAGCGCCCACACCTCGGCGGCCGAGGCGGCGCGAACCACTGCCTGCGGCTCGAACAGGTACGGCGAGGCGTCGTGTGCCGCCGCGAGCCTCCGGGGCAGCTCGGCGCTGGCCCGGCTCGGATCATCCAGGCGCGAGCGCAGCAACTCGGCGACCGCGCGGGCGCGAGCGCCGGCCGCGGTTGGTGTGGGTACCACGGTGCTCATGGGCGATCCTCCCTGGAAGGGACGGTCAGTCGGCGACGATCAGCAACCGGTCGGGAGCGGTTCCGACCGGGGCCGGCAGCCGCAGCGGCTGCCGGCCGGGGGTGATGCTGCCGAGCACGGAGGCGTGCCGCGCGCCGGTGCCCGACGGCAGTGTGCCCGGCAGCCCGTGCACGGTCAGGTAGCCCAGCAGCGCGAAGGCCAGCGCCTCCTTGGCGTCCGACGCGATGCCCAGGTCGTCACTGGAGGACAGCTCGACGCCGGGCAGCTCGTCGGCGATCATGCGCATCAGCGTCGGATTGTGTGCGCCGCCGCCGGAGACGACGAGCCGGGTGACGCCGTGGTCGCGGCAGGCGTCGGCCACCGTGACCGCCGTCAGCCGGGTGAGCGTGGCCAACACGTCCTGCGGGTCCGGCGTGGGCGCGTCGGCGAGGGCGGCGAGCAGGTAGGGCCTGTGGAACAGCTCCTTCCCGGTGCTCTTCGGGCTGGACAGCCGGTAGTACGGCTCGTCGAGCAGCCGGCGCAGCAGGTCCGGGTTCACCTGCCCGGCAGCGGCCCCGCGCCCGTCCCGGTCGTACTCCTCGGTGCCCCCGCTGAAGTGGCGGGCGGCGGCGTCGAGGAGCGCGTTCGCCGGCCCGGTGTCGAAGGCGAGCGGGTCCGCGTCCGGCGCGACGACGGTGATGTTGGCGATGCCGCCCAGGTTCAGCGCGGCCGGGACGCCGGGCAGGCCACCCAGCAGCAGTGCGTCGAAGAGGGCGACCAGGGGAGCGCCCTGTCCGCCGGCGGCCACGTCGCGGCTGCGCAGGTCGGCCACGACCGGAAGACCGGTGGCCTCCGCGATCCAGGCCGGCTGGCCCAGCTGGAGAGTGCCCCGAACCGTGCCGCCCTCGACCCAGTGGTGCATGGTCTGCCCGTGCGAGACGACCAGGTCGGCAGTGCCGTCGCACAGGTGGGCGAGGGCCCGCACGCCGGCCTCGGCGAAAGCCTGGCCGATGCCGGTGTCCAGCACGCAGATCGCCTCGGTGGTGGTCGCCGCGGGCGGCAGGGCCGCGGCGATCTGCGTGCGCAACTCGTCGGAGTACGGGTGGCTGAGCCGGCCGAGTGGTCGCATCCGCAGGGTGTCCCCGCTCAGCTCGAACTCGGCCGCGGCGGCTTCGATTCCGTCGTAGGACGTTCCGGACATCAGGCCGATCACGCGCATCACGTCCTCCTTCACGCCCGGCCGACGGGCGTCGCCGCCGCGTCGTCGTCGACCTCGTCCTTACGCCCATGGTCGTACGGCGTCTCCGGGGCCCTGTGGAACCAGCTGGACACCGCGCCGACGACCAGGGTGATCAGGACGCCGATCGGGACCAGCCACTGGGCGGCGATGGCGGTGGCCGTGGTGGTACCCGCCGTCGTCACATCGATCTTGACATAGCGGACGATGTAGGTCATCACCGCCACTGTGACGAGGAAGGCGATCACCGCGTCGACCTGGTTGGCCCGCTTGACGAGGCGGCCGAGCAGGAAGGCCCCGAGCAGCGCCCCGTAGGTGTAGCCGGCGATGGTCAAACCGGTCAGGTAGACGTTTCCGGTGCTGGAGCTGAACGCACAGGCGAAGACCGCCATCAGCACCGCCCAGACCAGGGTCATCACCCGGGCGAGTCGGAGCATCGCGTCGTCGGAGGGGACCTTGCGGAAGAAGCTGTGGATGAAGTCGGCGACGGTGGAGTTCGACATCGAGTTCAACGCCGAGGACAGCGAACCCATCGCGGCGCCGAGGATGCCGGCCACCAGCAGACCCGAGATGCCCACCGGCAGGGCGTGCAGGATGAAGCTCGGGTACAGGTTGTCGCTGCTCGCCAGGCCGAGTTCCTTGAAGGTCTGACCCTTGTTGTACGACCACAGCAGCGCCCCCACCAGGGAGAACGCGGCGAACTGGATCACCACGAAGATGCCCGAGGAGATCATCGCCTTCTGCCCCTCCCGCAGTGTGCGGGTGGACAGGATGCGCTGGACGATCAGCTGGTCCGACCCGTGGCTGGCCATCGCGAAGATCGCGCCACCGATGATCGCGGTCGGCAGGGCGAACGGGCTGGTGAGCACGTGCGCGAGGGTGAAGTTGGTGTCGAAGAGCTGGAACTTGCCGGCGTCCAGCGCCTGTGAGTAGCCGTCGAAGCCGACGGCGTGGCTGAGCACCGCGATGGCCAGGATCGCCCCGCCCAGGTACAGACCCATCTGGATGGCGTCGGTCCAGATGACCGCCTTGATGCCACCGAGGTAGGTGTAGATCACCGTGATGAGCGTGAGAACGATGATGATGGCCTGATAACCGACATTGAGCCCGAACTCGTCGAGAAGGAGCTTGATGGGGATGGCCGAGGCGAACAGCCGTACGCCCTCGGCGAGGAGCCGGGTGAAGACGAACGTCACGGAGGCCAGGCCCTGGAGCTTCAGGCCGAACCGCTCACCGAGGTACTGGTAGGCGCTGACGAACCCACCCCGCTTGTAGAGCGGGATGAGCACCGCTGCCACGACGACCCGACCGATGACGTAGCCCAGGGCCAGCTCGACGTTGCCGAAGCCCTGACCGCTGTAGGCGCCGCCGGGAACACTGATCACGGTCAGGACGCTGGTCTCGGTGGCGACCACGGAGAACGAGACGGTCCACCAGGGCAGTCGACCCTCGCCCACGAAGTAGTCCTTGGCGGACTTCTGTTTACCGGACAGGCGAAGTCCGACGAAGGCGATCACCACGAGGTACAGCACGATCACGACGAGGTCGAGTTGACGCACGGCTCGCTCCCAACCAGCGGTTGTCAATAAGTGACGCTGACCCACCCTAACGCGAAACTTTTTGCCACCGCCCGTCCGGGCTGGTTACGCTGTGGTTTCAGCCTGCTGATACGGGGACTGTTCGCGGCTGCGCCCTCAGCCTGGCCGCGGCGGCAGGTCGCGAAGACGCGCTCGACGGCGAGCCGTCGCCGCCGCCGGGCGACCGGAAACCTCTCCCCGCCGGCTGGCGACTGCACACCAGCGAGAGGAACGAGCACCCCGTGGACCTCAGCACCCTCGGCACCGAGACCCGCAACGACAAGACCAGCGACCTCGACCGGATGTCTCCCACCGAGTTGCTTCTCGCGATGAACGACGAGGACCGGACCGTCGCCGACGCCGTCCGCCGGGCCGTGCCGGACATCGCCGCCGCCGTCGACGTCATCGTGGCGTCGCTCCGTCAGGGCGGACGGCTGATCTACCTCGGCGCCGGCACCAGCGGCCGGATCGGCATGCTCGACGCCGCCGAGATCCCACCCACCTTCGGTACGACGCCCGAGCGGGTCGTCGGTCTGCTCGCCGGCGGGGCACGAGCCTTCGGCGTCGCCGTCGAGGGTGCGGAGGACGACCCGACCCGCGCCGTCGCCGACCTCGACGCGGTCGGCCTGACCGCCCGCGACACGGTGGTCGGGCTCGCCGCCAGCGGCCGTACCCCGTACGTGGTCGGTGGGTTGGACCATGCCCGTGCGATTGGCGCGGCGACCGTCTCCGTGGCCTGCAACACCGAGGCGGTGACCAGCCGGCACGCCGACGTCGCCATCGAGGTGCCCACCGGTCCCGAGGTGCTCACCGGCTCCACCCGGCTCAAGGCCGGCACCGCCGAGAAGCTGGTCTGCAACATGCTCTCGACCGCCACGATGGCCCGGCTCGGCAAGGTCTACGGAAATTTGATGGTGGACATGAACGCCACCAACGAGAAGCTCGTCGACCGGGCGCGGCGGATCGTCGCCGAGGCCGCCGACACCGACCTCGACACGGCGGCGCGGGCGCTCGCGGCGGCGCACGGGCACGCCAAGACGGCGATCGTGCTGCTGCTGGCGAACTGCACCGCCGAGGAGGCCTCAGCCCGGCTGCGCGCCGCCGACGACGACGTCCGGGCGGCCGTCGCGGCCTGACCCAGGGGGTTCGCGGTGGGGTCGTGACCGGGCAAGGGTGAGCGGTAGCTCGTTGCCCGGGTTCGGGTCAGTCCTTCAGGTCGAACGCGAAGGTGCCCGCCTCGATGCGGTCGATGAGCTGACTGACATCGTCGGCCTGCCGGATGGCGGTGTCCCACCCGTCGCTGGCGATGTCGACAAGCAGCACCGGGGCGGGGTCACTGCGCAGATCGAGGACGAGCTGTTCCCTGGAACCGTCACCGCCGATGATCGCGATACCGGGGTGCGTGACGGTGGCCTGGTCCCACGCCTCGTGCACCTCGAGCGTCTCGCGTGGCGAATTGAGCCACACGTAGGCCTCGGTGGTCATCCAACCTCGCCGGAACCACGACTCGCCCTGGAGGTAGGTGCGCCACGCCTCGGGCAGCGCCCGACCCAGGGCCTCCTCCGCGTCGGTGAACTCCTCGTCGTCGACGGGGCCCCGGTACTCGGCCTCCGCAATGATCGCGCCGACGAGGTGGGCGTTGAAATCGTCAAGCTCCTCGGCCGGGATCCAGTACTCCAGCACATCGCGACCACCGGCCTGCTGAACCTGGTAGCGGTCCAGGTAGGAACGCCGCACGTCGAACCGGGTCACGTAGCCGACGCCTTCGGCGGGGACGTTCCACTCGCGGGCGATCTTCGTGGCGTACCAGCGGTTGAGCACGGGGTAGAAGATCGGCTGGTCGGGCAGGCGTGGTGGCCAGGCCCGCCAGCCGGCCGCCGCCACGAGGTCGAGTTCGGCCTGTCCGGTGGGCCGCCACAGCGTGATCGTGTCGGAGGTGCCGATGGTCTGCTCCCTGTCAGTCCCGGTGATGGCGGCATGATGCCACCGCCCGACATTCTGGTGGTACGAGTTTCCCGGGTGGACGCCGCGGCTCGTGCCGGCGACGATCGCCGTGCAGTCGGCACGGATTCGCTGTCGGTCAGCCCGCCTAGAGTGCGCCGCATGTACTTCGTCTGTCGCTGGCGCGAGGAATCGCCGTTCAGCAAGCGGGTGGTCACCGTGTCCGACACGACAGTGCTCGACTGGTTCCGTCGGGGCTGGAGCTGCGACGACCCGCGAGGCTGGATCGAGAGCGAGCTGGGCGAGATCGTCTACGGTCTGGACTCGATCTTCGACGAGGCCCAGGAGCGGCACCTGCCGCGGCCGGAGACGGTTGACGAACTGCGCGACCTGCTGAACGAGCACCTCTGGGTGGAGGGCGACGACGACGGCACGTTCATCCGGCTCGGTGAGCACGCCCTGCGTGTGCGGACCGACGACGACGAGGTGGATCTGGCCTACTACTTCATCGACGACGACGCCGCCGCCGCGTCGCCTGACCGGCTCGCGTACCTGCTCCACGACACCTGGCCGCTGCCCCCCGACGCCGCCGCGCCCGGTGCGGTCTTCGAGCATGGCGTGCCGGTCCGTACCGTCCGCATCGCTCCGTCCGGGCCGGAGGCCGTCTTCTCGGTCCGTCTGTGCTGGGATCCGCCTGGTATCGAGACGAACCTGGATCTGGCTGGCGCCCTCGTCTTCCCCGGCCTCACTCTGCCGGGCTTCGCCGCCCGTCTTCGGGCCGCCGACGCGCCCGACACCCGGCTCTGGCCGCACGACGCCCGGTTGCTGCGGGCCCTGATCGCGCCGGACGAGGAGGACGCTGGCGTGGCGCTGGCGCGCTACGCCCGGCTGCCCGGATACGACCCGTCGCCCGCCAATCTCGACCTCGTGTCCGCACACCACGAGATCCACCGGGAGACGCTGGAGATGATGACCCCGGAGCCGTCCGTCGGGTCGTTGATCCGGTTGGATGCGCACATCGTGCAGGTCGCTCGATACATCGACGACTTCTTCGGGTTCGACCAGTGGTTTCTCTTCGACACCAGATGGGCGGCGGCAAACCCGGACCTGGCCCGCTCGCTGCTGCGCTACGCGGCGCACTGGGACCCGTACGACGGCGTCACGTCGAAGTAGCTTCTGCCGTCGTCCACGGCGTCGCGTTGATCAGCACTGGTCTGGGTCGAGAAGCCAGATCGACGAAGCGCCCCGTCCATAGCGGACGGGGCGCTTCGTGGTGTCAGCCGAACTGTGTGTCCGGAACCGTTCGGTCCCCGTCCGCGTCGATGCCGGGGGAGCCGGCCAGCTCGATCCGGGGGGACCGATCCGGCGGGAGGTGGGCGACGTCGGCGATGACGACGACATCCACCTCCCCGTCGATCATCGTCTGCTCGACGGTCTCCCACGGGGCCCGCATGATTCCTGCGAATCGGTAGGAGTGTCGGCGAAGGTGGCTGAGACACCTCGCGACGGCGGGCTCCGACGGCTCGATGTGGGCGGGAATCCAGATAACGGCGATTTCCATGAACCTCTCCTGATCAACGTCGTGGACGTGGGTGGGTGATCAGGAGTTGTCGGGGCGGGGGAGGGCCCCGCTCCACGGGACGGCTGGTAGCGCGCCTGTCGACGCTGGTGACGGTGAGCCCTGGGCGCAGCGGCGAGGTGGGCGGCGGAGCGTCGGCTGTCGACGTGGGTGGGTCAGCGCCGCCGGTGCCGGCGCCGGTCGGTGCCGACGCGAGGGCCAGCACGACCGCCGGCGGCCCCGGTGCGGGACGGGCGGGCGGGTTGGGCCGTTGCCCGGTGGCGCTGGTCATCGTCGCCCGCGCCCGCTTCGACGTCAGGCCATCGAACGTGCTGTGGCCTGTGTCCCGGGGCGTCGTCGCCAGCACACGCGTCGACGGTGCCGGCGATGGCCGCGAGGCAACGCGTGCCCCCGGGGACGCCGAGGCCGACGGTGCCGGTGTGGCCGGCGGCGACGACGATGGCGTACGGGCCGGCCGACGTGGCGGGGCGGTGGAGGGTGTGGTCGACGGCGTCGGCAGCGGAACGGCCGACGGCAGCGGCAGCGGGTCCGTCGACGGTAGCGGCAGGGGCAGGGGAACGACGGCGGTCGGCAGGGGCAGGGGGACGATCGGCTGCGCCTCGACCACGTCGGCCACCGAACCCGTGATGGCCTTCGGCGAGGCGGTGACCTCCATCAGTGGCAGACGCGACGGCGACGGCGTGTCGGCATGGGCGGGGTCGGCACCCAGAGCCGCGCCGAGCGCCACTGCGCCGAGCGCCACCGGGGGGAGGCTGTGCCTCAGCCGCATCAGACGGAGGCCGTCGGCCGCGGGGTCGCCAGCCCTGCCCGGTCCGGCTCACCGATCCGGTGTCGCTGGCCGAGCAGTCGCCCCTCGCACAGTGCTGCTCCCTCCATGCGCGGTTCTTGCCCCGGCAGATCGCGGGCTACACCTTCCGTCGATATCCCGACCGAGCGATGTGGACAGAGGCCGGGAACGCACCCGGCCGGGTCAGACCCGGGCCTCGCTGGGTGTCGGCGCGGGGTCGAGCGGCAGGTCACGCAGCCGACGGATCGGCGTCGACAGGTAGATGATCGGGGACAGCACGGTGAGCGCCCCGAAGATCAGCAGGGTGGTGCGGGCGCCGAGTGGCCCGGCCAGGATGCCGGCGAGGAGACCGCCGACCGGGATGGCACCCCAGGAGACGAACTTGACCGTGGCGATCACCCGGGACAGCAGTTCCGGCGGGCTGGCGAGCATCCGGTAGGTACGGGTGGTCACGCTGAGCACCACAGTGGAGCCGGCGAAGATGAGGTTCCCGACGGCGAAGGCCAGGAACGCGGCGGTGCCGGTGCCCAGCGGGATGATGAGCGCGCCGACCACGCCGACGAAGGCCGAGATGATCAGGCCGCGGGCGGTGCCGAACCGGTCGGTGAAGCGGGTCGTCAGTGCGGCGCCGATGAGCGTGCCGAGGCCGTCCGCGGCGAGCAGCAGCCCGACCATGAATGGCGATGCGTGCAGTTCGCGCACCAGGTAGAACGGGAACAGGGCGAGCATGGCGCCGTTGACGAAGTTCGTCGCGGTGGCGTCCCACATGGCCGGCCCGATGATCGGGTGTCGGAGCACGAAGTGCCAGCCCTCGCGGATCATCGTGACCATCGGTGGCCGCTCGGTCGGTCGCTGCACCCGCCGGGCCGGCAGGGTGCGCAGCAGCACGGCGGAGAGCAGATAGCTGACGGCGTCCACGAACAGCGTCGGGACCGCACCCAGCACCTGCACGGCGAGGCCGCCCACTGACGGTCCGCCCAGCGATGTGGCGGCATGCGTGCCGGAGGTGAGGCTGTTGCGGGCCTGCAACTGCGCGGCCGGCACGATCTCCGGCAGGAAGGTCTGGTTCGCCACGTCGAACAGCACGTTGGCGAAGCTCACCACCAGGGCGACAGCGATCAGTTGGGCCACCGTCAGCATGTCGAACCACCAGGCCAGCGGGACCGACGCGATGGCGAGGGCCCGGACCAGATCCAGGGCGACCTGCATGCCGCGCAGCGGCACCCGCTGCACGATCACCCCCGCCGGCAGGCTGATCAGCAGGTACGCCAGGTAGCTGGCCGCCGTGATCAGACCCATCTCGAAGGCCGACGCGTCGAGCACTGTCAGCGCGGTCAGCGGGAGCGCCACCGCGCCGACCGCCGAGCCGAGTTGGCTGGTCGTGCCAGCGACCCACCACCGCCAGAACGTAGTAAGTCCCATAATGGAACTCACTATAGGGGTGCGCGCGAGACGGCGTCGACCCCGCCCATGCGGGCTTATCCCGCTCTGCGCACCATCTCGCCGATCCAGATCGGCGCGAACGGGGACGTGCAGCCGGGGGAGGTGGGGTAATCCTTGAGCACCTCCAGGCGTTCGCCGATGTCGATCGCCCGGGCGCGGTACTCGGCGTGCTCGATGCCGATCTGCGCCAGGCAGTGGTTCATCGCCCACTGCAGGCGATCCGGCGCGTCCCTCATCTCGGTCTCGATCACATCGAGCAGTCCCGGGAGGTCGAGACTCCCGGGATTCTTCGTCACGCGGTCGGTGGTCAACGCCCAGCCGGCACTCGCGACCACGGGATCCGCGTCGGCGAACCAGGCCAGTCGCAGCTCGTCGGAGTGCGGGCTCTTCTTCACCACGTAGTTCACGAGCCAGTCGTGCACCTTCGGGGTGCGCGCCTCGCGCACCATGGCGTCCAACTCGTCCCGCTCGAAGGCCCTGGGACGGCAGATCAGGACTGCCAGCAGCCGCGCCGAGGCGTCACCCGTCGCCCAGAGCTGGCGCGCGAGATCGTGCTGCATCTTCAGCCGCTTCCCGAGGGCCCGAAGCGCGCCGAGGTGCACACCATGATCGTCACCGTGTCTGGCGTTCACCTCCCGTGCCTTCGGGTCCTCCAACTCGGCCAGCTCGGCCATCACGTCGGTCACCGTCGTCGTAGCCATCGCAGCCTCCTGCCACATCGGGACCGGACGTTTCACACTCGCGTAACGGGTATCCAGGCGTACCAGTGCGACCGGCGGTGAACAGCTTCACGGAGTGAGGGGGCACCTATCATGCCTGATCCACAGCCCACCATCGTGCTCGTGCACGGCGCGTTCGCCGAGTCGGCGAGCTGGAACGGTGTGCTCGAGCGGCTGAGCGGCGCGTACGACTTGGTGGCCGTTGCGAACCCGCTGCGGAGCCTCGCCGGCGACGCCGCGTACGTGCGGGATGTGGTCCGTAGCATCGGTGGTCCGGTCGTCCTCGTCGGCCACTCGTACGGCGGCATGGTGATCACCCAGGCCGCAGCCGGCGACACTTCGGTGCGCGCCCTCGTGTACGTGAACGCCTTCGCCCCGGACACCGGTGAGTCGGCGCTTGCGCTGTCCGCGAAGTTCCCCGGCAGCACGCTCGCCGACACGCTGGTGCAGTACCCGGTGTCGACCGGTGGGAACGAGGTGGCGATCGGTCAGGACCAGTACCACGCGCAGTTCTGCGCGGACGCGTCGGACAAGCTGGCCGCGCTGATGGCGCGGACCCAGCGGCCGATCACCGAACAGGCCCTGGGCGACACGCTCACCGGCGACCCCGCCTGGCGATCGCTGGCCAGCTGGTTCGTGTTCGGGGACGCTGACAAGAACATTCCCGCCGAGGTGCACCGCTTCATGGCCGAGCGGGCCAATCCCCGGGGGCAGCGCGAGGTCGTCGGCGGCTCGCACGCGATGGCGGTGGCCCGGCCGGGTGAGGTCGCCGAGACGATCATCGAAGCGGTCCGGGGCGTGAGCTGACGGTCCGGACGGACAGCTGACGGGTGGGCCGACGACGAGAGGTCGCCGGCCCACCCGCCTGTTGGTCAGCGAACCCGCAGCTGCTGGTGGACCGCCGCGGTCGGGGCGTGGACCCGGTCGCCGGAGTAGGCGACGTGCACCGGGTACGACCCGGAGGGCAGCCCGTCGGTCGGCAGCGTGACGACGGCCGCGCCATCGCGGAGCGGCACCACCCGGGTGGTGCCGCCGAAGGTGACGGCGACCTCGCCGTTCACCGCCGTGGCAGCTTTCCGGTGCGGATGCTGCGCCCGCACGTCGACGGTCAGCGTGAACGTGTCACCACGGACGACCGAGGCGGGCGTGGCCTTCGTCTTCACCGTGACTCGCGCGGGGCCCGGAGGCGTCAGGGTGACCTGGGCCGAGCGTGATCTGGTCGGGTCGACCACCGACGTCGCCACGACGGTGAGCGACGACGCGGTCTCCGCGGCGGCGACCGAGAGCAGACCCTCCGCGGAGATGGTGGTGCCGGTGGAGGTCGCACCCTGAACCGACCACGTCACCGCCGGGCTCACACCCTCGTTGGTCGTCACCTGCGCGGTGAACTGCCTGGTCCAGTTCCAGCCCGTGGTGAGGTTCACCGTCGCCGGCGTCACCGACACGGAGTCGACCCCCGACCACAGGTGATCCCGGGCGAAGATCGTGAACAGTTGACCCGCCGTCATCCCGTCGTGCGCGCCGGGGACCTGGGTCGTCGCGGCGGAGTACCCCCGGGCCCGGAAGTTGTCGGCGATGGCGTTCTGGGCGTTGAGGTTGCCCTCGAAGACACCGTTGCCGAGGAAGACGGAGAGGTCGTCGTCCCCGACCGCGTTCGCGATGGTGTCGTAGTCCTGGGTGGTGAGGGACGGGTTGCCGGAGAAGTGTCCGTAGAACGCGAAGGTGGTCGGGTAGTTCTTGATGACGACGCCGCCGGTCATTCCGCCGTACGAGAACCCGGCGTAGGCGCGCCCGGACCGCTCGGTCGAGACGTTGTAGCTGCGCTCGATGAGGGGCAGGATCGTCTGGACCAGGTTGTTGGCCGCGTTGGTCTGGTTGTAGGACGCGAAGCCGAGGCCGGTGCCCGTGAAGTGGTTGCCCATGGTGACGACCACCGTCGGCTCGATCTCGCCCCTGGCCGTCATGTTGTCCAGGATGTTCGGGACGTTCGCGGGGACCATGAAGTCGGTCTCGTCGCCGAAGATACCGTGGGCGAGATAGGCGACCTTGTACGGCTCCGCGCGGTTGGCGTCGTAGTTGGCCGGCAGGTAGACGCCGAGGTAGTGGCCGCTGTCACCCAGGATCGTGGTGTACGGGACGTACCGGACGGTTCCCCGCTTCGCGCGGTCGGCCAGCGGCAACTCGTAGTCCGCACGCTCCTTCAGCACCGGGTCGTTCTGCTTCTTGGCGTACGGCACGTACACGGCATCGAGGACGTCGTTGTTCCGGACCCGGAACGAGGACTCGCCCGGCGGCCGAGGGTTCGTCGAGGCGGGATCCCAGATGCGCTTGTTCTCCCAGCCCTGGGTCGGGTCCCAGACGCGGTACCAGTAGCTGAGACCTCCGGCGTGCAGCGGGAGCGAGACCGACCAGTTTCCCTTCGGGTCCCTCGCCATGTCCCGGAGGAACTCGGTGCCGCCGGCGTGGTAGCGCCCCGGCTGCCACTCTTCCGGCTGATAACGCGTGCTGCCGGTGCCGACGTCGAGCAGGGTCAGGTCCCCGGCGAGACGGACCTGGGTGGCATGGGGATTGCGGTAGACGAATGTGACTGTGTAACCGGTCGGTGAGGTGCGGTCCGCCTTGACCGTCGTACCCGGCACGGGCGCGGGCCTGCCGGCGGCGGCAGCCGGCGCGGGGAGGACGGCCCCCGCAGCGAGTGCCGTGAACGCGAGAATCGAGATCGCAAGCCGGAGCCTGCGTCTTCCGGTCGTTTCCCTCATGCGCGAAGACTCCTTTGTGGTGGTCGCTCGTCGCGGTCTGGTCCGGTGGTGGGAGTTGAGGGCTCCGATGGCAGCTAAATCGAATTAGCATCGGGAGTGTGGCTGGCTACACCCGTCGATGTCAAGGGTGTCCGAGGCCCGAGGCTGGCGAGCGCCCCGATGGGTGCGTTACCCGCGGCCTGCGGGTTCTCGCAGCTGGGCGGCCCCCGGATGGCAAGGTGGAGGGCATGGACAGGACGCACGTCGAGGAGTGGCTTGCCACCTACGAGCGGCTCTGGCGGACCCCGGGCACTGACGCGCTGGTCACGCTCTTCACCGAGGACGCGAGCTACCAGCAGGGGCCGTACTGGACCCCCGTCGTCGGCCTGCCGGCCATCGCCCGTATGTGGGAGAAGCAGCGCAAGGGCCCCGACGAGGTGTTCCAGCTGACCACGGAGATCGTCGCGGTCGACGGCGACACCGCCGTGTCGCGCCAGGAGGTCCGCTACGGCGACCCGGTCGACCAGGAGTACCGCGACCTGTGGGTCATGCGGTTCGCCGACGACGGACGGTGCCGCTCATTCGAGGAGTGGCCGTTCTGGCCGGGACAGCAACCCGCCGATCCGCCCGACGGCTCCTGACCGCGACTGGTTGCGGCGACGCCCCAGCCGCCGGCGTAGAAGACCTGACCGACACGACGTCGGACCGGTCGCGCTACCTGCCGAGAGCTGGGGCGTCACAGTGACGACCTCGCCCCGTCAGACCGGGGCGGCCGGACAGCTCGCGCCGACCGGTGGCGTGGTTCTGGTGATGAGGTACCGCTCCACCTGACGACGGGTGCACTCGGTCCGTGGGTAGCTGGCGTGGCCCGACCCCTCGTAGGTGACGAGGTGGCCCCGGCCGCCGAGCTGACGCACCACCCGCTGGGCCCCGTCGTACGGGGTGGCCGGGTCGTACCGCCCGTTGAGCACCAGCAGCGGCGCGCTCGTCCGTACCCGCAGCTGATGTTGTGGGTTGGTCGCCGTCCACCCCAGGCAGATCGCGCCGAAGCGGACGGCCAACGGGGAGGCCCGCAGGTGCGGTGCCGCGGCGCGGGACAGTTCGAGATACCGGTTCCAGTCGGCGAACCCGTCGATCGGCAGCGACCAGTCCTGGCAGAACGCCGGTAGCGCGTACTCGGTCAGGTCCGTGTCGCCGTCGACCGGCACCATCGGGGACGCGAGTGAGGCGGGCTCGCCCCGCTCCAGGGCGAGCAGCATGTTCGCGAGATCGGCCCAGGTCGCGTCGAAGAAGTTGACGAATGTCGCGAACCCGAGCTCGAACCAGGTCAGCGTGGTGCCGGTGGCCGCGTCGACAAGCGTGCCGGCATCGGCGCGGCGCACCAGTCGGTCGTAGAGCGCCGGCACATCGCGTCCGTGCAGCGCGCAGCCGGGGCTCCGCTGGCACCACTTCACGAATTCGTGGAACAGCGCCTCGTTGCTGGCCGCCCCGCTGCGGAAGTATTCCCTGACCCCCTGGCTGTGGTCCATCACGCTGTCCATGACCAGTGCGCGGACGCGGTCAGGAAACAGCTCCGCGTAGGACTGCCCGATCAGTGTGCCGTAGGACCACTGGTAGAAGCTGAGCTGCCGCTCGCCGAGCGCGGCCCGGATGGCGTCCGTGTCACGCGCGACGCTCACACTGTCGAGGTGGTCGAACAGCGGGCCACTGCGGGCGCGGCAGTCGTCGCGCAACTGGCTGTTGTAGGTACGGAGCCGCTCGAACTCCGCAGCGTTGGCGGGCGTCAGGGAGGGGTGCCGGCCCAGCAGCGCCGACGAGCAACGCACCGGTTCGCTGCGGACCGTGCCCCGCGGATCGAAGCCGACGATGTCGAAGCGGCGCAGCACGTCCGGCCCGAGCTGGCTGGCGGCCGTCAGCGCCACGTCCACCCCGGACAGGCCGGGACCGCCGGGGTTGAAGACCAGGACACCGATGCGGGCGGCCGGGTCGGTGGCGGGACGCCGGGCCAGGGCCAGTTGGAAGGTCTCCCCGCCCGGACGGGCCCAGTCGACCGGCAGGCGCAGGGTGCCGCACCGCGTACCCGGATCGTCGGGCTGTTCCGGGCACGCCTGCCAGTCGATCCGACCGTTCCCACCGCTGGCGGTGTTCGCGGCGACCGGCCCGGTGCCGCCGCCCGCCGGCGTGGTTGTGCCAGCGAGCGACGGTGGAGCGTTGAGCGAGAGGGCGACCAGGACCGCGACGACGGCCGAGAGGCTACCGAGGAGCCGTCGGCGTCGCCGGGCGCCCCCGCGGGGATGCCGGAAGGTGGTGCTCTTCGTGGTCAACATTCGCCCAGCCTGCCGACGCCCGGTCCACGTCGGATCCATGCCGGTCCGGGGACGGTCGGCGAAAGGCATTCACCGGTACGCCTCAAGCCGCTCGGACAGCGCCGTGGCCTGCGGATGACCGACCCGGTCGAGGATCGCCAACGCCTGTCGCCACAGGTCGACCGAGGTGTCGTGGTCGCCCACCGCCTGGTGGGTGTCGCCGAGGCGGACGAGTGTGTCCGCCCTTCCGCACGGGTCCTGGACGTCGGAATAGAGCGCCAGAGCGCGCCGGTAGCAGTCCGCCGCGGTCGGATGTTTCCCGAGGCCCTGATAGGCGAAGCCGAGGCTGTCCCAGGTGTGGGCCGCGCCGAGCCGGTCCTCGGCCTTCTCGTAGAGCGCGAGCGCCTGCTCGCAGTAGGAGATGGCGCGGTCGTGCTCGTCCAGCCGCGCGTGGCTCCAGCCGAGCGCGTTGAGCGCAGCAGCCTCGCCGAGCCGGTCGTCGATGCTGCTGGCCAACGCCAGCGCCTGCCTGGCATGCGGCAGTGCCGCCCGGGCGTCGCCCTCGATGTCGGAGAGCCAGGCGAGATGCAGGTGTGCGCTGGCCTGCCCCGGGCGGTCGGCGGCCTGGTCGTACCGTGCCATCGCGCGTTGAAGGTGATGGTGGGCCGCACCGAACCGGCGGTACTGGATGTGTGCCAGCGCCAGGTCCCGGTGTGCCAGCGCCTCGGCCCGCGGATCACCGAGGCGCTGCGCGACAGTGATCGCATTGGCCTGTACGGCGGCCAGGTCGTGCCACTGTGACAGCCTGCTGAGCAGGGGAGTGAGGGCCTGGGCGAGGTGCCCGGCGTGGGCGTCGAAACGGTGCGCGACCGCGTCGTCGACGGCAGCCAGCAGCACCCGCTGTTCGATGGTGAACCAGGCCAGCGCGGCCCGGTGGTCGGCAAACGCCGGCGGTGCCGTGTCGGCGGGCAGGGGCGGCGGATCGAGCGGCTGCCAACCGGTGTCGACCAGCCTCGCCGCGTCACGGGCGACGCGTAGGTAGTGGTCGAGCACGCGCCTCCGGACGGCCCTGTGGTCGGCCGGGCGGTCGAGCGCGTACGTCAGTTCCTCCCCGTACGCCCGGAGGAGATCGTGACAACGGAACCGGTTGGGGGACTCCTCGGCCAGCAGGTTCGCCCGGGTCAACTCGTCCAGCGCCGGCCGGATCAGGTGCGGCGGCGCCCCGGCGAGGCTGGCTGCCGCCGCCGCGCCGACGTCGGCGGCGGGGTGCAGGCTGATCTGCCGGAACAGCCGGGCCGCGTCCGCGCTGAGCAGTCGGTACGACCAGGACAGCACCGTCCGCACGTCGGTGGCGGCATCGTCGGTGGCGAGGGCGGCGAGCCCGCCCCGAGTCGCCGCCAGATCGTCGGCGATGGCCTGGAGCGGGAACGTGGGCCGGGCGGCGGCTCGCGCGGCCACGATGGCCAGGGCCAGGGGCAACCGCGCGGTACGGCTGATCAGCTCGTCCACAGCTGCCGGCTGGGAGGCGGCTCGCTGCGCACCCAGCCGGCGTACGAGCAGCTGGCGCGCTTCGCCATCGCTGGGCAGGTCCAGCGCGAGGGGATGGGCGCCCTCGGCGGCGACCAGGCCGGGCAGGGTGTGGCGACTCGTCACGAGCACACCGCAGCCTGTCGACCCCGGAAGCAGCGGCCGTACCTGTTCCGCGTCGCGGGCGTTGTCGAGCAGCACGAGTAACCGCCGGTCCGCGGTCAGGCTGCGGTACAGGGCGAACTGGGCCGCCGACTCGGCGGGGATCTCCAGAGGCTTCACACCCAGGGCGGGCAGGAGCGATCGGACGACGACGGCCGAGGGTGACGCCGCCTGCGGCGCGGTGCCGAATCCGTCCAGGTCGACGTGAAGCTGGCCGTCGGGGAAGTGGTGCAGGTTGTCGTGCGCCCAGCGCAGCGCCAGCCAACTCTTTCCGACGCCGCCCGTACCGGTGATGACGACGGTGCCGGCCGAGCCGGGGTCGCCGAGTAGCAGCGTGGTGAGCCGGGCCAGCTCCCCGGCCCGGCCGGTGAACAGGGTCGGTGGGGCCGGCAGCTGCCGGGGGACGACCCGCGGGGGGCATCGTTCCGGTGACCGCGCCTCGGATGTCAACAGCTCCCGCTCGGCCCGCAGGACGCGGGTGTGCAGGAGTTGGAGATCGGGACCGGGCTCGACTCCCACCTCGTCGGCGAGGAGTTGGCGTAGCTGCCGGTAGGTGGCCAGCGCGTCGGCGCGTCGGCCCGCCCGCGCCAGGGCCACCATCAGTTGCCCCCAGGGGCGCTCCCGCAGCGGATCGGCGTCGACCTGGCTCCGCAGCGGTTCGATCAGCTCCTGGTGCCGTCCGGCGCGCAGCTGCAGGTCCACCACCTCTTCCACCAGGCTCGACCGCTGCTCCTGGAGCCGCGCTCGGACGGAGAGCAGCACCCCCCAGCCGGGAAGGCCCGCGAACGGCTCCCCACGCCAGAGTGCCAACGCGGCCTCGAACGACTCCTGGGCGGCTGACCAGTGACAGTGCCGCAGCGCGGAATATCCGCGCTGGGCCAGGTCGTCGAAGGCCACACTGTCCATCGTCAGCCCGTCGAGGGCGAGGCGGTAGCCGGTGGGCCCGGCGAGGATGGCGGCGTCGGGGGAGCCCGGGGACCGCAACGCCCGGCGCAACGCCCAGACATAGGTCTTCACGTTGCCGGCTGCCGTCTTCGGTGGGCGCCCCTGCCACAGCTCGTCGACGAGTTGGTCGATGGACCACCCGGTGCCCGGCTGCGACATCAGGACGGCCAGGAGGCGCACCTGCATCGGCGTGCCGAGGGCCAGCCGTTCCCCGTCGGCCGACCGCACCTCGACTGGCCCGAGCAGGTGGTACCGCGCCGCCGGTGGCGCCCCAGCGGGGTCCATCGCCTCATCGTAGGGGCCCGAACCGTCCCGCCTCATCGGCTGGACGGCCGCGGCCCGCGCCCGTCTGCCGAGTGGTGTGCTCCGTCACCCGAGTGGGCATGGTCAGGACGTTGGGGTGTCGCGAGGCGGCTGCTACAGTCGAGATTGTTGCGGCCGCAAATTTATCAGCGGCAACTACTCTGGGAAGGATGCCTCCGATGACCAAGCTCTCCGTCATCTACTACTCGTCCACCGGCACTCTCCACGCCATGGCCAAGCGCCTGGCCGAGGCCGGCGAGAAGGCTGGCGCCGAGGTGCGGCTGCGTCAGGTTCCGGAGCTCGCCCCGGCAGAGGCCATCGCCTCCAACGCCGCCTGGAGCCAGCACTTCGACGCCACGAAGAACGAGCCGAAGGCGACCGCCGACGACGTCGTCTGGGCGGACGCGGTGCTGTTCGGCACGCCCACCCGTTACGGCAACGTCGCCAGCCAGCTCAAGCAGTTCATCGACACCCTCGGCCCGCAGTGGGCGCAGGGGCTGCTCGCCGACAAGGTGTACGCCGGCTTCACCGCGTCGATGACCGCGCACGGCGGCCAGGAGTCGACCCTTCTCGCGCTCTACAACACCGTCCACCACTTCGGCGGCCTGGTCGTCGCCCCGGGTTACACCGACCCGCTGAAGTTCGCCGACGGCAACCCGTACGGCGTCTCGCACGTCACCGGCGGCAGCAACGACGCCCCGCTGGGCGACGCGCAGTTCGCTGCCCTCGACCACATGGCCGAGCGGGTCGTCAAGATTGCCGGGAAGCTCAGCGCCTGAGCGCTGCCGCCGTACCGGACGCCCGCGTCGACGCGTGTGGCCAGTTGGGCGAGGGCCGGTCTCCCGCTACGGGAGGCCGGCCCTCGGCGTCCTCACACCGCGATCGCCGCGATGGCGGCAAGCGGCCGATGCTCGTCGGTGCCGGGCCGCTGGACGCGTTCGACCTCCCGGAAACCGGCTCGGGCGAGACGCTCGGAGATCTCGTCGGGCGGCCAGCGGTAGGCGGTCAGGACCTTGTGGTCGAAGGCGCCGACCTCCTCGGCGGCGAAGACGCCCAGGACGAAGCGTCCGGCCGGGACCAGCACCCGCCGGAACTCCCTGAGCACGTCGTCGAGCTCCGGCGGCGGAAGATGGATCAACGAGTACCAGGCCAGGATGCCGTCGATGGAGTCCTCGGCGATGTCGAGGCGTTCCATCGAGCCGAGGTGGAACTCGACGCCCGGGTGGGTCGCCCGCGCATGGGCGATGAACTCGGGGACCAGGTCGATCCCCATCGCGTCGACGCCCAGCTCGCGAAGGTAGCCGGTGAGGTGGCCAGGCCCGCACCCCAGATCGAGCACCCGGCCGGACCGGCTGTCCAGGTGTCGTCTGATGAGGGCGAGGTCGTCGGCGTCCACCTGCTGTTTCGTGCCGAACAGCTCGATGTAGAGCTCCGCGACGGACGTGTAAGCCTGCCGTACCGTGTCCGTTTCCATCGCGGAACTATACGGGTCACCGGACCTTGCTCAGGCGGCCTACCGTGATGGCCATGACACGTCGAGCCACACTGGCCGGCATTTCTGCGGGCCTGCTCCTGCTGGGTTGCTCGGTCGGCGCACCGACGGAGAACGAACCCCAACCCGAATCCGCCCCGGTGTCGGCCGCCAGCGCCGATGCCACCACGACGGCCGAGGCGATCGGCCTGCTGCGTGGGGGCACGGCGTTCGTCAATCAGACGAGTTATCGCAGCGACGTCGACATCGCCAGTCAGGTCACGGCGCTGTCGCACAGCGACAACGTCCACAAGCGCTCGATCGGCACCGTTTCGACGCCGGGTGGGGGCATCGAGATCCGGATGATCGACGACGAGGTCTACATGAAGATCGGTCTACCCATGCGCGGTGTCGGCGACGGATGGATGGTCCTGGACCCGGCCCGGGTGCCGTCGGACTTCGCCCTGAGCTTCGCGCCGGGCAGGAACGACTTCGGCGGCTCCGGCCGCCTCATCGACGCGATCGTCACCGCACGAGCGGACGGCCCGGAGATCTCCGGGACGATCGACGCGAGCCGGATTGGCGCCGGCAACGGGATCAGTTTCCGCCCCGCTCCCGGTGCCGTCTTCCCGGACAGTGCGCGCAGGCACGCGTTCCGGGCATCACTGGACACCGAGGGCCGGCTGGTCAGCTTCCTGATGCCGCAGGCCAACGGGCTGCCGAACGCGTCCCTGCGCTACAGCGACTTCGGTGCGACAGTCACTGTCGCTCGGCCACCTGGGGCGGTCGCTGCCCCCGACGCCCTCTACCCCCAGCTCGGCCTGGGTGGGGGCGGGTAGCGGCGGCGGGCTTGCCCTCTGGGGCTAATGCGGTTAGCCTTTAGCTAATCGCATTAGCTCACTTGGAGGGCGTCATGACCGAACGTCTCGGCATTGCCGGCAACACCATCGCCTACGAGGTGACCGGGCAGGGCCCGCTGGTCGTCCTGGCGCACGGCATGGGCGACAGCCGGCACTCCTACCGGTTCGTCGCTCCGGCCCTGGCCTCGGCCGGATACCGGGTCGCCAACGTCGACATCCGTGGCTGCGGCGACTCCAGCCTCGGCTGGGACGGCTACAGCCGCACCGACATCGCGGGTGATCTCGTCGCCGTGGTGCGTCACCTCGGCGGTCCGGCCGTGATCATCGGTCAGTCGATCAGCGGCGGTGCCGCGACCATCGCGGCCGCCACCGCACCCGACCTGATCACCGGCGTCATCGAGCTGGCGCCCTTCACCCGCGCACAGTCCTTCGACCTGGGTGGGCTGGTGCGGGTGAAGCGCTTCCGGGCCGGCTTCATCCAACTGGCGCAGGTCCTCCTGCGCGGGAGCCTGGCGAACTGGAAGAAGTACCTCGATGTTGCGTACCCCACCAAGCCCGCCGACTGGCACGGCGAGCTGGCGCGCATCGAGGCCACGATGAGTGAACCCGGCCGGATGAAGGTCCTCCAGGCCATGGCCAAGACCAGCCCGGCCGACGCCGGTCGGCAACTGCCCAACGTCACCTGCCCGGTCCTGGTGATCCAGGGCAGCGCCGACCCCGACTGGGTCGACCCGCGAGCCGAGGGCGAGCGCATCATCGCCGACCTGCCGCGAGGGCTCGGCGAGCTGGCAGTCATCGAGGGCGCGGGCCACTACCCGCACGCCCAGACGCCCGACCAGGTCCTCGCCCTCGCCCTGCCCTTCCTCGCCCGAACGCTGCCCAATGCCTAAGGCCCGGCTCACCCCGGCAGCGGTCACCGAGGCCGCAGCCGCGCTGGTCGACGAGGTCGGCTTCGACAACCTCAGCATGGGCCTGCTCGCCGAACGGCTCGGGATCAAGACCCCCTCGCTCTACAAGCACGTCAGCAGTCAGGCCGACGTGGCGCACCGGATCGCCACCCTGGCCATGACCGAGGCCGGCGACACCATCCGCGACGCCATTCAGGGCCGGTCCGGCAGCGATGCCCTCGCCGCCGGCGCGCAGGCCATGCGGACCTACGTGCGGGAACACCCGGGCCGGTACGCGGCCGCCAACGCCACCCGCCCGACCGGCCCCGACGATCCGTTCATCCCGGCCAGCGAGCGGGTGCTCGCCTCCTGGGCGGCCATGCTGAGCGGGTACGGGCTGGAACCCGGCCAGGAGATCCACGCCATGCGGACGCTGCGCAGCGTCCTGCACGGGTTCGCGACCCTGGAGGCGGCCGGTGGGTTCCAGATCGACGCGTCAGTCGACGAGAGCTTCAACTGGTTGATCAAATTCATCGACCAGGGCCTTCGTGCCGGCGCCACCAGCGGCAGCGCCGTCACCCACTGACCCACCCGTACGAGCTGCCTCGCCGCGCGGTGCCTACCCCTGGCAGGGAGTGGTTGGGGCAGGCGGGGCTCGCAATACTTCGAGTCATGAACGCGAGAGGACAGCTCGGCGATTTCCTCCAGGCCCGGCGCTCCCAGCTACGGCCGGAGGACACCGGCGTGGCGACGTACGGTGAGCGGCGCCGGGTTCGAGGGCTGCGCCGGGAAGAGCTGGCCCTGCTGGCCGGGGTGAGCGTTTCGTACTACACCCGGTTGGAGCAGGGGCAGGCCGTCAACGCCTCACCCGAGGTGCTCGACGCGCTCGCCCGGGCACTGCGACTCGACGACGCGGAACGCCGCCATCTGAACGAGCTGGCGGCCGGTACCCGCCGCCGGCCCGCCGTCCGTCGCCCGGCCCCGGAGCGGCTGAGCCCGGCGGTACGCCAACTCGTCGCGACACTTGGTGACGTACCGGTGGTGGTGCTCGGTCGCCGCGCCGACGTGCTGGCCTGGAACACCGCCGGTCATGCCCTGTTCGCCGGCCACGTGGACCCGGAGATCCCGGAGCGGCCGAACCAGTACCCGAACATGGCACGGCTGGTGTTCCTGGACGCCCACACCCGCGACCTGTACGTGGACTGGCCCGCCAAGGCCCGCGCGGTGGTGGCGACGCTGCGGATGGCTTCCGGGCAGCACCCGGACGACCCGCTGATGACCGCGCTGGTCGGTGAGCTGACGGTGCGGAGTTCGGAGTTCGCCGCCATGTGGGCCGACCACCGGGTGAAGGCCGGCGGCGACGCCGTCTACGAGATGCGTCACCCGCTTGTCGGCGCGATGAACGTGACACAGCAGTCCCTGCGTACCGAGGACGGCCAGACCGTCGTCGTCGCCACCACCGAACCCGGCTCGGCATCTCAGGCTGCGATGACGTTGCTCGTGCACGGCGCCGTCACCACCCGTGCCGTGGCGTCGCAGCCGCTCGTCAGGCGCGAATAGCGCCGTCCCCATCGGCTCGACACGAGGTGCTCCGCAAGGAGCGCCGGACCCGTCGCGCCCATTTCACGCCCACCAACAACGCACTGAGTAAGGACAGAAATGCGCAAGAGAACGATGACCCTCGCAGTCGCTGTCGCAGCAGCGGGGATCGGCGTCACAACGGTCGTACCGTCGAGCGCCGCACCGGCTGCTACCGCGCCGGCCCTCACCGTCGGGCCGCCCCGGGTGTCGGCCGCACCGGTGCCGTCGCGGATCGCTGTCCACTTCGACCTGGCGAAGGGGCAGTTGCCGGAGAACGTCGCGCTCGGCCCGGACGGCACCGCCTACGTCACCTTCGCGGCCGCCCGGCAGGTCGCCGCGGTCAGCCCGTCCGGCGGGACGCGGATCCTGGCGACGCTGCCGGCCCCGGCCGACGGTGGCGTCAACACCCCGGTGCTCGCGTTCGCGCTGACCACGGGCATCGTCCGGATGGCTGACGGCACGCTCTACTTCCTCTACGCGAGCGGCGATGCCGCCACCACGGGGCTGTACCGGCTACGCCCCGGCCGGTCCCCGCACCGCATCGCGGCCCTGCCAGCCGACGGGCTCCCCAACGGCCTGGCGTTCGACGCGGAGACGAGGAGGTTCTACCTCGCGGACTCCGCGCTCGGCACGATCTCGACGGTCGCTCTGGAGGGCGGTCGCGCCGAGGTCTGGTCCTCGGCACCCGAGCTCGCCGCGGCGGGCTTCCTCGGTGCCAACGGCATCAAGGTCCGCGCCGGCGCGGTCTGGGCGACCAACCTCGACCAGGGCACGCTGCTGCGCATTCCGTTGCGGCACGGCCGACCCGGGCCGGTCCGGGTGGCGGCGACCGGCCTGGTCGGCATCGACGACTTCGCCTTCGCCGGTGCCGGTGACCACCAGGTCATCGCCGCGCTGAACGGACCGAACACGGTGGTGAGCATCGACGCGGCCGGCCGTTCGCGAACGCTGATGAACGCCGCCCACGGGTTGCAGAATCCGACCTCGGTGGCCGTGCGCGGCCGCACCGTCTACGTGCTCAGTGCCGCGTACACCACCGGCATCGACCCCAACCTCGCGCTGGCCACCCTGCCGCTCCGCTGATCCGTCACTCCTTGGACGACCTCATCAACCAGTGGGGCCCGTTCCCTCGATAGTGAGCGCTCGGATCGCCCGCCGCCGTCGAATGATGGCGACGGGCGATCCGACGTTTCCGTCCAGGCGGAGGAGGAGCGTATCGGTCACGGCGCGGCCCGGAAGTGCTGCCGCTCGCTCGGCGACCCGTCGGGCCTGCTCGAGCGTCGACGGCCGAGGTGAAAGGCAGCTGCCGCGACCAGCGAGGCCACGACGATCAGTGCGGCGAAGACCGGGTGCATGTCCCTGGACAGGCTCGGGGCGCGGTCGGGCCCGATGGTCCAGAGGATCAGCGGGACGGCGTAGGCGGTGCCGAGAGCGATGGTCCAGCGGCGTAGTCCGCGTAGGTGGGCGTGCCGCAGGCTGACGGTCAGCGCAAGGACGACCGGGACGATGGCCAGCATGGCGAACTGGCCGACGACCAGGACCGGGACCGCCCAGATCGAGATGATGACGGTACGGTCGACGCGCCGGGAAGGCGAGGTGGGGGACACGGTCGTCTCCGTCATCGGGTCGGGTTGGTGGTCGCGGAACGCCACGCCAACCAGCCGCGGCACAGCACGTAGGCAGCCGCGACGACGGCGACAAGCCCCAAGTCGATGATGGCCGACAGCCGTGCCTCGGGGACGTCTCCGATCAGTGCGCCGAACACGACCAGCGCGGCCTTGCCGACGAGCACGATCTCCCAGACGCCGGCCGCTTGGCGGGGCCTGACCGCGAGCAGGGCGAAGAGCGCGGCGAAGATGCCGAAGCTGGAGACTCGCCAGCCTTCGATGAACAGGCGGTCGTCGCTGGCGTTGAGTGTCAGTAGTACGCCGTTGACGAACGCGACGCCGGTGGCGAGGGAGGCGAGGGCCGCCAGCCCACGGCCGACGAGGTCTGCGCTGTGGGCGGGGGCGGCGATGTCGATTCGGGTAGCGGTAGCGGTGGTCATGAGGGCCTCATCTCTGGAAACGGCTGTGAACTTACAAGCGTTAACTTACGCCCTCACCTAACGCATGTAAAGTCAGGGAGTGACCACACCGAGAACGCGGGCCCGCAACAAGCGTGGCGAAGGTGCCCAGCTGCGCGACGAGATCGTCGACGCCGCGATGACGCTCCTGGAGGACGGCACGCCGCAGAACATGACCCTGCGGGGGATCGCCCGACAGGCCGGCATCTCCGCGCCGTCGATCTATCCGCACTTTCCGGACCTGGACTCGATCCTGCTCGCGGTCGCGCAACGCGCGTTCGGCATCCTGGAACAGGAGTTGGGCGCGCCGGATGACGCGGATCCGGTCGAGCGCCTGCGCGCGATCTGCGCGGCCTACCTGACCTTCGCCGAACGCCGGCCCCACCAGTACCGGGTGATGTTCGGTGCCGTCTGGGACGCCGGGCAGGCCCTTGAGCGGGCCCCGGCCATGGCGGACGAACTCACCGTGCTCGGCATGGGAGCCTTCGAGGTCTTCCGGCGTACGCTCGCCGACTGCGTTGCGGCGGGACGATCGACCAGCGCGGACCTCTTCGCCGACGCGACGGCGCTCTGGGTCGGGCTGCACGGATTCGCCCAGCTCCAGGTGGCGGCGCCGTTGTTTCCCTGGCCACCGGGGCTGCGCGATTCCATCATCGACCGGATGGCGCTGCTGCGCTGAGCGGCCGACCGACGAGCATCACCGCATCACCGGCGGGTCGGCGCCGAGAACGCGGTGATCGCCCGGGACGTGCGCGGTCAGGTCGCTGCGCGGATCTCACTGTCCGCGCTGGCTAGGGAGGGCGGCGCGTAGCCCAGCTCGTACGAGATCTTGTTGGCGGTCTCCAGGAGCAGCGGAAGGTTGCTCTTGAGCTGGTCGAGGCTGGCGATGACCTCGATCGCCGTGATCGAGGCGGCGGCGATGACCTGCCCCCGCGAATCCCTGATCGGCGCGGCCACGCACATCACGTAGGCGTCGTGCTCGCCGTTGTCCACGGCCCAGCCGCAGTCGTGGATGCGGGCAAGTTCGGCTTCCAGGGCGTCGTGGTCGGTGAAGGTGGTGTCGGTGAATCTCTCGAAGACGACGTGGGAGAGAAGGCGGTCGCGTTCCTGCCGGGGAAGGTAGGCCAGGATCGTCTTGCCCACGGCGCTCGCGTAGATGGACACCGCGCGTCCCACCCGCGACGGCAGCTTGACGGCGTCGAACGCCGGGCTGTCCACCTTGTCGATATAGATGATCTCATCGCCGGTCAGTTGCGCCAGGTGTACGGTGTGGCCGGTCTCGCGTTGCAGCGCGCGCAGGTGTGCGGCGGCGGGTTGGCGGAGGTCCATCGAGCCGAGCGCTAGTTCGGACAACTCGATCAGGCCGCTGCCGAGCACGTAGGTGCCCGCGCCGGTCCGGCGGACGAAGCGCGCGGACTCCAGTGTCTGCAGGATGCGCAGGGCTGTGGACTTGTGGACGCCGAGCACGTCCGCAGCCTCCGTTAGGGACAGCGGGTGCTCCGCGGATCGACGGATGAGGTCGATCGCGCGGCGAATCGATTGCGCCAAGGCTGTGTCTCCCCTCGCGCGACGGCAACACCGTCGCTGTCATTGCACATTATGCAATATAGATGACGCCATGCGCAATCGCCACTTGACACCGTTGCACATGGCGCTACGATCGTTGCAATTTCATCGGCTTGACGTCATCTCGTAACAGTGGAGTAACGATGGGTAATAAGCGCGCTCATTTCGGCATCGCCAGGGCGACATGTGCCCTCGGCCTGGTCGCCACCCTCCTGACCGGTTGCGGTTCGGACGGCGATTCCGGCGACGGCGTCACCAAACTGACCTTCGCCGCCTCGACCTTCGGCGACCCGGGCCGCGGACCCCTGTTGACGAAGTGGCTCGACGAGTTCAACCAGAGCCAGACCAAGGTCCAGGTCTCCGCCGCCGCGGTGCCGTACCCGACCTTCGGCCAGACCGTGCTCACCCAGATGGGCAGCGGCAAGGGCCCCGACCTGATCCGCTTCGACATGCCCGAATTCGAGGCAGCCTCGGACGCCGGCCTCGTCGCGCCGCTGGACAAGGTGATCGACGCCAGCAAGTACGACCTGCTCAAGCAGCCGGACCAGTTCATGGTCCACGACGGTGTCCGGCACGGCGTCATCTTCGAAGCGTCGAACTACGCGATGTTCTACAACGCGGACCTGATCCCGACGCCGCCGACCACCTACGAGCAGTTCACCTCCACCGCGAAGTCGCTGACCAAGGGTGACGTCTTCGGCCTGGCGTTCCGTCAGACGGAGGCCGAGGAGGCCGGTGTCTGGCAGGACATCTTCAACTACGTCTACGGCTTCGGCGGAGCGTGGTCCGACGGGAAGAACCTGACGATCAACTCGCCCGAGAACCTCAAGGGCCTGCAGGCGTTCAAGGACCTGTACGACGCGAACGTGATCCCGCGCGGCGCGGACGCGGCGACGTTCCGGCGGATGTTCGCCGAGGGCAAGGTCGGGATGGAGCTCAACAACGGCGGCTACGTGACTGCCACCCGCGGCCAGAACGCGAAGTTGAACTTCAACGTCGCGCCGATCCCGTTCCCGGTCCGCAAGCAGGGCGCGATCCTCGCACCAATCGTGATCAACGAGGCGAGCGAGGGCAAGGAGGAGGCCGGCACCTTCATCAAGTGGGCGCTGGAGCCGCAGAACCAGGTCAAGCTGCAGGAGATCCTCGGCGCGAGCAGCGTCGCCACCGCCACGCAGCGCAGCGCGGAGGCGCTCAAGGCGACCGCGTTCCTCCCCGTCTTCGACGGGCTCACCGAGACCAGCCTGCCGCAGATCGTGCTGGGGTTCGAGGCGAAGACGCCGGACATCCGCAAGGTGGTCGTGCAGAACGTGGTCGCGGCACTGCAGGGCAAGGCCGACCTCAAGTCGGCACTGGATCGCGCCCAGCAGCAGGCGACCGAACTGGTCCGCTGACCGCTCGACACGGCGACGCTGCCGGCGCGACGTTCCGTGCGCCGGCAGCGTCCTTCCCCCGAAGGACCGAACCCGATGACTGTGGTCGAGCAGACCGGAGCACCGAAGACAACACCCCCAGGCCGGCCCCGGCGTCGGCCCAGCCCGCTGGGTAGCAAGTGGACGCCCTACCTGTTCCTGGCACCCGCCGCCCTGTTCATCCTCGTCTTCCAGGCGGTACCCCTCGTCCAGGAGGTGTACCTCAGCTTCACCAGGACGAGGCTGCTCAACCCCACCCGCAGCGAGTGGGTCGGGCTCGAGAACTTCAACCGGATCTTCGGCGACCCCGAGTTCCACCGCACCCTGCTGATCACCGTCGTCTACGTGATCACCTGTGTGGTCGTCGCGATCGGCGCCGGACTCGTCGTCGCACTCCTGCTCAACAGGAAGTTTCGAGGCCGGGGCGTGGCACGGGCGCTGGTGACCGTCCCCTGGGCCGCCCCGGGCATCGCGGTCGCGCTCATCGCCACCTGGATGCTCAACGCGCAGTACGGCATCGTGAACCGCTTCCTCGACGCCGTGGGACTCGGCGTCCCCGGCGGCGCCATCCTGGACAGCCCGCGCTACGCGCTCCCGGCCGTGCTCGCCACGACCATCTGGCAGCTGTTCCCGTTCACCTCCGTGGTGCTGCTCTCCGCCCTCCAGTCCGTTCCGCAGGACCTCAACGAGGCCGCGACCGTCGACGGCGCGGGGCGATGGGCCACCTTCCGCGCCGTCACCTGGCAGGTCATCAAGCCGACAGTGGGTCTGCTGGCCCTGCTGATGACGATCTGGTCGCTACGGCGGTTCGAGCTGATCTGGTTGATGACCAAGGGCGGACCGGTCGGTGCCACCGAGACGCTCGTCATCGACCTGTACTCGCAGGCGTTCGACTCGAAGGAACTCGGATCGGCGGCGGCCATCGGAATGGTCGGCGTCGTCATCTCGCTCATCGTCATCATCGGCAGCCGCCTGGTCGCCCGTGCCGTGGAGAAGGGGGACGTCCGATGAGGCGCTTCCGTTTCGGTGTCACCGCACGGATCGTCGCCGTGCTCGTCGTGCTGGGCATCGCGGTGTTCCCGCTGTACTGGATGTTCGTCACGGCGCTGTCCAGCAACAGCGACCTCTTCGCCGATCAGCCCCGGCTCACGCCCGACCTCGGCCAGTTCGGGGTCTTCGTGGACGCGCTCGCCGAGGGCAAGGCGGCCGGCTGGCTGCTCAACAGCCTGATCATCGCCGTCGGCACGATGGTCCTCTCCGTCGGCCTGGGCATCCCGCTCGGTTACGCGCTGTCCCGGTTCTCGTTCTGGGGCAAGGCCGTGCTGACCGTCGTACTGCTGTTCACACAGATGCTTCCCGAGGCACTCATGGTCGTCCCGCTGTTCGCGCTGTTCCGCCGTTTCGAACTGCTCGACTCGCTGACCGGCCTCGTCCTGGTGAACTCCGCCTTCGTCCTGCCGATCGTCGCGCTGATCCTCAAGGGCGCCATCGACGGCATCCCGAAGGAACTGGAGGAAGCCGCACGCGCCGACGGCGCCCGGCCCTTCACCACGCTGACCCGCATCAACGTGCCCCTCATCGCACCGTCGATCGCGGCCACCGCTGTCATCGCCTTCTTCCACGCCTGGAACGAGTACGTGTTCGCGGTGACGTTCATCTTCAACCCCGATCTGCAACCCGCCTCCGTCGGCATCGCGAACTTCATCGGCGAACTGGGTACACCGATCCAGACGGTGATGGCCGTCGCCTTCCTGTTCACGCTGCCCGCCGTCGCCTTCTACCTGTTGGTCCAGAAGTACGTGGTGTCCGGCATGACCGCCGGTGCGGTGAAGGGTTGAGCCGAAAGATGAAGATCGTCTCTGTCGACACACTGGTCGTCGACTTCTACCGCACGAACCTCGTCATCGTGCGCGTCCACACCGACGAGGGGATCGTCGGGCTCGGCGAGGCCACCCTGGAGGGCAAGGAACGTGCCGTCCAGGGTGCCATCGCCGAGCTGGCCGAGGCGGTGGTGGGCCTGGATCCCACAAGCATCTCGAAGATCCTCTACGAGACCGCGCGGGACTGGTACTGGCGCGGCGGCCCGGTCATCATGACGGCGTTGAGCTCGCTGGAGATGGCCCTGTGGGACATCGCGGCGCGCCAGCTCGGCGTACCGGTGTCCCGGCTGCTCGGCGGTGCGACCCGGGACCGGGTCCGGGCGTACGCGAACGGTTGGTTCTCCGGCGCCGTCACGCCGGAGGACTACGCGGCCGCCGCGCGCCGGACTGTGGAAGCCGGCTTCCGGGGCCTCAAGTGGGACGCGTTCGAGAACTACGACCTCACCATCACCACCGCGCAGTTGGACCGGGTGCTCGCCCAGATCGACGCCGTGCGCGGGGCAGTGGGCCGCGAGGTGGAGCTGTTCGTCGAGGGCCACGGCCGCTTCGACGTCCGCCACGCCATCAAGGTCGCCAAGGAGATCGCCCAGTTCGACCCGGTGTGGTTCGAAGAGCCCTGCCCACCGGACAATCTCGACGCGCTCGTCGACATCCGTCGCGCGTCGCCGGTGCCGATCGCGGCGGGGGAGCGGTGGTACGGCCGGCAGGGCTTCGCGCCCGCGCTGGCCCGCCAGGCCGTCGACTTCGTCCAGCCCGACGTGACGCACGCCGGCGGGATCGCCGAGCTGGCGTTCATCTCCACGCTCGCCGCGACCAGCTACGTGGGCTTCGCGCCGCACAACCCGAGCGGTCCACTCAGCACGGCCGCGACGCTGCAACTCGGGGCGACGCTGCCCAACTTCCGGTACCTGGAGATCATGGCGACCGACGTGCCCTGGCGTCCCGAGATCACCAACGAGCGGCTGGTGCTGACCGACGAGGGCGACATCCTCATCCCGACCGGGATCGGCCTGGGCATCGAGGTGGATCTCACCGCGATCGAGCAACACCCGTTCACACCGCACCCGCTACGGATGTTCCAGGACGCCGTCTTCGACATCCGTCCCCGCGACGAGCGGTCCTTCTTCAACCTGGAGAGCGACTCATGACCGTGCCACGGCCCCGAGGGCTGGCCGCGGACGCGGACTGGGTCGGTACCGCCGCCGAGGCGTTGCCGGACGACGCCGACAGCATCCTCATCGGCCGGATCTGGGACCCGTCCGGCGACGGCCCCTCGCCGGTGACCGTCCGCGACGGCGAGGTCATCGACATCAGCCACCGGTTCCCGACCGTCCGCGACATCTGCGAGCTGCCCGATCCCGCCGCGACGGTGGCCGGGCTCGACGGGCCGAGGGTGGGCGACTTCGGGGAGATCCTGGCCAACACGGGGGCCGCGACCCGGGACCCTAACCGGCCCTGGTTGCTCGCCCCGGTCGACCTCCAGGCGCTCAAGGCCGCCGGGGTGACCTTCCCGATCTCCATGATCGAACGAGTGATCGAGGAACGGGCACGGGGAGACCTGGCGCTGGCGGCGGACATCCGACACCGCATGCTCGCCGACGTCGGTGTCGACCTGCACAGCCTGGAGGCGGGCTCGCCGGAGGCCGACCGGCTCAAGAGTCTGCTGGTCGCCGAGGGCATGTGGAGTCAGTACCTGGAGGTGGGAATCGGCCCGGACGCCGAGATCTTCACCAAGGGCCAGATCCTCTCCGCCGTCGGCACCGCCGTTCCGGTCGGCGTGCTCGCCGCATCCACCTGGAACAACCCGGAACCCGAGGTCACGCTCATCGTCCAGTCCAGCGGTCGGATCGTCGGCGCCACCCTCGGCAACGACGTGAACCTGCGTGACATCGAGGGCCGCTCGGCGCTCCTGCTTCCTCTGGCGAAGGACAACAACGCCTCCTGCGCCCTCGGCCCCCTGATCCGGCTCTTCGACGACAGGTTCGGCATGGACCGGGTACGCGAACTCAAGGTGCGCCTGGAGGTTCGCGGCGTGGACGGCTTCCACCTGGAGGCGGTCTCCGAGATGACCCAGATGTCGCGTGACCCGGAGGAACTGGTCCGGCAGTTGATCGGGCCGCACCACCACTATCCCGACGGCGCCGCCCTGATGCTCGGCACCATGTTCGCGCCCATCCAGGACCGGGACCGCCCCGGCGAGGGCTTCACCCACAAGGTCGACGACGTGGTACGGATCAGCTGCCCGGCGCTCGGCACCCTGGTCAACCGGGTGCGGCACGCGGAGGAGTGCGAGCCCTGGCACTTCGGTGTCCGCGATCTGATGGGCAATCTGGTGAGGAGAGGACTGCTGTGAACGTGGTCATGACGGTCGATCCGCGCGACGGTCAGCGTCGCGCGACGGAGCTGACCGAGACCGACGAGTCTCGACTGGAGGTGATCGCCGGTCAGACGTCCCCGGCGGCGCAGTGGCTGGCCGCCCGCGGGAGGCTCGGCCGCGCCGAGTTGCTGGACGCGATCGCCACGTCGCTGGAGTCCCGCCGGGTGGACCTGGTCGCCGCCGCCGAGGCGGAGACCGGGCTGAGTCACGCGCGACTCGACGGGGAACTCACCCGGGCGGCGCTGCAGTTCCGGATGTTCGGCGAGGTGCTGCGCGACGGGGCGTACGTCGAGGCGACCATCGACCACGCCGCCGACACACCGCTCGGACGTGGTCCGGACCTGCGGCGGATGCTCGTACCCCTCGGGCCGGTCGCCGTTTTCGGGGCGAGCAACTTCCCGTTCGCCTTCTCGGTCGCCGGTGGTGACACGGCCGCTGCCCTCGCCGCCGGGTGTCCGACGATCCTGAAGGCCCACCCGTCCCACCCGCTGACCTCGCACGCCTCCGCCGCAGCAATCGAGGCGGCCGTCCGCGACCTCGGCGGGCCCGAGGGTGTCGTCGCGACCGTGTACGGGGAGCAGGCCGGTCGTTCGCTGGTGCGCCACCCGGCGATCCGCGCGGCCGCGCTGACCGGCTCGGTGAACGCCGCCCGCGCCATCCAGGCGGCCATCGACGAACGGCCCGACCCCATTCCCCTGTACGCCGAGCTGAGCAGCGTGAACCCGATCGTCGTCCTGTCCGACGCGGCCGCCGGTCGGGGCGACCAGATCGCCGAGGGGCTGTTCGGCTCCTTCACGAACTCGGGCGGTCAGTTGTGCACCAAGCCCGGCCTGGCGTTCATCCCGTCGGACCCGGGTGGTGACGGCCTGGTCGACGCGCTGCGGGCCAGAGTCGACGCGTCCGGTGGCACGGTGCTGCTCAACGAGCGGATCCGGGACGCGTACGAGAACCGGGCCACGGAGTTCGAGCGGGCCGGCGCCCGCGTCTCGGCGCGACCGAAGATCGACCCCGGCGCGGGCTTCACAGTGGCCCCGACCCTCCTGGAGGTCGGCGTCGCCGGCCTGACCGCCGAGATCGCCGACGAGTGCTTCGGTCCGCTCCTGATCGTGGTCCGGTACGACGACGCCGCCGACCTCGACGCCGCGCTGGCCACCGTCCCGCCGTCGCTGACCGGCTCGCTTCACAGCGGACCGGGCGATGACGCCGACGTGGTACGCCGGCTTGTCGACGTGCTCGCGGCCCGCGCGGGTCGCATCGTCTTCGACGGCTACCCCACCGGTGTACGGGTGTCGTGGGCCCAGCACCACGGTGGACCCTGGCCGTCGACGAACGCCGTGCACACGTCGGTGGGCGCCACGTCGATCCGACGGTTCCTCCGCCCGCTGGCGTGGCAGGACGCCCCGTCCTGGGTCCTCCCCGAGGAGTTGCGCGACGAGTACACGGTCATTTCCCGGCGAGTCGACGGGAGGTTGCAGCCAGCGGCCGAATAGACCGCGTCCGCCGGTCTCTCCTGGGTGGTTTCCGGGCCACCTCGACTGGCGCGCGAATTCCTTGACGAATTGACCCGACAGAGAATTCGCGCGCCAGTTGTCCTGGCGCCGATGAAGCGCGCCCACATTGTTTCGACGCGATTCTCTGCTGCGATTTCCGTCTTGACCGTCAATGCAATTCATGGTTCTGTTTTCGACAGGGAACGATGTTAGCGCTCGCACTGCTGCATCGCTCGTTACTGGTATCCCCTCCACCTCACCATCGAATGGTCGGTCGGCCGCTCGGTGCGGTCTGACCACACGCCGAAGAGGGAGCAGGAACATGCCCGTCGCACTTCCCCGTCCCCTGAGGCCGGCACCGGCACGCCGGCTGATGCTCGCGCTGCTCACCGCCATCACCATCACGGCCGGAACGGCGGCAGCCCCGGCGGCCTCGGCCGCACCGCCCGCGCCGCTGGGCCCGACAGTCACCCGCACCGACAAGCCCCCGACCGGTTACACCGTCACCTTCCGGTACCGGGCGCCCGAGGACGTCCAGCAGGTCCACGTCTACGGCGACTGGTTCTACTCCCGACCGGAGAACATTCCCTGCCAGGACTGCGGCGACGCGCGGCCGCCCGCCGAGTGGCAGCCCGGCGACGTAGCGGCCACCCCGTGGCACATCCAGGCCATGAGCAAGGGCGCCGACGGGGTGTGGACCTTCACCACCCCGCTGCCGGCGGGCACCTTCCGCTACGCGTTCACCCACGACTGTGCCAACGAGCTCGCCACCGGCTGTGCCCTGCACGACGACCCGGCCAACCGGTGGCAGATCCAGCCGCAGTACCCGGGAGCACCCGGCGCGGTACGTAGCACGATCCACGTTCCGGCCAGCAGGAAGTTCCCGACGTACGACACCGGCTACCAGGCGCCGGTTGCCAAGGTCGGCCGGCTGGAGTCCCGGCGGTACACCTCGCCGTTGTCCACCAACCCGGCCGGCGTCCACGACATCGTCGTCTACCTGCCGCACGGCTACGACCCCCACCGCGCCACGCCGTACCCGACCCTCTACCTCAGCCACGGCAGCGGCGACCACTCGACCGCCTGGACGATGCAGGGCGTGGCCCACCTCATCCTGGAGAACGCGATCAAGGACCGCGCGGCGCAGCCCATGGTGATCGTGTCCACCGACTTCAACGGCCTCCCCGGTGGCAACGAGGGCTACGTCGACGAACTGCGGAACAACATCTTCCCGTTCGTCGAGCAGAACTACCACGTCTCGACCCGGCCGCAGGACCGCGCGTTCGCCGGCTTCTCCGCAGGTGGCAGCCGGGCCTACACCATCATGTACAACCACACCGACCTGTTCGGCTACCACGCGGCCTGGAGCGCGGGCGGCCCCACAGCCACCCAGACACAGATCGACAGCATGAAGTCGGTGGCCGGCGGCATCATGATCGGTACCGGGCTCCAGGACCGCCTGGGCAACATCGCCGAGAACTCGCAGCGCAACGCCGCTGCCCTGCGGGCCGCCGGCGTCCAACTGGACGAGTACAACGTGCCGGGCGTACACACCTGGCACGTCTGGCGCCCGCTGCTGAACCACTACCTGCGCAGCCTGGCCTTCCGGGCCACCACCACCGACCTCGACGTCACCACGTCGCCGGCGGGCCTGTCGCACCACACGAAGGTCACCGCCACCGCGACGGTTGGCGCGGTCAGCACCAGCACGTCGGCCCCCTCCGGCACTGTCGACTTCTACGCGGGGGACACCCACCTGGGTTCGGCCCCGGTGCACAACGGCGTCGCCCGGGTGAAGAAGACCGTCCACGGTGAGCTGGGCGGGCCGGTGGTCGCCCGCTACCAGGGCGACAAGCTCTTCAACGAGTCCCGGAGCGCACCGGTCGACGCCCGGTAACAGGCTCGACCCCGTACTCCCTGTGGTGGGGAAGCCCCGGCCGCGCAGCCCTGGTGAAGCCAGGGTGTGCGCGGCCGGGGCGCGTCCGGAATCGGCGGGCCGGCGGTTCGTCAGCCGATCACGGGGTCGTGTCGGTGGCGCGGAGCCGCAGCATGGTCCAGGACGCGGGCGGGAGAGTCACCTGGACGCTGGCGTCGGCGCCGCGTGCCGTGCCGTTGGGGCGCGGAGCGGCGTGGTCCGGACCGTCGGCCGTGTTCTTGGCGTGCAGGTCGGTGCCACCGACGGTGACGCACTCGAGGATGTCGCTCACCTGGGCGCCGGCGACGTCGATGGTCACCTCAGCCGGGGTGTCGAGGACGCGGTTGACGAGGAAGATGGTCATCTCCCCGGTGGTGTCGTCCCAGGTGGAGACCGCGTCGACGGCGTCGATCTCACCGTACCGGTCGGTGGTCGTCGTGCTGCTGTCGCGGAGCACGTCGAGCACTGCGCCCTGCGCGTGCCGGGCGGTGCGGGCGAAGGGATGGAAGATGGTCTGGCGCCAGGCCGAGCCGCCCGTCTCGGTCATGATCGGTGCGATGACGTTGACCAGTTGGGCCTGGCAGGCCGCGCTCACGCGGTCGCTGTGTCGGAGCAGGCTGATGAGCAGGCCGCCGACGACGACCGCGTCGGCCACGCTGTAGTGATCCTCCAGCAGTGGCGGTGCCACCGGCCAGTCCTCGCCGCTCGGCGGCGTGGACGGGGCGGCGGACTGGTACCAGACGTTCCACTCGTCGAACGCGATCATGATCTTCTTCGTCGACCGGCGGATCGCTCCGACCGAGTCGGCGATGGCGGTGACGGCGTCGATGTACCTGTCCATGTCCTCGGCCGAGGCGAGGAAGCTGGCCAGGTCGTCGTCGACCGGCTGGTAGTAGGCGTGCAGCGAGATCAGGTCGACGTCGTCGTACGCCTCGGTCAGCACGTCACGCTCCCAGCTGCCGAAGGTCGGCATGCCGAGGTGCGAGGACCCGCAGGCGACGAGTTCGAGATCGGGGTCGAAGCGGCGCATGGCCTTCGCGGTCTGCGCCGCGAGCCGCCCGTACTCGGTCGCGCTCCGCTGGCCCACCTGCCACGGGCCGTCCATCTCGTTGCCCAGGCACCACAGCTTGATCCCGTACGGATCGACCGCGCCGTTGTCGCGGCGCTGGTCGGCGAGGTGGCTCCCACCGCGGTGATTGGCGTACTCGAGCAGGTCGACGGCCTCGGCGGTGCCACGGGTGCCGAGGTTGACCGCCATGATCGGATCCACGCCGGCCTTGCCGACCCAGCGCATGAACTCGTCGAGCCCGAAAGCGTTGGTCTCCAGGCTGTGCCACGCGAGGTCGAGCCTCGCCGGTCGCTTGTCGACCGGGCCCACACCGTCCTCCCAGCGGTAGGAGGAGACGAAGTTGCCGCCCGGATAGCGCACCGTGGTGACGCCCAACTCCCGCACCAGCGCGAGGACGTCGCCCCGGAAGCCGTCGGCGTCGGCCGTTGGGTGCCCCGGTTCGTAGATTCCGTTGTAGACGCAGCGACCCAGGTGCTCCACGAACGAGCCGAAGAGCCGACGCGGCACCGGTGCGACGCGTCGGCGGGGGTCCAGGGTCAGGCGGGCCGTGTTCACGACGTTCTCCGGCGCGCTGTCGGGGTGGGTGTTCAGGGCTGGCTCCCTTCGTGCAGGTCCGACGCGGAGGTCTCTGCCCGAGCGCCGGAACCGAGGGGTGGTGGAGGCGGTGTGAGCTCTGGACAACGTGATCGACTTCGATTACGTTCTCGATCTATGTAAACGTTACCGATTACGTTTACGTAAGGGAACACGGCACCTGGATCAATGTCTGGCCGGCACACCCCCGCAGGGCCTGCCGCCCCGGCTGAAAGACCAGCTTGTCGCGGTGATTGGGGTGACCGGGTGACCACTGTTGAGCCGGAGATCGAGGCGACCTACACCGACGCGACCGCGCCCGTCGACGAACGGGTGTCGGATCTGTTGGCCCGGATGACCCGCGAGGAGAAGCTCGCGCAGCTGGGCAGCACGTGGGCGTTCGCCCTCCTGGAGGGCGGTCGGTTCGCCCCGGAGCGGGCCCGCCCGATCCTTCGGCACGGCCTGGGGCACGTGACCCGCGTCGCGGGCGCGACCAGCCTGGGAAGGCGGCGCAGGTGGCGCGGGTCGCCAACGCTGTCCAGCGCTTCCTGGTGACCGAGACCAGGCTGGGGATCCCGGCGATCGTGCACGAGGAGGTCTGCTCGGGGGTGATGGCCCGCGAGGCGACCATCTTCCCGCAGGCGATCGGCGTCGCGAGCACCTGGGCACCGGAGCTCAACCGGCAGTTGGCGGACGCCGTTCGCGCACAGATGCGCGCCATGGGAAGCCACCAGGGGCTCTCGCCGGTGCTGGACGTGGTGCGCGACCCACGGTGGGGCCGGACGGAGGAGACCTACGGCGAGGATCCGTACCTGGTGTCCCGGATGGGAGTGGCGTTCGTCCAGGGCCTCCAGGGCGCCGACCTGACCGACGGTGTCCTCGCCACCGCCAAGCACTTCGTCGGCTACGGGGCGTCCGAGGGTGGGCTGAACTGGGCGCCGGCCCACCTGCCGCCGCGTCTGCTGCGCGAGGTCTACCTGTATCCGTTCGAGGCGGCGGTCCGCGAGGGCGGGCTGAAGTCGGTGATGGCCGGCTACCACGAGCTCGACGGCGTTCCGTGCCATGCCAACCAGGAACTCCTCGCCGACGTCCTTCGTGGGCAGTGGGGCTTCACCGGCAGCGTGGTGTCCGACTACTTCGCCGTCAACGACCTCCACTCGTACCACCACTTCGCGCAGGACAAGCAGCAGGCCGCGACGGTGGGCCTCGGCGCAGGCGTGGACGTCGAGCTTCCGGCGACGGACGCGTACGCCGACGCCCTCACCCGCGCACTGGACGCTGGCGAGGTCAGCGAGGCCCGGCTCGACGAGGCGGTCTCACGGGTCCTTCGGCACAAGGTCGAACTCGGGCTCTTCGAGAACCCGTACGTCGACGAGGATGCGGTCGCGACGTCGGCGAACGCCGAGCGGCACCGGGACGTGGCGCTGGAGATCGCCCGCCGCAGCCTCGTCCTGCTCAAGAACGACGGCGTCCTGCCACTGCTCGCGGGAGCCGGAACTGTCGCTCTCATCGGCCCGAACGCCGACGACGCCCGACACCTGCTCGGTGACTACTCGTTCGCGGCCCACATCGAGGCGTTGGTCGAGGCGCGCAATCGGCGCGGCCTGCTCGGCGAGATGATGACGATCCCGGACGATCTGGAGATCGACGAGAGCACCGACGGTGTGCCGACGGTGCGGGACGAACTCGCGGCGCGGCTGGGCGACCGGCTGCGCTTCGCCCCGGGCTGCGACGTGCTCGACCCGTCGACGGAGGGGTTCGCCGAGGCGGTCGCGGCCGCCGCGGCGGCCGACGTCGCGGTGCTGGTCCTGGGGGACCGCTCGGGTCTGACGCCCGGGGCCACCACTGGCGAGTCGCGAGACCGGTCCAGTCTGGACCTGCCGGGCGTGCAGGAGGACCTCGTCCGTGCCGTCGTCGCCACCGGCACGCCCGTCGTGGCGGTGCTCGTCGCCGGCCGACCCGTGGGCAGTGACTTCCTGCACGACGAGTGCGCCGCGGTGCTGATGGCCTGGTTGCCGGGGGAGACCGGGGCGCAGGCGATCGCCGAGGTGCTGCTCGGTGAGGTGAACCCGAGCGGAAGGCTGCCGATCTCGTATCCCCGTGGCGTGGGCCAGATCCCGGTCTTCTACGGCCACAAGGTGTCCGGAGGGCGGTCGCACTGGCACGGCGACTACGTGGATTCGCCGGTCTCGCCGCGATATGTCTTCGGCCACGGCCTCGGGTACACCTCGTTCGTGATCGAGGACGCCACTGTGGGAAGCGCCGACGTGCGCGCCGGGGACAGCGTCGGTGTCGAGGTCACGGTCGCCAACACCGGAGACCGGGCGGGGGAGCAGGTCGTGCAGCTCTACGTCCGCGACCCGCAGGCCACCATCACCCGGCCGGTGCTGGAGCTGAAGGCCTTCGCCCGTGTCGAGGCCGCGGCCGGTCAACGGGTGGCGATGCGGTTCGCGCTCCCCACCGGTCAGCTCGGGTTCTACGACCGGAGCATGGCCTACGCGGTGGAGGCCGGGCAGATCGAGGTGTACGTCGGCTTCTCGGCTGCCGACCATACCCACGCCGGCACCTTTGTCATCAGCGCGGACCCGGACCGACCGGTGTCGAAGGTCTTTACCGGAACCGCCGAAGTTCGACAGCTGTGATCGTTCACCCGGGTCGGAGAATGGTTCTTGACGGAGCGTGCCGTCCCGTTGTCAACGGGTAGCACCAGCGCAGAAATCGTGGCCTTACTCCGGCCGCCGGGAGAGCCGCCGATTGCGTTATTCGCAACGGCATCCAAGGGTCAACCACGCCCTCGTGAGCATCCAGATAGGACGTTCTTCCCGATGGTCGGGTAAGGACGAAGAGGTCTTGTGTTCGTAATCGTTCTCAGTTACGTTGGCAACACCCTGGAAACGTAACCGATAACGATTGCAGTCCAGAGAGAGCGGCATGATTGAAGTCAATGCGCCGGTAACCATGAGTGATGTCGCCCGAGCGGCCGGCGTTTCCACCGCCACCGTCTCGCGCGTCGTCAACGGGCATTACGGCGTCAGCGCTCGCACTGTCGCTCAGGTGCGCTCCGCCATCGAGCAGCTCGGCTACGAGTCGAGCCTGGTGGCCACGAGCCTTCGGCGCAGCCGCACCAACGTTCTGGGCCTCGTGGCGCACAGCTTCCAGTCGTACACGGCGGAGGTCCTCAAGGGCGTGATGAAGGCGTTGAGCCGCTCGGGCTTCGACCTGATCATCTACGCCAACAGCGACCTCTACGGGTCGTATTCGGAGGGTTGGGAGCAGCGGCACCTGACCCGCCTGTCGGGCACCCTCACCGACGGGTGCATCGTCGTCACGCCCTGGGGTGAGGTCCGGAGCCGGACTCCGGTCGTGGCCATCGACCCGGTGCGCGGTTCGACGGCGCCCTCGGTGACGGCCGACAATCTCGCGGGCGCCACCACCGCTGTCGAGCACCTGCTCAGCCTGGGCCATCGACGCATCGGGTTCATCGCCGGCCGCGACAGCCTGGCCTCGGCCTGGTCGCGGGAGGAGGGCTACCGGGCCGCGCTGACCAACGCCGGCGTCCCGGTCGACCCCACGCTGATCGGCCGGGGGGATTTCAACCCCGAGTCGGCGACTCCCTTGGCGCGCGTCCTGCTGCAACGACCGGACCCGCCGTCGGCGATCTTCGCGGCGAGCGACGGGATGGCCCTCAAGGTGCTGGAGGTCGCCAGGGAGCTGGGGTTCTCCGTGCCGGGGGACCTGTCCGTCGTCGGGTTCGACAACATCCCCGAGTCGGCGTTGACCGAACCGGGTCTGACCACAGTGGACCAGTCGATGTACCAGCTCGGGTATGAAGCCGCCCGGATGCTGAAGTCACTGGTGACCGGCGAGTGGGACGAGCCTCGCCAGATCGTGCTTCCGACCAGCCTCGTCGTGCGCAGCTCGACGGCACCACCGACGAGCGCGGCACGACCATGACATCCACCCATGGGCGCGCAGGCCTGATCGCTCCGGACAGAGCGATCAGGTCAGGTGTGGCCGTGGCAGCGGCCTGAAGGAGGTGCACGCACCACACGGCAGATCCACAGTTGAGTTGAGCCGGCCAGTCGGGTCGCATCCGCTGCCGGCACGTGAAAGGAGTGGAGTGTGGCTACCGAACAGTATCACGGGCGTTTACGCCGTCTGGGCGTACGTCGGCGGCTCTCGGCGGCGTTCACCGCCGGGGTCATCGCCACCGCGGCGGTGCTCCTCGCGCCGCAACCGGCAGCGGCTGACACGCCGTGGCTGAACGTCTCCGCGGACCGCTACGCCACGTTCGCCGTTCCCGCGGCGTACGTCCAGGAGAACCTGGGCACCGTCTCGCAGGTCGTCGTCGAGGGAAACTTCGGCCCGTCGGCCAGCTGGGCGGAGTTCGGTCTGACCCGCCGGGGTGACGTGTGGTCGGGTGTTCTCGGCGCGCTGGAGCCCGGGCTGTACAACTACCAGCTCACCGCCGACGACACCAAGACCATCAAGGACCCGACGAACAGCACCGGTGTCACGTCCAACCCGCTCCTGAGCACCTTCTTCATCGCGGGTGACTCGGCCCGGTGGCTGGTCGATGCGCCGGCCGGCACCGGCGGGAAGATCGAGACGCTGACCTATCGGACCAGGAACGCACAGCGCTCCGCCCTGGTCTGGACGCCACCGGGTTACGCGGCCAAGGGCTCCAAGGGATACCCGGCGCTCTTCCTGCAGTCGGGTGACGGTGTGGCCGCCACCGACTGGCTCGACCTCGGTCGATCCAAGCAGATCCTCGACAACCTCTCGGCCGCGGGCGCCATGAGCCCGATGGTGGTGGTGATCAACGACGCCGACGCCTCGGACGACAAGGAGCTGAAGGACCTCCGGAAGGCGGTCACCGACAACTACCGGGTCCTTCGCGATCCGGCGCACCAGGCGATCGCGGGTGTGTCCGACGGTGGCACGCAGGCGCTGCGGGCAGCGCTCACCAGGCCGGGTCAGTTCGGCCACGTCGGTTCGTTCTCGGGCACGTCGGCTCCGGAGATCGACCGCAAGGACGCTAAATCGATCAACCGCGGCGTCAAGCTGCTGCGCCTGTACACCGGTAACGTCACCGATCCCGCGTACAACCCCACCTACCGGCTGACGAAGGCGTTGACCCGAGCTGACGTCCGGTTCGAGTTCGACGGGGTCAACCCGGACGGCGGCGCGACCTGGACCACCTGGCAGGAGAACCTCGTCGACTTCGTGCCGCGGGTGTTCCGGCACGTGGCGGACCACGGGCCGAGCCCCGGTCACCAGCCGCTCAAGCGGGAGTTCACCCCGCCACCGGCCGGCACCACCCCGACGCCCTTCATCAGTGAGGACGGGTTCGTCACCTTCGAGACGACCACGGACTTCGCTGACGCCCAGCACGTCACGGTCTGGGCGAACGTCGCGCCGGGCGGCAGTTGGCTGCGACTGCCACTGACGCGCGACGGTGACCGGTGGCGGGCAACAGTGGGTCCGCTGAAGCCCTGGTTCTACTACTACCGGCTGATCGTGGACCGGGTCGCGGTCAAGGACACCTCCAACCCGACGACTGTCACCACCGAGCCGATGTGGAGCACCTTCTTCATCCCCGGGCCCGGCGCCCGACTGCTGTCGGACGTGCCCGCCGGTCGCGGCGGCAAGGTCGAGAGCATGACCTACACCAGCACGGTGGCCGGCCAGGACCGCACCGCGCTGGTGTGGACCCCACCCGGGTACGACCCGGGCCGGGCGCAGCCGTACCCCGTTCTCTACCTCCAGCACGGCGGTGGCCAGAACTACACGGACTGGGTTGAGATGGGCCGCGCCAAGCAGATCCTCGACCACCAGTACCTCGACGGCGATCTCACGCCGATGGTCGTCGTGATGGGCAACGGCAACTCGTCGAACTTCAACCGGGAACTGCGGGAGAACATCGTTCCGACGGCCCGTGCCCGCTACCACATCTCCAGCGACCCGTCCCAGCAGGCCCTCGCCGGCCTGTCGATGGGCGGCGGGCAGGCGTTCGGGGTGCTGCGGGCCTACCCGGGCGAGTTCGCCTACGTCGCGGCCTTCTCGGCCGGGTTCGGGAGTGGCACCGGCGTCGACGTGGAGGCGATCAACAACGGCACCAAGATGCTGCGCCTGTACGTCGGTGACCAGACCGACTTCGTGTACCCGAGCTTCATGACGTCGCTGACCACGTTGGACAACCTCGGTATCCGCTACGAGTTCGACGGGGTCACCCCGGGGCCGCACGGCTGGGACGTGTGGCAGAAGAACCTCATCGACCTGGCGCCGCGTCTGTTCAAGCGCTAGGAGCCTTCGCCGGCGACGCCACCGGGAGCAGGGCTTCCTGCCCCGGTGGCGCCCGCCAGCGTATGGATGCAGTGCACCGCCATCGCCGAAGGGAACCATCTCAATGAAGAGAAGACGGATACTCGCCACGGTAGCCATGCTCGCGGCGGGGACCGGCCTCGTCGCCTGCTCCTCCGATGAGGGCGGCAGCGACGCGAGCAATTGCACGAACACCATCACCAAGCAGAACGTGCCGGTCGTGACGATGTGGGGCTGGTACCCCAACACCCAACTCGTCGTCGACAACTTCAACAAGCAGCACGACGACGTACAGGTCTGCTGGACCAACGTCGGGCAGGGCGGCGACGAGTACGACAAGTTCCAGACGGCCATCTCGGCGGGCACCGGCGCGCCTGACGTGATCATGGTCGAGGCGGACCGGATCCCGACCTTCCAGATCCAGGGCGCGCTCGTCGACATCAAGCAGTACGGCTACGACGCGGTCAAGGCCAACTACAGCGAGGGCGCCTGGAAGGACGTGTCGGTAGGCGACGCGGTCTACGGCGTACCCGTCGACGGTGGCCCGATGGGCATGATCTACCGGAAGGACATCTTCGACAAGTACAAGATCACCCCGCCGAAGACCTGGGCCGAGTACGAGCAGGCCGCCCAGAAGGTGAAGGACGCTGGCGGTCCGCTCTTCGGGGACTTCGGCGCGAACGTCCCGGCGGTCCTGATGGCGCTCCAGATCCAGAAGGGCGCCACGCCCTTCACCTCCGATCCGGCGCAGCCGAACGCTATCGGTGTGAAGCTCAACGACCAGGCGTCCAAGGACGTGCTGGACTACTGGGGCGGCCTGGCCAAGAAGGGCCTGGTCGGCACGCAAAACCAGTTCACCCCGGAGTACATCTCCGGCGTGATCAACGGCAACTACGCGACGTACATCTCGGCGGCGTGGGCACCCGGCTACCTCACCGGCGCGGGCGTCGGCAAGGGCCAGGACACCGGCAAGTTCGCTGTGGCGCCGCTGCCGCAGTGGGATTCGGCCAACCCGGTGCAGGTGAACTGGGGCGGGTCGGCGTTCTCGGTGACCAAGCAGGCGAAGAAGCCGGAGTTGGCCGCGAAGGTCGCCTACGGGCTCTACGCCGACAAGGAGTCGCTCACCGACGGCTGGACCAACCAGATCATCTTCCCGTTGAACCTCACGGCGCTCAAGGATCCCGCGTTCGTCGACCTGAAGGTGGCGTTCTTCGGCGGCCAGCAGGCGAACAAGGAGGTCTACGTCCCCGCCGCCGACGCCTACCAGGGCGTCCAGTACGCCCCCTTCGGCCAGTACTACCTCGACGCCATGGAAAAGCAGGTCAGCGAGGTCATCAAGGGGTCCATCACCGGATCGCAGGCTGCCGACCGGCTCCAGGAGGACGTGGCGAAGTACGCCAAGGAACAAGGCTTCACCGTTCAGTGACCGGCTGGGTGGGCCGCGCCGGCAATGCGCCGGCCGGCCCACCCGCCACCTCTCAGCGTCCACGTCCCGGAGACCAAGATGACATCCCTGACCGAGAAGCGCGCAGCGCGTACACAGCCTGAAACGCGCAAGATCCGTGGCAAGGTACACCTTCGCGAACACCTGATGGGATGGCTCTTCGTCGGGCCGTTCGGGGTGGTGTTCCTGGCGTTCCTCATCGCGCCGCTGGCGTACGCGTTGTACCTCAGTCTCTTCCAGAAGAAGCTGATCGGCGGCACCAGCTTCGTTCTCTTCGACAACTACGTGAAGGCGTTCACCGACCCGAGCTTCCTGTCCGGGGCGTGGTTCGTCATCCGCTTCTCGCTGGTCTCGATCCCGGTGCAGATCATCATCGCGCTCGCGTTGGCCCTCATCCTGGACTCGGTGACCACCCTGTTCGCTCGCTTCTCCCGCCTCATGATCTTTCTGCCGTACGCCATCCCCACCGTCATCGGGGCCGTGATGTGGGGGTTCCTCTACAGCCGGGGCTTCGGCCCGCTCACCGACATCTTCGGGCTGTTCGGCGCCACCGCGCCCGACTTCCTCAGCAGCGATCTGATCTTCTACGGGCTGCTCAACGTCGTCACCTGGCAGTGGGCCGGCTACTACATGATCATCCTGTACGCGGCGTTGCAGGGCGTCGACCCGACGCTCTACGAGGCGGCCCGGATGGACGGCGCCGGGCGGTGGCAGATCGCGACGCGGATCAAGATCCCGCTGATCGCGCCCGCCCTGATCCTGATCCTGGTCTTCTCGGTCATCGGCACCCTGCAGTTCTTCAACGAACCGCAGATCCTGCGGTACCTCGCCGCGGGCACGATCGGCTCGGACTTCACCCCGAACATGTACGCGTACCAACAGGCGTTCTCGCTCGCCAACTTCAACTACGGGTCCGCGATCTCCTTCGCCCTCGGCGGGATCGTGTTCATCTGCGTGTACGCCTTCCTGTTCTTCACCCGCAAGCGGAGGAGCTTCCTCTGATGACCGACCACACCAGCGTCCGCGCCGGCGCCCGCCGACCGCAGCGCTATCTCCCCCTTCAGATCCTCCTCGGCTTCCTGGTGATCTACTTCCTCGTACCGTTCTGGTGGGTCATCGTCAACAGTTCCAAGGACGCGCCCGGCCTGTTCGGTGGCGGCAACACCCTCTGGTTCACCGACCAGATCGACTACCTCGGGAACCTGCGGCAGCTCTTCACCTACGACGGCGGCATCTACCTGCGGTGGATCCTCAACTCCACGCTGTACGCCATCGCCGGCGGAGTCGGGGCCACGATCCTGGCGGTCATGGCCGGCTACGGGTTCGCCAAGTACCGGTTCGCCGCCCGACGCTTCAGCTTCGCCGTCGTGCTCGGCGCGTTGATGGTGCCCGCCACCGCCCTGGTCATCCCGACCTTCATCATGTTCTCCCGGCTCGGCCTGACGAACACGGTGTGGGCGGTGATCCTCCCGTCGCTGCTCAACCCGTTCGGCGTCTACCTGATGCACGTGTACGCACGCGACGCGGTGCCCGACGAACTCCTGGACGCGGCGCGGGTCGACGGCGCGGGGGAGATCCGGACGTTCATCCAGATCGCCCTTCCGCTGATGCGTCCCGCGGTGGTCACCGTGTTGCTCCTGTCGGCGGTGGCGTCCTGGAACAACTACTTCCTGCCCCTGGCCATGCTCTCCGACAACCGGCTCTTCCCGGTCACCGTCGGCCTCGGCCTCTGGCAGGGAATCGCGTCCGCGAACAACGCGGGAACCACCTCGCTGTGGAGCCTCATCATCCTGGGCTCCCTGGTGTCCGTGATCCCGCTGATCATCGCGTTCTTCAGCCTGCAACGACACTGGCGCGGCGGCCTGTCCGTCGGAGGCCTCCGGTAGGTCGCGCCGCTACCACCAACCAATCCACCACACGCGCATTGATCGCCGCGCAGGACGCGGCCGGACGGATGACAGAGAGGTGTGTTGATGTCGACGACGAATCGACCGCTGCGCAGCGGGGAGTGGTTCGGTGCGGAAGGCCGCAACGGGTTCATCCATCGGTCCTGGATGCGCAACCAGGGGTTCGCGGACGACGTCTTCGACGGTCGCCCGGTGATCGGCATCGCCACCACCTGGTCGGAGCTGACGCCCTGCAACGCCCACCTGCGCGACCTGGCCGAATCGGTGAAGCGGGGCGTGTGGGAGAGCGGGGGCCTGCCGTTGGAGTTCCCGGCGATGAGCCTGGGTGAGCCGCTGATGCGACCCACGACCATGCTCTACCGCAACCTGCTGGCGATGGAGCTGGAGGAGTCGGTCCGCGCCAACCCGCTCGACGGGGTGGTCCTGCTCTCCGGCTGCGACAAGACCACACCCGGCCTGCTGATGGGAGCGGCGAGCGTCGACCTGCCGACCCTGATGCTGACCGGCGGCCCGATGCTCAACGGCAAGTTCCGCGGCCAGGACATCGGCTCCGGCACTGTCGTCTGGCGCTTCACCGAGGAGATGCGGGCCGGCCGGATGACCGCGGCCGACTGCTCCGAGGCGGAGGTCGGCATGTCCCGCAGCCGGGGCCACTGCATGACGATGGGTACGGCGTCCACGATGGCCTGTGTGACCGAGGCGCTGGGCGTGCAGCTGCCGGGGGCGGCCGCCGTGCCGGCTGTCGACTCCCGGCGGTACGCGCTCGCGCACGCCGCCGGACGCCGGATCGTCGCCATGGTCGAACAGGACCAACGGTTGTCCTCGGTGCTCACCAGGCAGGCCTTCGAGAACGCCGTTCGGGTCAACGCCGCGATCGGTGGCTCCACCAACGCGGTCGTACACCTGCTCGCGATCGCCGGGCGCCTCGGTGTCCCCCTGTCGTTGGAGGACTTCGACATCCTCACCGCCGACGTGCCCATGCTCGTCAACCTCATGCCGTCCGGGAAGTACCTGATGGAGGACTTCGCCTACGCGGGCGGCCTGCCGGTGGTGATGAAGGAGCTCGCCCCGCTGCTGCACATGGACCACGTGACCGTCAGTGGCAGGAGTGTGGCGGAGAACGTCGACGGCGCCCAGTGCTGGAACCGGGACGTCATCGGCACCATGGAGGAGCCGTTCCAGCCCGCCGGCTCGGGCACCGTCGTGCTGCGCGGGTCGCTCGCGCCGTCCGGGGCGGTGTTGAAGGTCTCCGCCGCCTCCGCCCACCTCCTCACGCACACCGGCCCGGCGCTCGTCTTCGACCGGATCGAGGAGTACGTCGTCGCCGCCGACGACCCGGACCTCGACGTCACCCCCGACACGGTGATCGTCGTCCGCAACGCAGGGCCGCGGGGCTACCCCGGCTTCCCCGAGGTGGGCAACGTGCCCATGCCACGACGGTTGCTCGCCGACGGCATCACGGACATGGTGCGGATCTCCGACGCGCGCATGAGCGGCACCGGCTACGGCACCTGCATCCTGCACGTGGCGCCGGAGGCGTCCGTGGGCGGCCCTCTCGCCCTGGTACGCACCGGCGACCTGGTCTCCGTCGACGTTCCGACGCGCCGCCTGGACCTCCTGGTCGACGACGCGGAACTCGCCCACCGCCGCACCGCCTGGCAGCCTCCGGGACCGGTGGCCGACCGGGGTTGGGTACGGCTCTACAGCGAGCACGTCCTACAGGCGGACAGCGGCGCGGACCTCGACTTCCTCGTCGGTGGCAGCGGCAGCGCGGTGCCCCGTCACTCACACTGACGGCCACGAACGGACGAGGCCCACGAGAAACTGATTCCATGGAAGAACGGACGGCCCGCCAGTGCGAGTTCACGCAAAGGCCGCTGTGACAGCGGCCGACCGGCCACCGGTCATGGCCGACGTCGCTCGCCTGGCGGGCGTGTCACACCAGACGGTGTCCCGGGTCATCAACGGGGCACCCAGCATCAGGCGCGAGACGCGGGAACGGGTCCTCGAGGCCATCCGACGACTCGACTACCGCCCCAACACGGCCGCCCGCGCGTTGGTGCGCGGACGGTCCGGGATGATCGGCATCATCGGCACGGCCAGGACGTTGTTCGGCCCGACGAGCATCCATCGCAGCGTCGAGGACGCCGCCCGCGCCGCCGGCTACTTCGCCACCTCGGTGAGCCTGTCCGAGGTGACGGTACGGGCGCTCAGCGACGCCACCGAACACCTCATGCGCGTCGGCGTGGAGGGCGTCGTGATGATCGCTGGCAACGACGAGGCGCTCGAGGTGGTGCGGATGACGCGCTCGAGTGTCCCCTTCGTCGTCGTGGAGGGCGACCTGTCCAGGGCCAGCGTGACCGTCGGCGTCGACCAGGTGCTCGGCGCCCGGATGGCCACCGACCACCTCCTCGAACTCGGACATCGGGAGATCGTCCACGTGAGCGGCCCGCTCAACTGGGCGGAGGCCCGCGCCCGCCTCGAAGGTTGGCGTCAGGCGATGAGTGCCGCAGGGCTACGCCCGCCGGAGCCGGTCGAGGGCGACTGGAGAGCCCACAGCGGGTACGTCGCCGGGCTGCGGGTCGGTGCGATGCGCGGGACCACCGCGGTGTTCGCTGCCAACGACCAGATGGCCATCGGCGTGCTGCGCGCGCTGCACGAGCGCGGGCGACGAGTGCCAGAGGACATCTCCGTCGTCGGATTCGACGACGTCCCCGAGGCGCCCTACCTCATCCCGCCGTTGACGACGATCCAGCAGGATTTCGACGCTGTCGGTCGACGGGCCATCACCGCCGTCACCCAGGCCATCGACGACACGGTGCCGCAGCGCCTGCCGTTGGTCGTCCCCAAGCTCGTGGTGCGGCAGAGCACGGCGCCGCCGCTGTCGGCCGACAAGTCGAGTGGCCGATAAGTCATTTCACCGACATTCGACCTGCTGTCAGGTTCTGTCCGGTGAGTGCTCAGCTGACCTCGCCAGGCTCAGGACATGACCTGACGGAGGTCACCGCCAGCAGGGTCCTGGCCGACGGCGTGACCCTGACCTAAACCGTGCTGGCCTCGCGTACGATCCGGTTCGCAGTTTCGGGCTCGGAGCCTGTCGCGCGGAGCAGGTCGCTGGCCATCGTGCGTAGCTGGATCACCATCGCGTCGGAGAACGGCTTCCTGCCCTTGCGATAGGCATGGCCGGCCAGTCGCGCGCCGTCCAACACCGCCGCGTACGTCTGGTCGAAGGGTCGACCCGCCCGAGCCTCCCGCCTGAGCAGGTACACCGCCTCGGCGATCTTCTCCACGGCTGCCGGGAGTTCCTTCGGCACCGGTTCGTCGTACTCCAGTGTCGTGACCGCCCACCGGGCCAACTCGCGGGCCTCGAGACTCACCCGATCGATGTGCGGGATACCTACCTGGTAATGCTCGACATCGTGACGGCGTTGCCAACGCACTGGCGCAATCACTGTGACCTCCTCGGCGCCGCCGAGGGCCTCGTGCATACGACCCAGGTCAGGATCCATGGCACTCAGCTGATCCAGTGCGCGCGTCGCCCGGCCTCGGTCACGCTCGGCCAGTGCGTAGGCAACCTCCCGCAGTTGCGTGCAGAGTGTCGCGACGACGGGTGCGGTGGCGCGTTCGAGGATCCGCATCGGATTGATGGGTAGCAGGATCGCGACCACCACCAGTGCGATGATGCTCCCGACGGCGGCGTCGACGATCCGCGCCCACTGGAGGCCCCGTTCGGCCTGGGCGAACGTGGCGATCAGCACGGCGGTGCCGCCAGCCTGGGCAACCAGTGCCCCGCTGTGCCCGCTCGCCAGCAGGGCGACGGTGATGGCCAGCGCAACCACGAGGCCGATCTGCCACAGCCCGAAGCCGATGACACGCACCAGGAGATCACTGACCACCAGACCGACCCCCACGCCGAGCATCAGTTCGGCGGTGCGTCGAGCCCGCTGTCCCAGGGCGGCGACGATCGTCCCGACGGCCGCGCTGGGCGCGAAGATCGGCGAGGGGCGGTCGAGAAGGTGGTGCGCCACACCCCAGGACAGGGCCGCAGCGAGCCCGCACTGAGCGGCGACGAGCAGGATGATGGAGAACAGCCGCAGCCTCAACCGTCCCGCCTCGCCAGCGCGGCGCCGAGCCTTCGTCGCCGCGCCCCTGGCGAGCCCGGAAGCGGCGGTGGGGCGGGAGACGTCCCCCCGGTCAGCAGCCATGGCGAGAATTACCCGGCCCGGCGGGCATAAACCGGCCGTTCGTTCCTCCCTGACGCCGTCGACGCGATCGGTGGCTCGCTGAACACCTCCGGGCTGATGGGCGCGCTCCGGTCCCGACTGTGCACCGTCGCGGCGGCGGCGTCAGACAGGTGGGTGCCCCAGCGCGTGGCTGGGGCACCCGCGACGCCGACCGTGCCAGGGTCGAGCAGAGTTCTCAGAGGGTGAAGACGAGGGTGGAGATGCTGCGGGCGCCGACGTTGATGGTGGCCTGACCGCCGTTCACGGTGGTCGGTTGGCTGGCCGCGTTGGCGTTCTGCGAGGTGAGGTAGTGCTCGGCCCGGCTGACGTTCTGCGGGGCCTGGATCACGGCGTTGTTGACCGCGCTGTTCGAGCGGTTGAGGATCACCAGGGTGATCTTCCCGTCCCCCTGGTAGGCGGTCACCTCCAGCGGCGACGCCTTCGAGCTCTTCGTCAGGGCGACCCGCTGGTAGCCGGGGCGGACGTACTTCGCGTACTGGGAGAAGGCGTACCCGCGCTTGAGCGGAGCGCCGGCGGTGGTGCCGAATGCGGCTTCGCCGTCACCGATGAAGGAGTAGTAGCGCTTGCCGTACCACCAGATGTAGGCGTTCCAGTTGGCCTCCATCGACTTGTGCACGGTGCGCATGATGTCGTCGAGGGTCTCGTTCCAGACCGCCGTGTTGGCGGGGTTGCCCCAGATGTTGGAGCCGCCACCGTCGGCCGCGTGCAGGTTCCACTCGGTCATCCACACCGGCTTGTTGTGCTGCTCCGCCAGGGAGTACGGCCGCAGCCGACCCGACTCCTCGGTGCCGTACAGGTGCCCACCGATGTAGCCGATGTTGTTGCGCGCGGTCGCGTCGTTGAGGGTCGGGTCGGTGAAGTTGTAGTTCATGTTGACGGCCTCGGCCACCATCAGCTTGGTGTTCTGCACCTTGGTGCCCTGGTCGCGGACGAAGGTGCGCAGCTCGGTGCCGCTCCAGTCCATCGAGTCGTAGTCCGGGTGCCAGTCGGGCTCGTTCTGCACGGAGGTGACATCGATGGGTACGCCCTGGCCGCGCATGTACTGCACGTAGCTGTTCAGGTGGTTGGCGTAGTCGTCGTAGTAGTCGGTCTTCAGCTTGCCACCGTTGACCCGACTGTTGTTGGTCTTCCACGCCGCCGGCGCGGTCCACGGTGAGGCGAGGATCTTCACGTTCGACCCGTACGACTTCGCCGTCTTCAACGAGTTCACGTGCGTCGCCCACTCGCTGGATTCCGGTGACAGGCCGGTCCGCACGATGGACAGCCCCAACTGGTTGGCACCCATCCCGACGAGCGTCTGGGTGTCCGTCGTCGACCAGGCGCTACCCCAGATCGACTGCGCGGCCCCGAAGCCGTCGACCGTCTGGTACCTGGTCGCGCTGTTCACAGTGATGTCCGCCGGCCCGTTGGGCGGCGGGGTGGTGGGCGGCGGGTCCGTCGGCGGCGGGGTCGGCTCGGTGCCACCGGTGCAGCCCACCCCGTTCAACGCGAAGATGGTCGGATCGGGGTTGCTGCCGGTCCACGAGCCGTTGAATCCGAATGAGACGGTCCCGTTGGTCGGGATGGCCCCGTTGTAGCTGACGTTCCTGGCGGTGACGGCAGTGCCGCTCTGGGTCAGTGTCGTGTTCCACGCCTGCGTGACGGTCTGACCGGCGTTGTAGTTCCAGGTCAGCGTCCAACTCGTCAGCGCGTCACCGAGATTGGTGATGGTGACGTTGGCGCCGAAGCCGCCCTGCCATTGTGACGACACGCTGTAGTTCACCTTGCAGCCGGCGGCTGCGGCCCCGGCCGGCACCGCCACGGCGACCGCCGCCGACGCCAGCAGGACGGCGCCGGCCGACACCAGGGCGGCGGTGGTCACTCTTCTTTTGCTCATGAAACTCCTCCTGAAGTGGTGGTGGCTTCCACGCCTCGGGAGGGCTCGTCTGCGGCGAGATTCAGGGATAGTGGGCGGCGGAAGGATTGGGAGCGCTCCCAGGTGGTGATCCCAGAAAGCTAATTCGTATAACGAATCCTGTCAATGCAATCGGCCCGGGCGCAATGGTGCCGTCAACGGCCGCAGGTGCCGCACTGCCTGCGAGTGCGCAGGTGGTAGTCGGTGGACCCGATCACCAGGCCCACCCCCATGACGAGGTACGCCGACATCGCCACCCACAGGAATGCGTCGGAGAACTCGCTGTGCGAGCCCGACGACACCTGCACCATCCCCATGCCGAAGTAGGCCACGATGCCCGCGCCGAGCCCGAAGCCGGGCACCAGCAGCAGCGGACGAGGAATCGTGCGGTCGGCGAGCAGCGGCACCCACCCCGGCCAGACCTCACCCCAGTGGTACACCAGCGCCAGCGGCAACAGCACTCCGGCCAGCACCAGGCCGATCTCCAACCCGTACAGGGCGGCGCTCTGGTCGACGCGGTCGAACCCCACCACGAACTGGGCCGCGAAACGGGTCACGAGACCGCCCACCGCGGCCCACGCGGCCCAGCGCGCCCACCGCGCCGGTGCCGAGCGTCGCACGCCCGGTGGGACCGTCCGGCAGCAGTCCGAGCAGTCGCCTCTGGTCCGCCGCTGATAGCGCGCGGTGGCCAGAGCGAGCAGGGCCGCTCCGGTGACACAGCCGAGCCGGCTGGCGAACGCCAGCGGGTCGAAGAACGGGCCGACGGTGAACAGCAGGAGGCCCACCAGTTCCGGCAGCAGGATCGCGGCTGCCGCGACCAGCGCTCCGGCGACCGCCCAGGCGAGCCCCGCGAGCGCGGGCCGCCAGGTCGCCACCCGGTCCAGGGCGACCGCCAGCCCGCCGGCGGCCGCGCACAACGCCACCGACCACCAGCCGGTGAAGCCGAGCAGGTCCAGCCCGAGCCGCCCGAACTCGGGGGCCTCGCCGACCGTCCACGCCAGACGCACGCCCCCGTATGCCACGGCCCAGCCGAGCACTGCGTACGTCAGGCCGTGGACGCTCCGACCGACGATCGATGCCGATGTCGTCATGCACCCGATCCTGCCGATGGCCCGCAGCTGGCAGGCCCCGCTGACAGGGGACGGCGCTCCCTCGCGGGAGGGACGTACCGACGGCGCGGGGCGGCGATGCGCGCGGGGCGGCGCCCGCTAGCCGGACTCGGTCGGGTCGTCGGACCCGAACAGCACCGAGGTGGGCGGTGCCGGACGCGGCTCAGGGACGGTGTGGTCTTCTGTGGAGTGACCGGGTGTTTGTGGATCCCCGTCCTTCGATACCGTGGCACGGTCAGGGGTGGCCACTTCCTCGACCGGGCTGTCCCGCGACGCCGTCGCGTACGCGTTGGATATGGGGGTTCGCCGTGACCATGGAATCGCCGACGACCGGCCGGCCCGAGGCGGGTGAGGCTGGGGAGCAGCAGAAGATCGACACGTCGGTGCCGCATTCGGCGCGGATCTGGAACTACTGGCTCGGTGGCAAGGACAACTTCGCTGTCGACCGCGAGGCCGGGGACCAGTATCGCCAGGTCTTCCCCGGCGTCGTCGACGTGGCCCGGGCCTCCCGGCAGTTCCTGGTCCGCTCGATCATGTTCCTCGCCGCCGATGCGGGCATCCGCCAGTTCCTCGACGTCGGCACCGGGCTGCCGACCGCCAACAACACCCACGAGGTGGCCCAGCGGATCGCGCCGGACGCGCGGATCGTCTACGTCGACAGCGACCCGCTGGTGCTGGTGCACGCTCGCGCGTTGCTGGTCGGCACGGCCGAGGGCAGGACCGCCTACATCGACGGTGACCTGCACGACCCGGCCGCGGTCATCGCCGAGGCCGGCAAGACGCTCGACTTCACGCAGCCGATCGGTCTCATTCTCAGCGGAGTCATGGGGCACGTGCCCGACTACGAGACGGCCCGCTCGATCACCCGGCAGTTGGTGGCGGCGCTGCCGGGCGGCAGCTACCTCTCACTGAACGACGGCACGAGCCTGATCAGCGCCGAGATGCAGCAGGCGCAGGACGACTACAACGACAGTGGGGCGACGCCGTACACCCTGCGCTCGCCCGACCAGATCGCTGGCTTCTTCGACGGCCTGGAGTTGGTCGAGCCCGGCGTCGTGCCGTGCCCGCAGTGGCGACCGGACGACGCGGTCGACACACCGGCCGACATCGACGCCTTCGGCGGGGTGGGCCGCAAGCGCTGACGCTGTCTCCCGGCGGCGTTCGGCACCGGGGCGGGTCGTCCTGGTGCCGAACGCCGCCGACAGGACCGAGGGTCAGCTGGACTGGTCGGCGGGAGGAAGGACGCTCTGCACCGCCACGCAGGGGTCCGTGGCGGGTGCGGCGGCGTGGATCGCTTCGGCGGCCCGGGCGGCGAGGTCGCGGAAGATCGGGCGCTGCTCCTCGGGTAACCCGCCCAGCACGTGGTCCTCGGCGTGGGCGACCCGCCGTTCGGCCTCGGCGAGCGTCTGACGGCCGCGTTCGGTGGCCACGACCCGTCGGGCCCGGCGGTCCTGGGGGTCGGGCCTGCGCTCGATGAGACCGGCGTTCGCCAGGTCGTCGATGACGTACGTCAGCACGCTCCGGTCGATGGCCAGGCGAGCGGCCAGGGCGCCCTGCGTGGGCACCTCCTCGTGTACGACGACGGCCAGGATGTGGTAGCCCCGGCTGCCGTGCGGCAGGTCCTTCAGTAGCTCCTCGACGCGCTCGTGCCAGCGGCGCAGCACCATGCCCAGCGACCAACTGAAGGTCGAGCCGCGCTGGCGGTCGGCCGGCAGCTCGCAGGGATCGGTCACGGACATGTCCCGATGCTAGTGGCCGGCACGTTGATCATCAGCGGACATCGCGGCAGCCCAGGAATGATTGGCCGAGAAGACAGGTTGCTAGACAAACGATAGGCGCACAACATGATTGGTTGATCAAACGACTGCGTGGATGGTGGAGCAATGTCGGACTACGGGCACGAACTCCGGTTTGGGTCATTCCTGACGCCGAGAGTGCACGACCCGGATCAGGTGGTGGCGCTGGCCGAGCTGACCGAGGCGGCGGGGCTGGACCTGGTCACCTTCCAGGACCACCCGTACAACGCGGAGTTCCTCGACACCTGGACCCTGCTGAGCTGGGTCGCCGCCCGCACGGAACGGCTCCGGATCTCGGGAAACGTCCTCAGCCTGCCGCTGCGCCCGCCGGCCGTGCTGGCCCGGGCCGCGGCGAGCCTGGACCGGCTGTCGCACGGACGTTTCGAACTGGGCCTCGGCGCCGGCGCCTTCTGGGACGGGATCGAGGGCATGGGCGCTCGTCGGCTGACCGCGGGGCAGGGGGTCACGGCTCTGCGGGAGGCGATCGACGTCCTGCGCGGTGTCTGGGACGACACCGCCACCGGACCGCTGCGGCTGGACGGGGAGTACTACCCCGTACCCGGCATGCAGCGCGGCCCGAAGCCGGCGCATGACATCGACATCTGGCTCGGCGCGTACCAGCCGAAGATGCTGGCCCTGACCGGCCAGAAGGCCAACGGCTGGCTGCCGACGCTGGAATACCTGCGATCTCCGGACCGGGTGACCGCCAACCGGCTCATCGACGAGGCGGCCGTCGCCGCGGGCCGCGAGCCGCGGGAGATCCGCCGGCTGCTCAACCTGTTCACCGTCGACGTCTCGTCGCGCAGCCGCGGCTTCCTCCAGGGACCCGTCGAGCAGTGGGTCGAGCAGCTTCTTCCGCTGGTCCTCGAGGAGGGGTTCAGCACCTTCCTGATCGGCCGCGACGACCCACGCCTCATCCAGACCCTCGGGCAGGAGATCGCCCCCGCGCTGCGGGAGGCGGTCGCCAGGGAGCGCGCCGGCGGTGAGGTCGGCACCGGACCGGTCCGCACGACCGTCGCGCTGGCCGAGCGGCACCCCGGCCTCGACTACGACGCGCTGCCCTCGTCGCTGGCCACCAGGTCCGTCGAGCCCGGTGACCCGGAGTACGAGCGGGTACGCCACACCTACAGCAGGCACGGGTCGCCGGCCCTGGTGATCCGTCCGCAGAACGCCGCCGAGGTGGTCGACGCCGTGTCGTACGCCCGGACCCAGGACGTCCCCCTGTCGGTGCGCAGCGGCGGGCACGGCATCAGCGGTCGGTCGACGAACGACGGGGGAGTCGTCATCGACATGTCGAGGATGCACAAGGTCGAGGTGCTCGACCGGGCGACCCGTCGGGTGCGGCTGGAGCCTGGTGCCCGGTGGGGCGACGTGGCCCAGGCGCTCGCCCCGTACGGCCTGGCCATGAGCTCGGGCGACTACGGAGACGTGGGCGTCGGTGGTCTCGCCACCACCGGCGGCGTCGGATACCTGGCGCGCAAGCACGGCCTGACCATCGACCACGTCGTCGCCGCCGAGATCGTCACAGCCGATGGCCGCCTGCTCCGCGTCGACGACGAGCATCACCCCGACCTGTTCTGGGCCATCCGGGGCGCCGGTGGAAACTTCGGTGTGGTCACCGCGCTCGAGTTGGAGGCGTACGAGGTCGACAAGGTCGTCTACGCCCAGCTCGTCGCGGACGCGACCGACACCGCCCCACTGCTGCGCCGGTGGGGCCAGCTCGTCGAGGATGCCCCACGGGAGCTGACGAGCTTCCTCTCCCTCTTCCCGGGCCGCCGGGGCAACCCGCCGGCTGCCCAGGTCACCCTCGTCTACGCCGGTGACGACGTCGAGGCGGCGCAGTCCGCCCTGAGCCCGTTCCTGGAGATCGGGCCGATCCTCGACCAGCAGGCGCAGCTCGCGCCGTACCCGGCGATCGTCGTGCCACCGGGCAACCAGCACCGGGGGCAAGGGCTTGAGGACACCCGCAGCGGTCTGTTGCACCACGTCACTCCGCAGGCGGCCGACCTCATGGAGAGCATGATCCAATCCGGCGATGTGATGATCATGCAGTTGCGATCCGTCGGCGGGGCGGTCAACGACATCGCCCGCGACGCCACCGCCTACCCGCACCGGAAGCAGAACTTCTCGGTGCTCGCCGCCACTGTCCCGGACCGCCGGCCCCAGCTCGACAAGCTGTGGGCCGAGCTGTACCCGCACCTCGACGGCCTGTATCTCAGCTTCGAGAGCGACACCGATCCGGCTCGACTGCTGGATGCCTGGCCCGAGCCCACCCTCGGCCGGCTGCGCACCATCAAGGCCAGCTACGACCCGGACAACGTCTTCAACCGGAACTTCCCGATCCCACCAGCCGATCCGGTCGCCTAGAGGGCACCGGCCAGGTAGTCACGGCGACGCTGCGGTTCGAACTTCTCGATTGCGTACCGCAGCATCACCCGTGGCATGACCCGGTAGCGGCGGGCGAGGAACTCCTCCTCCGCCGCTCTGTCCCGGTTGCCCACCTCGCGCAGCATCCAGCCCACCGCCTTCCGAACGAGGTCGTGCGGGTCGTGCAGGAGCCGGTCGCCGAGTCGGAAGGTCCACTCGAAGTCACCGGCCCTGATGAAGGCGAAGGTCGCCATGATGGCGATCCGCCGCTCCCACACGAGGCTCGACTCCGCCAACCGGTCCAGGACGCTCCGGTCCCTGTCGATCAGCCAGGGGCCGACGATGTAGGGCGCGGACGAGTCCACCAGGTCCCAGTTGTTGATCCGGTCGGTATTGGCCAGGACGATGTCGAAGACCTGACCTCGTTCCTGCTCGTCGCCCTTGGCGAACTTCCGCACCAGGATGAGCAGCGAGGTCAACCGCTCCTCGTGCGCGCCGTCGATGAGCAGCTTCGCCGTCTCGGCCAGCGAGAGGTCGCGCCAGTACCGGGCGGCCACTGTGCGCTGGTCGGGCACGGAGACACCGAGGGCCCGGTCGCCCTCGCCGTACCCGCCAGGGACCATCTGGAGGAACCGGCTCGACGCCTCGGCTCGACGTGGATCGGCGAGGCTGGCGAGTTCCCGAGACACGTCGACGCTGGTGGCCATGACGCTCCACGTTACCGGGGGCCAGTTGGCGCGGCGGAGGCGTCCGAGCAATGGCCTGCCGCATGCGAACCGACCCGCTTGAGCTGGTCGACGGACACCCGGGCCGTCACGTCCCCAGCAGGGTGTGAGCGGGTGATTCCGGGGGTAGGACCACGACTTGCGGACGACCGCCCTAGGGCGGAACTGCCGGGCATCTGGCGAGGTGCCGGCCGCGCCGGAGGTTTCCCATTCCGGCGGACGCCGATCGAGGAGGGCGTACTGCGATGACGCAGCCGACGATGGATCCCGCCGATGCGTTGGCCGAGCTGGGCCGGGTCAGACTCGATGAGGTCAGCCTCGACGACATGCTCCTCCGGATCGCCGAGCTCGCCAAGGGGAGCATTCCGGGGACGAGGGAGGTGACTGTCACCCTGGTTCGGGGTCGGGTCGGTTGGACCGGGGCGTTCACCGGCGAGTTGGCCCGTGAGCTGGACGAGTGGCAGTACGAGCAGCACCGGGGCCCGTGCCTGGATGCCTCCGCCAGCGGTGACACCATCTCGGTGCCGGACATGGCCACCGAAGAGCGCTGGCCCGTATGGGCCGAGAGGGCTCGCGCCGCCGGTGTGGAGAGTTCCCTCTCCATCGGGCTTCCCATCCAGGGGTCGGCGGTCGGCGCGCTCAACGTCTACAGCGATTCGGCGAACGCGTTCGATCCGTCCTCGATCGCCAGCGCGGAGGGCTTCGCCGCGTACGCGGCGGTCGCACTGGCCAACGCGCACCTGTACGAGAACGCCGCCACGCTCGCCGCACAGATGCAGGAGGCGATGCGGAGTCGGGCCGTGATCGAGCAGGCCAAGGGGATCATCATGGGGAGCCGGCGGTGCTCGTCGGAGGAGGCGTTCTCGCTGCTGTCGAAGATCTCCCAGGACACCAACCGGAAGGTGCGCGAGGTCGCGGAGGCCCTGGTCACCCAGGCGGTGGGCTGAGACTTGGGGCTCTGGGTCTGGCGACGATTCGTGGGTGTGGGTGCCTGGGCCGGGGGTAGGGCTGCATCATGCTGAAGCGAGCGGTGTGGCAGGGACTGGTGGCGGGCCTGGCCGGGGCGGCGGTGATGACGGCCGCCGAGAAGATCGAACAGCGGGTGACCGGTCGGCCCGACTCCTACGTGCCGGCCCGGGTTCTGGCCAGGCTGACCGGCCTTCCGGAATCCTCCGGGCAGCAGCCCCGGTGGCAGAACCTGGCGATGCACTACGGCCAGGGCGCGCTGGTCGGTGTACTGCGCAGCGTCATGGCACAGGCCGGGCTGCGCGGTGCCTGGGCGTCGACGATGTTCACGGCGGCGCGCCTGACAAACGACCAGATCCTGGAGAACGCCACCGGCGTGGGGGCGCCCCCGCCGACCTGGCCCCGCCCCGAACTCGCCATCGACGTGTTGCACAAGTCCATCTACGCGTTCGCCACCGGAGCGGTGGCCGACGCGCTTGCCGCCCGCGACGGGGCGGGTCCCGGGCAGCGGCACGCGGCGCTCCGTCCCGGTCGGCACGCGGACGTCGGCCCGCTGCCCCGGGCAGCCGCCTGTCGGGCATAGCCGCCGCGGAGCCGCCGACGGCGAGGTAGCTGCGTGCGGGGCCGCGAAGTGTTTAGCTGCACGGATGATCACACCCGTTCCCCTCGGTACGTGGCCGACGCCGTTGGAGGCCGCACCCCGGCTCGCCGCCCGGCTCGGGCTGGTCGAGCTCTGGTTCAAGCGTGACGATCTGACCGGCCTCGGCGGGGGCGGCAACAAGATCCGCAAGCTGCGGTACGCCTGCGCGCAGGCGATCGCCGCCGGCGCCACCACGGTCATCACCTCGGGGGCGCCGCAGAGCAACCACGCCCGGCTCACCGCGGCCGCGACCGCGCGGCTCGGTCTCTCCTGCGTGCTGGTGCTCGCCGGTCCGCTCCCGGAGCGGCGGCGAGGCAACCTGCTGCTCGACGGGCTCGCCGGCGCGGAGATCGTCTGGGCCGGAGACCGTCCACTCGCCGAGGTGGTGGCGGTGGAGGCGGAGCGACGATCGGCGTACGTCATTCCGTTCGGCGGCACCTCACCCGCGTCGGTCCAGGGTTACGTGGACTGCGCTCGCGAGCTGCGAGCCCAGCTGCCGACCGTCGACGGGGTCGAGGTCGTGACGGCGCTCGGTTCCGGCGGGACGATGGCCGGTCTGGTGCGGGAGTTGGGCCCGCAGCGGGTGATCGGCGTGGATGTCGGTGCCGTGCCGGACCCCCGGGCGACCGTCGCCGGGTTGCTCGTCGGCGAGGTCGAGCCGGACGCGCTGCGGATCGACGGCACCCAGGTGGGTGCGGGGTACCGCACGCTGACCGACGCCGCCCGGACGGCGCTGGAGGTGACCGCGCGTACGGAGGGGGTCTTCCTGGACCCGACGTACACCGGTCGGGCGATGGCGGCGCTGCTGGCCGGCAGCTTCCCGCGCGGCGACCGGGTCGTCTTCCTGCACAGCGGCGGGCTGCCGGGACTCTTCGGCCACCCCGAGCTGTAGGGGCAGCAGCCGGGCACGCATGGAGGTGCCCCCCGGGCGGGATCACGCCGGAGGGCACCGTGCCGGGCTGTCGACGGATCAGGCGCTGGCGAAGTGCTCGCGGTGATCGCTGGCGAACTCGGCGAAGGTCCGCGGCTGCCGGCCGACGATTCGCTCGACATGGTCGTTGGTGAAGTCGCCCCACCCGGAGCCGTAGGCGACCCGGTACTCGGCGAGGACCTCGGCCGACCACTGGTCGAGGCCGGACTGGAGCAGGCCGTCGCGTGCCTGCTCCGGGCTCTGCGGCACGTAGCGCACCGGCTGGCCGAGCGTGCGGCCGATCTCGTCGGCGGCCTGGTCCAGCGTGATGCTCTCCGGTCCGGTGGGGGTGTAGATCATGCCCTCGTGCCGCTGCGGCGCGGCGAGGATCGCTGCCCCCGCGGCGGCGATGTCCCGGGCGTCGATCAGGCCGACCCGTGCGTCACCGAAGAGCCCGTAGAGGTGCCCACCGGCCTTGGCGCCGAGCAGGTTCTGCATGAAGTGACTCGGCCGCAGGATGGTCCAGGGGATGCCCGACTCCTGTAGTTCCGCGTCGGAGAGCGCGTGCAGGCGGCCGTTGCGGGTGGGCGCGTCGTGCGCGGCGCCGATCGCGGAGAGCCGGACGATGTGCCGCACGCCGGCCTGCCGGGCCGCCCACACCGCGTTCATGCTCTGGCTCGGTGCCAGTGGGCCCATCGGCATCAGCAGCCAGAGCGTCGTCACACCCTCGAACGCAGAGGTCAGTGTGGCGGGGCGGTCCAGGTCGCCGACGACGTACTCGACCCCGTCGAGCCCTGGCGTGCGCGACGCGTCCCGGACGAGGGCCCGGACCGGCTGCTTGCCGGCCAGCTCCCGCAGCACCTCCCGCGACACAGTGCCATTTGCCCCGGTTATCAGAATGGTCATGGTCATCCTCTCGGTCAGGCGGACCGAGGTCGGACCACGGTCGCCGCCAGCGACGATATAGTCCATAAGTTGTACCGTCCAATGATTGGACCAAATTATGAAGCGCAGCACACTGAAGGAGCAGGACCCCGACCTCGGGATCCTGGCCGTGCAGCTCTCCGCGCGTGTCCAGCGGGAGATCTTCCGACGCTCGGCGGAGCAGGGGTTCGACGACGTCCGACCCCGCCACGGCGCCGTCCTCGCTTACCTGGACGCCGAGGGCACCAGACCCGGCGAACTGGCCCGGCTGGCCGGCCGCAACAAGCAGACGATGGGCGCGATCCTCGACGAGTTGGAACGGCTGGGCTACGTCCGGCGTACGCCCGACCCGGCCGACCGCCGGGCGAAGCTGATCGTGCCGACGGATCGGGGCCTCAGCTTCATGGCGGCCTCCGACGGCTTCGTGCACCTGATCGAGCAGAAACTCGCCGACACGCTCGGCCCCGATCGGTACCGCGACTTCCGGGACGCGCTGGCCCGTGGCGTGGCGAGCCTCCCGGCGACCGGCCAGGACACCGAGGGCTGAGCTGGCATGTGCCGTCGCCAACCGGGTACGCCGCCGTGGCCCCGGGGGTCGGCGGAACGCCCAGGCTGACCGCTTTTCACGCAGCCGAGGAGCACCGACATGCCTAACGCGGGGCGGGCCCGACTCACACCGACGGTCTCCCTGGTGCTGCTGGCGTCGATCCTGGTGTCCTTCCTGGCCGCGTCGGCGGCCCCGACCCCGCTCTACGGCCTGTACCAGGAACGCTGGCACTTCTCGCCGGTCACCACGACAGTGGTGTTCGCCGTCTACGCGCTCGCGGTGCTGGCGTCGCTGCTCACGTTCGGCAGGTTGTCCGATCACGTCGGTCGGCGGCCGGTGCTGGCCGTCGCGATCGCGGTGCAGATGCTCGCGCTGGTCGTCTTCATCTTCGCCAACGGCGTCGCGGCCCTGCTGGTCGCCCGCCTCGTGCAGGGACTGGCTGCCGGCGCCGCCACCGGCGCCGTGGGCGCCGCCATGCTCGACATCGACCGTGCCCGGGGCACGCTCGCGAACTCGATCGCCCCCGGCATCGGAACCGGGAGCGGTGCCCTGCTCTCGGCGCTGCTCATCCAGTTCCTACCCGCACCGACGCGACTGGTGTACGTCGTCCTGCTCGTCATCCTGCTGATCCAGGCCGTCGGGGTCGCGCTGATGCCGGAGACGGTCACCCCGATGGCCGGAGCCCGACGCAGCCTGCGACCGGACGTCACGCTGCCCCGCTCGGTGCGCCAGCCGGTCCTGGTCGTCGTCCCGGTGCTCTTCGCGGTCTGGGCGCTGGCCGGGTTCTTCGGCGCGCTCGGCCCGGCGCTCGTCCGCAGTCTCATGAACACGTCGATCGTGGTCGGCGGTCTGGTCCTCTTCGTCTTCGCCGTCTTCGGGTCGATCGCCGTGCTGGTGCAGCGCAACACCGCCGCGCGGACCGTGATTCTGACCGGGATCGCCGCGCTCATCCTGGGGATGATCGTCACGGTGGTGTCGGTCATGGCGCAGTCCGTCCCGGGCTTCTTCGTCGGCCTCGCGCTGGGGGGCGTGGGCTTCGGCAGCGGCTTCCAGGGCAGCCTCAAGACGGTCATGCCGCTGGTCGAGGCGCACCAACGCGCCAGTGTGCTGTCAGTGCTCTATGTCGTCTGCTACGTCGGTTTCGGTCTCCCCACGGTGATCGCCGGCTTCCTCGTGGTCTACGCCGGCGGCCTGCCGCGGACCGCCGACGAGTACTCCGTCGCCGTCATCCTGCTCGCTTTGGCCGCCCTGTTGGGGGTACGCAGGGCCACCAGGATGGCACCGGGTTGAGGCCGGGAAGCCGGAGCCGAGCACTGACGCCAGCAGTGGCGTGATGATCAGAGAGGGAGGGGCGATGAGCCCGAAGGTGGCCCAGGGCGAGGCGAGCGCGACGTCGCGGATCGAGAGCCTCGACGTCAAACTCGAAGTGATCGTCATCCCGGTGTCGGATGTCGACCGGGCGAAGGCGTTCTACGAGCGCCTCGGGTGGCGGCTCGACCAGACCCCGCCCGGCATCGTGCAGTTGACGCCGCACGGCTCCGCGTGCTCCGTGCAGTTCGGTCCCGGGCTCACGTCGGCGGCACCCGGCTCGGCCATGGCGTACCTGATCGTGTCCGACATCGAGGCGGCCCACGACGCGCTCGTCGCCGCCGGTGTCGAGGTCGGCGACGTCTTCCACGTCAGCCCGGACGGCCCGGTCGACGGGCCGGACCCGCAGCGGCGCAGCTACTTCTCGCGCGCCACGCTGCGCGATCCGGACGGCAACACCTGGCTGATGCAGGAGATCACGACCAGGCTCCCTGGACGCATCGAAGGGGGCCTGACGTCCTTCGGCTCCGCGAGCGACCTGGCCGGGGCGCTTCGACGCGCCGCCGCTGCCCACGGCGAACACGAAGAGCGCACCGGCGAGCATGACGAGAACTGGCCCGACTGGTACGCGGAGTACATGGTCAGCGAGCAGTCGGGGGCCAAGCCGCCCGAGTGAGCCGCAACGGCGCGCGCCGGTCACCGGTGATGCCCTCGGTCCGTAACCGGCGTTGGTGGCCGCTGCTCCGGGGTTGGTGGTCCGGCTCGATGCCCCTGCGCGGCAGGGGCCGGCGCACGGCGCGAGCGCCACCGGCGGATGCCGGTGGCGCTCGCAGGTGGCCGTGATCGCATGTCAGCGGGCGAGGCCGCCGTCGGCCATGATCGTCTGACCGGTGACGAAGGCCGCGTCGTCGCTGGTGAGGAACGCGATGGTCCCGACCAGGTCGTCCGGCTGGCCGCTGCGCTTGATCGCCTGGGCCTGGGCGACCGCCGCGAGGGTTTCCGGCGGGTGGACCTCCCGCACGCCCGGGGTAATCGTCAGGGTCGGGCCGACCGCGTTCACGGTGATACCGAAGGGGGCGAGGTCGTTGGCCAGACCCCGGCTGAACCCGATGTTGCCCATCTTGCTCGCCATGTAGTGCGACAGACCAGGAGCCGCGGTGACGATCGAGTTCGAGGTCAGGTTCACGATCCGACCCCAACCACCCTTCTTCATTCCTGGCAGAACGGCCTTGACCATCAGGAACTGCGAGTCGAGGTTGACCGTGAGCACCCGCCGCCACTTGTCGTAGTCGAGCTCCTCAATGTCCCAGAACGGGAAGATACCGGCGTTGTTCACCAGGATGTCCACCCGGCCAAACCGGCGGATGACCTCGGCGCCGACCGCCGCTGTCTGCTCCGGATCGGAGACGTCGGCCGTGAGACCAATCGCCGTGTGGCCACTACTGGTGAGCAGGTCCACCGTCTCTGCCGGGCTCTTCAGGTCGACCGCGACGACCGTCGCGCCGGCATCGGCGAGACGCTTCGCGATGGCCTGACCGATACCCCGGCCTGCACCGGTAACGACAGCCACCCGGCCTTCATGCGTGGCAAAAACAGACATGGTAAGACTCCTTTGTCTTCGACTTCTTGTGCTCCGGTGCCCCGTCTCGGGCACGTATCCACTGCGATCCGGTGTCGTGGCGGAGCGATGACGGTCATGCCATCGACAACAGGAGAGCTGGTCAGAACCTATTCAGGTCCGGCAGACATGGTTGAGATGGTGCGCATCTCTGCAGGAGATAATGTGCGTGTGTGGAACTGCGAAACCTGCGGCACTTCGTCGCCCTCGCTGAGGAACGGAGCTTCACCCGCGCGGCCGCACGAGAGCTGATCGTGCAGTCCGGGCTGTCCACGTCGATCCGGGCGCTGGAGAGGGATGTCGGGGCGCCGCTGTTCGTACGGGGGACCCGGCCGGTGCGGCTGACCGCAGCGGGTGACGCACTCGTCGGAGCGGCTCGGCGCGCACTGGAGGCGGCGGCCGCAGCCCGGCAGGTCGTCCAGGACGTCGAAGGCACACTCTCGGGACGGCTACGAATCGGAACCATCAACAGTGTCGGGCACACCCTGCCCTTCAACGCCTGGCTGGCCGAATTCGCCCACACCTACCCAGGAGTCACCATCGTCGTCACACAGGATGCGACGCTACGGATGCTGGAGATGGTGCGAAGCGGTGAGTTGGACTGCGCGCTGCTCTCGGCCCCGCAGACCAGCGGATTGTCCGCCATCCAGATGATCTCCGATCCAGTGGTGCTGGCCTGCTCCAATGATCATCCGCTGGCGGGTGACAGTACGGTCCGGCTGTCCGACCTGGACGGCGAACGATTCGTGGACACGCCCGTCAACTGGGCGGTCCGGGTGTTGGTCGACGAGGCGTTCCAGGCCGCGAACCTCTCGCGGCGGATCGTCTGTGAGGTCAACGAGTGGACGAGCGTGCTCGACCTGGTCAACGCCGGCGTCGGCGTGTCCCTGGTCCCCGCCGGCTTGGACTTTGGGCACTATCGACGTCAGCTCGGCATCCGGCTGATCCCGCTCGCCGACGTGCGGATGGAGCGCCGCCTGGACTTCGTGTTCCCCACGGGGGAGGCGATCAGCCCCGCCACGCGCCGCTTCGCCGAGTTGCTCAAGCGTCGGTGCCCGCCCGACCCGGGGGAGGGGCCCGCCGGAGGTCAAGGGGACTGACCCACCTCGGGGTCCCCGGAAAGGCGCCCGTAGGGTCCGGTCGATCCGTGGCATGGGCCCCCGGGGCGTCACCGCCGGCCGGTCAGCGCAGTCCGCGGATGAGGTTGTCGACCAGGGTGCGGGCGAAGTCCTCGGTGAGCGGCAGGTCGGCGATGAGGAGCCGGTGGTAGCAGGCGCCCCAGAGTTGGTCGACGACGGATTCGGGATCGATGTCGGCGCGTAGCTGCCCCCGGGCCATGGCCCGGGTGAGGGTTTCGACGGCGAGGGCCCGACGGGGGCCGGAGTAGCGCTCGCGGTAGGCAGCGGCCAGTTCCGGGTCGGTCTGGGCCTGCCCGATGAGCTGGCTGATGACCCGACCGGCGGTGGTGTCCCGCACCAGGTGGACGAAGGCGACGAGCTGGTTGGTCAGGTCGGCGACGATGTCGGCGGTGTCGGGGAAGGCCAGGGTGGGCGCGACGACTGTGAAGTAGCCGTCCAGGGCGAGCGCGCCCTTGGACGGCCACCACTTGTAGATGGTCATCCGGCTGGCTCCGGCGCGGGCCGCGACCTTCTCGATGGTGAAGCCGGCCATGCCCTCGGCCAGCAGGAGTTCACCGGCGGCCGTGAGGATCTCCGCGCGTACCTGGTCGGCGGGGCGACGGCCGCGACCGCGTCGTGCTGGCGTCTGGGCATCCGGCGTGAGCTCGGCCACTGGTCCTCCGGTTATATGGACACGCTGTCTACTTGCTGGTTATATGGACACAGCGTACACAGCGGTGCCCGGACACCACGACGCACCGCGACGACGACCGAAGGAGACGAGCGACATGACGGGTCTACGACGGCGACGGTTGGGTGCCTCCGGGCCGGAGGTGTCGACCATCGGGCTCGGCGCCATGGGCATGTCCGACCTGTACGGGCCGGCCGACGAGGCGGAGAGCGTCGCGACGTTGCATGCGGCGATCGACGCCGGTGTGAACCTGATCGACACCGCGGACTTCTACGGATCGGGTCACAACGAGCTGCTGATCGGCCGGGTGCTGCGCGAGCGTCGCCGCGACGAGGTGGTGCTCAGCGTGAAGTTCGGCGCACGCCGGACACCCGACGGCGGCTTCCAGGCGGCACCGTACGACGTGTCGGCGGCGGCGGTGAAGGACCGGCTGGCGTACTCGCTGCGACGGTTGGGCACCGACCACATCGACATCTACCGGCCGTCGCGGCTGAACCCGCAGGTGCCGATCGAGGAGACCGTGGGCGCGCTGCTCGAGATGCAGCAGGCCGGCTACATCCGGCACATCGGGCTCTCCGAGGTGGGCGCGGACAGCATCCGCAGGGCCGCTGCGGTGGCGCCGATCAGCGACGTCCAGATCGAGTACTCGCTGCTCTCCCGGGGCCCGGAGGCCACCATCCTGCCGGCGCTGCGGGAGTTGGGCATCGGGCTGACCGCCTACGGGGTGCTGTCCCGGGGTCTGCTCAGTGGCCACTGGTCTGCCGACCGTGCGCTGACCGGCACGGACTTCCGGGCGAACAGCCCACGGTTCCAGGGCGAGCACCTGGCCGCGAACCTGCGCCTGGTGGACGCGCTCGGCCGGGTGGCGCAGCGGCTGGGGGCGACGACGAGTCAGGTGGCGATCGCCTGGGTGGCGGCGCAGGGCGAACAGGTCGTGCCGTTGGTCGGGGCGCGGCGACGCGACCGGCTGGCCGAGTCCCTGGCCGCTGTCGATGTGGTGCTCGACCAGGACGCGTTGAACGAGATCGAACGTGCCGTGCCGGCCGGCGCCGCCTCCGGCCAGCGGTACGCGACCGCGATGATGGCCCTGCTCGACAGCGAGAAGTGAACCCCGGCGGGTGGGTTCAGGACGCTGCTCGCCAGACCCAGTTGCGGCGTTCGTAGAGCGGCACCAGCCCAGCCCGGCGCATGTTGTTCAGCGACGGGTTCTGCTGGCCGGGCGCGGGCTTTCCGGTCTCGGCGAACAGCCACCGGCATCCCGCCTCGGCCGCGGCTCGGGCGCGGGCGGCGATCAGCGCCGACTGCGCCCCGAGGCCGCGGTGACCGGAGGCCGTCGCGGCGGCGTTGAGCGACGCGGCGTCGTCGTGCAGGAACAGGTTGCCGCCCGCCACCAGGTCGCCGTCGTCCCAGGCGGCGTACGGTCGCCACGCCGGCCGGCCGACCGTCGCGGCCAGCATGTCGGTGAGCCCACCGGTCGGCATGCCGAACCCGGTGAGCAGCACGTCGGCCCAGCGCCGCGCCTCGGCCGCCGGCACGGGGGCGACGCGAAGGCGGGTCTGCGCCGGGGCGACGTCCTCGGGTCGGGCGGCGAGCTTGATCCAGGTGCTTCCCGGCTCAAGCCCGCGCGCGGCGGCGACCTCGTCGAAGCCCGCGGGCAGCACCGACGGGACAAGCTGGAGCACTGCCTGGTCGACGCCCCGCTCCCGGTAGAAGTCGAGGACGCGATCCAGGACCTGCACGGTGAACGGCTCGGTGGTGCCGAAGCCGAGGGCCTTGCTCCAGTACCCGCCAGAGGGATCGTTGCGCATGGCGAGGGCGACACCGCCGCCGACGCGGGTGGTCGCGATCCCGAGATCGGTGTACGTGGGCCCGGGCGCCTGCGACTCGTAGGAGTACATGAATTCGCACTCCACGGCCTCGGCGAGCGGGGTCAGGTCGGCTGGCGCGGTCATCGGCTGATTATCGTCTGGTCCGTTCCCAGGCCCGCACCAACTGCATCCGATTGTGAATGCCCAGCTTGTGGTATATGGAGCGGAGTTGGGTGTCCACGGTGTGGAAGGAGACGAAGAGGCTCCTGGCCGCCTCCTTCTTCGTGGCGCCGGAGGCGAGCATCTCGGCCACCCGCTCCTCGGCGGGGGTGAGCGCGCCGATGCCCTGGCTCGGCTGCTCGTCGATCGACGGCCGGCGCTGTGGGCGGGCGGCGAGGTCGGCGTAGCGCCGGTCCGCGATCGCCTGGTCACCAGGGGCGCCGATCCGGGCGTAGAGGGCAGCCGCCTCGTGCGCGGCATCGCGCGCCTCCCCGGTTCGCGCCCGGGGGTTGTTCGCGAGGTCGAGCAACGCGTCGGCCAGCGCCGGCCGGGCTGCGGTGGTGCGCAGCTGGTCCACCGCCGACCGGAGGGCGTCCGGGTCGCCGTCGCGCAACCCCCGGCTCTGGTCGGCCAGCGCGTGCCACAGCGGCACCGGCGTACGGGTGGACACCAGCTCGACCAGTTCGGTGACCCGGCGGGCGGCCCGGACGTCGCCTGCGGCCACCGCCGCGCGTACCAGTCGGGGGCCGAAGTGCGGCACGGGCAGGAGCGACCGGACCGACCGGTGCAGGTCGGCGACGACAGTGGTGAGCAGGCCGGCCGGCTCGCTGAAGGCGCTGTCGCGCACCGCCACACAGAACGCGAACGTCCACATCGTACGGTCGGGCCATCGGTCCTCGGCGAGGCTGGCGCGGAGGATGGCGCGCGCGTCGTCGTGTTCGCCACGGCGGTAGCGGACCTCGCCGATCACCGCGACCAACAGGGCACGAACCTCCCTACTGAGGTCCGCCGAGCCGGAGCTGAGCGTCGTGACGGCCAGAGCGGCCGCCTCGGGCAGCTCTCCCACCGCCACCATGCGCAGGCAGTCCAGCGCGGTCAGCCCGGTGAGTGAGACGTCGGGCGCCTGGCGGGTCGCGGCCTGCGCGTCCTGGTGCCGGCCCAGGCCGAGCTGCACGAGGATCCGTTCCGCCCGGATGGACGGGGCGTCGGCGCGTGCCGCCCAGGAGTCCGGGTCCAGGGCCGCCAGCACAGCCTGGGCGCCCGGCAGATCACCGTGCGCGAGCGAGCGGGCGGCTCGGCCGAGGGCGAGGTGGCGAGCGGATGCCTGAGTACCCGAAGCGGCGTGCGCGGTGCCAGCGTCGCGGAGCAGGGCATCGGTGTCCGGATGCCCCGTGCGGGCCGCGATCGTGGCGACCAGCGCGAGCAGGGTGCCGCGGCTGCCGGCGTCCAATCGGAGGTTCAGCGCCTCCCGGAGGCCGGCGAGGGCGATGGTCGGCTGCTCCAGTGCCACGATCTGCGCCAGCCGCCCGAGCAGGTGGGCGCGGTGGCGCTCGCCGTCGCGACTCGTGGCGATCTCCGCCGCCAGGACGTGGAGCGCCTCCATCCCGCGTCCGGCCAGCCGGAGCTGGTCCGCCGTGGCGAACAGCCGATGCCGTCGTTGCTCGGCGTCGGTGGTGAAGCCGTCGGCCGGAAGCGTTCCGGCGTTGAAGGGTGATTCGGACAATGGCGTTCTCCCCGGTTGGTACCAGGCGCGTCGAAATGCCGTCCTGCGACCGAGCCTAGCCATGCCGGCAGGTACGGGCGACTGGATGGACGAACCGGCGGGATTGCGCCGAATGCCCCCGCCGTCCGGGATTTGACCTGCGGTAATGGCGCGATCACGTGATGCGACGTGCGGTGTTCGACGCCGATCATCGAACCATGGCCCAGCTCACCGAACTTCCCGGTCTGCGTCGACTCCGGGTCGTACTGCTGATGTTCGTCCTCTACGCCGGCACCGGGGCCGGCGGTCACGCTCCGGCGTGGACCCGCCTGGTGCTGATGGCGATCGCGGCGGCGGTTCCGGTAGCGATCGCGGTCCAGTACGGCTGGCCCGGAGTGCGTGCCCTGCTGGGGATCACGTCCCGGCTGCGGCTGCGAGGCGGATCCGTTCCCGCACCCAGTCCGATCCAACCCGAGTGAGGAGACAGCGACCATGGCGAACAGCGATCCCGAGCCGCGGCGCGGCGACCAGGGCGCCGCGCCCTTCGCGGGCCGTAACGTCGAGCTCGAGCGGCAGAACCCGGACCTCCTGGTTCCACCGACGACCGACAGTCGGCTGGTTCCCAACCTCAAGTTCTCGTTCTCGCAGGCGCACACCCGGGTGGAGAAGGGCGGCTGGACCCGGGAGGTCACCAGCCGCGACCTTCCGATCGCCAGTCAGTTGTCCGGCGTCCAGTTCGGTCTCGAGCCCGGCGCGTACCGGGAGATCCACTGGCACCAGCAGTCGGAGTGGGCGTACATGCTCAGCGGCAGCTGCCGGATCAGCGCCGTCGACCACGAGGGCCGCAACTTCATCGAGGACGTGAAGGCGGGCGATCTGTGGTTCTTTCCGCAGGGTGTGCCGCACAACATCCAGGCGTTGGAAGACGGCGCGCAGTTCCTGTTGGTCTTCGACGACGGCGCGTTCTCGGAGAACAACACGTTCCTGCTCAGCGACTTCTTCGCCCACACGCCTCGACACGTCCTTGCCAAGAACTTCGGCTGGACGCTGGAACAGATGGAGAACCTGCCCGAGCGGGAGAAGTACATCTTCCAGGGCGACGTCCCGCCGCCCCTGCAACAGGACCGGGTGGTCAGCCCGACCGGCGACATCCCCCGAAGCTTCAAACACCGGATGCTCGCGCAGACCCCACAGCGTTTCCGCGGCGGAACAGTCCGGATCACCGACTCGACCAACTTCGCCGCCTCGGTGACCACCGCCGCGGCCCTGGTGGAGGTCGAGCCGGGAGGGATGCGCGAGCTCCACTGGCATCCCACCACCGACGAGTGGCAGTACTACATCTCCGGCACCGGGCGGATGGGTGTCTTCGCCTCGCAGGCCGCGGCTCGGACGTTCGACTTCCAGGCCGGCGACGTGGGTTACGTCCCGTTCGCGTACGGCCACTACATCGAGAACACCGGCGACGAGCCACTGGTGTTCCTGGAGATGTTCCGCCATCCCCGGTTCGAGGACATCTCGGTGATGCAGTGGATGGCCAACACCCCCCACGAGGTCATCGCCGACACGATCAACGTGCAGAAGTCGATAGTCGACAGCCTGCCGAACACCAAACAGGTGGTCATCTGAGCGAGGCGTCCGGCCGTCCGCCGGAGGACGGACGGCCGGATCGGTGGATCAGCTCCCCGCGGGTGCCGGGGAGGTGGGAGCCGCGGCAGGTCGTCGGCGTCGAGACACCGCACCCACCACCACGTCGATGACGAGGAAGGCGATCACTGTGAGCCCGAACAGGGGCAGCGCCCAGCCGATGGCCACGGTCACCGGTACGCCGATCAGCAGCGCCCAGAGCGGCAGGCCGCGTACGCCGCCTCGGGCTGGCGGGGTGCCGGCGATCGCCCGGCGGTCGGCGCGGGTGGGTCGGCGTTGCCACCACATGCGGTAGCCCCAGAAGATGACGCAGAGCAGGCCGAGGGCGAGCGCGGCGAGCAGGATCTGGTTGACCAGGCCGAAGAGGATTCCCATGTGGGCCTGGATGCCGAGGCCGCTCATTTTGGCCAGCAGCGGCCAGTCGGCGAAGTCGCTGCGGGCGGTGACCGTGTCGGAGGCCGGGTCGACGGCGATGCGGTCCTTCCTGACCGGCCAGGTGTTGTCGACCTGCGTGACGGTCCAGGCGGAGCCCGGCTCCGGCGCGGGGGTGATCTCGACCGGCCCGGAGAGGCCCGCGCCGCGAGCGACAGCCAGGACCCGATCGAAGGCCGCCGACTCGACGACGCCGCCCGCCCCGGCGGCACCGTGCTCATGGCCCCCACCGGTCTCGGCAGGGGCGGGAGGACCGGCGGTGAGGCTGGTGGAGATCTCCGGAGTGCGGGCGTTCAGCGCGTCGAGGCCGGCGGCGAAGTTCGCGCCGGCGTACCGGGACCAGGTCAGGCCGGTGACCGAGAGGAAGAGCAGGCCGACTGTGAGCCAGATGCCCGTGGTGGCATGCCATCCCCGGGTACGGCGGACACCCTTGCCGGTGGACAGGTCCGGCACGAACAGGTGCCGGGCGGCGGCTCGGGCGGCGCTGCGTCGACGCCACCAGAGGATGACCCCGCCGAGCGCCATCACCCACAGCCAGCTCGCGGCCAGCTCGGAATAGTGCTCGCCCACAGTGCCCAGGTGCAGGTGGCGGTGCAGGTCGTCCAGCCAGGTGGTGGCCGGCGTGGACCCGAACCAGGTGGTGAGCTGCCCCTGGGACTCGCCGGTGTACGGGTTGATGTAGACGGTGTGCTGGTTCTCGCCGAGTTCGGGAAGGGAGAACACCACAGTGGTGCTCCGGTCGCCGTCGCCGGGTTGCACTGTGGTGATGCTGCCGTCGGGGTGCGCGTTGCGCGCGGCGCCGATCTGCTCGGCCAGTGGTAGCTGACGGTCACCCGCCTGGGCGACGGTCAGTTGGTCGCCGTAGAGGATCGAGTCGAGTTGCGGGGTTGTGGTGTAGGCCAGGCCGGTCAGTGCGGCGACCACCAGGAACGGGGCGACGAGGATGCCGACGTAGAAGTGCAGCCGCAGCAGCAGCGCGCCGAACGGTGACGTGCGCCGGGCCGGCGGGGCCGGTTTCTCAGCGGTCGTGGCGGGCTCCGGCGTCGGCGTGCCGGACAGTTCGGTGAGAGACATGGTGATCCGATCGGAAGAGTCGGGAAGCACGAAGGTGTCTCCCGTACTGGTCTGGTCGCCCGGTGAGGTGTCGCGTCGGCCCTGACTGGTAGTCGGGGGAGAGACGCCGGTGGTTCCCCGGGAGACGGCAGGTCGGGTCCCCGACGTCAGGGCTGGTCGGGTCGGGCCGCCCGCCGCCACAGCAGCCCAGCCGTCGCCAGAACGAGGAGGGCCAGTGCAGCACCCGCGACGAGGACACCGGCGCTCGGACCGCCACCGGACTTCGCGGCCGCAGCGGATGGGGGCGGCCCCGACGCGCTGACGTTGGCGACCGGCGCGGCGCTGGACGTCGGATCGGCCACAGTGAACGGATACGACCCCTGCACCGGGTGCCCGTCGACGGAGACGACCCGGTAGGCGACCGTGTACGTCCCGTTCGGCAGGGTGTCGGTCACCTGGACCGTGCTCTTCGCTCCGGTGACCACAGGTGCGCCGGTGGGAAGCTTCCGCTTGGCGGCGTCGGTGAGCACGATCGTGGTGAACGCGGGGTCGAGCCGCTGCATGAATTCGAGCGTGACGGCGGTCGGTGCGCTCGGCAGCGTCGCGTCCTGAGCGGGCACTGCCGTCTTGAGCGAGTTGTGCGCCCAGGCCGGGCTGGCCGGGATGAGCACCGCCACGAGGACGGCCAGCACCGCCGCGCCGAGCCGGACAGCGGTGGGCCGGGACGACGGTGCGGTCATGACGGTTGGCGTGGTCATCCCAGCACCTGCTCGCCGATCCACCCGCCCGGTTGACATCCGGGCGGGATGGCGAAGACGGCGGAGCCGATCGGCGTGGTCCATTCGTTGAGCAGGTCCCGGTCGGCCAGCCGGCGCTGAATGGGCAGGAACTGCCGGGCGATGTCGGCCTGGTACGAGGTGAAGATCAATCCGCTGTCGGCGTGACCCTCGGCTGTCGGCACCCCGTCGTAGTTGTAGGGCCGGCGCAGGATCTTCAGCCGGTCGTCGGTGACGTGCGCGCGGGTCAGGTGAGAGAAGTCGGGGATGACGGTGAGGCCGTCGGCGTCGGTGGCGGCGAAGTCGGGTTCGTCGTGTTCGGCGGTGCCGGTGAGCGGGGCGCCGGTGTCGAGCCGCCGCCCGACGGCGAGTTCACGGTCGGTCCGGCCGAGCAGGTCCCAGGTTTCCATGTTCATGCTGATCCGCCGGACCACCACTGTGGTGCTGTCGCGCAGCCACGCCGGGCCGTCCGGGACCCAGAGGGCGGTGTCCATGGGCGCGCCGGGTCGGGGGTTGGCGGTGCCGTCGAGCTGACCGAACAGGTTGCGCTGGGTGTGGCCGCCCGGCTCGACGCCCGGGCTGCGCCGGAAGCCCTGCTGGACCCACCGCACTGTGGCGAACGGTCGGCTGTCCTTGATCAGGACCCGCTGGGCATGGGCGACGGAGATCGCGTCGTCGGCGCAGATCTGCAGCAGCAGGTCACCGCCGGACCAGGCCGGCTGGAGCCGGTCGATGCGGAACGACGGCAGGTCGCTGACCGATGCTGGCCGGCGGTCGTCGACGCCGGCCGCCCGGTAGAGGCCGGGCCCGAAGCCGAAGGTCACTGTCAACCGTGCCGGCAGCAGCCCGAGTTCGGCCTCGGTGTCGGCCAGCGCGGGCCGGCCCTGGGTGAGCCGGGCGGCGTCGTCGGTGAGCAACCGCAACATCCGACCCAGCGCGGCCCGGTCGACGCCGGCCCGCACTGTGAGCGCCACGAACGAGGCGTGCGCCTGCGGTTCGGTGGCCACCCCGGCCTGTCGAGCACCGTGGAACGGCTCGACCAGCCCGCCGACGGTCGCCGCCAGCGTCGTGTCGGCAGCGGTCGCCGACGGCGGCTTGGTCCTCCCCACACGGGTGGCGGCGATCGCGGCGCCGCCGGCCAGGGCCCCGCCGGCCGCCAAGGCTCCGCCGGTGAGAAGGCCACGCCTGCTCACCGGCCGGACGGGTGGCGTCTGCGTCACGACGCCGGGCTCATGCTCATCTCCGGCGTGGCGCTCGTGCCGGTCATCGGCTCGACGTGCCCGGGGGCGTAGCTCTCCTGCGCGCCGGTGAACGGCTTGGCCACGGCGCGGAACTGCTGGGTCCTGCCGTCGGCGAAGGTCAGGGTGAAGGCCAACTCGTCGCCGGCCTGGACGGGCTTGGTGAGGTTCATCAGCATGAGGTGGTCGCCGCCGGGCTCCAGGGCGTGCGTGCCCTTGGCCTTGATCACGATGCCGCCCTGCTTCTGCTGCATGACCATCTTGCCGTCCTTCATGGTCATCTCGTGCAGCTCCATCGGCGACAGGGAGGTCGTCGCACCAGTCACCGTGACATCGCTGTCGCCGTCGTTGACCAGGGTCCCGAAGGCCGCCGTCATGCCCTTGTCGGCCGCCTTCACCCACGGGTCACGAATGCCGAGCACACCAGCGTCCGGGTTGGCCGAGGCCGACGCGGGCGGGCCCGCCTGCGCTGTCGACGGAGAGTCGGACGAGCCGCAACCGGCGACACCCACAGTCAGGATCGCGGCGGCGAGGATGGCGGCCGACCGGCGGCGTGAAGCGTTCGGGCTGGTGGTGCGCATGTGTTCTTCCTCCGATGGTTGCTGCTGGGAGGGTGGTCGGCCGCAGCTCGGAGAAAGTTCCGGACTCAGGAGATGTTGATCGTGAACTCCCCGGTGTGCACCTTGCCGGCGACCTGGAAGTCGAAGAAGGCCCGGTACCGCCCCGAACTCGGCGCGGTCAGCCAGAACTTGACGGTTCCGTCGACCAACTCCGGCTCCGGGTGCACGTGCACGTAGCCGAGGTCGCCCTCACGAACCACGACCAGGTGCCCGTACGCGCCCAGGTACGGCTCCAACTGCGCCGGTCTGGTCGGATCGGCGCTCACCTGGAAGTGCATCGGCGCCGTCACCCCCACCGTCGGGGTGCCGGTCATCGACACCGCGTACGGACCAGCCGTCGCCTGCGCCTGCGCCGGCGGCAGCGCGGTCGGGCTGTGCGCGCCGGGCACGGTGTGGTCGACGCCCAGCACGAGTGGCTGCTGCTTGCCGTCAGCTGTGGTGACGGAGAAGTCGGCGTAGACGCGGTAGCCTCCGGGTCGGGCCAGCGTCAGGGGAACACTCCAGGTGCCGTCGGGTGCCATCGTCGGATGTAGATGCTGGTAGCCGGACAGGTCGCGGCCCACCACGATCATGTGCAACGGCTTGTCGTGGACGACCGCGAAGCGTGTCGCCGCCTGCCGGTCGGTCCCGACGATCCGGAACCGGTAGTCCGCCCGTACGCCAGGCGATTGGGACCGCTCCAGTGGTTGCAGGGCGTACCCACCGGCGCTGACCGTCGTCCCTGTTGCCAGCGCCTGCCCCGTCCCGCCGTCACCCGGATGTGTGTGCGGACCCGTACCGGCCGGGTGTTGGTGCCCGTCGATCGCGGAGCCCACCTGCCCCGAGGCGGGCGGTCCACCGGCTGACGGTCGTGCGTCGCCGGTCGCCGGGCTCTCGTCGGCGGTGGCGATACGAGCCAATCCGAAGCCGGACAGCAGGGCCACCACCAGCCCACCGACGAACAGCGTCAGGTGGGCGTTGCTCAGCCGCGACCCCGGTGTGCCGGCGGCGGCGTCCACGTCGGGCCGCGGTTCGGAGTCGAGAGCGTCCGTCGACGCACCGTCCGTCGTGGCGACGGTCCGTGCGGACGCTACGGTTCTGGGTCGCTGCTTGCCCCCGGCGGCGGGCGCGCCGACACCGCCGCCGGTCCTGGCGCCGACGGTCTTGTTCGTGGAACGGGGACCGGCGCCGCGGCGGGCGGGCGTCGCATGCGAGGTACGGCCCCGGCCGGTGGGTTTGCCGGTGCGAGCAGGTCGGCGACGCCAGCCGACGAACCCGGCCAACCCCACGGCCACCACGATCGCCACCGCCCAGCCGGTCCAGGCCCGTGCTCCGGGGCCGCTCTCACCGGTCGACTCGGCTGGCGGAGCCGCCGCGGCCGTCGGGGTCGACGGGTCGGCGGGCGTGGTCGGCACCGCCGAACCCTGCGCGGACGTCTGGTGCTGCTCGGTGGCGGCCAGCAGCGCCGGGTCCGGCTGGGTCGACGGCGGGGTCCACCCCTGCGGTGCCGCCGTCACCGGTCCGTTGTAGCGGAACGTCATAGTGCCCCGCACGGCGTCGCCGTCGGACGCCATCGACAGGTAGCTCACCGAATACTGGCCCTTGGCGGGCAGATGCGCGACGGCCACGACCGCCGGGAATCCCGTCATGTACTCGCGTGGCTCGAACTGCCCGTTGACCAGGAAGTACTCACGCACCGGCTTGGCGAGCGGCTTCGGTTCCCCGTACGACCAGCCGTTGTCGACCCGGGTGCCGCCGGGGGCGGTGATGGTGAAGTACGCGTTGGCGGCGGCCTTCTCGGTGAAGAACAGCCGCACCGCCGTCACCGGCTCGCGCACCGTGGCGCCCCCCGCCGGTGTGGACTCGGCGAGGGTCCCGTGAGCTGCGGCGGGCTGAGCGGGTGCGAGCAGAGCGACCGCCGAGGCGAGGAGGAGCGCGAGGAGGCCCGAGACCATCCGCCCAGGAATCTGAGGGTGACGACGCATCTGAATATCCTCACTGTGCCGAGACTTTTTACAAGAGGTGACGATCTTTTTCCTCAGACGGCAAAAGCCGATCAGCCGTGACCGGTGGCATCCGGGTGGTCGGCCGGGCCGGCCAAAAGTTCCGGCGGGCGTCCGTGCGGGTCACCGAGGAAGCCACCCCGGCCGGCAATCAGGTCCGATAGCGTCCACGTGACGTCTCGACCACGGAGAGTGTGAATCCATGCGTGCTGCGCTGCTGCGGGAGTTCGACGTTCCGCTGACGATCGAGGAGATCGATCAACCGACTCCCGAGGCGGGGCAGGTGCTGGTGCGGGTCGGCGCCAGCGGGGTCAACCCGCTCGACACGAAGATCCAGGCAGGTAAGGCCGCGCACGCGCGCGTCCAGCTGCCCGCGGTGCTCGGCCTGGACCTTGCCGGTGTCGTTGCGGCGGTCGGCGCGGACGTGACCGGCTTCGAGCCGGGGGACGAGGTGTACGGGCTGTGCGGGGGCGTCGGCGACCTGCAGGGCTCGCTGGCCGAGTACGCCGCCGTGGACGCCCGGTTGCTGGCCCACAAGCCGAGGAGCCTCTCGATGCGGGAGGCCGCCGCGTTGCCACTGGCGGCGATCACCTCCTGGGAAGGGCTGGTCGACCGGGCCGGGGTCCGCGCCGGGCAGAAGGTGCTGGTGCACGGCGGCGCCGGAGGCGTCGGGTACGTGGGTGTGCAACTCGCCCAGGCGCGCGGCGCCGAGGCGTACGCCACCGGGGGGCCGGCGAGCATGCGGGTGATCGAGAGCCTGGGCGCCGTGCCGATCGACTACACAGTGAGCAAGGTCGAGGAGTACGTCGAGAGGTACACCGGCGGCGAGGGGTTCGACATCGTCATGGACAACGTCGGTGGCGCGACGCTCGACGCCTCGTTCGCGGCGGTGCGCACCTACCACGGGCACGTCGTCAGCGCGCTGGGCTGGGGCTCACACTCGCTCGCTCCGCTATCGTTCCGTGGCGCGACGTACTCCGGCGTGTTCACTCTGCTGCCGATGCTCACCGGGCGGGGCCGCGAACACCACGGCACCATCCTGCGCGAGATCGCGGCGCTGGCCGACGCCGGCGCGCTGCGCCCCCGACTGGACGAACGCAGGTTCACGCTCGACACGGTCATGGACGCCCACCACGTGGTCGTCGGCGGCACCGCCGAGGGCAAGGTCGTCGTGGACGTCGCCGGTTGAGCCGACGATGATCAACACCGACGTCGAGCGGTGCGGTGTGACCTCCCAGTAGATGTCGAAGTGGTCAGGCTTTGCTGTTCCGGGGATGGCTGGTGCTGGCCGGCGTCTCCAGGTGCGGCGGCTGATCGCGACGCTGCGGATTGCCACCGGCCAGCCGGTGACCGTCGTAGGTCAGAGGTAGTTGACGCCGGTCAGACCCGCGGCTGCCGCCCACAGCCGCGTGCCGACGGCCGGGTCGGCGGCCTCCTGGCTGAGCCGGGCCTCGGTGACTCTGCCTCGCGTCTCCCAGAGCCCGGACGGGCCGAAGAACTGGCCACCCCGCACACCGGGCTCGGTCGCAGCGCGCAATTGCGGCAGCGCGCCCTGCGCCACCGGCTGGGTTGCCAGCAGGCCGGCCGACGCGATCAGTCGCCCGAATCGGCCACGGTCTTCCCAGGCACGCGGAGTCAGGTTGGTGCGGGTGAGACCCGGGTGGGCCAGGGCGCTTACGATCGGTGTTCCGGCGGCCCGCAGGCGGCGGTCCAATTCGATGCCGAAGATCGTGGTGGCGAGCTTGGACCGGCCGTAGGCGGTGGCCGCCCGATAGCCGTGTTCGAACATCAGGTCATTGAAGTCCAAGTGTGCGTTCTTGTGGGTGATCGAGCTGAGACTGACCACGCGGGCTTCCCGCGCCGCGGCCAGGTTGCCGAGCAGCAGGCCGGTCAGTGCGAAGTGGCCCAACATGTTGGTGGCGAGGTGCAGTTCGAATCCGTCGGCGGAGGTGCGACGTGGGCCAAGCAGCACCACGCCGGCGTTGTTGACCAGCAGGTCGATCGCCGGGTGGTCGCCAGCCAGCTTCGCCGCGAAGGTCCGCACGGAGGAGAGGGAGGCCAGGTCCAGCTCACGTACCTCGACGTCGCCACCGATCCGGCGGGCGGCCTCCTCGCCGGCGGGAGTGTGACGAACGGCGAGCACGACGTGGGCGCCGTGGCTGGCCAGTTCGGTGGCGGTGACCAGGCCGAGGCCCGAGTTCGCGCCGGTCACGACGGCAACCCGGCCGTGCTGGTCGGGGATGTGGTCGGTGGTCCATCCGGTCATCTGCTGCTCCTGGAGGTGTCGGTGCGCTGGCCCATCGACGTTAGGAGCGATCCCGATGGGTTCAGTCGTTCTCGGTTGCCTAGGTCTGAGCGACCTACCTTCGGCGGTCCGGGCCGCTGCACACTTGCGGCATGAACAGCCTTCATCCGTATGCTCGTGAGCTCGGCGACTTCCTACGCGCTCGGCGTAGTCGGCTGCGTCCGCACGACGTCGGCTTGGAGCCGGGCGGCCGGCGCAAGGTCACCGGGCTACGGCGCGAGGAGTTGGCCCTGCTGGCCGGGCTGAGCACTGACTACTACCAGCGGATCGAACAGGGCCGGGAGGTACGCCCGTCCGACGACGTCCTGGACGCGCTTGCCGGCGCGCTCGGCCTCGACCACAAGGAACGCCGGCACCTGTTCACCCTGGCCCACGCTGCCCGCCGGTCGATGCCCGCCCGGGTGAACCGCGACCCGGAGCGGGTGCCGGAGGGCACACGGCGCCTGCTGCGGGTGATGGACACTCCTGCGGTCGTGCTCGGCCGGCATCTCGACCTGCTCGACTGGAACCCGATGGCGAAGGCGCTGCTCGGCGACCCGGACGCCTACCCTGCCGACCGGCTCAACATGCTCCTACTGCTGTTCGACGACACGCTGACCGGCGAGCGTAGCTGCCCGGACTGGGAGCAGCAGGCTCTGGACTACATCGGCATGATGCGCGCCGCCGTCGCCACCGACCCCACCCACCCACGCGCCGCCGCGATCGTTGGTGAGCTGAGCATCCGCAGCGCCCAGTTTCGGCGGCTGTGGGCCCAGCACGACGTACGTGAGTCGGTCAGCGGTACCAAGACCTTCCGGATTCCCGGTATAGGCGACACCGTCCTGGACTGGGACACCTACCCGCTACCGGGAAACCCCGGCTCCGTCATGCTCGTCTTCACCGCCGAGCCGGGCAGCGCCGACGCGGACCGGCTGCAGCTCCTGGCATCGTTGCACGCGACCCGCTCAGCGCTCACCAACGAGCGCCCCTCCCAGACGGTCTGGACCGCCGCCGGCCCCACCCCTAGCGGGACTTCATGATCGGATGCATGCTGAGGGGCCGAGTCCAACCTTGTCGGCCACGAGCCAGCAGGATAAATCGAGACCAGCAGATGGGACCAGAGGGCATGGACACCCCTGTGATGATCCGACAAGCCACGCTTGCAGATGTCGAGGGCATTGTCGAGGTGCACACTCAAGCGCGCACCGCCTACTACATCGCCGGAGGACTCAGCGCCGACGACCTCGCCGACCCGGCGCAGACGCAGCAACGCCATGACGGGTGGGCCCGCGCCATGCACTCACCGGCCCGGGTGGTGAAGTGCGCCGCTCAAGACGGCAAGATCGTCGGCATCCTGAGCATGGGACGCCCAAACTCGCCGACCATGGACGCCCGCACGGTGGGCCAGCTCTACCAGATCCACGTCATACCCAGCCATTGGGGCAACGGCATCGGCGCACGCCTGCACACCAGCTTCGTCGACTACCTCACGGACTCATCCCTGTCGACAGGGCTGCTCGAGGTGTGGGAACGCAACACCCGCGCACAGTCCTTCTACAGCAAACTCGGCTGGAAGCCCGACGGCGACCGCCGGCCCGGTCCAGATGGCAGCGACTACGTCTTCCTGCGCCTCGCCGCACCTGCCGCGCGCTGACCACCGCACTCAGCCATACGGTGGTCTGGACAATGGACAGACACTGAACCGGCTGCGTTTGTCGACGTCAAGCCCCTTCGTGAATGTCCAGAGCTAGCCGCGAGCGCCATGGTCGGCGTGGCTCACCATGATGCTGGACGAATCAGCTGACGGACCTACCCGAGCAGCGCCGCCGCCGCGGCCAGGGTGAACAGCGACAGCGTGGTGGTCACCACCACCGCCCGGTTGGCCACCGCCTCGCCGACGCCGTACTCCTGGCTGAAGATGAACGTGTTCTGCGCTGTCGGCAGGCCCGCGCACAGCACCACGGCGAGCAACTGCGGCGCGGACAGGTCCAAGGCCAGCCCGGCCGCGTACGCGATGACCGGCTGTGCGACGAGCTTCAGCGCGGTGATCACGGCCAGCGCGACCGGCTCGGCCCGCGACGGCACCGTGCGGTGCATCGACGCGCCGAGCGCGACCAGGGCGGCCGGTACCGCGGCGCCCGACAGCAGGGTGAGCGACGCGCCGGCCGTCGACGGGAGATGCAGGCCGGCAGCCGAGAACACGACACCGAGCAGCGACGCCAGGATCACAGGGTTGCGTACCGGCAGGGAGGCGATGCGGCGGACCCGTACTCGCCCGGCCGGGTCGCTGTGCCGGTCCAGGGCGACCAGGATCACGGGCGTCACCACCAGCACCTGAAGCAGCACCACCTCCGCCAGGAACGACACGTTGCCGAGAACCTGCGTGGCGATCGGGATGCCGAGGTTCGCCGAGTTCACGTACCCGGCGGCCATGCCCCAGATCGGCCGTTCGCCGGGCTCGCGACCGAACAGCCAGCTCGCGCCGACCCACCCGAACCCGACGACAGCGGCCGTGCTCACCCCAAAGGCGAGCAGCGAGCGGCCGGCGAACCCGGAAAGCGGCATCCGGGACAGGGCTAGGAACAGTGCGGCCGGCATCGCAAGATGGAACACGAACCGGCCGAGCACCGACGCCACCGCCTCGCCCAGCAGGCCCCAACGACAGGCCGCGTAGCCGACCGCGGTAAGGATCCAGATCGGTGCGAACGCCGACACCAAGCTCATACGGGCGTCACCGGCGGGCGGGCGTCGCGCCGGCTCAGGGACTGGCGGTTCCGTAACACTCCACCGCGCTTTCGCCGGTCTCCAGATACACCGACGCGTTCAAGGTGCGTACCAAGCCGCCGGGCAGCCGGGGTTGTCCACATGTACGTCGATCCGGAAGCCACGCGTCCAGCCTCGCATCCGTCGGGACCGAGAACATGGACCGGCAGTTCACGATCGGTCGGCGGCGCGGTGCGAGCCCGACCTAGGGGGAGCAGGTTGGGAGCAGCGGGGGCGTGTACGTCTTAACATCGAGAGCAGCGGTCCGTAGCGCGGGTGCGGCGGTCGTCGCGATGACCGGGCGTGCGGTCCTCCGCAGCGGTGGCACGGAGAAGGCGGGACAGTGGCGGTCGAGCAGTTCGGTTCATTGGCGCAGGCCGGCGTCACGATGCGGCGCTATGGGGGTGCCGATGACATTGCCGGCGTCCAGGCCGTCCGTGCCGAGGTGCACCGGGCCGACGGCGATCTCTGGCTGCCCGGTCCCGATACCAGCGACGACCCCAACGGCGTACACCCGTTCTGTCTGATCGCCCAAGCCGACTCAGGGCGAACTGTCGGCTTCACCTGGATGGACTGGTGGTCCGAAGTGGCCGACACCCGGGTCTACCTGCTGAGTGGATGTGTGGAACCAGCATGGCGCCGACGGGGCATCGGCAGCGCCATGCTGCGGTGGCAGGAGGCACAAGCCATCGAGTTCGACGGCAGCAGGCCGGTCGGCGGCCGAAGCGTCTTCGGCGCGAACGTGGGCGAGCACCAACCGGGCAATCTGGCACTGCTGACAGCTCACGGCTACCGGGTCGCGTTCACGGCCGTGGAAATGGCCCACGACCTGAACGGTCTACCGGACGGCGACATTCGGCTGCCGGAAGGGCTCACCCAGCGTCCGGTCGAGGCTGCCCACCACCCCCAGATCCACCAGGTGATCGAGGAGTGCTTCGCGGGAACACGCGACGGCTACCGGCCCAGGACCTACGAGGAGTACCTCCGCGACGTCCAGGACATCGACATCTGGTGCGTCGTCTGGGCGGGGAATTACATCGCGGCGGTCGTGGTGAACGAGTTGCAGGCCGACGGCAGCGCCCTGACGCCGTGGGTTGCCGTAGGCGCCGCGTGGCGCCGGCGGGGCGTCGGTCTGGCGGTGATGAGGCGCACGCTCCGCATTTTGGCGGAAGCGGGAGTTTCGACGGCCCGACTCAGCACGGTCGCGGAGAATCCGAACAACAGCGTTCGGTTGTATGAGATGGCGGGATACCGGGTGACCGCTTGGCAACCCCGTTACCGCAAACCAGTCGAGGCGTGCCGGCAGCTTGACCGGGCACTGCCTGCCCCGTTGCGAGAGTGAACCGGTCGGCGCGGGGAAGGCCATGCCAGGGACTGCTACGCGATGCTGGCCGTGCTCGGTGATCAGGCGTCGGTGGTGACGGTCGCCGGTGACCGGTTAGGGTTCCGGGATGTTCCGCGCCGTCGTGTTGATCGCTGCCGTGGTGCTCGCCGCGGATCAGCTCACCAAGTACTGGGCCGAGTCCGCGCTCTCCGGCGGGCAGACCATCACCGTTCTCGGTGACCTGCTGCAACTGCGACTCGTGTACAACCCGGGCGCCGCCTTCTCGATCGGGTCCGCGTACACCTGGATCTTCGCGGTGTTCGCGGCGGCGGCGGTGGTCGCGGTGACGGTCGTGGCGCGGCGGGTCACGTCGCGCGCCTGGGCTGTGGCGTTGGGCCTGGTGCTCGGCGGCGCGGCGACGCACCTGCTGGACCGCCTCTTCCGGGAGCCGGGGTTCGCCCGCGGGCACGTGGTGGACTTCATCGACTACGCCGGGTTCTTCGTCGGCAACGTCGCGGACATCGCCCTGGTGGTCGGCGTGGGCATCGTCATGCTGCTCAACGTGCGCGACATTCCGTTGCGCGCGACGGCGGGCGAGACCCGCACTGACGAGCAGGTGCCGTCGTCAGGCTCCTGAGCCGATCAGGACGACCTCCAGCCGGCGCGGGCCGTGCACTCCCTCGACGCGGTTGAGCTCGATGTCGCTGGTCGCGGACGGGCCGGAGATCCAGGTCTGTGGCGCGCGCGGGTCCAGCCGGGTCAGCGCCTCCGGCAGCAGACCGACGACCTGGTCGGTGCGGACGACGCAGATGTGCCGGTCGGGCACCAGGGTGAGCGCGCGCCGACCCTGTGCAGGGCCGGCGTCGAGGATGATGGTGCCGGTGTCGGCCACCGCCACGGCGCAGCCGGTCAGGACCGCGTCCAGGTCGTCGAGCGCGGCCGGTGACAGCGGGGGCGCGTCGCGGTGCAGCTCTCCGGCGTAGCCGGCCAGCCAGTCGGCGGGGACGTCGGTGGGGACGGCGAGCCGGTCGATCCCACTGAGCAGGCGGGGTAGGGCGTCGATGCCAGTGTGGACGACAGCCCGGTAGTCCTCCAGGCGGTCGACCAGGGCCGCGATCAGGTCGGCGCGGTCGTCGACCCGGCGGTACCGGCGGGGCACCTGCACCGGCGGCGGGCTGTCGGCCAGGGCCGTCCGCAGCCGCGCCAGGATCTCGTCACGTGCGCTCACTGCTTACCCCACCATTCCCGGAAGGTCTGCGGCGCGGGCAGCGGCAGGTCGCGCGACCGGGTCCACGCCGACGCGGGCCAGGGCAGTCGCCGCAGCGTCCGAGCGCCGGTGCGCCGCTCACGGTACGCCCCGAGCGGCCCCGCGCCGGTCCGGGCCAGGCGCAGGGCGGCCGCCCAGCGCCGGGGGCTGCGCATCACCCAGGCCAGGACGCGCATGGCGGCCCGTTCGGCCGGCGGGTGCGGTGCCTGCTGGCGGAGGTGGACCAGGATCTCTGGAATGTTGATCTTCACGGGGCACACGTCGTAGCAGGCGCCGCAGAGGGTCGACGCGTACGGCAGCGAGGCATTGTCAGCCACGCCGGTGAGCTGCGGCGACAGGATCGCCCCGATCGGCCCCGGATACACCGAGCCGTACGCGTGCCCGCCGGCCCGCTCGTACACCGGGCAGACGTTGAGGCACGCGGAGCAGCGGATGCAGGACAGCGCCGGCCGCCCGACCGGGTCGGCGAGCACCGCGGAGCGGCCATTGTCGACGAGCACGATGTGCACGTCCTGCGGGCCGTCGCCGGGGGTGACGCCGGTCCACATCGAGGTGTACGGGTTCATCCGCTCGCCGGTCGAGGATCGGGGCAGCAGTTGCAGGAAGACCTCCAGGTCGGTGAAGGTCGGCAGCAGCTTCTCGACGCCGACGACGCTGATCAGCGTCTCGGGGAGGGTGAGGCACATGCGGCCGTTGCCCTCGGACTCGACCACCACGAGCGTGCCGGTGTCGGCGACGGCGAAGTTGGCGCCGGAGACGGCGACCCGGGCCGAGAGGAAACGCCGTCGCAGGTGGGCGCGGGCCGCCTCGGCCAGCGCGGCCGGTTCGTCGCTCAGGTCGGCCGGCGCGTCGGCCATGCGACGCTGGAAGATCTCCCGGATCTGGGCCCGGTTGTAGTGGATCGCCGGCACCAGGATGTGCGAGGGGGTGTCGTCGCCGAGCTGCACGATCAGTTCCGCCAGGTCGGTCTCGTACGCGGCGATCCCGGCGGCCTCCAGCGCCTCGTTGAGCTCGATCTCCTGGGTCGCCATCGACTTGACCTTCACGACCTCGTCGGCCCCGGCGGCCCGGGTCAACGCGACAACGATCCGGCACGCCTCGGCCGCGTCGCGGGCCCAGTGCACTGTGGCGCCGGCGGCGGTGGCGGACGCCTCGAACTGCTCCAGGAGCTCCGGCAGGCGACGTTGGACGTCCGCCTTGATCGCCGAGCCGGCGTCCCGCAGGGCTTCCCAGTCGGGTACCTCGTCGACGACCCGGGCTCGCTTGGCGCGGATGGTGCGGGTGGCCCGGTGCAGGTTGGCCCGGAGTTGCGTGTCGGCGACGGCCGGCTTGGCGGCGGTGGGGAACGGCAGCGGCGTGCGGATCCGCCCGCTCCCGGTGGCGGGTGCGACCGGATGGCTCATGAGGCGGCTCCCGTCTCGGCGAGAATCTCGGCGTAGTGCACGGCCCGTACGCCAGAGCGGTGGCGGTCGAGGCCGCCGCCGATGTGCGCCAGGCAGGAGTTGTCGGCCGCGGCGAGCACCCGCGCGCCGGTGTCGCGGACCCGGGCGCACTTGTCGGTGAGCATCGCGGTGGAGACGTCCGGGTTCTTCAGGGCGAACGTGCCGCCGAAACCGCAGCACTCCTCGGCGTCGGCCAGCTCGACCAGCTTGATCCCGCGTACCTGGCGCAGCAGGGTCAGCGGCCGGTCGCCGAGGCGCAGCATCCGCAGGCCGTGGCAGGTGGGGTGGTAGGTGACCGTCTCCGGGAACTCGGCGCCGACGTCGGTGACGCCGAGGACGTCGACGAGCAGTTCGGACAGCTCGTACGTGCGGGCGGCCACCGAGGTGGCGGGCGGGTGCAGGCGCGGGTACTGGTCGCGGATCATCGCGGTGCACGACCCGGACGGCGCGACGATGGCGTCGTAGGAGTCGAAGACGTCGACGTAGTTGCGCACCATCGGCATGGCCTCGGCCCGGTAACCAGTGTTGGCGTGCATCTGCCCGCAACAGGTCTGGTCGGCCGGAAAGTCGACGGTGTGGCCGAGTCGCCGCAGGATGCGGGTGACAGCGATGCCGGTGGCCGGGAACGCGAGGTCGTTGACGCAGGTGATGAAGAGGGCGATCCGCATGGCGGCTCCTCGGATCTGTGGGGGTGGGTCACGCCGAGTCGCGCGGTGTTCCGGGGGTGGGGAGCTGGTCGAAGGCGGGCAGGTGGCGCTCCCGGGCGGCGCTGAGGTGGGCGCGCATCGCCTGGGTGGCGGCTGCCGCGTCGCCCGCGACGATGGCGGCGGCGATGCGCTGGTGCTCGGTGTTGGTGTCGGGCGCGCCGGCGACCGGGAAGTACAGCCGGTGCAGGTGCAGGTGTGAGTGCAGCCGCGTGATGGTGTCCCGCAGCAGGGGGCTGCCGGAGACCTCGGCGATCAGGTCGTGGAACTTCGCGTCCAGCGCGGTGAAGGCGGCGTGTCGGCGATAGCCGTCGCCGGCCTCCACGTCGATGCTCGCCGCCGCCTCGATGCTGATCCGTTGGCGCGCTTCGGCGGAGGCGTGCGTGGCGGCCCGTCCGGCGGTGGCGCCCTCCAGCAGTTGGCGGACGTCGAACAGGTCGTCGAACTCGGCGCGGCTCAGCAGCGGTGTGGTGGTGTAGCCGGAGAGCGGGCGTTTACGGACCAGGCCGTCGGCCTCCAGCCGGGCGAGGGCCTCGCGGACCGGGGTGGGGGAGACGTCCAGCTCCCGGGCGAGCGCGTCGATGTTGACCCGTTCGCCGGGGGGAAGGATGTGGTCCATGACGAGCGTCTTTATCGACTCGTAGACGTCCTCGGTGAGGGTGAGTCGACGGGCGGGACGGAGTCGACCCTCGCGAGGTTCCTGCTGGGCCATCTCGTCTCCTCAGCAACCCCTTGACTGTGCCGGTGTGAGCGAGTACACACTAGCAAAGCAACATCCTATAGGAAATAGGTTCCTCCGCCACCGTCTCGCCACCACCACCCCCGAGGAGACGAACATGTCGCGCAGAATGCTGTCCCGAATCGGCTCCGGCCTGACCGTCGTGGCCCTCGCCACGACCACTGTGGCCTGCACGAAGAAGAGCGACACCGCCGACGCCGAAGCCGGTGGCCGGGAACCGGCGCAGGTCAAGGTCGCGCTCGTGCCCGGCGGCTCGCACCCGTACTTCCAGCCCTGGAAGGACGCCGGGGCCAAGGCCAAGACGGAGCTGGCTCTCGGCGACGTCACCTTCAACGAGACCGCGGGCTGGGACCAGACCAAGCAGAACGACGTGCTCAAGTCCCTGGCAGCGCAGGGCTACAACGCCTTCGGCGTCTTCGGCGTCTCACCGGACAACATCAACTCCACCTTCGAGGACCTCAAGCGGCAGGGCTTCCCCGTCGGCTCGCTGGCCTCCTGCCCGGCCGGGGCCAACAAGGCCGACTTCTGCCTCTCCACGGACGTGGAGGTCGCCGCCTACAAGGGCGCCAAGGCCGCCATCGACGCGATGGGCGGTCAGGGCAACCTGGTGCACCTGACCGGGAACAAGGTCGACTCCAACACCCAGCGCCGGATCGCGGGCGTGGAGAAGGCGGTCGCCGAAACCGGTGGCAAGGTAACACTGCTCCAGAGCGTCACCGACATCGACAAGGATCTGCAGAGCGCGCAGAGGGCAGTGGCCGACCTCCTCGCCGCGAAGGGCCGCCAGATCCAGGCGATCGTGAACACCGCCTACAACCCGGCGGTCGCCTCGGCCGAGGGCGTCCGCCAGTCGAAGCTGCCCATCAAGGTCATCGCCATCGACGACGACCCGACGGTCCTCGACGGGCTGCGCGGCGGCTCGGTGGCCGCCACCGTCCTGCAGAACCCGGTCGGTCAGGCCCAGGTCGGCTCGTACGCCCTGATGAAGCTCAGCGGCGGCTGCACCATGGCCGAACCCGGAGTGACAATCGACTCGGGCTCGTTCGTGGTGACCACTGACAACCTGGACGGCTACGAGGCCGACCGCACCTCCGCCACCGAGGCGCTGCGGAAGAAGTTCGACGGCGACCTGCTCAAGTGCAGCTGATGTCGACCATCACCAGGGCCGAGGCGTACCTCGTCGACATTCCCGTCGAGACCGTCCGCACCGACGCGGTACAGGCGTTCCTCAAGCAGGAGACGCTCTTCGTCGAGGTGCGCACGGCCGACGGCGGGCACGGCACGGGGTACGCGTACACGATCGGGACCGGCGGCACGGCGGTGCTCGCACTGCTGCGCGACTACCTGCTGCCGCACCTGGTCGGCCGAGATGCCGCCCGGGTGGAGGCGGTCTGGAGGGACCTGCACGCCGCCACCCGCGCCACAGCGGTCGGAGCCATCACCTCGTTGGCGCTCGCCGCGATCGACACCGCGCTGTGGGACCTGCGCGCCCGTGCCGCCGGCCTGCCGCTGTGGGTGCTCGCCGGCGGCGCGAAGGACCGCATCCCGTTGTACGACACCGAGGGTGGCTGGCTGCACCTCACCGAGGACGAGCTGGTCGCCGGCGCGAAGGCGTCCCAGGCGGCCGGCTGGCCCGGCGTCAAGCTGAAGGTCGGCAAGCCCAACCCGGCCGAGGACGCCGCTCGCATCGGCGCGGTCCGGGCGGCCCTCGGCGACGACTTCGACGTGATGGTCGACGCCAATCAGTCGCTGACCGCCGCCGAGGCGATCCGCCGGGCCCGGCTGCTCGAACCGCACCAGCTCGCCTGGTTCGAGGAGCCGCTGCCCGCCGATGACGTCGCCGGGCACGAGCTGCTGGCCCGCGCCACGAGCATCCCGGTGGCGGTGGGGGAGTCGATGTACTCGATCGGCCAGTTCGCCGAGTACCTACGCCGGCAGGCGGCCGGCGTCGTCCAGGTCGACGTCGCGCGCATCGGTGGCATCACCCCGTGGCTGAAGGTGGCCCACCTGGCCGAGGCGTGCAACGTGGTGGTCTGCCCGCACTTCCTGATGGAACTGCACGTGAGCCTCTGCGCGGCCGTGCCGAACAGCCGCTACGTCGAGCACATCCCGCAACTGCGCGCGATCACCCGGACCGAGATCGCGATCGTCGACGGCCACGCGCTCGCCCCCGCCGAGCCGGGCCTCGGCATCGACTGGGACCGCGACGCGATCGAGGACAGGAGGGTGGCGTGAAGACGGAAACAGCGCCGGAGGCGCCGGCGGTGCCTCCGGCCGCGGAGCCAAGGCCGCCGGCCAGGGCCCTGCCGGTCTGGGCGAACCCCCGGCTCGGGCTGCTCATCGTCATCGCCGTGCTGGTCGTCCTCTTCTCGTCGCTCACCCCCGCGTTCCTCGACCCCCGCCTCACCCTGGCACCGCTACAGGCCGACATCAGCGTGTACGTCGTGGTCGGTCTCGCCCAGCTCGCCGTGCTCTCGCTCGGGCACATGAACATGGCAGTGGGCCGGATGGCCGCGCTGTCCACCTTCGCGATGGGCCTGGCGTACGACCGGCTCGGCGTCCCACTGCTGGTCGGACTGCTCGTGGGTCTCGCCGTCGGGGCGGGCATCGGCGCGCTCGCCGGCCTGCTCATCGCCAAGACCGGTGTGAACTCCTTCGTGGTCACCCTCGCGCTCGACTTCGGGCTGCTGGGCCTGGTCACGATCCTCTACACCTGGGCGACCGGCGGGGTGTCGTTCGCGGTGCAGCCGAGTGGGCTGTCCGCCCTGCGCTTCGACACCTTCGCCGACTACTGCATGGGTGAGGTCTGCGGGCCCCGGATCCCGCTGGTCGTGCCGATCGCGGTCGCCGCGGCGCTCGGTGTCGGGTTGCTGTTCCGGCACGCCCGGCTGGGCCGGGAGATCCTGATGACCGGCTCCAACACGGTCGCCGCCGAGCTGTCCGGCATCCCCACGCACCGCCGGGTCGTCGCCGCGCACGCGTTGAGCGGGCTGCTCGCCGCACTGGCCGGGTTCCTGCTCGCCGCCAACAACGGCGCCTTCTCCGCCAACATCGGGGAGTCGTTCCTGCTGCCGTCGTTCCTGGCCCCGGTGCTCGGTGGGACGCTGCTCGCCGGTGGTGCGGTCAGCGTCCTCGGCACCGCGCTCGGCGCGACCCTCACCCAGGTCATCTACAAGGGCCTCAACCTGCTCCAGTTCTCCCTGGAGGAGCTGAAGCTCTACATCGGACTCGTGCTGCTCGCGGCGCTGTCGCTGGACCGGCTACGGGCCGTGCTCGCCGAGCGAAGGGCGGTGTCATCATCATGAGGAGCGTGATCCGGACCAACGAGTTCACCCTCGCGGTGATCGCGGCGCTCGGGTTCGCGGCACTCGCTGTCGCCACCGACTTCAACCTGCTCACCGCCGGCACCCTGGACGCCTTCCTGCGTTTCCTCGCCCTGCCGATCGTCATCGGCCTGGCCCAGATGGTGGTGCTCGCCGTCGGTCAGATGAACCTCTCGGTGGGCGTGCTCACCGGCTTCTGTGCGGTGGCCTCGGGCTGGCTGATGGTCGACGCCGGGCTGCCCGCCCCGGTCGCGGTGCTCGCCGCGCTGGCCCTCGGCGCCGTCGTCGGACTGGTCAACGGCCTGTTGGTGATCTTCACCCGGATCAACGGGTTCATCGTCACCCTCGCCACCATGACGATCCTCGAAGGGCTGCGGTACGGGGTGAACGGCACCGGCACCTATCAGGGCTACTCGCCCGGCCTGCGCGAGTTCGGGCAGGCGTCAGTGGCCGGCGTACCAGTGGTCTTCCTGCTGGCGGTCGCGGTCGCCGTCGCGGTCGCCCTCTTCTTCCGACGCACAGTGCCCGGACGGCACCTGCTCGCCTCCGGCGGCAACCCGTTCGCCGCCCGGCTGTCGGGCATCTCCAACGACCGGGCGCTGGTGCTGGCCCACACCCTGTCGGGGCTGCTGGCCGGCTTCGCCGCGGTGATCGTGGTGGCCGCCTTCGGCTCGGTGAACGCCTCGATCGGCGACGACCTGCTGCTGCCCAGCTTCGCCGCGCCGATCATCGGCGGGGTGGCCCTGGCCGGCGGCATGATCAGCGTGACCGGCACGGTGCTCGCCGCCTTCCTCGTTCGGCTGGTCGACGTCAGCCAGTCGCAGTTCGACATCAACCGACGGTGGGTGGACCTCATCATCGGCGCGGTCGTCCTCGGCGCGGTGCTGCTCGGTCAGTTCCGCGACAAGCTCTCCGGAGGTCCACGATGAGCGTCGTGCTGTCCGCCGAGAAACTGGTCAAGACGTTCCCAGGAGTACGCGCCCTGGACGAGGCGACGCTGACCCTGACCGCCGGCAGCGTGCACGCGCTGCTCGGCGAGAACGGCGCCGGCAAGAGCACCCTGATCAAGATCCTGACCGGGGTGTACCGACCGGACGGTGGGCAGTTGCGGCTGCCCGGGCCCGACGGCGAGCTGCGCGCGGTGCAGCTGGGCAACCCGCAGGACGCCCAGCGGGCCGGCATCGGTGTCGTGCACCAGGAGCGGAACCTGATCCCGGCGTTCAGCGTCGCCGAGAACATCTGCCTGCAACACCTGCCCCGCCGCGCCGGCCTGCTCGACCGGGCGGCGCTGCGTACCGAGGCCCGTCGTTGCCTCGACCTGCTCGACCTTGACCTGGACCCCGACCTGCCGGTGTCGCGGCTGTCGGTGGCCCAGCTGCAACTGGTGGAGATCGCCAAGGCGTTGTCGGCGGACTCGACAGTGCTGCTGCTCGACGAACCGACCGCGTCGCTGACCAACGACGAGGCCGACCGGCTCTACGGCATCGTGCGTCGGCTGTCCGAGCGGGGTCATGCCACCGTGCTGGTCAGCCACAAGCTGGAGGAGGTCTTCGCGGTCGCCGACACGGTGACAGTGCTGCGCGACGGGCGCAGCGTCGCCGAGGCGGAACCCCTCGCCGACCACACCCGCGAGGAGATCGTCGACCTGATGGTCGGCCGGGCGTACCAGCAGGTGCACCTCGCCGCCCGGACCGTCGCGGCGGACGTCGAACCGGCGCTGGCCCTCGATGCCGTCGCCACCACCGCCGGCCACCACGACGTCAGCCTCGCCGTCCGCCCCGGTGAGATCGTCGGCCTGTACGGGTTGGTCGGTGCGGGCCGCAGCGAGCTGGCCAAGGCGCTGCTCGGTCTCGACCGGATCACCGCGGGGGAGGTGCGGGTACACGGCCGTCCGGCTCAGATCCGGGACGTGGGCGATGCCCTGCACCGGTACCGGATCGGCTACGTCACCGAGAACCGCAAGGAGGAGGGCCTCTTCCTCGACCAGACCGTGGCCCGCAACACGGCGGTGACGGTGTGGCGCAAGTTGGCCCGGCTGGGACTGGTCCGCGACCGCTCCGAGCGGCTGCTGGTCGACGAGTACGCCGATCGGCTGGGCATCCGACTCGCCTCGCCCGACCAGCACGCCGGTCAGCTCTCCGGCGGCAACCAGCAGAAGGTCAGCCTGGCCAAGTGGCTGGCGGCCGACTGCGACGTGCTCATCATCGACGAGCCCACCGTCGGCATCGACGTGCGCACCAAAGCCGCCTTCCACGAGTTGATCGCCGGCCTGGCCGCGCGCGGAATGGCCATCCTGCTGATCTCGTCGGACCTGCCGGAGATGGTCACCCTCGCCGACCGGATCGCGGTGATGCGGGAGTTCGCCATTGTTGGTGAACTGGACAACGACCACGACTACGACCGGATGAGTCAGTCGGTGATCCGGTTCATCCATGACGGGCAGGGGGTCGTCGCGTGAAGGCCACCGAACCAGTGACCCTGGGGCGTACCGACGTGGCGGTGACCCGGCTCGGGCTGGGGCTCGCCCCGATCGGTGGAATGTTCGACGCCGTTGGTGACGAGGTGGCCCACGCCACCGTCGAGGCGGCCTGGGATCTCGGGCTCCGATATTTCGACACTGCCCCGCTCTACGGCTGCGGCCTCTCCGAGCGGCGCGCCGGGGCGGTCCTCGCCGACAAGCCGCGCGACGCGTTCACCCTCTCCACCAAGGTGGGCCGGCTGCTCGTCCCCGACGGTGGTGACCGGCAGGAGTTCTGGGCCGAGCCGGCCGACCTCACGCCGCAGTTCGACTTCTCCGCCTCCGGAGTACGTCGTTCCCACACGGAGAGCCTGGCCCGGTTGGGGCTGGACCGGATCGACATCGCGCACATCCACGACCCCGACGACCACCTCGCCGAGGCGGTCGCCGGGGCGTACCCGGCGTTGGCCCAGTTGCGGGAGGCCGGCGAGATCGGCGCGGTCAGCGCCGGGATGAACCAGGCCCCGGCGCTGGTCGAGCTGGCCCACGCGGGCGACTTCGACTGCTTCATGCTCGCCGGCCGGTACACGCTGCTCGACCAGTCCGGCCTCCACGAGCTGCTGCCGCTGGCTCATGCGAAGGGGATCGCGATCATCGCCGCCGGCGTCTACAACTCGGGCCTGCTTGCCGACCCGACACCGGGCGCCCACTACGACTACGCCCCGGCCGCGCAGGGGCTGCTCGACCGGGCCACCGCGATCCGGTCGGTGTGCGAGCGGCACGGCGTGCCACTGCGGGCCGCGGCGATCCAGTTTCCGCTCGGGCACCCGGCCGTCGCCAGCGTGGTGGTCGGCGCCCGGGACCCGGAGCAGATCGCCGACAACGTGGCGATGTTCGAGTGGGACGTGCCCGGCGCCCTCTGGGCCGATCTCAAGGCCGAGGGTCTGCTGCCGAGCGAGGTGCCGACGCCGTGATCATCGACGCGCACCACCACCTGTGGACCGCCGACTACCAGTGGCTGGCCGCACCGGGTCTGGAGGCGATCCGGCGCGACTACACCATCGCCGACCTCGTACCCCAGCTGAACGAGGCCGGGGTGACAGCCACCGTGCTGGTCGAGGCGGGCCGCTGCGACGCCGAGGAGACCGCCGAGTTCCTGGCAAACGCCGCGATCACGCCCCGGATCGCCGGCGTGGTCGGCTGGACGTCGCTCACCGACCCGGCGATCGCCGCCACCCTCGCCGGCTACCGCGAGCTGCCCGGCGCGACGAAGCTGGTCGGGCTCCGCGACCAGGTGCAGGGCGTCGCCGACCCCGGGCACCTGGCCCGCTCCGACGTCCGTGCCGCCCTCGCGGCGATCGGGGCCGCCGGCCTCACCTTCGACCTGGTCGTCCACGTCGGACAGCTGACCGGCTGCGCCGAGGCCGCGCGGGCCACGCCGGGCACCACCTTCGTCCTCGACCACCTGGGCAAGCCGAGGATCGCCGCCGCCGGCCTCGCCGAGTGGCGCACGGCGGTACGCGACCTGGCCGGCTGCGACAACGTCGTCGCGAAGCTCTCCGGGCTGCTCACCGAGGCCGGCCCCGGGTGGCGGGTGGCCGACATCCGGCCGTACGTCGACATCGCGCTGGAGCTGTTCGGACCGCACCGGCTGATGGCCGGCTCGGACTGGCCCGTCTGCGACCTCGTCGCCTCGTACGCCGAGGCGTGGACGGCGATCGACGCCAGCCTGGGGGAGCTGTCGGCCACCGAGCGGGCAGACGTCCTGGCCGGCACGGCAATTCGTACCTATGCACTGGAGGTTGGTTCGTGAGACTCATGCGTGTCGGGCCCGTGGGGCGGGAACGTCCCGTTCTGTACGTCGATGGGCGGCACTTCGACCTCTCGCCGCTCACCGCCGACATCGACGGCGAGTTCCTCGCCGGCGACGGCGTCCGGCGGGTCCGCGAGGCCACCGACCTGCCCGAGATCGACGTCACCGGTCAGCGGGTCGGCGCACCGATCGCCCGGCCCGGCGTGGTGCTCTGCGTGGGGCAGAACTACGCGGCGCACGCCGCCGAGTCGGGCGCGGCGCCACCGACCGATCCGATCATCTTCTACAAGGCGCCCAACACCGTCATCGGCCCGTACGACGAGGTCCTGATCCCGCGCGGATCGACGAAGACCGACTGGGAGGTGGAGTTGGCGGTGGTGATCGGCCGGACGGCCCGCTACCTCGCCTCACCGGCCGACGCCCTCGGGCACATCGCCGGGTACGTGCTGTCCAACGACGTCTCCGAACGGGACTTCCAACTCGCGGTCTCCGGCGGCCAGTGGTCGAAGGGCAAGTCCTGCGAGACGTTCCAACCGCTCGGCCCGTGGCTGGTCACCGCCGACGAGATCGGCGACCCGCAGGCACTGCGGCTGCGCTCCTGGGTCAACGGCGAGCCCCGCCAGGACTCCAGCACCAAAGACATGATCTTCGACGTGGCGTACCTGATCTGGCACCTGTCCCAGTACACGGTCCTGGACCCGGGCGACGTCATCAACACCGGCACCCCGCAGGGGGTGGCGCTCTCCGGCCGGTTCCCGTACCTGGCCGTCGGCGACGTGATGGAGGTCGAGATCGACGGCCTCGGCCGGCAGCGCAACACGCTCCGGGACGCCTGATGGCGGTGATCACCTCGGTCGACACGTACGACGTCCGGTTCCCGACCTCGCGGGACCTCGACGGCTCCGACGCGATGAACCCCGACCCCGACTACTCGGCCGCGTACCTGGTGTTGAGCACCGACGACGGCCCGGACGGGCACGGATTCACCTTCACCATCGGGCGGGGCAACGACGTCTGCCGGGCGGCCATCGACGCGCTGGTGCCGTACGTGGTCGGCCTCGACCCGGACACCGTGGACCTCGGTGCGTTCGCCCGCTCGCTCACCCAGGACTCGCAGCTGCGCTGGCTCGGCCCGGAGAAGGGCGTGATGCACCTGGCTGCCGCAGCGGTCATCAACGCGATGTGGGACCTGGTCGCCAAGAGAGCGGGCAAGCCGGTCTGGCGCTACCTGGCCGACCTCAGCCCCGAGCAGATCGTCGACCTGGTCGACTGGCGATACCTCACCGACGCCCTCACTCCCGACGAGGCGTTGGAGATCCTGCGCGCCGCCGAGCCGGGCCGGGCCGACCGGATCGCCCGGCTGACCGAGCGGGGCTACCCCGCGTACACCACGTCACCCGGCTGGCTCGGCTACTCCGACGACAAGGTGGTCCGGCTGGCCCGGCAGGCCGTGGCCGACGGGTTCACGCAGATCAAGCTGAAGGTGGGCGCGGACGCCGCCGACGACGTGCGCCGCCTGAAGATCGCCCGCGAGGCGGTCGGCCCGCAGATCCGGATCGCGCTCGACGCCAACCAGCGCTGGGACGTCGCCGAGGCGGTCGAGCGGATGCGGGAGCTGGCGCCGTACGACCCGTGGTGGATCGAGGAGCCGACCAGCCCCGACGACGTGCTCGCCCACGCGGCGATCCGTTCCGCCCTGGCCACCAGCGCACCCGACGGCGGGCCGATCCGGGTCGCCACCGGCGAGCACGTCGCGAACCGGGTCGTGTTCAAACAGCTGCTCCAGGCCGACGCCGTCGACGTCGTGCAGATCGACGCGTGCCGGGTGGCGGGCGTGAACGAGAACGTCGCCATCCTGCTGCTGGCCGTGAAGTACGGGGTGCCGGTATGCCCGCACGCCGGGGGAGTCGGCCTGTGCGAGCTGGTGCAACACCTGTCGATGTTCGACTTCGTGGCGGTGTCCGGTTCGATGCGACACCGGGTCGTCGAGTACGTCGACCACCTGCACGAGCACTTCGTCGACCCGGTGGTGATCAAGGACGGGCACTACGTGGTGCCCAGCGCCCCGGGGTTCTCCGCCGCGATGCGTCCGGAGAGCCTCGCCAACTACGCGTACCCGGACGGGCCGGCATGGGTCTGACGAACCTCGACACGCACTACCGCACGGCCTCGTCGACGGCGGTGCGTCACCTCAGCGGACCACTCGGAAGGGGAAAGCAGCATGCGGTGTGACGGCCTCGTGGCGGTGGTGACCGGAGGCGGGTCGGGGATCGGGCTTGCCTGCGTGCGGGCGTTCGCCGCCGCCGGTGCCCGGGTGGGTGTCCTGGACCTGGAACTGGCCGGGTTGCCGGAGGATCCCGGCGTACTCGGCGTCCGGGCGGACGTGGCCGAACGGTCCAGCCTCAGCGCGGCCGTCGCCTCGGTCGCGGAGGCGTTCGGCGGCATCGACATCCTGGTGAACAACGCCGGCATCTCGGCCGTGGGCACCGTGGAGGAGGACGACGACGAGCAGTGGAGCCGGGTACTCGACGTCAACGTCTCCGGCGTGGCCCGAACCAGCGCCGTCGCCCTGCCGTACCTGCGCCGGTCGTCGTCCGCCGCGATCGTCAACATCTCCTCGATCGCGGCGACCGTCGGCCTGCCCAAACGCGCCCTGTACTCGGCGTCGAAGGGCGCCGTGCACGCCCTCACCCTCGCCATGGCCGCCGACCTGGTGACCGAGGGTGTCCGGGTCAACTGTGTCGCCCCCGGCACCGTCGACACGCCCTGGGTGGCCCGCCTGCTCGCCGGCGCGGCCGACCCGACCGCCGAGAAGCGGCAGTTGGCCGCCCGGCAGCCGACCGGCCGCCTGGTGACCGCCGACGAGGTGGCCGCCGCCGTCGTCTACCTCGCCTCGCCCGCGACCGGGTCGGTGACCGGTTCGTCGCTGCCGGTGGACGGCGGCATGTCCGGCCTGCGCCTACCCGCCCGGGTCCCGCCCGCGGTCGATACTGCCGAACCGGGCGCGTGACATGATTGCGCCATGGGGAAACAGCAGGACGTCGGCGAGGCCGACAGTCACAGCGAGTCCGGCACCACCGCCCACCGTCCGATCGGTGGCAGCGCTGACGCTCGGCTCGCGCTCGCTCAGGACCCCACAACGCCACAAATGACCCTTATCGACCTGGCGTCCGATCCGTCGGCCCTGGTCCGCAAGGCGGTCGCCGCACGGGCCGACGCACCCGCCCAGGCCCTGCGACCGCTCACCCGCGACCATGATCGTCAGGTCCGGGAGGCCGTGGCGCGAAACCCCTCCACCTCGATCGCCAACCTCATGCGCCTGGTCAAGGATGCCGACCGGTGGGTCCGCTGGGCGGTCGCCGGCAACCCGGCCTGTGACGAGTCGATCCGCCAGGTCATGTCGCAGACCTCGGACAAGGAGCTTCGCGGCCTTCTCGCGGAGAGTCGTGAGCTGGAGCCGGAGTTGGCCGCCAAGCTGATCGACGACGTGTCACCCGAGGTACGGGAACGACTCGCCACGCACACCCACGACCCCGACGTGATCACCGCCCTGCTGGCCGATCGCACCGCACGCGTACGCAAGGGGGTTGCCCGCAACCCGCGGACCACCGCCGAGCAGCGCAGCGCGCTCGCCGCGGACCCGGTCGTCGACGTCCGTGCCGCGCTGGTGCGGGCCGTCGAGCTGAACGAGGCGGACCTGGCCCTGCTGGTCGACGACCGCGCGGTGCAGGTCCGACTGGCGATGGCGACGTCCGAGTTCGTTCCGCCGCACATCCGGCAGGCGCTCGCCCGCGACGCCGACGAGATGGTGGCCAGCGCGGCACGGGACTACCGCCCCGGCGCCGGCAACGCCTCCGCCGTGCGGGCGCCCCGCATCGCGCACCGGCCCTCCGGCGCCGGCGCGGGCCGATCGGGCGGCACCGCCCAGTAGGACCACGCTCGCGCGTCACCGCTCCGCCGAGCGGCGGATGCGCCCGCGAGCGTGATGACTCACACGCATCATGATGCCTGTGAGTCATCACGCTGGTCGCGGGGCGTCCGCCCCACGACGACCGACTGTGCGGGTTGGTGAGGCCAGCTGCCGTCGGTGGCTGTCGGATCAGTACGGCCGCCGGATCCCTCGCTCCGAAAGCGTCGCTTGGTAGAAGCTGAGCAGGCCCTCCACCTCTCGGACGGCGTGGTCCAAGTCGTCGAGAGCGCCGCGGTGGTCGCGGTCTTGGCGCAGTAGGCGGGCCGCGTCCGCCAGCTGCGTCAACAGGGCAGCGAACGTGTCGCCCTGCACGTGGATTCCGGGAAACGCCCTGCCTGGCAGCTGCACGACGGCACAGTTCGTACCACGGGACAGCACCTGCGCCTGCTCCTCGTTCATCTGAGCATGATCCCAGCACCGCCTCACCACCTCGATCAGATCCGAGTGATGAGTTGTCGCGTCCGCGCCCGTCATACCTACGACAGGACATGACGAGGCGGAAGGATGACGTGATGAGTGCGGACACGCGGCTGGAGGAGCTGGGCGTGAGCGGTCTGGGCGAGGTCGACGAGCCGGAGTTCTCGGGGCTGGCGCAACGGCACCGGCGGGAACTGCACGTGCACTGCTACCGGATGCTCGGGTCGTTCGAGGACGCCGAGGACACCGTGCAGGAGACGTTCCTGCGGGCCTGGCGGCGGCGGGAGACGTTCGAGGGGCGGTCGACGTTCCGGGCCTGGCTGTACCGGATCGCCACCAACGCCTGCCTGGACCTGCTCGCCAAGCGCCGCCCGGAGCCGGCGAGCGGTGGCGAGGTGCTGTGGTTGCAGCCCTACCCGGATCGGCTGCTCGACGAGCTGCCCGCGGGCGACGCGGACGAGCCGGAGACCGTCGCCGTCGCGCGGGAGACGATCGAGCTGGCGTACCTGGTCGCGGTCCAGCACCTCGCGCCGCGTCCGCGGGCCGTGCTGATCCTGCGGGACGTGCTCGGCTGGCCGGCGAAGGACGTCGCGGAGCTGCTCGGGGACTCGGTCAACTCGGTCAACAGCGCCCTGCAGCGGGCTCGCGCCGGCATGCGGGAGCACCTGCCCGCCGAGCGGCAGGACTGGACCGGCGGCGAGGAGGACGCCGGCACGCGCGAGCTGGTGCGCCGCTTCACCGACGCCAGCGTGGCCACGAACGTCGACGTGCTCGCCGGCATGCTGCGGGACGACGTCCGCTACTCGATGCCGCCCACGCCGGGCCTGTACGTCGGCCGCGACGCTGTGGTGAACAGCTGGGTCGAGGATGGCTTCGATGGCATGACGGGCCTGCGCGCGGTCCCCACCTCGGTGAACCGCCAGCCCGCCGTCGCCTTCTACCACTGGCGCAAGCAGGAGGGCGCGTACCTGCCGTTGACGATCGACGTCCTGCGCATCACCGGCGGCAAAATCACCGAGGTCTTCATCTTCCACGACGACCAGTTCCCGCGGCTCGGGCTGCCGGAGCGCCTGCCGGCGGACGGCACGGAGTAGTCCGGTGTGGACGCTCACGCTGCGCGGTGGCGCGCGTGCCGCGGTGGTTCCGGCGGAGTGGTACGACGCGTTTGGAGTGGTCACCCGTGGGCGGGTGCAGCTGGAGCTGCGCGACGGGGAGCCCGGGCCGGTCCTCGGACGCGATGCCGGGTTCTGGCTGCGCGGCACCGGTGTCCGCGCGTTGCGCAACCCCGGCCGTCGCACGGCGAGAGTGCGTGTCTTCACGCCCGGGGCCGTCACACGCCAGTCAACACATCCGGTACGCCAGCCTCACGATGAGGGAGACGCCATGAACAGCACGAAGGACACCGAGATCGTCGCCGGCCCGGCATCGGGCCGACGGGGCTCCATCCACCGATTCCGCGGACTCGCCGGCACCGGCGTGATCGCCACGCTCGCGGCGAGCATGTCCACCACCGTCGCCGCGGCGCTGGCCCGGGTCGCCGGCGTCGATTTCGAGATCCCCGATGGTGGCGAGACGATTCCGTTGTCCGGGGTCGCCGTGGTGACCGGCTTCTTCTCGGTCGTGGGCGTGGTCATCGCCGTGGCTCTTCTCCGGTGGAGTGCTCGGCCCGCCGACCGGTTCGTCTGGACCGCGGTGGCGCTGACCGCGCTCTCGCTGGTTCCGGCCCTCATCTCCGGGGCGAACGCGGCCACCATCGCCGCTCTCCTCGGGCTGCACCTCGTCGCCGCAGCGGTGATGATCCCCGTCCTGGCACGGAGCCTGCGTACCAGGACCGACTGACGGATGACGACAGGAGGGCCGGCCCGACGGGCCGGCCCTCCTGGGGACTACGGGACCTACTCGGCTTTGCTTCGGTCGGGTAGAGCGGTCTGCTCCCACAGCGACTTCATCTCGTCGAAGGCCTGCTCCATCAGCTGCACCATCGCCTGCCGGGCCCGCTCACCGTCGCGCCGCTGGATCGCCTGGGCGACGTCGGCGTGCATCTGGAGGGCCTGCTCATGCGGGTGGTGCGGCATGAGGTGGTGCTTGTGCCGGCCGGTGAGCACCTCCGCGACCAGTTCCTGGAGACGGACGAACATCTCGTTGCCGGAGGCGAGCAGGACGCGCCGGTGAAACTCGATGTCGAGGTGCAGGAACCGCTCCTCGTCGCCGGCTTCGCCGGCGGCCCACATCTTCGCCGCCAGCCCGACGAGGTCGCTCGCCTCGTCACGGCCGATCCGGCTGGCGGCCAGGTAGGCCGCGTGCGGCTCGACGGCGGTGCGCAGCTCGGTGATCGAGCGGAGCTGGGCCATCCGGCCGGCCGAGGCGAGACGCCAGCGGATCACCTGCGGGTCGAACACGTTCCACGCGCTCGCCGGTCGGATCATCACACCTACCCGTCGGCGCGCCTCGATGAATCCGATCGAGGCCAGCACCCGTAGCACCTCGCGGACGACCGAGCGGGACACGGCGTACCGGTCGACCAGCTCGTCGATGTTGAGGACCGATCCGGGTGGCAGCTCACCGCCGCAGATGGCGGTGCCGAGGTGTTCGAGGACGCGCGCGTGCAGCCCGGATTCGGCGGGGGAGGCCGGAACGGCTGCAACCTCTGTTGAGGACGGTTCCACTCAAAGATCATATCATTTGCATCTACCTCTTGAAGTAGTCAGCTTTTTCGGCCTAGCATCCCGATGTTAAGCGGATGTAACGCCGAGGTAGCGGCTCTCTCGGGGGCGGCGGCCACGACAGAAGGAGAGACAAGCGTGCGACGTCGACCGATAATCGGCACTTCTCTGGCTGTGGTCGTCGCCATGAGCCTGGCCGCCTGCGGCGGCGATGGCGGCGGCGAGGACTCGAAGACCGTCCGCGTGACACTGGTCAACCACGTGTGGACAGAGAACATCAAGAAGGTCCTGCCGGAGTTCGAGAAGCAGTCCGGCCTCACCGTCGAAGTCACCCAGCTCGGTGAGGACCAGCTCTCCGACCAGTACAACGTCAAGCTGAACGCCGGGTCCGACGACCTCGACGTGATGATGTACCGGCCCCTGCAGGAGGGGAAGCTGTTCGCCAAGAACAAGTACCTCGCCGACCTGAGCGAGAGGGTCAAGTCCGACAGCGCCTTCGAGATCGGCGACTTCCAGGCCGGGCCGATGCAGGCGACGACCTATGAGGACAACATTGTCGGGCTGCCGATCATCACCGAGCAGGAGGTTCTGTACTACCGCAAGGACCTGCTGACGAAGTCCGGCTTCACCGCGCCGCCCAAGACCCTCGACGAGCTCAAGGCGCAGGCCGCGAAGATCGAGGCCGACAACCCGGGCGTCGCCGGCTTCGTCGCTCGTACCGGCAAGGCCGCCGCCGTCACGCAGTTCTCCAGCTTCCTCTTCAGTTTCGGCGGCGACTTCGTGGACGCCAGCGGAAAGGCCACTGTCAACACCGAGCAGGCCAAGCAGGCGTACGCCTACTACGGCGGGCTGCTCAGGGACCACGGCCCGGAGAACATCAGCACCGACATGAGCTGGTCGGAGGCGATGGCGATCTTCACGCAGGGCAAGGCCGCCTTCTACACCGAGGCCAACTCGCTCTACAAGAACGCCACCGACCCGACCAAGTCCAAGGTCGTCGACTCCGTCGGCTTCGCCGCCTTCCCGGCCGGCCCGGCCGGATCGAAGCCGTACAACATCCCGTCCTGGGCGCTCGGTGTGAACGACAGCTCGGAGAACAAGGACAACGCCTGGAAGTTCATCCAGTGGGCCGCCGGCAAGGAGCAGGCGCTGGCGCAGCAGACGGCCGGCGTACCCGGTGCCCGCACCTCGGTCTGGGCCAACCCGGCGAGCACCGCGACCCTGCCGAAGGACCTCGCCGAGGCCAACACGGTCAGCACCGCCAACGGGGTCGGGCACGACCGTCCGCTGGTGGTCAAGGTGGCCCAGGCACGGGAGATCGTCGGCCAGCCGATCGTGGACGCGATCACCGGCAAGGACGCGGCCAGCTCGGCGGACACGGCGAACGCGGCGTTCCAGAAGTTCCTCGACGACGAGGCGAAGTAACCCACGCGCCGGGCGGCGGGGCCGACCGGCTCCGCCGCCTCGCCGGGACCTGACCCCTCCAACCCGGAGATCTCAATGTCAGCCGTTCTCACCCCCCGTACCGATTCGCCCGAGGCCCCCGCGGCGTCAGTGGATACGACGTCGGCCTGGTCGCGTTGGGCCAACGACCACCGCAAGTGGCTCTTCGCGGCACCCGCCATGGCGTTCGTCGCCGTGCTGATCATCTTTCCGGTGGCGTGGACCGGCTACCTGAGCCTGACCGACGCCGAGGGTTCGGTGCGTGCCGAATCCGAGTTCATCGGCTTCCAGAACTACCTCGACGTGCTCACCGACACCGACCGGTTCTGGCCGGCGGTCTGGCGGACGGTCCTCTTCACCGGCGTCGTGTTGTTCTTCGAGGTCATTCTCGGCATGGCGATCGCCCTGCTGCTGTGGCGGCCCTTCCGCGGTGAGAAGTGGGTCCGGGTCGCGATCCTCCTGCCGCTGGTGGCCACGCCGGTGGCGGTCGGCATGATGTGGCGCCTGATCTTCGACCCCAACATCGGGATGGCGAACCAACTGCTCGGCTGGATCGGGATCGGCCCCCAACCCTGGCTGGCCGGGCAGCACTCGGCCCTGCCGACGACGATGTTCATCGACATCTGGCAGTGGACGCCGATGGTCGTGCTGATCCTGCTCGCCGGGCTCACCTCGCTCTCCGACGAGCCCCAGGAGGCGGCCCGGATCGACGGTGCCAGTAGCTGGCAGCGGTTCCGGCACGTCACCCTCCCGCTGCTGATGCCCACGGTGATCGTCGCCGTCCTGCTGCGTGGCATCGACGCGTTGAAGACGTTCGACATCCTCTACGCCACCAAGGGGCGCGGCGGCGGGTCCTTCCACGAGGTCGAGACCCTCAACGTGTACGCGTACGGCCTCAGCTTCGACTACAACGACTACGGCGTCTCGTCGACAGTCCTCATCATCTTCTTCCTGATCATCATCGGGGTGATGTGGGCCCTCACCTATCGCAAGAAGGGGCTGGGCCGATGAAGCCGAGCAAGCCGTACCGGGTGTTCCGCAACTCGGCTCTCGTCGTCGTGGTGTTCGCGCTGATGGCGCCCCTGCTCTGGATGATCGCCGCGTCGTTCAAGACCAACGTGGACATCTACGACACGGCCAAGGCGTTCGCCTTCTCGCCCAGCCTGAAGAACTACGAGACCGTCCTCCAGCAGGCGAACTATCTGGAGTTCATCGGCAACAGCCTCTGGGTGGCGTTCGCTGCCACCACGCTGTCGCTCCTGCTCGGGGTGCCGGCGGCGTATTCGATGAGCCGGTTCAGCATGAAGAAGTCCGCGCTCGTCGTGCTCATGGCCCGGGTGATCCCTGGTGTCTCACTGTTGGTGCCCTGGTACTACGTCTTCTCGAACCTGAAGATGGTCGGCGGCTTCACAGTGCTGATCCTGAGCCACATGTTCGTGTCGCTGCCGCTGATCGTCTACATCATGATGGGTTACTTCGACGGCCTGCCGACCGAGTTGGAAGAGGCCGCGCTGGTCGACGGGCTGACCCACATCGGCGCGTTCCGGCGGATCACCCTGCCGCTGTCGGTGCCCGGCGTCGCGACCGCCGGCATCCTCTCGTTCATCTTCTCCTGGAACAACTTCATGTTCGCCCTGGTGCTCTCCGGCTCCGACACGAAGACGCTCCCCGTCGCGATCTTCGACTTCGTCGGCTACGCCAGCATCGACTGGGGCGGCCTGATGGCCGCCGCGACGGTGGTCACTCTGCCGATCATGCTGATCGCCCTGTTCGTGCAGAAGTACGTCGTCTCCGGCCTCACCGCCGGTGCCACGAAGGGCTGACCGGGTCATGACGACTATCGCAACTGTGGAGACCTTCCTGGTCGCGCCGCGCTGGCTGTTCGTCCGGATCGAGACGGAGTCCGGCGTCGTGGGTTGGGGCGAGGCGACCTGCGAGGGCCGGTCCGAGACGGTGCGCACGGCCGTCCACCAGCTCAGCGAGGTGCTCATCGGTCGGGACGCGCTGCGCATCGAGGACCACTGGCAGGTGATGACCAAGGGGTCCTTCTACCGGGGCGGCCCGATCCTGGCCAGCGCGGTCTCCGGTCTGGACCAGGCGCTCTGGGACATCACCGGCAAGCACTACGGCGCCCCCGTGCACCAACTCCTCGGCGGGCCGGTCCGGGACCGGATCCGGGTCTACGGCTGGATCGGCGGTGACGAGCCCGCCGAGATCCGCGACCAGGTCAGCGCCCGGATCGAGGCGGGCCTGACCGCGGTGAAGATGAACGCGTCCGGGCGGATGGGCGCACTCGCCTCGGTCGCCGACCTCGACGCGGTGGTGCAGCGGGTGGCCGTCGCCCGCGAGGTCCTCGGCGACGACCGCGACGTCGCTGTCGACTTCCACGGCCGGTTCACCCTCGCCAACGTCCGGCGGGTCGCCCCGCTGCTGGAGCCGTACCGGCCGTTCTTCCTGGAAGAACCGGTGGTGCCGGAGAACTCGCACCTCATCGGTGAGGTCGTCCGCTGCACCACCACCCCCATCTCGACCGGGGAGCGGCTCTACAGCCGGCAGGAGTTCCTGCCCGTGTTGCAGGCTGGCATCGCAGTGGCCCAGCCGGACCTCGCGCACGCCGGCGGGATCACCGAGGTACGCAAGATCGCCACGCTGGCCGAGGTGTACGACGTGCAACTCGCCCCGCACTGCCCGCTCGGGCCGATCGCCCTCGCCGCCTGCCTCCAGGTCGGCTTCGCCACACCCAACTTCCTGATCCAGGAGCAGAGCATCGGCATCCACTACAACCAGGGCGCCGAGGTGCTCGACTACTGCCTCGACCAGACCCCGCTGACCTTCGTCGACGGGTACGTGCAGCGGTCGACCGCGCCCGGTCTCGGCATCGAGATCGACGAACACGCGGTGCGGACCGCGGACAAGCGCGGGCACGCCTGGCGCAGCCCGACCTGGCGGCACCCCGACGGCTCCTACGCGGAGTGGTGAGACCCCCGACCGGCAAGAACGAAAGGCACCCCGTGAAGATCGTCGCAGCAGACGTCATCGTGTCCAGCCCCGACCGGAACTTCGTCACCCTGAAGATCACCACCGACGAGGGCATCACCGGCCTGGGCGACGCCACGCTCAACGGCCGTGAGCTCTCCGTCGCCTCGTACCTGCGCGACCACGTCGCCCCACTGCTGATGGGTCGGGACCCGCACCGGATCGAGGACACCTGGCAGTTCCTGTACCGGTCGGCGTACTGGCGGCGCGGCCCGGTCACCATGGCGGCCATCGCCGCGGTGGACGTCGCCCTCTGGGACATCAAGGCCAAGGCCGCCGGCATGCCGCTGTACCAACTGCTGGGCGGCGCGTCCCGCACCGGCATCATGGCGTACGGGCACGCGTCGGGGCGGGACCTCCCCGAACTGTTCGACTCGATCCGCCGCCACCTCGACGAGGGCTTCCGGTCGATCCGGGTGCAGACCTCGGTGCCGGGGATCAACGCGGTCTACGGGGTGGCCGCGCAGCCCAGCGCCACCGGCCAGCGCTACGACTACGAGCCCGCGCAGCGCACCCCGTTGCCCGCCGAGGAGGACTGGGACACCCGCGCGTACCTGCGCCACCTCCCGTCGGTCTTCGAGGCGGTGCGCAACGAGTTCGGCCCGGAGCTGCCGCTGCTGCACGACGGTCACCACCGGATGACCCCGATCCAGGCCGCCAAGCTCGGCAAGGCCCTCGAACCGTACGACCTGTTCTGGCTGGAGGACTGCACCCCGGCCGAGAACCAGGAGGCGTTGCGGCTGGTTCGCCAGCACACCACCACCCCGCTGGCCATCGGTGAGGTCTTCAACACGGTCTGGGACTACCAGACGCTGATCCGGGAGCAGTTGATCGACTACGTCCGGTCCGCTGTCACCCACACCGGCGGCATCACCGCCATGCGCAAGCTGCTCGACTTCGCCGCCCAGTACCAGATCAAGTCGGGCATCCACGGACCCACCGACATCTCCCCGGTGGGCATGGCCGCGGCGCTGCACCTGGACCTGGCCATCCACAACTTCGGAATCCAGGAGTACATGAAGCACACCCCGCTGGCCAACGAGGTGTTCCGGCAGTCGTTCACCTTCACCGACGGCTACCTGCACCCCGGCGACCAACCGGGGCTCGGGGTGGAGCTCGACGAGGAGGCGGCGGCCCGGTTCCCGTACGAGCCGGCGTACCTGCCGTTCAACCGGCTCCAGGACGGCACGGTTCATGACTGGTGAGCGGCGCGGCGCGCGGCCTACCCGGCACGTCGTGGTGATGGGCGTCTCCGGGGCCGGCAAGACCACTGTGGCGCGCGGGATCGGCGCGGCGACCGGGCTGACGTTCGCCGAGGCGGACGAGTTCCACTCCCCGCAGAACGTGGCACGGATGCGCTCCGGCGTACCGCTGGACGACACCAGCCGGCGGCCCTGGCTGCGGGACGTCGCCGGGTGGATCGCCGATCGCGCCGCGGAGGGCCGCTCGACGGTGCTGGCCTGCTCGGCCTTGAAGCGGTCGTACCGGGACGTGCTCCGCCAGGGACCGCTCCGGGTGGACTTCGTGCACCTGGACGGGCCGGCGGAGGTGATCCGAGCCCGGTTGGCCCGGCGTGAGGGGCACTACATGCCGGCCAGTCTGCTGGAGTCGCAGCTGGCCACGCTGGAACCGGCCGAGCCGGACGAGTCGGTGCTCGTCCTCGATGTCTCGTTGGCCCCGGACGCCCTGGTCGCGGCGGCCGTCGAGGGTCTCGGCCTGCCCCGTTCGGCCCCGGCGGGGGAGCACGAAGACCGCGCATCCCACTCCGCTTCGGGGGCATGTTAGGTTAGCCTGCCCTAATCGTAAGTGGAGTCCGTCGCCGTGCCCTCATCGATCCGAGCATGACAGTCGCCGAGACCACCGGCGGTGTGGTGCTCCGTCGCGCGCTGCGTCGACAACGCGCCCGGGTGGCCGCCGGCATCGCGCTGCTCTGCACCCACCAGGCCACCGAAGCTCTCGTCCCGGTGGCCATCGGCGTGATCATCGACCGCGCGGTGGCCACCGGGGACGTCCGCGCTCTGCTGCTCTCGCTGGCCGGCCTGGCCGCCCTGTTCACAGTGCTCGCCTTCGCCTACCGGGCCGGCGCCCGACTGGCGTGCGCCGCCGTCGAACACGAGGCGCACACCACCCGGGTCGAGATCGTCCGCAGCGCCCTCGACCCGCGCGGACGCCGGTCGGGGATGCGCGAGGGCGAACTGCTGTCCGTGACGGCCTCCGACGCCGAGCTGTCCGCACTCGTCGTGCGGGTCGCCGGACTCACCGCCGCGGCGCTCACCGCAATCGTCGTCGCCGCCGTCGCGCTGCTCGTCGTCGACGTCCCGCTCGGCCTCGGGGTGCTCGTCGGCGTACCAGTGCTGGTCGTCGCCCTCCAGCGGATGGCGCCGCTGCTCACCCGGCGCAGCACGTCGCAGCAGGAGGCGCTCGCCGCCACGACCGCCCTCGCCGTCGACCTCGTCACCGGCCTGCGGGTGCTGCGCGGCATCGGCGCACAGGACCACGCAGCCCGCCGGTACGCGGGAGCCAGCCGCCACGCGCTCGACGTCACCCTGCGCGCCGCCACCACCAAGGGCCTGCACCTCGGGCTCACCACCACCGTCAACGGTCTCTTCCTCGCGACTGTCGCCGGAGCCGCCGGCTGGCTCGCGCTGCAGGGCCGGCTCACCATCGGCGAACTCGTCGCCGTGGTCGGGCTGGCCCAGTTCATCGCCGAGCCGGTGCAGACGCTCGGGTACTGCGTCCAGTTGTTCGCCATGGCCCGAGCCTCCGCGGGGCGGGTCGCCCGGGTCCTCGGCGCCGCGCCGGTCGTCCAGCCAGGTGACGCCGGGCCGCCCGCCCCGAGCCCGTCCCGGCTCGCCCTCGACGGGGTCTCGTACGCGGGCCTCGACGACATCAGCCTGCGCGTCCACGCCGGTGAGATCCTGGGCGTGCTCGCCTACGACCCGAGCGAGGCCGAGGCGCTGGTCACGCTGCTGGCCGGCCGGGTGCCCCGCGCCGACCACCGGGGGACGGTCCGCGTCGACGACGTGCCCGCCGACGAGCTGCACATCGACGCCGCGCGCGCCGTGGTCCTGGTCGAGCAGCACGACGTGGCGCTGTTCGAGGGGACACTGCGCGCCAACCTCAGCGCCGGCGCCCCCGTCGACGACGAGGTGCTGCGGGCCGCAGTGCGGGCCGCTGCGGCGGAGGACGTGCTCGCCGCCCACCCGCACGGGTTGGACCGTCTGCTCACCGAACGCGGGGCGAACCTCTCCGGCGGGCAGCGGCAACGGATCGGGCTGGCGAGGGCGCTCGTCGCCGACCCGCCGGTGCTGGTGCTGCACAACCCCACCACTGCTGTCGACGCGGTGACCGAGGGGTTGCTCGCCACCAGGCTCGCCGAGGCTCGCGGGGCGGGCACCCGCGGCACGGTGCTGATCACCACCAGCCCGGCGCTGCTGCGGATCACCGACCGGGTCACGGTGATCGATCGGGGACGGATCGTCGCCGAGGGGCCGCACGAGCGGCTGCTCGCCAGCGACGCCCGCTACCGGGAGGAGACCCTGCGATGACGTCCGAGCCGATCACCCGGCACCTGCTGCCGACGGCCACCGGCCGGCAGACCTGGGCCGCCCTCCGTACCGAGCTGGCCCTCCTGCCGGGGCTCAGCGCCATCGCCGGCACGTTGCTGGTCGCCGCCGCCGCGACCGGGCTGGTCGCCCCCTGGGTCCTCGGCCGTCTCGTCGACGACGTCATCGCCGGGACCGACACGCCTCGGGTGATCGCCTGGGCCGCCGTGATCGCGGGCGCCGCCGTACTCGCGGGGCTCCTCACCGCTGTCGGAGCGGCGGTCGCGGCGCGTCTCGGCGAGACCGTGCTGGCCCGACTTCGGGAGCGGGTCCTCGACCGGGCCCTGCACCTGCCCTCGGCCACCCTGGAGCGGGCCGGGACCGGGGACCTGGTGGCCCGTGCCGGCGACGACGTGGCGGTGGTGACGAACGTGATCGCCACCAGCGGCCCCGCCTTCCTCGGCGCGCTGCTGTCCGTCGTGCTCACCGCGGCGGGGCTCTTCGCCCTCGACTGGCGGCTCGGCATCGCCGGGTTGGTCGCGGCCCCGGCGTACGCGGTGGCGCTGCGCTGGTACCTCAAGCGTTCGGTGCCGTACTACGCCCGGGAGCGGGTGGCGACGGGCGAGCGCGCGCAGGCGACGGCCGAGGCGCTGCGGGGCGCGGCGACGGTGCGCGCCTACCGGATGGAGGACGCCCACGTCGCCCGGATCGCGGAGCGCTCCGGCGTCGCCCGCGACCTGTCGCTGGAGATCTTCGGTCTCTACACCCGCTTCGGGCTGCGCATCAACCGCTCCGAGTTCGTGGGGCTCGCCGCCGTACTGCTCGCCGGCTTCCTGCTGGTACGTGGCGACCTGGCCACCGTCGGCGCCGCCACCACTGCCGCGCTCTACTTCCACCGCCTCTTCAACCCGATCGGCCTGCTGCTGTTCGAGTCGGACTCGGTGTTGCAGGCCGGGGCCAGCCTGGCCCGACTCGTCGGCGTCACCACCCTGCCGGACACCGCGGCCCCCGCCGGCACCGAGCCCACCCGCCACGATCGGGGCGTACCGGCGGCACTGGAGGTGACAGTCGCCCAGCATCGCTACGACGACGGGCCGGTGGTCCTGCGGGACATCGCCCTGCGTCTCGCACCGGGGGAGCGCGTCGCCCTGGTCGGCGCGAGCGGCGCGGGCAAGAGCACCCTCGCCGGCATCATCGCCGGCATCATCGCGCCCACCCACGGTGCGGTGACCCTGCGCGGCGTACCGCTGGAACAACTCGACGAGCACCGCCTCCGTCGCGAGATCGCCCTGATCAGCCAGGAGGTGCACGTTTTCGCCGGACCGCTCGCCGACGACCTGCGCCTGGCCGACCCGGACGCCACCGACGCCGAGATCGCCACCGCCCTCGACCTCGTCGGTGCCACCGAGTGGGTGCGGACCCTGCCGGACGGTCTCGCCACCGCCGTGGGGGAGGGTGGGCGGCAGCTCACCTCGGCCCAGGCCCAGCAGCTCGCGCTGGCCCGCCTCATCCTCGCCGATCCGGCCGTCGCGGTCCTCGACGAGGCCACCGCCGAGGCGGGCAGTGCGGGCGCGCGCGGCCTCGACCGCGCCGCAGTGGCGGCCACCGAGGGCCGCACCACGCTGATCGTCGCCCACCGACTCAGCCAGGCGGCCACCGCGGACCGCATCGTCGTCCTCGACCGGGGGCGCGTCGCCGAGCACGGCACGCACGCCGAGCTGCTCACGGCCGGAGGCGGGTACAGCCAACTGTGGCGCTCGTGGAGCATGCCCGACCTGGTGGTCCCGAGGGAACGCGAGAGCGCGGACCAGCCCGTCCCGAGCTGAACGGACCCCGGTTCCCGTCACCTCGGACATCCGCGAGATCAGTCGAACGGGGGAACCCCGGGAACTTTTCCGGACCGGCCGGCGACCACCAGAGTGCGCGGCCGACCGGCGGCGTTCCGACGACGGCATCTCGGCATGAAGGAGCGCCCGTGGCACACAGGACGGTGGTCTGTGCGGAACGGCGTCGCTGACGACGACCAGGTGACCCGGTGGGCGCGGGAGGCGGGCCAGGGTGACCGGCAGGCCGCCACGGCGTTCGTCCGGGCACTACAGGACCAGGTCTGGCGGTTCCTGTCGCACCTGGCCGGGCCGGGGGAGGCCGACGACCTGACCCAGGAGACGTTCCTGCGGGCAATTCGCAACCTCCCCGGCTTCGCCGGCCGCTCGTCCGCCCGTACCTGGGTGTTCACGATCGCCCGCCGCGTTGCCGTGGACCACGTCCGGACGGCGGTGGCCCGCCCGAGGATGGCGTCGGTGCCGGACTGGCAGGCGGCGGCCGAGGCCGCGGGTGCGATCACCGCCGGCGCCGACGAGGGCGTGACCCTGCACCAGATGATCGCCGGCCTGACCCGGGAGCGCCGCGAGGCGTTCGTCGCCACCCAGGTCCTCGGCCTGTCCTACGCCGAGGCGGCGGACGTCTGCCAGTGCCCCGTCGGCACCATCCGTTCCCGGGTCGCCCGGGCGCGCGAGGATCTCGTCGCCGCCTGGCAGGCCGACACCGACCCTAGCCGCAAGCGACGAACCGGCTGACGGTGGATACTGGCTCCCCTCTGTGTCAAGACAACGCTGGGAGCGGAGTTCTAAGCTGGGTCTTGGCGGGTCCGGGAAGTGACTTCTCCGAAGAGCCGGCTTGGGGATGCGAGCTGGTCACGCTGGAGTCAGTGGTCGTTCCCCGTTGTCCTCCCGGGCCCGCTGCCGTGGCGGCCACGGCGTCGTTGATCATGAACCGGTAGACGATGTCGGACAGGCGTCGTTTCAGCGCGCGCAACGCTTCCATTGACGTCTTGCCGGAGGCTTTCTTGCGGTCGAAGTAGGCGCGTCCTTCGGTGGGGTTGCGGAGCTGGACGGTGGCCATGATGTGCAGCACTCGGTTGATCTGCCGGTTTCCGGCGCGGGAGAGCCGGTGTCGCACCTGCTCGCCGGAGGATGCGTCGATGGGGGCGGTGCCGTTCCAGGAGGCGAAGTGGGCCCGGTTCGGGAACCGGGTGATGTCTCCGACCTCGACCAGGAGCCGGGCGGCGCCGGATGGTCCGATGCCGTGCAGGTCCATGAGGGTGGTGCCGGTGGAGGCGACGAGTTCTTTCAGTTCCTTGTCGGCGTCCTTGGTGCGTTGGTAGACCCGTTCGAGGTCGCTGATCAGCTCCGCGGCGACCCGGCGTCGGGCTTTGCCGACCGTGTCGCGGGGTCGGACCTTGGCCAGCAGTGCCTTGGCCTGGGCGGCGGACAGGCTCTTCTTCGCCCCACCGGGAATCAGTTCCAGCAGCAGTTGGTGCAGCTGGGAGACTATTCGGGTGTGGTCGACACCGAGGGAACGGCGCCTGTCGATCAGGATCCGCAGCAGGGCGAGCTGTTCGTCGTTGACCACTGGGCGCAGTCCGGCCATGCGGGTGCCGACCAGCGCGATGGAGTGAGCGTCGGTGCGTCGGTCTTGCGGCCTTGGCCGGTGGCGAACACCCGCGCCCTGGCGGACAGCTTCGGCGGGACGTCGACGACCTGTTCGCCGTCGGCGAGTAGCCGGTTGGCGATGTGCCGGCCGATGCCCTGGCAGCCCTCGATCGCCCAGACCCGGTTCGGCCACTGCTTGGCGTACTTTGTCATCGCCGCATAGCCGTCCCGGCCGGTGTCGAACCGGCCGCCGCCGACGATGGTCTCGTCGCTGGTCATGACCTCGATCGTGGCGGAGCGTTTGTGCGGGTCCATCCCGATGACCACACGATCTGACATGCCACTCACCGCGCTCTCCGATGCTCGATCCGCTTGGGTTGTCGAGCCGGGAGGGCAACGCTACTTCGAGCCGAGCAAACCCCTCTTGAGCCTCTCCCCGCCCTGGGGCGGCGCCCGGGCCGCGCAGGCCAAATGAGAGCCACACGACCAGCGTGGGCAGCCGCAATGAGAGCGACAGCCCGGGCGCCTCGACCGAAGCCTGGCCGGGCCACGGTCGCAGGTCAATGAAACAAGTAGCCGCAATGAGTGTGCGGCGTTCCCTGTTTCTGCACTCCGAGCTGCGCCGCCGACCGCACGACCTGCTGCGGTCGATGCTGGCCCAGGTCGACCCGGCCACGCCGCCGAACGGCCCGGACGGACCGGTGGCCACCCTCGAACGGCGCGTGGCATCCCTGCTCGGCACTGACGAAGCCCTGTTCTTCCCGTCCGGGACGATGGCGCAGCAGGTGGCAGTGCGCATCCACGCCGACCGCCGTGGCCGGCGGGCCTTCGCCGCCCATCCGCAGTGTCACCTGGAGGTCTGGGAGCAGCAGGGGTACGCCGTCGTGCACGGGCTGCGGTTCCAGCCCGTCGGCGACCGCCACCGGCTGATCACCCTTGCCGATCTCGCCGCCGTCGCCGAACCGCTCGCGGCGGCGGTCTGGGAGCTGCCGCAACGGGACATCGGGGGAGTGCTGCCGGAGTGGGACGACCTCGTCGCGCAGACCACGGCGATGCGTGAGCGTGGCGCCGCCGTCCACCTCGACGGCGCCCGCCTGTGGGAGGCCCAGACGTACTACCAGCGGCCGTTCGCCGAGATCGTCGCGCTGTTCGACACCGCGTACGTCTCGTTCTACAAGGGACTACAGGGCGTCGGTGGTGCCGCGCTCGCCGGAGACGCCGCACTGATGGCCGAGGCACGGGTGTGGCGCCGCCGGCTCGGCGGCGACGTCTACGACGCGTGGCCGCTGGCGCTCACCGCACTGCACGGCCTGGACACAGTGCTGTCCCGGCTGCCGGCACACCGGGAGCACGGGGTGGCGATCGCGGCGGCCATCAACGCCGACGGGGTGGCCCGCGCGTTTCCGGACCCACCGCAGACGCCGATCTTCCACGTCCACCTCCCGATCGGCCCGGACGCCGCGATGCGGGCCGCCGACGCCCTGCTCGCCGCCGACGGGGTGGAGTTGTTCGGCCGGGTCCGGTCCGCCCCAGATCCGGACCGGTGTTCGTTCGAGGTCAGCGTCGGTGAGAACGCCATGGACCTCGCCCCCGACGAGGTCGTCACGTTCCTCCATGAGCTGCTGCGGCGCGCCACCTGAGTCAGGGCCGGGCTGCTGCATACAGGATGTCCCGCATGCCAGGCAACGCCTCCTGGTCTTCTCGCCAGATCAGCCGCAGGCAGAGATCCGGGAGGGGAAGGTCGAGTTGGACCAGGGTGCCGGAGCGGAGGCTGTCGGCGACCGCGAAGCGGGGTAGCAGCGAGATTCCGAGCCCGTGCTCGGCCCACGCGCGCATCACCGGGACTCCTCCGGCTCTGATCCGCTGAGGCCCGGAGCCGAGGATCCTGTCTCCGGCCATCCAGAACGAACACTCCGGCACGTTGACCAGGAGCCGCTCGTGCGTGAGGTCATCGGGGGTCAGCGCGGCACGGGCCGCGAGCGGGTGCCCGGGCGCGGATACCAGGGCGAGGGGGACCGGGTCGAGGTCGATGAAGGTGAGCGGTTCGGCGGGGGCCGGGAACCCGAGTCCGCCGACATCGTCGCCGGAATCCAGCAGCAGGGCGGCCTCGAGTCGTCCCTTGATCACATCGGCGAGGAGACCGTCGCGGGCGCGTTCGGTGTGGATCTCGAGGTCGATGTCCGGTCGACGTTCGGCAAATCGGGTGATCACCGCAGGCAGGTAGGAGCCGGCGAGGGTTTCCAGCGCACCGAGCCGGAGCTGGCGCCGTTCGCGTCTGACGTCGCGGGTGGCCTGCTCGGCCTGGTCGAGCAGCGCCCGTGCCCATCCCTGCAACCGTTCTCCGGCGGGGGTCAGCCGCATTCCCTTGGGACCGCGCACGAACAGGGCCACGCCGAGTGCTTCTTCCAGAGTCCGGATCTGCTGGGAGACGGACGAGGGGGCGAAGCCGAGCGCGACCGCGGCATCGGTCACGGTTCGGTAGCGGACGACGGCTTCGAAGGTGCTGAGTTGGCGTAACTCCACGTGCTCAGCAACCGCCCGGAGCGTTCGGAAATTCCGAACGCGTCGTTCGGCTACGGCGGTGGAGCCGCTGGTCTGCCGAAACGCACAGTGGTGGCGTCCTTCCACAGTCGTCTTCGGGGAGCTTCGCCAGTCATGACCCTTTTGAGATCGTCCGCACCAGCACGTGCGGATCTTCGGCAGCGGCGGAGGCACTCCACCGCCCTGACCGGCATTTCGCTGGGCTACTTCATGGTGCTGCTGGACATGACGGTGCTGTCGGTCGCCGAGCCTGCTCTGGCATCGTCACTCGACACCACAATGGCCGGGTTGCAGTGGGCGACCGTCGGCTACACAGTGGCGTTCGCCGCGCTGCTGCTGTCGGCGGGAGCGGCGGCGGACCGTTTCGGTGCCGAGCGGCTCTTCCGGGCCGGCATAGCGGTCTTCACACTCGCGTCACTGCTCAGCGCGTTCGCCCCGGGGCTGTGGGCCCTGGTCCTCCTGCGCGCGATCTCGGGGGTCGCCGCGGCGCTGTGCGTGCCAGCCTCGATGGCGATGATCGCCCAGCTCTACCCGGAACCGGCGGCGCGGGCGCGAGCGGTCTCGGCGTGGGCCGCGATCAGCGGTGCGGCCGTGGCAGCCGGTCCGATCGCCGGCGGCGCACTGGTCGGCGCGGCCGGGTGGCGGTCGATTTTCCTGGTCAACGTGCCCATCGGCCTGGCGGTGCTGGCGCTGACGTACGGCCCGGCGGTGACCTGCCCGCGCGGTTACCGCCGGATCGACTGGCCCGCCCAGTTGGCGGCCGTTGCCGTGCTGGCTCTCGTTACGGACGCGTTGATCGCTGCCGGTTCGCAGGCGTGGGCCCACGCCGTGTGGTCCTCGGTGGGGTGCGGAGTCTCGATGCTGGTCTTCTTCGGCCTGGAGCGCCACAGCCGGGCGCCGGTCCTGAACCGGGCGCTGCTGCGGTCCAGCCGGGTGCGGGCCGGGCTGCTGGCCGCTGCGGCGGTGAACTTCGCACTGACGGGGGCCCTGTTCGTGCTGCCGCTGCTGCTGCAGCAGCAGCGGCATTTGAACCCGCTGCAGACCGGGCTGGCGTTCCTGCCGCTGACGGTGCCCTTCGCGGTCAATCCGCCGATCACCGGCCGGATCGTGGCACGGGTGGGTCCGCGCCGACCGATCCTGGCCGGTCTGGCCCTGCTGACCGCCGGAGGCGCGGCGCTCGCCGGGGTGGTCTTCGCCGACGGCGGCTACCAGTGGCTCGCGGTCGGCCTCCTGATGACCGGCTTCGGTGTCTCCTACGCCCTGCCGGCGCTGGTCGCGGCCCTCGTCGGCGCCGCCCCGGCGGGCACGGCCGGTGCCGTGGGCGGCCTGCTCAACGCCGTGCGGCAAGTCGGTGCGACCCTGGGTGTCGTCGTCATGGGCGCTGCTGCCGCCGCCGGCACGGGGTGGGCTCTGCTGATCTCGGCCGCGGTCTGCACCATCGCCTGGTTCGTGTTCGCTGTCGCGCGCCCCGCCGATACCACCGGATGAGACCGGGGCGGGGCGGTGCCCGGTTCCTCGCTTCTCAGGATCCGAGCACTGCCCCGCCCGTCTCGTCGCGTTATCCCAGGTGGGCTTCGATGGCCTCGACGATGCGCGGACGCAGCTCGGCGGCGCGGATGACGGCGTCCACCGAGCCGACCTCGACGGCGCGGTGGATGTTGTGCACCCGGTCGAACTCCGAGGCCACCTCGCTGAGTTTCTCCGCGCGTACCGACGAGCGCAGCTCGTCGAGCTCCGCGGTCAGCGCGGCGCGTTCGGTGCCAGCCGAGGCGGCGGTGCGGGTCTCCAGGTCGCGCACCCGCGGGTCGGCCGCGGTACGGGAGTTGACGTCGGCGGAGAACACCACAGCGGCGGCGGGTGCGCCACCGAGCACCGAGGCGAACGAGCCCTCCAGCGCCAGCACCGTCATGTTCGGGTTCAGCGCCTTCGAGAACACCACGAACGCGCCGCCGTGGTAGCGCGAGATCACGCAGAAGACGATGGGTCCCCGGAAGTTCACGATCGCCCGGCCGATCTCGGCGCCGTACTCCAGTTGCAGCTTGCGCATCGACTCCGGTGAGCCGTCGAAGCCGGACAGGTTCGCCAGCACGACGAGCGGCCGGTTGCCGCTGGCCGCGTTGATCGCCCGCGCGGCCTTCTTCGACGAGCGGGGGAACAGCGTGCCCGCCGTGTAGGTGTCCGGACCGTCGGTGGGCGGGAAGCCGTGCCGCGGCACCGACCGGGACTCGATGCCGAGCAGGCAGACCGGGATGCCGCCGAGGTGGACGTCCTGCACGACGGCGGTGTCCGCGTCCGCCATGCCGGCCCAGCGCTCCAGCACCGGGTGATCCTGGTCGGAGAGGGCCCGCATCACCGTACGGATGTCGAAGGGCTTCTTGCGGTCCGGGTTGGACTCGACGGAGAAGATCTCACCGACGGTGGCGAAGGCGCTGCCCGCCACGTCGTGCGGGAAGGCGGAGATGTCGCGGTCGGCCGGGTCGGTGGTGACCGCCCGTCGGGGCGCGTCCTCGCCGGGCGCGACGTACGTGTGGTCGTAGTGCGCCATCACCACGTCCCGCGCGGCCGTCAGGTTCGGCGCCCAGTACTGCGCCTGCCCGTTCGGCCCCATCACGCGGTCGTAGCCGCCGATGCCGAAGTTGTCCTCAGCCGACACGCCACCGGAGAAGTCGAGCGACTGCTTGCCGGTGAGCACCATCGCCGAGTCGGGCGTCATCACCAGGATGCCCTTGGTGTGCATGAGCATCGTCGCCTCGGCGTTCCAGTACGGCTGCGCGCCGACGTTGATGCCCGCGACCACGATGTTGATCTCACCGCCGGCCTGGGTGAACTCGACGATCCGCTTGAGCGCGGCGGCCACCCAGTCCATGTTCTCCGTACCGGAGCTCATCGAGATCCGGGCCCCGGCGGACAGCGCCCACCACTCCAGCGGCACCTGCATCCGCTCGGCCAGGTCCAGTGCGGCGATCACGCGCCGGCACTCCGGCTCCGACAGGGCGCCCAGCGACTTCGTCGGGTCGCCGAGCAGCACCACCCGGGTGACGCCCTGGGGGTAGCGCTCGGTCGGCGTGGTGACCACTCCGGCGACGATGGCGGCGCTGTTGCGCCCCTTCGGCCGGTCCACCGGTACCAACACGTGGTCGTCGTCGAGGTCGTGCTCGACGAAATCGCCGAGCCGGCCGGTCAGCTCGTACGGGTACACGGTGTTGCGGCTGCTGGCCCGCAGCACCTTGAGCCGGTACTCGTCGAGCGGCTCGATCGGCTCGACCGGCGGCTCCCCGACGGCCAGCTCGGCGCCACCCGCGGCGTCGAACGAGATCCGTACGGCGATCCTGGTCAGCTCGCCGGTCCGGCGGTCGCGCTGGCGCGCGATGAACAGGATCTCCTCCAGGCCGGCGCCCGCTGTCGTCGGGCGGACCCGCCCGGCGATCATCTCCATCTCCTCGCGGGTCAGCTCGCTCGGCGGCCACACGTAGACCACGATGCGGTTGGTGTTGAATCGCGTCTTCGACGGCCGCCGCGACTGGGCGCGGCGGATCGAGTCGAGGCAGGCGGCGATGGCGTCCTCGGTCGTGGGCAGCGCGACCAGGCGGCCGTCCTGCTCGCGAAGCTCGGTCAGGTCACGTACCTGCGCGAACGCGACGAGGCGCTCGTCGGCCCGGTTCTCCCGCGCCACGCACTGGAAGAGGTAGACCTCCTCGTCCGACGACGGCAGCCGGGTCAGGTCGAACTTGTGCAGCCGCTCCAGCTGCATCCGCTGCGCGATGTACGGGTGCAGCCCGCGGATCAGCCGGTCCTCGGCCAACTGGGCACCCGCAGGGCGGAAGGTGAAGTGGTGGTGCATCACCGCGCCGCCGCGACCCGCGACGGTGGTGGTGACCCGACGTACCTGGGGCGGCAGCGGGTGCGCGGCGATGACCTCGGCCAGCGCCGCCGCCATCGCGTCGAAGTCCTCCGGCTGGTTCTCCCAGCCGAGGTAGATGTCGGCGTCCACGGCGTCCTCGCCGGTGGCCAGCTCGGCCAGCCCGCGTAGGGCGCTGCCCAGCGCGTCGAAGCTCACCGCGGCGGAGACCACGCTCGAGTCGGCGCGCTCGGCGACCACGAACGTGCAGTCGGCGACCCCCTGGGTGCGCACGCTGGTGAGTGACCGGTTGCCGTAGTACCGGCGGGTCAGCACCTCCAACATGACCGCGTTGTCGAGGTGGTCGCGAACGAGCCGCTGGCCGAGGAGCCGGACCAGCGGTTCGGTGCTACGCACCATCTCGGCGATGCGCTCGGCGCGGTCCGGTGCGTCCGGGTGCGCGTCCAGGTGCCGCAGGTGACCACGGACCTCGGCGTAGACGCGGGCGCGGTTGCGGCGCAGCAGCGGCTGGGCGAACCAGGCGAACACCACGCCGCGGGCGAGGTCCGCGACCACGGGGAAGCGGACCTGCGTCGCGGCGATCAACCGCTCCAGCGCGAGGCCGGCCGGCTCGCGCAGCGTCTCGTCCGGCGGGGTCTCCCGCAGCCAGGCGCGCAGCAGCGCCGCGACGACCTGCGCGTCCGCGGAGGCGCGCTGCTGGGCGAGGAAGATCCGGAAGACGGCGGCTTCGAGGGCGGGGGTGCGGTCCAGGTCGGTGACGCCGTAGCGGCCGAGCGCCTTGCCGAGCCTGGTCTGGAAGGCGTCCGGCAGCCCGGCCCGCTCGACGTCGAGGCTCTGCAGGTAGGTGTGGAAGTACTCCCGGGCGCTGTGCACGTGCGCGGCGCCGCCGTCCTCGCCCGTCGGACGGTTGCGGCTCAGCTCGGCGAGGTCGGCGAACACCTCGATGAGGTCGAGTTCGGCGGCCAGGGGTCGTTGACCGGCTTCGGTGGCCGCCCGCCGTGCGGTGAGGTAGTCGTCGAGCACCCGGCGGTCGTCGTGCGGGTCGACGTCGAAGCCGAGCAGCAGACCCCGCAGGTCCTCCTGACCGCGCCGGCTGCGCTCGTCCGCCGGGACGTCGGCGGCGGCGGTGGGCAGGTCCAGTTCGACGGTCTCGGTGCTCGGGTCGTCAGTGGTCTCCTCGGCGTCGTCCGCGAGCGGCTCCAGGCGCAGCAGCGGCGCACCCGCCTCGACCTGACTGCCCACCGAGACGGCGCACTCCTTCAGGCGCGCCTTGAACGGCGCCCGCAGCACCGTCTCCATCTTCATGGCTTCGAGCACGAGCACCGGCGCGCCCGCCTCGACCTCCGCGCCGACCTCCAGTGGCGTGGCGACGACCAGCGCGGGCATGGGCGAGCGCAGGACACCGCCCTCGTCCCGGCTGACCCGGTGCGTCACACCGTCCACCTCGACCAGGTGGGTCGGCCCGTACGTGCCGGTGAGCAGGCGGTAGCGGATGCCGTTGACGACGATCTGACCGGTGTGCCGGTCGAAGCGGTCGAGCTCGACGTCGGCGGTGCGCACGACGGGGCCGCTCTCGATGCCGACCCGGAACCGGTGCGCGCCGACACGCGCCACCCGCGTGCGGTAACCGACGCCGCGCAGCTTGAGGTCCAACGGTCGGCCGCTGGCGTGCTGCACCTGCGGGCGCCCGCCGGCCGCCGTCGACAGCAGCCGCTGCCGCTCGACGCGCTCCTCCTCCTCGTACGCCTCGATGGCGGCGGCGGCCAGGGCGACAGCGGAGTGGCGGTGCGTGACGAGCCGGCCCTCGCTGCGGACGCGGTCGATCCAGCCGGTGTCCGCGCTGGCGTCGATCACCTCGGGCTGGTCGAGCAGGTCGAGCACGAAGCTCTTGTTCGTCGCCCCACCCTCGATGATCACGGTGGTGTTCGCCATCGCCCGGCGCAGCTTGCCGAGCGCCTCGTCGCGGTCGCGGCCGTACGCGATGATCTTCGCGATCATCGAGTCGAAGTCGGCCGGGATGGTGTCGCCCTCGCTGACGCCGGTGTCCACCCGGATGCCGGGTCCGCTGGGCAGGTCCAGCCGGGCGATGCGGCCGGGCGACGGCGCGAAGTCGCGGTCGGGGTCCTCGGCGTTGAGCCGCGCCTCGATGGCGTGCCCACGCTCGGACGGCGGCGCACCTTCGAGTCGCCCGCCGGAGGCGACGTGCAGCTGCGCCTTGACCAGGTCGAACCCGGTGGTCAGCTCGGTGATCGGGTGCTCGACCTGGAGGCGGGTGTTGACCTCGAGGAACGCGAACAACCGGTCGCCGGGGTGGTAGAGGAACTCGACGGTCGCCGCGCCGCGGTAACCGACAGCCACGGCCAGCCGCTCGGCCGACGTCTTCAGCTCGGCGGCCTGCGCCGGGTCGAGCACCGGCGACGCCGACTCCTCGATGACCTTCTGGTTGCGTCGTTGCACGGAGCAGTCGCGCACGCCGAGCGCCCACGCGGTGCCCTGCCCGTCGGCGATCACCTGGACCTCGACGTGCCGCGCCCCGGTGACCAGGCGTTCCAGGAACACGATGCCGCTGCCGAAGGCCCGTGCCGCCTCCTGGCTGGTGCGCTCGTACGCGTCGACAAGCTCGGCCTCGTTCCTGACCACGCGGATGCCGCGCCCACCGCCGCCCGCTGTCGCCTTCAGCATCAGGGGGTAGCCGACCTCGGCCGCCGAGGCACGTGCGGCGTCCAGGGTCTCGACGGCGCCGCGGCTCCATGGCGCGACCGGCACGCCGACCTTCTCGGCGATCAGCTTCGAGCCGATCTTGTCGCCGAGTTGGCGCATGGCGTCCGGGCTCGGCCCGACGAAGGTGACGCCGATCTTCTCGCACAGCTCGGCGAACGCCGGATCCTCGGCGACGAAGCCCCAGCCGACCCAGGCGGCGTCGGCCCCGGTCTCGGTCAGGGCGCGCTCCAGCACCGCCAGGTTGAGGTACGGGCGGGCGGACGCCGGGCCGAGATCGTAGGCGATGTCCGCTTCGCGAACGAACGTGGCGTTGCGGTCGACATCGGTGTAGAGAGCCACGGTTTCGAGTTGGATGCCGGTCTCCGCGGCCAGCTCGCGGACCGCGTGGATGAGCCGCATGGCGGCTTCACCACGGTTGACGATGGCGACACGGTTGAACACCCGAAGAACCCCTTAGCTAGACCTCGACCTGCGTGCCGGGAGACGAAGGCTCCCAGCAGTGATCACCTTTCCGGGTGGCGGCGGCCAGCGCTATGGCGCAACCACCGAACCCACCGTCCCTCAGTTGTAGGAAGTGCACAAAACTTTTTGGCACCCCCGGGGATCGTGCCCGCCTGCGTCGGCCCGTCCCGCCGCTCCGGCAGTTGATCAAGACGGTGCGGGCGGTTCACGTCCGCAGCCTCCCGTGTTCACCCCCGGGTGATCGGCTGACCAGGAAGATCATCGCCGGTCCGGTCAACCGCCGGCCCGGCTCGACCATCCCGGCCCAGGCCAGGAACGCACCAGGAAAGGAGCGGCAATGAGGTCACCACACCTCGTACGCCCACGTCTGGCGCTGCTGCTCGCGGCGGGGCTGACCACGCTCGTGACGCCGGCCGGCGTCGCCCACGCCGCGACCGCCACGGTACCCGCGACGGCCACCCCGATCACCATCACCTCGACCGAGCAGCTCGCCCCGGGCGTCACATACGGCTCGTTCCAGGTGACCACGCCCCGAGGCGTCACAGTCGGTTACCTGCTCACCGCCGACCTGAAGAAGAACAAGGTCTCCCTGGACCTGCTGCACCCCGACGCGGTGGCGCAGCGCACTGTCGTCTCGGCGATGACGAACGAGCAGGGCGCCGTGGCCGGCGTCAACGGCGACTTCTTCAACAACAGTGAGACGCACGCGGGCGTGACCCCGACCTACTCGTCGTCCGGTCCGGAGATCGCCGACGGCGAGGAGTTGAAGTTCGCGGTGCCGACCGCCCAGCGTTTCGGCCCCGGCCTGGCCCCGGGCACCTCGACCCGGGACGTGTTCGGCGTCGGCGTGAACGGCAAGGCGCGCGTGGACACCCTGAGCTTGGACGGCGAGGTGCGCAGCGCGAAGGGCACCGTCGCGCTGGGCGGCCTGAACCAGTACGCGCTCCCGGTCGACGGCGTCGGCCTGTTCACCGCCGACTGGGGGACCGCCTCCCGGGTCCGGTCCACCTGCGGCACCGACACCAGCCGCAGCGACCCGTGCAGCACCCACACCTACGAGGTGACCGTACGCGACGGCGTGGTGACTGCGGTTGGCCCGACGCCCGGTGCGGGCGCGATCCCGGCCGACACCCAGGTGCTGGTCGGCCGGGAGGGCGGCGCGGACGCGCTCGACGACCTCGCCGTCGGCGACCGGGTGCAGGTGCGCGAGAAGCTCGTCTCCGTCGGCAAGCCGAAGCTGACCTTCGCGGTCGGTGGCGCGCCGATCCTGCGCGACGGTGCGCCGCTGGCAGGCCTGGACACCAAGACCGCCGCGGTACGCAGTGCGGCCGGTGTCAGCCCCGACGGTCGAACCGTGTACCTGGTCGCCCTGGCCGGCCGCGCCCCGGCCAGCGCCGGGTTCACGATCGCCGAACTGGCCGACCTGATGCGCTCACTCGGCGCGGACGCCGCAGTGAACCTGGACGGCGGTGGTTCGAGCACTGTCGCCGTCCGCGAGCCGGGCCAGGCCGCGGCCACCGCCCGCAACAGCCCATCCGACGGTACGGAGCGAATGGTCGCCAACGGCATCGGGATCTTCGTGGGCAGGCACTGATCGGTGCACCCGCTCGAATCCGCCCCGCCCGGTGCCGCCGGACGGGGCGGTTTCGCGTATCTGAGGCGGTCGGGCGCCCAGACTGTCGGCTCCGGGTCAGATAATGACGCCGGCCGAAAGGACCCTATGACCATTCTCGACACCCGGGCGCTCAACCGCGCGACGCTCGCCCGGCAGTTGCTGCTGGACCGCGCCGACCTGCCGGCGCTCGACGCCGTCGCCCACCTCGGTGGCCTCCAGGCCCAGGAGCCGCAGGAGCCCTTCATCGGGCTGTGGTCGCGGCTGCGCGCGTTCGACCCGACGGTGCTCTCGACCCTGCTGACCGAACGGCACGTGGTGCGTACCCACCTCATGCGCCGCACCGTCCACCTGCTCGTCGCCGACGACGCCGTGGCCTGGCGTCCGCGTCACGACGCCATGCTGCGCCAACGTGTGCTCGGGGTCTACCGGAGCGAGCTCGACGGGGTTGACCTCGACGACCTCGCCGCTGCCGCACGGGCCGTGGTGTCCGACGGTGAGCCCCGCTCGATGCCCGAGATCGGGCGGGCGCTCGGCGAGCGCTGGCCGACGGCGGGGGTGCAGGCGCTGGGCGAGATGGCGATCGCGCTGCTCCCGATGACACAGCTGCCGCCGCGCGGGGTGTGGCGGGCGAAGGGGGGCGTGCGCTACGCCCTGGTCTCCGCCTGGCTCGACCGGGAAATCGCCCCCCCGACCGCAGAAGGCGCCGACCAGGTCGGCCAGCTGCTCGTGCGCCGCTACCTGGCCGCGTTCGGCCCGGCGGCCACGGCCGACCTGCGGGCCTGGTGCGGCCTCGCCGGGCTGCCGGCAGTGGTGACCGCGATGCGGGACGAGTTGGTGACCTTCCGCGACGAACGTGGTCGGAAGCTGATCGACCTCCCCGACGCGCCGCGCCCCGACCCGGACACCCCCGCCCCGGTGCGGTTCCTGCCGGCGTTCGACAACGCGATCCTCGGCTACGACGACCGCACCCGGATCATCGACGACGCCCACCGTGGCCTGTCGGTGGCCGGCGAACGCGTGGTGCTCGTCGACGGCCGGGTCGCGGCGACCTGGAGCGTCGAGTCGGGCACGGTGACCGTCAACCCACTACGCGGCTTCTCCCGAGCGGACCGGGCCGCCGTCACCGAGCAGGGGCAGGCGCTGGCGGCCTTTCTCTCCGACGACGAGAGCGACCGGGTACGGGTCGGTTCGTCTCCCCGGTGACGGACCAGGACGGTCCGACCCCGGGGAGACGAAGAGATCAGTCGACGGTCGGTGGAGCCGTCCTCGCCGCCTCGGCGAGCGCCGCAGCCGCACCGGCGTACGGGTTGTAGCTGTAGGTGCGGGCCAGCCCGGTCGGCACTGTGAAGTACGCGGCCGACAGTTTCGCCGGGTCGCTGGCGATCTCGCCACGCGCGGGGGCGTCGTTGCCGTCGTCCCAGCCCCAGGGCGCGTTGGCGGAGTTGGTCGAACAGCTCCAGGTGCCGACGCCGCAGTCGCCGGACGTGTCACCGGCGAACGTGCCCAGGCTGGCGAACAGGCTCGCGTTGGACCGCTGCGCCCACAGGCCGCCAGCGGCGAAGATGTCGATCAGTTGGTACCGCACGTCGCGGTCGTTGCTGCTGCTGGGGGTCTCGGCGACGGTCGACGGGTAGTAGACCAGGCCGTCGCCGTTGATGTCGTACTGCGGGTGTGCCTTGAGGCCGTGGCCCTGTGCCTCCTGCGCCGTCACCGGGTGCTGGAACGTGTCGTGCGGTGACGCCTGGAACCGCAGGGTGCCGTCGATGCTCTCCCCGCCGCTGGTCCAGGTGCTGCCGGTCGGCGTGTAGGAGAAGAAGTCACTGTGCGCGACAGTGACGGCCGAGCGGAGAACGCCGTACGTGGAGCCGTCCCGCTCGATCGCGAACAGCGCGCCCTCACCGTCGTTCTCGTGTTCGGTCTCGAAGAACGGGTGGTCGGTCCAGTCGCGAGGGTGGAAGAAAAAGTACGTGATGTACCAGTGGGTGCTCGTCTCCACGACGGAGTAGTACACGTGCGCGGCGAACGAGGAGCCTGCCTGGCCGGCCCGGTCCCAGTTGTTGCGTCCGTCCAGGTCGCCGTCGAAGTCGACCCGGGTGAGGTGGTCCGACTGGCCGCTCAGGGCGTGGCTGCCGGTGGCGTCCACGTCCTGGTAGTGGATGGGCGCCCAGCGGAGGGCCAGCTCGGCCCGGCTGGCGGCGGCGTCGGCGGGGGCCGGTGCGGCCAGCGCGGCGGCCGTCAGCAGTGCCGCAGCGCCTGCCGCGATCAGTGCCCGCACTCCCCGGGGTCGCCGGGTCGTGCTGCTTGCGTCGAGCATGGTGTGCTCCCGTGTCCGAATGGATAGATGCCAATAGATCATTCGGGGTTCGGGCGCCCAGCGGGTGTCAGTGCGGCGACGAGGAAGCGGACGATGTTCGACGAGATCGGGATCAGGTTGTATCGATGTCCATCGCCTGCCATGCTGTGGTTCGGTGGTGCTCGGGGAGCCAGCGCGCACCAGATCTCCTCCGGTCCACGGGGCGTACGAGGTGACCATGTCACCCGTGCCGGGCAGCCCTCGTCGTCGACCGAAACCCGAGTGCGGCACCGGCTACCACCTCGGTCATCGGTGCCTGGTAACCACGGAGGTACCGATGCTTCGCATGTTCCTCGCCGTCACGGCCATGGCGCTGGCCACCTGGACCGGGACGACCACCACCGCCGAAGCGACAGCCACGCCGACGCCAACGCCGTCGGCGACACCGACGCCGGCCTGCCCACCGGCATTGCCGATCACTGCGAACGTGACCGGAGCTACCACCACGAGCCTGACCATCTCGTACTTCATCTTCTTCCGCCCACCCTGCGGCTACGACCCGCCGATGACAGTCAGCCTCTTCACCAGCCGCGAGGACGCCCAGCAGTGGCGGGCCGCTGTCGCCGAGGGCGTCTCCGGGCCGGAGCGCAACGGCGCGGTGACCATCGACCGGCTGACTCCTGACACGGAGTACTGGTACCGGTTCACCGACGTCGACGGCCGACGGGACCCGTACGTGATCGCCTCGGCCCGCACCGCCTCACCGACCTCGTGCCGCGCGACGGCCACGATCGACACCCACTGGGGCGGCGGCTTCGTGGCGACGGTCACGGTCCGCAACACCGGGACGCTGCCGCTGGACCGGTGGCGCGTCTCCTGGCGGTGGTCCGGTGACGAGCGGATCCAGGCGGCCTGGGGTGGGGTGGCCGAGACGGCCGGCGCCGACGCCACAGTGCGCAACGCCTCCTACAACGGGACGCTGGCGCTGGACGGAGCGACGACGTTCGGTCTGCTCGTGTCGACCAGCGCGGTGCCCGACGGCCTGACCCTGACCTGCGCGCGGTGAACGACGTCCGCCCCGCTCTGCCGAGACGGCGTGAGCGGGGCGGACGTCGTGTCGGTCAGGGCTTGCGGGCCACCGCGCCGTAGGCGTCGATCCCGACGGTGTCGGGATCCTCCGCTCGCCACAGCGGGATCGGCACCAGGCCCGGCTCCACCATCGTCAGCCCGTCGAAGCAGCTCTCGAGCTCCTCCGGGCTGCGCAGGATGTACGGAACTCCGCCGCTCTGCGCCAGCCGCTCGGCGCCGGAAACCACCGCCGGGCTGGTGTTGGTGCCGTCCCAGAGCACCAGGTGTGAGCCGGACGGCACCGCGTCCATGGTGCGCCCGACGATCGAGCGCACCACGTCCAGGTCGGGCTCGTAGCCCATCACGCCCATGTACATCACGGCGATGGGCTGGTCGAAGTCGAGCGTCTGCGCCGCCTCGGCGAGGATCTTCTCCGGGTCGTGGTAGTCGGCCGGGACGTAGGTGGTGACACCCTCCGACGTGGTGCTGGCCAGCAGTGCCCGCGCGTGCACCAGCACCATCGGGTCGTTGTCCACGTAGACGATCCGCGAGTCGGGCGCCACACCCTGGGCGACCGCGTGCGTGTTCTGCATGGTGGGCAGGCCGGTGCCGATGTCCAGGAACTGCCGGATGCCCGCCTCGGCCGCGAGGTAACGCACGGCCCGCACCAGGAACACGCGCGACTGCTGCGCCATGAGGACGATCTCCGGGTAGACCTCGGCAACAGCGTCGCCGGCCGCCCGGTCGGACTGGAAGTTGTCCTTGCCACCCATCCAGTAGTTCCAGATCCGTGCCGCGTGCGGCACGTCGGGCTGAAGCTTCGCGGCGAGTTCGGGGTCCGGGCCGGCCATGCCTGGCTCCTATCGAGGGGTCGTCAGCTGGAGGTAACCACAGCGGTACGAGCGGGATCGTACTCCCGCAATGTCCACTCTCGACCGGGGGTGGACCGCGCACGGAGAGTGGGGTGGCTGTCACCGGTGGACGTGTCCGGAGCAGGTCCGTACGGCGTCACCCGATGCCTTGGAACAAGCCTGTTCGAGCGATCGCCCCGAACCATCTGGCGCGGGACGGCACTACGCGTACGACCTGAGGAGGAGGAAAGGGGTGCACCGATGGTGGGCAGAGATGCCGCTCCGGTCACGTGAACCACCGCCCGTACCGGTGCATCAAACCCTGTGACAGACCCGCGAAGGAAGGATCACCCATGCGCGGAAACCTGCTCGTCGGTGCGATGCTCACCGTTGCGTTCGTCGCCGGTTGCACGTCAGCGGTGGAACGGGTCGGTGGTGACGCCGGGCCCGCCGGCTCTCCGTCCACCAGCGCGAGCCCGCCGAGCCCGTCGGCGTCGCGCGCTCCGGCGACCGGCAGCACCAGCCCGAGCGCTCCGGCCACCCGCAGCGCCACCCCGGGTGCCCCGGCCACCCGCACCTCCCGGCCGGCCGCGCCGGTGAGCGAGATCAGGCGGACCGACTGGCCCAATGCCACGATCCGCAACCTGGGCTTCTGCGGGGAGTCCGACTCCGTGGTGTTCCGGAACGGGTCGAACGGCCTCGACATCCCGTGCCGGATCCTGCCCAACGGCGCGCGGCCGGTCTATGCCGAGTTCATCACCGAGGAGCCGGCGAACGCGCCGTCGACCGAGGACGCGCTCGTCCTCGTCGAACTGGGCAACAGCGACGCCGCGCGACGGCAGGCCCTCGTGCCGGTTCAGCTCGCCGACGGCGGAGGACGGTACGCGTGGCCGGTCATCCTGGGCGACGATTCCAGCCCGTCCGGCGACCGGGTGATGACGTTCGTCTCGTACCGGGTGGTGGGCGAGGACGTGCAGGCCACCGTCCGCAAGCTCGACGGCGGCACCGAGACCCGTCGGTGGCGCAAGGCCGACGGAAGCGGAAACTGGAAGCGGTACTAGCGTTGCGCGACCATCGAAGCGTCCACCCGCAGCGTGCCGAGGATCTCGTCGGTGCGGTCGAGGCCGTCGGTCTGCTTGACCTGGACGTACACCGCGAAGGTGGCGGCGGCGGCGACCAGGGTGACCTCGCTGAAGGACGTCTGCGCGCCACCGCATCGCGCCCAGTGCCGGACGGTCCCACTGAAAGTGGCGACGGTGACCGCCCGAGCGGCGGCGGGCGTGCATCCACTGTGATCGGGCAGTGCCGGCTGCTCCGCTCCGCGCAGCGCACGGCTCACACCCACGAAGACTCCCGGTGTCGCGCTGTCGACATCGGACCACACTGTGAGGTCCGTCCCGACGAGCAGGCCGGGGCCACGCCCCTCGGCGAGGCCGATCACCGTCGGGTCCCAGCCACCGTCGCGCAGCTGCCGCGCCCAGCCGCCGGGAACGGCCACCGAGACAGCGCCGGTCGTGTCACCCACCCGGATCCAGCCGTGCGGCGCGGTGGCGGCGGTGGCGGATCCGGCCATGACCAGCGTCGCGGCCACGGCGCCGACGGCGGCCAGGAACCGGCGGAGCCGCCGCCGTGGCGGCGGGCGGGCCGTGAGCTGCCGGCCGGCGAGCAGACCCTCCAACGCGGAGGCGTACGCGGCCGCCGTGGGCCAGCGGCGGTCCGGATCGCGGTGCAGCGCCCGGCGGACGACCCGCTCGACGGCGGCGGGTGCGCGGGCTGCCGCCACCGGCTGCCCCGGCGGTACGCCGGTCAACATGTGTTGCGTCAGCGCGCCGATCGCATACACGTCGGCGCGCACGTCGATCCCTCTGCCGGGGACGAGTTGCTCGGGCGCCATGTAGGCGGGCGTGCCGGCGACCACTGTGAACCCGGACGCGTGCGCGAGTGTCTTGGCCAGCCCCAGGTCGGCGACCAACACCCGGTCACCGGCCGGGGTGGGGTCGAACAGCACGTTGGAGGGCTTGAGGTCGCGGTGCAGCACGCCGCTGTCGTGCAGGACGGCCACCGCCCTGGCGATGTCGGCGGCGATCCGCAACGCCGCGCGCACCGGTATCGGCCCGCCGGTCAGCCGGTCGGCGAGCGTGCCGCCAGCGGCGTACGTCATCACCAGGTACGGCCGGCCGTCGGGCAGCTCGCCGATGTCCAACACCCGGACCAGGTGATCGGAGTCGACCTGCCGCATGAAGCGGGCCTCCTGGCGGAAGCGTCCCCGGATGTCGGCCCGCTGCGACCAGTTGTCGGCGAGCACCTTCACCGCCACCGGCGAGCGCAGCTCGTCGTCGTACGCCAGCCACACGGTGGCGAACGCACCGGCGCCGACGGGGTGCGCGATGCGGTACCGGCCAACCTGTGGCGGGATGGACACGACCGTATTATCCGGCGACCGGGACTCCGGTGACGCCCACGAGCGGGGGAGCGCGGGTGGCGAAGGAATCTGACACCGAGGAACTGGCGAGGCGGGCTGCGGCAGGCGACAGCGCCGCACTCGATGCGCTGCTGGCCGCGATCGGTCCGCGGGTGCTGGAGCAGTGCGGGCGGTTCCTGCCCTGCCGGCAGGACGCGGAGGAGGCGGCACAGGACGCGTTGTTGCAGGTGGCCCGGCACATCCAACGGTTCGAGGGCCGGTCGCTGTTCTCCACCTGGTTGTACACAGTGGTCGCCAACTGCGCCCGCCAGACGTACCGGTCACTGCGGAGACGAGCGGCCGAGCGGCCCAGCGCGCTGCTGCCCGTCGAGGTGGCCGATCCCCGCACGACGAGCGTCATCGCCGGTTCCCGCCTCGACCTCCTGGACGCGCTGGACCGGTTGGAGGCGCACCGGCCGGAGCTGGCGACGGCCCTCGTGCTCCGCGACCTGTGTCAGCTCGACTATCAGGAGATCGCCGGGCAACTGGGCATCCCGATGGGCACGCTGAAGTCGCGGATCCATCATGCCCGCCGGTACGTCCGGGAGACGTTGCTCGGCAGCTGACCGAAGCGTACGCCGATCTGCGGTTTTGCCCCCCGATCGAGGGACATCGTTTGACATGGGCGCCGCACACATCTTTGATGGTCGATGTGCATGTTCGGCGTGGTCGGGCGCTTCGTCGTCTGGGCGGGCCGGTCGATGCCCTGATCCTGGAGGACGGATGCGAGTCGTCGCGCTGAGAAACCCACACCCACGACGGCGGCTGTTGCCGGCGGCGATGGTGGCGGTGACGCTGCTGAGCCTGGCCGTTGGTGTGCCGGCGGCCGCCGCGGCACCGTCGACAGTCGTTGGCGTGGCCAGCGGTCGTTGCCTGGACGTGGTCGGCAACGTCAGGACCGCCGGTGCCGGCATCAACATCTACGACTGCAACGGCCAGGCCAACCAGGCGTGGACCTTCACCTCGAGTGGTGAGCTGCGGGTATACGACGACACGATGTGCCTCGACGTGGTCGGACAGGACACCACCGCCCCGGCCGCGCTGCAGATCAACGGCTGCACCGGCGGCGCCAACCAACGCTGGCGGATCACCACCTCCGGGACCATCGTCGGGGTCCAGTCCGGCCTGTGCCTGGACGTGTCCGGCGCGGGCACCGCCAACAGCACCACAGTCGGTCTCTGGACCTGCAACGGGCAGTCCAACCAGCGGTGGACGACGTCCCTCGGCAGCGCCGACAGCCAGCCGCCGACGGCGCCGGGCAACCCACGGGTGAGCGGTCTGACGTGCAACTCGGTGACGTTCGCGTGGAACGCCTCGACGGACAACGTCGCTGTGGCCTTCTACGACATCTACCACGACGGCCAGCTGATGACGTCGGTGAGCGGCACGACGCTCTCCACCAACCTGACGGTGGTGGCCGGGGCGACCTGGGGTCTGTACGTCAACGCCCGCGACGCCGCCGGCAACGTGTCACAGGCGAGTGCCACCGTCTCCATCACTCCGCCGCCCTGCCAGGCCGACAGCCAGCCGCCGACCGCGCCGCAGCAGCTCACCGGCACCGCGTCGGGCACCACTGTGACGCTGCGCTGGACCGCGTCGACCGACAACATCGGGGTGCGGGCGTACGACATTCACCGGGCCGGCGCGAAGGTGGGCACTGTCACCGGCGCGCCGCCGGCGACCACGTTCACCGACAGCGGCCTGGCGGCGAACACCTCCTACCAGTACCACGTGGTGGCTCGGGACGCGCAGGACAACGCCTCGTCGCGCAGCGGCACCGCGACGGTGACCACCGGTGCGGCGTGCGCCAACCCGGTGTGCGGGGTGCGGCAGGTCACCACCGACACCGACATCCCGTGGGGTCTGGTGACGTTGCCCGACGGCAGCGTGCTCTACAACCGCCGCGACGCGCACGACATCATCCAGCTCAACCCGACCACCGGGGCCAAGACCAACCTGGGCACGGTGCCGAACGTGCAGAGCACTGACGGTGAGGGTGGCCTGCTGGGCCTGGCCATCTCGACCAGCTACGCCAGCGACCGCTGGCTGTACATCATGCACACCTCGCCGAGCGACAACCGCATCGTCCGGATCAGGTTGGAGAACGGGCGACTCAACACCGCCAGCGAACAGGTCCTTCTCAGCGGCATCCGGCGGAACAAGTACCACGACGGTGGTCGCCTGCGTTTCGGCCCGGACGGGAAGCTGTACGCCAGCACCGGAGACGCCCAGAACGGCAACTACGCCCAGGACCGGTCCAGCCTCGAAGGCAAGATCCTGCGACTCAACCCGGACGGCACAGTCCCCTCGGACAACCCGTTCGGCAACTACGTGTGGAGCTACGGCCACCGCAACCCGCAGGGGCTGGCGTTCGACTCGCAGGGCCGGCTGTGGGAGCAGGAGTTCGGCAACTCGGTGATGGACGAGACCAACCTGATCACCAAGGGCGGAAACTACGGCTGGCCGGCGTGCGAGGGCACCAGTGGCAGCTGCGGCACGGCCGGGTTCATCGCGCCGGCCCGCACCTATCCGACCGCCGAGGGGTCCTGCTCCGGCATCACGATCGTGCGCGACGCGCTCTACGTTGCCTGCGCCCGAGGCGCTCGGATGTACCGCGCGGTGATCAGCGGCAGCAGCCTGACGAACGTGCAGACGTACTTCAGTGGTACCTACGGTCGGTTGCGGACCGTGGAGCCGGCTCCCGACGGGGGGCTGTGGCTGACCACCACGACTGTCGGCGACAAGGACAGCACCCCGAACAACAGCAACGAGAGGATCCTGCACGTCACGCTCGGCAACTAGTTCCGACGCCCCGCAGGGCCGCCTCCGGGCGGTCCTGCGGGGCGTCGGGTGCCCCGAACCCGGCCGGGCGGCACGCCCTCACCCGCTGGTCAGGAGCACGAGTTGCTGGGTTGCCCGGGTCATCGCGACGTAGCGGTCGACCGCCCCTGAGACGCCGGTGCCGAAGGTTTCCGGGTCGACGAGGACGACCAGGTCGAACTCCAGGCCCTTGGCCTGCTCGGGGCTGAGCGACCGGACCCGGGCCGTGGGCGGGAACGTCGGGTCACCGATGACGCACGCGATTCCGTCGGCGTGCGCGGCGAGCCATGTGTCGAGGATCGACAGCAGGTCGGCGACCGGTCCGTGCACGACGGGGAGCCCGTTGCCGCGGATGGAGGTCGGCACGTTCGCGTCCGGGAGCACGGCCCGGATGACCGGCTCGGCCTCCGCCATGACCTCCGCCGGCGTCCGGTAGTTGATGCTCAGCGAGGCGACTGTGACCCGGTCCAGCCCGACCCGCTTGAGGCGTTCCTGCCAGGACTCGGTGAACCCGTGCCGGGCTTGGGCGCGGTCGCCCACGATGGTGAAGCTGCGCGACGGGCAGCGAGCCAACAGCATCTGCCACTGCGCGTCGGTCAGCTCCTGCGCCTCGTCCACGACGATGTGCGCGAACGGGCCGGCCAGCAGGTCCGGATCGGCGTCCGGCAGCCCGGACTCGTCGGCCAGGACGTCGCGCAGGTCGGGTTGGCGCAACATCGCCAGCAGGCCCTCGCCGTCGTCGTAGGTGTCGGCCGCGAGCAGTTCGTCGACGACCCGGGCCATGTGCTCGCGTTCGACGGCGGCGGCCGGGTCGCGCCGACGGCTGCGCCCCGACCTCTCCGCGTCGCCGAGCCGCTGCCGGGCCGCGTCGAGCAGCGGCAGGTCGGACACGGTCCAGGCCCGGGGCTCGTCGCGTTGCAGCTTGCGGACCTCCGCCGGGCTGAGCCACGGCGCGCATTTGCGCAGGTACGCGGGCACCGACCACAGGTCACCCACGAGATCGGCCGCGTCGAGCAACGGCCAGGCACTGTTGACCGTTGCCCGCAGTTCCCGGTTACGCAGCAGCGAGTCGCGGAGCAGGTCCTCCGGCTCGTCGCCGTCGTACCGGTCGACGAGGATGGTGAGCAACTCCTCCCAGATCTCCTCGCGCGCCTCGTTGTGCGGGGTGCCCGGGCCTGGCGCCTGGAACGCGTCGGCCCAGTCGTCGGCGCTCAGCCGGACGTCGGAGTCGCCGACCGTGATCGTCATCGGGGCGGTCGGCGGGTCCTCGTAGAACCGCACTGCGGCGTCGACGGCGCGGATCAGCTCGGCCGAGGACTTCAGCCGGGCCACCTCCGGGTCCGTGTCGGCGGTTGCCGTGGCCCCCTCGGGGACGAGGTCGCGCAGGGTGCAGGTCTGCACGTCCTCCTCTCCGAGGCTGGGCAGGACATCGGCGACGTAGGCCAGGTAGGGCTGGTGCGGTCCCACGAAGAGCACCCCACCCCGGCGCTGACCGAGGCGCGGGTCGGAGTAGAGCAGGTACGCGGTGCGGTGCAGGGCGACGACTGTCTTACCGGTGCCCGGACCGCCGTCGACCACGAGGGCGCCGGCCGAGCCCGCCCGGATGATGGCGTCCTGGTCGGCCTGGATCGTGCTGAGCACGTCGCGCATTCGGGCCGACCGGGCGCTGCCCAGGCTGGCGATGAACGCGGACTGGTCGTCGAGCGCGACGGCGTGCCCCACGAACCCGTCCGGGGTGAACACCTCGTCCCAGTAGTCGCTGATCCGGCTGCGGGTCCAGCGGTACCGGCGGCGGCTCGCCAGGCCCATCGGGTTGGCGTGGGTCGCGCCGAAGAACGGCTCGGCGGCGGGTGAGCGCCAGTCGAGCAGCAGCCGCCGACCTGTGCTGTCGGTGAGCCCGCGACGTCCGACGTACACGGGCTCGGGGTGGTCCGCCTCGACCACGTGGCCCAGGCACAGGTCCAGCCCGTAGCGGCTCAGCGAGCGCAGGCGGGCGGTCAACCGGCGGACCTCCTCGTCCCGGTCGACGGCTTGGCGGCCCTTGCCGCCGGGCGCCCGGCGTGCGGCGTCCAGGCGGTCGGACAGCTCGGCGTTCAGCTGCGCGAGGCTCTGCGCCATGGCCGCGAAGTGCCGCTCGTCCTGGGCGATGAGCGCCGGGTCGCCCTTGAGGGCGAGGTGGTCGGGAAGTTCGAACACGGAGGTAGGCAAGGAATCCAATTCATGACTTCCATTTCGGCAGAATCTGGCCTCGGCCGACGATTCTGCGTCATAAATGGGGTCTTGCCGCAAGCCCCCCAGTGCGGTATAAGTTAGAGGTAGCGGGAGACCGGGTGTCTCCCGTTTTCCGTGTTCAGGGCACGTCAACGACCTCGCGGCCGAGGGGCCAGAACGCGGCCGGCACGAGCTTGAAGTTGGCGATGCCGAACGGAATCCCGATGATCGTGACGCAGAGGGCGACGCCCGCGAGGATGTGGGAGAGCGCCAGCCACCACCCGGCCAGCACCACCCAGAGGATGTTCGCCAGGCCGGAGCCGACGCCCGCGCCCGGCTTGGGCACCACTGTGCGACCGAAGGGCCACAGCGAGTAGACCGCGAGGCGCAGCGACGCGACGCCGAACGGGATGGTGATGACCAGGACGAAGCAGATCAGCGCGGCGATGCCGTAGCCGACCGCCAGCACGAGGCCACCGCCGAAGATGAGCCACAGCACATTCAGTACGAAACGAATCACCACTCCAGCATGAAACACCCTCGCCACCGACCGCTGTAAGGTACGCGAAAACCCTTCCGCGGTGTGCTCCGGAGTGCGGGTAGCCCGGTCCCGGAAGCTCAGGAGGATCGCGTGTCGTCCGACGACGTTTGGCTACTCGACACCCCGATCGCGCACCGCGGGCTGACCGGCCACAATCGACCCGCCAACTCGCTCGCGGCGTTCGAGGCAGCCGCCGACGCCGGCTACGCCTGCGAGCTGGACGTGCAGCTCACCCGCTCCGGCGAGCTCGTCGTCGTGCACGACTACGACCTCACGGCGCTCACCGGTGCGGCGATCGCCACCGCGGAGCTGACCCCGGCCGATCGGCAGCGGCTCCGGTTGCAGGGCACCGACCAGCGGGTGCCCACGCTGTCGGAGGTACTGGACCGGGTCGCCGGACGGGTGCCCCTGCTGATCGAGTTGAAACGGCCGACGCTCGCCCTCAACTTCGATCTCGTCGACGAGGTGCTGCGGCAGACCGCCGACTACCCGGGGCGGTACGCGGTCGAATCCTTCGACCCGTTACTCGTGGCGGCGTTGCGGGTGGCGGTGCGGAAACTACCGCCGCACCGCCGAGTGCCGGTGGGGCGCATCTGCGGGCTGCTGCGCACCGCCGGGCCACTGACCCGGATGGTGGGTCGCAGTATGGTCAGCAACCTGGTCACTCGACCCGATTTTCTGGCCTACGAGGTCGACGCATTTCCGTCCACTGTGACGGCGTGGTGGCGTCGCCACGGGGTTCCGGTGATTGCCTGGCCGGTCGCCTCACCGGAGCGGGAGATGTTCGCCCGTCAATACTCCGACAACATCGTGTTCTCGGGCTATAGACCGTCGCATGGGCAGCATCTAGCATCGTGACGTGTCTGTTGACCAAGGACAGAGCGGGCTGCTCGCCGTGTCGCAGAAAAGCCCTCCCGGTGATCCGTTACAGGTCTACCGCGCCTTGGCGGAAGACAGCGTCAACAAGCTCAGAGACCATTACGACTGGCGGGCCAAATGGCACCGTCGACTGTTTCGTTCCACCGGCATACTGGTCATCGTCGTCAGTGCGTCGCTGCCACTGCTCGCCGGCTTCAGCTACCCGGGCAAGAATCTCGTAATCGCGGTCTCGGGCGTGGTCATCGCCACCGCCACCGCACTACGCACCTTTTATCAGTGGGATCAGATGTGGGCGCTGCTGCGGCGTACCCATTTCGGTCTCATCGAGGCGAGCAACCAGTGGCGACTCGCTTTCGGTCGCGCCGAGGCGACAGCTGATCCGGCCGAGCGGGAGCAGCGCGCCTACGCGGCGACGGAGGCGCTGCTGGCGAAGATCGAGGGCATCCGGAGTGCCGAGACGGAGAAGTTCTTCAGCTCGCTGGCGTTCCCGGAGGAATCCGCGCTGACTGGCAAGCCATTCCGTCCCTGACCGGCGGTTGACAGGTCTCGGGGTTGGTCGGTGGAAGACCTGAGACGGAATCCAGGGCTAGCCGAGGGAAGCTCCCGGAGGTCGGCAGGCTCCGGCGGCCACATGCTGGCTGGCATGAAACGCGCTGCGCTCTACGTGATCGCCGGACCGGTCGGCATCGTGGCCTACGGCCTGGTCCGGCTGTGGGCAAGATCCGACGGGGTGTACGGCCCCGGGTTCGACTGGCAGGCCGCGCACCTGGTCGCTCTCGCCGGCATGGTGTGCTTCGTCCCGGGTGTGCTCGCGCTGTCCCGCCTGCTGCCCCGCAGTCCGTGGCGCACCGGGGTGCTGGCCGGCACGTTTGTCGGCCTCGCCGCGACGATGGTGCAGTTCGGCGCGGACATCGTGGAGGGGCTGCTGGCCGAGGACCGGGCGGAGATGTCGAGGCTCAGCGCGGACTTCAAGGACATCCCTGGCGTGGAGGTGGCCTTCTACGACGTCGTACCCCAGCTCTTCTTTGTCGGCCTGTTCGTTCTCACGGGCATGCTCGCCGCCCGACGGCGGCTGCCGTGGTGGAGTGTGCCGCTGCTCCTCGTCGGCACCGTCCTCCCGGCGATCACCCTCGACCTGCTCCCCATCGGCGGCCTGTGCATGGGGCTGGCGTTGGCGCCAGCGCTGCCGTTGGTGCGAGAGCGGGGCGAGCGGGCCGCATCGCCCGCTGCCCTCCACTGAGGACTCTGGGTGGCGCGGTCCGAGGGCCGCGCCACCCGGAGAGCCACTACTTCAGCGCGAGGGTGCGGGCGTCGGCGGCGATGACGCTGGCGACCTCGGCCGGCACCAGCTTGCCGGCCTGCCGGTCGGCGTAGGTGGCCAGCTCGGCGTACTGGGCGTGGGCCAGCTTGGTGGTCATCGCGGTGACGGCGGCCGGGTCCGCGCTTGAGGTGAGGATCAGATAGCCGAGGCCAGCCTGGCTCACCGTCACGGTGAAGGTGCTGGTCGCGGTGGCGGTGCCCTCGGGCCCGGTCACCTCGGTGGAGATGGTGTGCCGGCCGGCGGTCAGCTTGGCCAGGTCGAGCTTGCGCCCGGCGGCCGACTTCCTACCGTCCAGCGTGACGGTGACGGCGTCCGCGTTGGTCGCGGCGACCGTGATCACCGGGGACTGCGCCCGGTCCAGCCGGGACCCGTTGGCCGGCGAGGTGATCTGCACGGTCGGGTCCGCCGAGGCCCGCTGGACGAACGCCGAGTTCCACCCGACCAGCTCGGCCGCGCGGTTGGTGATGATCGCGTCGGTGCCGATCCGCTCCAGCCGCTGCCACAGGCCGGCGGAGTCCATCGTCCAGGCCATCACGGCAACCCCGGCCGCGTGCAGCGGGGCGACGACCTCCGGCTTGGCCAGCAGCGCGTTGCCGTCCGGGTTGTACGCGGTCAGGTGCAGCTCCTTCGCGAGCGCCACCGGGTCGGCGTCGAGGGTGCTGCGCAGCAGGCCGAGCGGCAGCTCGGGGGCGATCTCGTGGGTGTACTTCAGGGCGTCGACCTCGAAGCTCTGAATGAAGACGCGGCCCATCATCTGCTCGTCTCGGATCACCTGGATGATGGTGGCCACCTCGTCGCGGGTGTGCTTGCCCTTGATTTCCACGAGCAGGTTGCCGCCCCGGGTCCGCAGGTCGGCGAGCTGCTCGGCAAGGGTGGGCACCCGCTCGCCGACGTACTGCGGGCCGAACCAGGAGCCGGCGTCGAGTGCCTTGATCTGCGCGGCGGTCAGGTCCCGGATGTTGCCGGTGCCGTCGGTGGTCCGGTCGACGGTGCCGTCGTGCAGGATGAACGGGATGCCGTCCTTGCTCGGCTGGACGTCGTTCTCGATCCAGTCGGCGCCGCCCCTACGGGCGATCTCCTGGGCGACGAGGGTGTTCTCCGGTGCGGCGGCGGACGCGCCGCGGTGGGCGATCACTGTGAACGGGCTGCCCTCGGGGCGGAGGTAGCCGTTCGGCGCCAGCTCGGTGACGGTGACGTCGTCGTACGACACGGTCGCCCCGTTGACGAAGAGCCCCTGGACTCCATCGGCGGAGCGCTGGAGGCTGCTGGTCCGCATCGCCTCCCGCCCGTCGAAGATCCAACGGGCCTGATTGCCGTGCACCTCGACGGCGACGCGGACGTCCCGGCCGGTGCCGGCGGCGGACGGGGCGGAGGCGGTGTTCGTCACGACCCAGGCGTTGGCAGTGGTCCGCTGGGCGAATTCGAGCCCGTTGGCGGCGGTGGTGCCGCTGCGCATGGTGGCGATCCACCAGGGGGTCGCGCCGCTGGCGGGAACGTCGATGCCGAGCGAGGCCCAGCGGGTGGCGGCCGAGACCGACTCGAAGCGCATCGTCGCCTCGAGGCGGAAGTCGTTGAGGTGCCGACCAAAAGTGATCTTGTTGTTCTCGCTGGAGCTGGCGGAGGTTCCGTACAGTCGGCCGTTCTCGACCTTCCAGGCGCCGTCGACCGCGTGCCAACCGGCGGGCAGCGACCCGGCCGAGAAGTTCTCCGAGACGACGACGCTGCCCGGCTCGGCGGTGGCTGGCGACGAGGTCGCGACGGCGACCGCGGCGGCAGCGCCGGTGACGGCGAGGGCGGCGACGACGGCGGCGGCCCGGGTGCGCAGGGCGCCGAGGCGCGATCCGGCGCGGCGAAGCGTCGGTGATGCGGGTAGGACAGTCATGGCCGGAACGGTACGAAGCAGGCCCGAACTGATGATCAATCAAGCATGGCGGTCGCCGGAACGTCGGGTGTACGCGCTCGATCGCTGTGTACCCGGTTGGTCAGTTCGACAGGCCGGAGCAGGCGACCCCGTCGATGGTGCACGCCTTCGGGGCGGAACCGGTCAACGATCCATTGACCCGGAACGTCACCCGGACCGACGCGTTGACGGGCACCTGGCCGGTGTTCGGGTCCGGCACGAACGTCCACACCGCACCGTCCCGGCTGGCCTGTGCACCCTCGACCCCGCTGACCCCCAGCGACTCCCGCGGCAGGGTGACGACAAGCGTCCACCCCGGCGCCGGGACCGAGCCGGGGTTGCTGATCGTCACTGTCGCACCGTAGCTGAGCAGGGCGTTGTCAGTGATGGCGAAGTCGGCGCTCAGGGCCGCCGGGGTGGGCTCGGCGGTCGCACCGGTCGGCGTGGGCCGGGTCGACGACGCGACGGCCGGTGGGACCGCGGAGGCGGAGGCGGATGGGGGAGCGGTCACCGCCGGGCTGGTGAGCGCCGGTCGCGCCTGCGCGCGGGGGGTAGCGGACGGCGACGCGCCCACCTGCTCCACGGACGGCGGCGGGTCGAGGGTCACCGGCGTCAGCTTCTCCGGCGTACGCAGCACCCCGACGACGGACACGACCGTCGCGACCAGCACCCCGAGCGCCGCGACGACGGCCACCCAGGTGGCCCGCGAGACGTCCTCCCGACCGGTGAGCACCCGCCGTACGGCCGCGACGATGGCCACGACCCGATCCAGCAGGATGATCGCCACGGTACGGCGTGGCTGGGGTGGTGTTGCCGGCACTGCCTGTCTCTCCTTCAGTTCGTCGCCGGGTGCGCGCCCGCGATCCGTCCGGGCCGCGGATAGCACCCGACCGGTCACAGCGCGCGAAGCCCGACGAGTATCGCCTCGAGCAGATCCTCGGTCGGCAGCTCCGACAGCATCGGCGGTTCGTGCGTCTCGATCAGCCCGGCCGCCAGCAGGTCGCCGAGCAGCACCCGGACGGTCCCCAGCGGAAGGTCCAACTCGGCACCGACCTCGGCCACCGACACTGGATGGTGACACAGCTCGACGATCCGCGCCTGTTCAGGGAAGAGCGGTGTGGGGGGCGTGACCCCCCGTCGGGCGACGACCAGCGAGATCAGGTCGAACTGGCCGCGTGCGGGCGCCGTGCGCCCCCCGGTCATCGTGTAGGGCCGGGCGACCGGACCCGCGTCGTCGTCGTACCACGCCTCGTCAGTGGCGCCGCTGGTGTGCACCAGTGTCCCCGATCGTCACCGAGGAGGCCGGGCCCAGCGTGATCGGCAGGTGCTGCTCGGCCTGCCCCACGAAGAGCGCCACCTCGTACGCCATGTCACCGACCTCGACGTCGTCACCGGCGATCCGCACGGTGAGGATGGTCCCGTTCGGGATGGTGGCGATGAACAGGAACGCCCGCGACATCTGCACCACGACCTGGCGCAGCCGCCCCGCGTCGCAGGTCCGGGTGGCGGCCAGCCCCAACGCGATCAGGCCGGCGACCACGCCGGAGATCTGCTCGGCCAGCTTTTCCCCCACCCGCCGCGAGCCGCCGAGGGGCAGCCCGTCCGGTGAGAGCACCACGGCGAACTCCGCGCCGTGCACCCGGTCGACCAGGTTGTTCAGGGCGTCGGTCAAGCCGTCCTCGGTGACCACTGCAGACGTCATTGATGTCTCCTTGCTGTTCTCGCGACTGGCAACTCGACAGTGTCGAGGCTGGTCCTGCCGTGGTCCGGGCCGATCGGGCCGGGGTGGCGGACCCGCGTCGGCAGCGCGCCGTCGCCGTTCGGGTCGGGTAGGTCGGTGCCGGTGCGGGCCGGTGGGTACGGGGTGTCGGGTGGTGCGTTGGCCGGTGTGCGGCCGGCGTCGGTGACGGTGACCAGCCGGGAGGGGAGGAGCACGACAGCGGCCGTTCCACCGCGCCGGCTGGGGCGCAGCGAGATTTGGGCGCCGCAGCGGCCGGCCAGTACGGCGGCGGCGTACCAGCCGGCGAGGCCCGCGGGCGGGCCGTCCGGTGGCGGGTTGCCGAGGAGGTGGTTCGCCTCGGCCAGCGTGGCGGCGTCCAGGCCGGGCCCGTCATCGACGACGAGGACGGCGCACCCCTGCTGTCGCTGTTCACCGCTGACCCGCACTGTGGTGTCCGCCCCGGAGAAGGTCAGGGCGTTCTCGATCAGCTCCGCCAGTAGGTGGATGACGTCCGTGACGGCCGGCCCCGCGAGCGACCACGGCCAGTGCGGCGCGATCAGAACCCGGTGGTAGTCCGGCACCTCGGCGACCGCGCCACGGGCCACGTCGAGCAGTGGCACCGGGCGTCGCCAGCGGCGGGCGGGTGTCGCGCCGGCCAGCGTGATCAGTTTCTCCACGTTGCGGCGGATGCGGGTGGTGAGGTGGTCGAGTTGGAACAGCTCCCCGGTCTCCTCGGTGGACCGTTCCCGACGTTGCATCCCGTCCAGCAGGTTGAGTTGGTCGCGCAGCAGGACCTGGTTGCGTCGGGTCAACCCCAGGAACAGCTCCCGCTCGGCGTCACCCCCCGGTGCCGCCGGTTCCTGGGCTGGGGCCGGCGTGTCCGGCACCGGGGCCGGAAGGTCGGCGTCGGTCCTGGTCAGCTCGTCGGTGAGTCGGCGGACAGTGCCCGCCCAGCTCAACAGCAGCACGAGCACGACAATGAGGCCGAGCCCCACCACCGCCCCGGTTTGGGCGATGAGCACGGCGGCACCGGGTGTGGCCCGCTCGACGCTGCTGCGGGCGGTGGTCGTCACCAGCGTCTGCAGCGCGCCGAGGGCGGCGTCCGCCGCGGCCCGCCAGCCCTGGACGGTGAGGCCGGCCAGAGCGTTTGCGGTGCCCGCCTGGAGCAGCAGCCGGTCCTCCAGGGCGAGCAGGGCCGCGAACTCGGGGCCGGCGGCGAGGCGCTGGTGCGCGCCCTGGCCGTCGGGTGGAAGCCCGGCCACGGCCTCGGTGCGCGCGTACCGCTGGATGTTGACCAGCGCGGCCAGCCGGCGCCGCTCGTCGACGCCGAGCCGCGCACCGGTCAGGGCCGCGCTGACCACTGTGTCCTCCCGGGCGAGCACCTCCCGGGCGCGGGCCAGCGCGCGATCACCGCGCGGGTGTCGGCGGCCAACCCGCTCTCGTACGCGCCCCACTCCGGGCCGTACACCCGGAAGGCCACGTCGATGACCTCGTCGTACCCGGCGATCGTCGCGCTCTGGTCGAGCCGCCCGGTGTCCACCTGGGATCGGGTCGTGCCCAGGCCGTCGAGTCGTCGGACCAGCTCGCCGGCCCGATCACGGACGGTGCCGGCGCTGAGCAGCCGAAGGTCGCGGCCCTTGGTGAACTCGCGGATCTCGGCGGCGGCCCGGTCGGTGCCTTCGCGGGCCCCGACCAGTGCGGGTGTCGGCTGCCCCGCCCCGGCGAGCGTCTCGGCGGTGATCCGGCGTTCCGTCTGCAGGCTCAGGATCAGACGGTCGATGGGTTGGCCCAGCGTGTCCGCCAGCGCCCGGACGCGCAGCAGGTCGACGGCGTCCTGGCTGGACACGTACGCCGCGTACGACCAGAGGGTGATCAGCACGGCGGCCAGCACGGCCAGCCTGGTCCGGATCAGCCGAACATCGTTACGGGTCATCGGCCGGCCCGCTGCGGCCACGGTTGCCCGGCCGTGTCACTGGCCCGGTCGGCGACGAGGGTGCGCAGCAGCGCCAGCAGCTCGGTGCGGTTGGCGCAGTTGAGCCGGTTGCGCATCCGGGCCACGTGGTGTTCGACGGTCTTCGCCGAGATGAAGAGCCGGTCGCCGATCTCCCGGTAGGTCAGGCCGGCCAGCACCAGCTCGGCGACCTCGTACTCGCGGTCGCTGAGCCCGTGCTGGGTGGGGCCGGCGACCCGTGCCGTGCTCGCGCCGGTCGTCGGTGGCTGCCCGCCGGACCCGCCGGACGGCCGCCCCTGCAACGCTCGGGCGCACTCCAGCAGGCTCGTCATCGCCCGTCGGTCCGCGGTGCGGATGGCGGCCTGCCCGGCCAGACGGGCGCCGTCCCAGCACAACCCGGTGTCGTGCAGCCCCCGGGCCGCGGCCTCCACCCGGATCGGGTCGACGACCCCGCGGAGCACCTCCACCCAGCTCTCCGCGGCGGCGGCCACCACTGCCGCGTACCGGCTGTGGTCGGCGGCGGCGAGCAACGCCGTGACGTGTTCGTCGGCGACCGTCGGCTCGCTGGTCAGGATGGCGGCGTGCAGCCCGCTCCAGTGCAACGGCACACTCCACAGTGGTGGGCTGCCGAGGCGGTCGAGCAGTGCACGTCCCTGGTGCAGGTACGGCTCCAGCCGGGCCAGGTCACCCAGCCGCGCGCCCGCGATGGCCAGCTCACCCAGCGGCAGCACTGTGAACAGGTCGACGGGGTGCCGCACCACGGCCTCCAGCGCCTGCCCCCAACCCCGCTTCAGTGCCCCGAGGTCACTGTTGCGCCGGCCGATGCCCATCCGGATCGCGGCGGCGAAGAGCTGGTCGCGTGACTCCAGTGGCCGCCCATCGAGCGTCACAGTGGCGAGGCGCTCCCCGGCGGCGTGGATCTCGCCACGGACCATCAGGATCCAGGCCTGCAGCAGCCGGTGGCGGCGGGCCATCAGTGGGCCGCCGACACCGGCGCCCAGGGCGCGGTGCAGCACCCGTTCGGCGATCTCCAGCTCACCGCAGTGCACCGCCGTCAACGCGGCGAGGGCCGCCGGGCTGTCCGGCAGCAGCGCGGCTCGTCCGTCCGGCTCCAGCAGCGCGGCGGCCTGCACGAGCGCGGACAGCGCGGCGGTCGGCGGGCCGGTGACGCTCTCCCGTACGCCGTTGGCCATCAGCCGGGCGGCGCTGGCGTGCAGGGTGGGCGGTTCACCCGCCGGGTCGCCCGCCGGTGACTCGGCGGTGGCGGCCAGGTCTCCGGTGGCGAGCCCGCCGACGATGGCGAACGCCGCCGCCGAGGCGGTGCCCGACCACCGGAACAGCTCGACGCTGCGACCGACGTGACCACGGTGGGCCAGGGCGGTGGCGGCGACCACGGCCGCCTCGGAGCGGTCCGGGGGAGCGGCGGTGGCCAGCAGCCGGTCCGCCAGCCGAAGCGCGTCGTCGAGGTCACCGGCGAGCGCGGCGGCGAGCGCCTGCCGCGCGTTGGGCGGCTGCCCGGCCGTCGTGGCCGCCGCGAACAGTTCGGCGGCGAACGCCGGCTCGTCGGCCAGCGCCTCGTCCGCCGCGGCGGCCAGGGTCGCGGCCGGGCAGTCGCCGAGCGCGCCGACCGCCAGCAGGGAGCGGACCAGCGGTAGCACCGCGCCACCCCGGGCGAGCTGCAACTCGGTGAGCCGACGCCAGACCGCCGTCCGCTCGGTGGTGGGGCTGAGCGTCGCGACGGCCCGCCGGACGATCGGCGCGAGCCGGCCGTCGGCGCCGAGCAGCCCGGCCGCCCTGGTCGTGGCGATCAGTTCGTCCACCCCGGCCGGGTCCCGACCCAGCAGCGCGCCGAGCATGCTCACCGGCAGCGCACCGCCGGCCGCGACGGCGAGCAGCAGTCGTCGTACCGCGGTGGGCTGGACGTCCAGGTCCGGCCCGAATTCGAGGATGACGGACCGGGGTGGCTCGACCATCGCGCCGGTCCGGGTCTCCGCGCCGGCCAGGCCGCGGGCCAGCCGTTCCACATCCCGGGGTACGCCGGCGGTCTGCGTGTGGACGAAGTCGACCAGGTCGGCGGGGCGGCCCAGCTCGGGTGTGGCGGCGAGATGGGCGGCGGTCTGCTCCCGGGTGAACGGGGTGAGCAGCACGGCCTGCCCGTCGCGTCGCAGCGCGTCGACAAGCTCGCTGAACGCCGCTGACCGGGGCCACGGGCGGTGGGCGACCACCAACCGGTGTCGACGGCCGGCGACCAGACGCACCAGCGCGCCGATCCGCGCGTCGTCGAGCAGGTGCGCGTCGTCGACCAGTACCACAGTGTCGGGGTCGACCGGCTCATCCGGCTCCGGGGCGGCCGTGCGTACGGCGATCCCGGCGCGCTGGTGAACGCGCTCCAACTCGGCGAGGAGTGCGGTCTTTCCGTGACCGGCCGGGCCGGCGATGCCGACGGTCAGTGGACCGGTCGGATCCTGCGCGACAGAGTCCAGCAGCGCCTGCAACCCCTTGTCCACTGTCAACAGTGGTGCGGCGAGGTCATTCATGATCATCGGGGTCATCCTTCGCGTCCTCGGCCGCGGGCCAGCGCCAGGCGGGACGGCTTCGGCAGTTCCAGTGGGAGGACCCGGACCGGGGGCCGCGGTGGCGGATCACCCGGAACGGTGTGGTGGGGGCGGCGTGGTGCCGGGATGGTGGCCTGCCCGGCGCCGCTGACCGGGGCCGGAACGCGGGCCGGCGGCGGCTGGCGGGGGCGTGGTGACACCACCTGGCAGGCGGCCATCGCCGCCCCGGTGGCGGCGGTCAACTGTGCGTCCGGCTCCACCTCGACGGGCACCGGGAGGGCCGCGCTGATCAGTTCGGTCACCAGCGGGACCCGGGTGGAGCCGCCGGCCAGCAGGACGCCGTCGAGCTGCGCCGGAGTCAGGTCGGCACTGCGCACGGCGCGGAGCAGGAGGTCGACGGTGGCCTGCACCGTCGGGCGGATCATGGCCTCGAACTGCGCCCGGGTCACCGGCACCCGGGCCGGGCCGCTCGGCAGGGTCAGCACCACGTCGGCAGTGAGGTCGACGGTCAGCACCCGCTTGACCCGGTCACACTCCGCGCGCAGCCCGCGCAGCGCGGCCTGGGCCCCGCGGCGGCCGGTCGCCGCCAACTCCCGGGCCAGCACGGTACGAGCATGCTCGGCGAGCGCCTCGTCGAAGTCGGCGCCACCGATCGGGTCGAGACCCTGCGGGGTGCCGAACGTCTCGTAGGTGCCGCGTGGGGTGCGGCGTACCAGAGCCGCCTCGAAGCTGTTGCCGCCCAGGGCGTAGACCACGGCGGTGCTGCCCGCGAACCCGCGAGCGGCGTGGCTCTCGGCGACGGTGACCGTGCGGGGCAGCAACGTCACGTGCCGTAGGCCGAGGTCGGACAGTGCCCGGTGCAGCACCTCCCGTCGGTAGGGGCGCCACCCGGCCGGGTGGCTGAGCACGATCGCCTCGGCCGCCCCACCCTCCTGGGCGTGGACCCGCTCCACCACCCACGCCGCCAGCTCGGCGGTCAGCGTCTGCGGCGCGCACGGCTCGCCGCCGAGCAGCACCGGCACGTCGTCGCCGATCCGGTGGACGAAGTCCCGGGTGGTGCGGCTGCCGTCGTCGGTCGCGGGCTCGCCGACGTGCAGCGAACCGTCCTCCGCCAGGCACAACACCGAGGGCATGAGAGGTGAGCCGGCGCTCAGCGGGACGGCCTCGGGACGGGTCCAGGTCGCGCCGCGTCGCCGTGCGACGGCGGCGGCCGTGTTACTGCTTCCGATGTCTATCCCCAGGACGTACGGCATCGTCTCTGTCTCTCCCCGTGAGTCGGCCGGTCGGTGGCGATGGCGTCGGCTGCCCGACGACGCACCCCCGGCGAACCCCGCGGGCTCCTACGTTCGTACCAGAGATCAGTCCCTGGTCGGGACCCTAATCTCGTCGGGACGGTTTCCCCCTGTCCCCCTAACGTACGAGGTGGCGCAGCCCCTAGTTCAACCGCCCCGGATTCGGGCTCAGCCCCGATGCCCGGGGGTGACCCCCGGCAATAGCGTCGTCACCGTCGACGTACGACACCCCGCCAATGCCACATCCGAGGAGAACCGGCACATGGACTCGCAGCAGACGCTCCACGACTTCGTGCTCGACCTACTGACGAACCCGGACGCGCGGTCGGCCTTCGACCTCGACCCCGAGGGCGCGTTGCGGGGCGCCGGGCTCACCGACATCACCGCCGCTGACGTGCAGGACGTCGTGCCGCTGGTCGTCGACTACGCGCCGGGGGCGGGCCTCGCGCCGTTGGCCTCGCCGGTCGAGCAGCTCGGGCTGGACCCGCTGCTCACCGACACCACCGACGTGGTGGGTCAGTTGCAGAGCGTGGCACAGCAGATCAGCATCACCAGCTCGCCCAGTGGCGTGGACGTCAAGGCCGGCGTGCTCGGCGCCATCGCTGTCGACCCGTCGACCGCCGCCGCCGGGGTCACCGTGCTGCCGGGCATCGGTCTGGGTGTCGGCCCGTCCGGCCTCGACACCGACCTGGCCGGCGTCTCCGACGTGGCGCACACCCTCGACGCCGACGTGGTGCAGCCGGTGGACGCGATCGCGGACCCGGTGCTCGGTGACGTGACCGGCACCGTCGGCGACCCGACCGGTCTGCTCGGCGTCACTGACTCGAACCTGATCGGCGGCGACCTGACCGGCGGTGTCCTCTCCGGCACCCACGGTCAGCTCGGCGGGGTCGTCAGCTCGCTGGGTGTCGACGACACCCTCAACGGGCTGGGCCTCGGGCACGGCGACGGTGTCGTCGGCGGGGTCCCGCCGCTCGACGTGCCGTCGACGGTGGGCGGCGTGACGCACCAGGTGGACAGCCTCCTCCCCGGTGTCACCGACACTGTCGGTGACGTGACCGGTGGGGTCACCGATGGTGTGCTCGGCGACTCGCACGCCTCGTCCGATCACGGGCTGCTGGGTATCACCGGCGGTCTGCTCTGACCCGGATCTCCGGTCGGAGCGGAGGGCCGGATCGTCTCGGGCGGTCCGGCCCTTCCCGGTTCCACATCCGGTCCCTCTTGATAATTAACCTGAAATCCGCACACTTGGTGCGGTGATGGCCGGGATCTGGTTGGACGTGCTGGACGAGATCGCCCGCACCTGCACTGCACACGGTCGTGGTGACCTACTCCAGACGGTGCGGCAGAAGCGGGCGCAACTGCTGGACCCGACGCTGCGTGTCCTGGTCATCGGTGAGCCGAACCAGGGCAAGAGTCAGCTGATCAACGCGATCATCAACGCTCCGGCCTGCCCGGTCGGCGACGGCCGGACGACTGTCCTGCCCACAGTGGTGCAGCACGCCGAGGCCCCCACCGCTGCGGTGGCGCAGGCACCGCCACCGGCACCGGGCCACCCCACCGGCACTGCCGCCGCGGCGACCGTCGAGCGGACCCCGGTGGCGCTCAACCAGGTCGCGGCGGGCGTGGCCGGCCTGGTCGGGCGTCGGCCGGGCGGCGGCCCGGCGTACGTCGAGATCGGACTGCCCCGCGCCCTGCTCGGTGCCGGGTTGGTGCTGGTGGACACTCCCGGCGCCGACGAGGTCGCCGGTATCGGCGCCTCCGCCCCGGTCGCCTCGCCGGCCCGCGCGGACACCGTGGTGCTGGTCTCCGACTCCACTCGGGAGTTGTCGGTCGCCGAGCTGAACATGCTGCTGCACATCATGCGTTCGCACCCGAACGTGGTGGTGGTGCAGAGCAAGACCGATCTGGTGGCGGACTGGCGTACGGTCGCTGAGCGCAACCGGCAGCACCTGGCCGAGGCGGGCGTCCCGGCGACGCTGATCCCGGTCTCCGCGGCGCTGCGACTGCGCGCCGCCGCGGCCGACGACCGTGGTCTCAACGCCGAGTCCGGGTTTCCCGCGCTGATCGCCCGTCTGCAACGCGACCTGGCCGGCAAGGCCGACCACCTGGCCCGGGCGGCGGTGCAGACGGTGGCCCGGACGGTGGTGGAGCAGTTGGCGGCGCCGCTGCGCGCCGAGTTGGCGACCCAGGAGGCGGAGGAGCAGTCCGGGCCGATCTCCCGGCTGCACGCGGCGCAGCGCGAGGTCGACGAGCTGCGCCGGTGCTCCACCCGGTGGCAGAACACGCTGACCGACGAGATCACCGACCTGCTGGCCGACCTCGAGTACGACCTGCGCGACCGGACCCGACAGATCCTGCGCGCGGTGGACGAGGCGTTCGACACCGCCGACCCGTTGGTCGCCTGGGACACCTTCCAGGACTGGTTGGAGCGGAGCCTTGTGGAGGCGGCGGAGGCGAACCACGAGTGGCTGATCCAGCGCTGCGACTGGATCGCCCGGCGGGTGGCCGCCAACTTCGACCGGTACGGCTACGACGTGCTTCCGCCCTGGTCGATGACGATGCCGGACGACATCGGCGAGCGACTGCCCGAGCTGCAACGGCCGACGATCGACCGGTTCACCACCGGCCAGAAGTTGTTCACCGGCATGAAGGGCTCGTACGGCGGCATGCTGATGTTCGGTCTGGCGACCACCCTGGCCGGGATGCCGATGATCAATCCGGTCTCGGTCGGCATCGGGGCGCTCTTCGGCGGCAAGAGCATCCGCGACGAGAGCAAGCAGTTGCTCCGTCGCCGGCAGGCGACCGTCAAGACGGCCATCCAGCGGCATGTCGACGACTTCTTCGTCCGGATCATTCGCGACTGCCGGGACGCCGCCCGGCAGGTGCAGCGGATGCTGCGGGACCACTTCACCGGGCTGACCGAGGAGCTTCAGGAGGCCATCGTGCAGTCGTTCCGCAGCGCGAAGCAGGAGGCCGACACCGATGCCTCCCTGCGCGAGCAGCGGCAGCGCGAGATCCGGTTGAAGATGACCCGCCTGGCGGCGGTGTACGAGCAGGCTCAGCAGTTGACCGGTGCCCGTTCCGCCCCGCTGCTGCTGGAGCCGCAGCCGTGACGGTGGGGGTGCGCCTGGATGAGGCGGCGTGGGGGTTGCTGCACCAGGCCATCGAGCTGTACCAGGACAATCCCCGGGCCGTGGCGGAGCTTCGGCAACAGGTGGCCCGACTAGAGCAGCCGCTGCGGATCGCCATCGTCGGCCCGTGGCGGTCGGGCAAGTCGACGGTGCTCAACGCGTTGATGGGCGAGGAGGTGGCGCCGGTCGAGCGGGCGGACGGCGCCTTCACCTGGTACGAGGACGGGGCCGCGCCGCACGCCACCGCCTACCCGGTCGGGCAGCCGCCGCAGGAGCTGGCAGTGGTGAAGTCGGCGACCGGGCTGCGGGTGGATCTGGGCTGGGGTGCGGGGGACGTGCGGGACATCGTGGTGCGGTGGCCGACGCGGGCGCTGCGGCAGATCACGCTCATCGACACCCCGGCGGTCACCGGCGGCGCGGAGCAGGGCCGGGCGCCGGTGTTGGAGCGGGTGCTGCGCGATTCGGACGCGGTGCTGTACCTGACCCGCGACGGTCGCGACAGTGATCTGCGGGTGCTGGAGTCCGCACGGGACAGTGCTGTCGGCCAGTCCGCTCCGGTCAACGTGATCATGGTGCTGTCCCGCGCCGACGAGACCGGTGGAGGCCGGATCGACGGCCTGCTCACGGCACGCCAGCTCGCTCGACGGCACTACCGCGACCCGAGGGTGAACGCGCTCAGCGTCAACGTCGTGGCGTGCAGTGGGATGATCGGGCTGGCCGGCCGGATGCTCGGTGAGTCGGACTTCGCCGCGCTCGCGACCCTGGCCCAGGTGCCCCGGGCGGAGTTGGACGCCCACCTCATCTCCGCCGATCGCTTCCTCCGCGGCGAGCTGCCGGTGCGGCTGGACACCGAGGTGCGCGCCGCGCTGCTCGGTCGGTTCGGGGTCTTCGGTGTCCGGCTGGCGGCCACGCTGGTGCGCAGCGGGTTCGACAGCCGGGTGAAGCTCTCCGCCGAGTTGATTCGGCGCAGCGGTCTCACCGAGCTGCGTGAGTCGGTGACGCGCTGTTTCATCGATCGCCGCGACGCGTTGAAGGCCCGGTCCGCGCTGGCCGCGGTGGAGGCGCTGTCGCGGGCCGAGCCCACCCGGGGCTCCGCCGAGTTGGTCGGCGCGGTGGAGCAGATCCTCGCCGGTGCGCACGAGTTCCGGGAACTGCGCCTGCTGGTGGCGTTGCGGAACACCCGGCTGGGGTTCGACGCGGAGTTGGCCGCCGAGGCGCAGCGGCTGGTCGGCGGCGACGGGGTGGGCCTCGCGGCCCGGCTCGGTGTCGAGCACGAGGCCGACGTGCGGCGGCTCTGGGAGGTCGCCTCCGACGCGCAGTGGCGGTGGCGGGATCGGGCGGAGGATCCGCTGCTCCCGCTGGCGCAGCGGCGCGGCGCTCAGGTGGTGGTCCGTAGTTGCGAGGGGATGATCGCCGAGCTGGTCGCGGGCGGTCGCTGAACGCCGACGATCGCCGGCACGCCGATTGTCGTTCCCGCGGAGACCGCCTCGGACGCCGATGAGGGACGGCGGGGCGGCCGTCCCTCATGCGCGTCACGCCGGGGTCAGCGCGGCTGGTACGTCTGGCAGTCCGCGATGTCCTGACCCGGACCGACCCGGATGGACGGCGCGTGGCACTCCAGTTCAGCGTTGTGCTGGCAGTCGGACCGCTTGCAGGCACCGACCTGGGCGATGACGCGGTCCAGCCCGCCCTTCGCCGAGGTGTCGATGAACGTGGCGCAGCTGGCGTTCTGCTGCCCGATGGTGATGGCGAACGCGTGGCAGCCGTCATGGTTGTAGCCGCAGTCGGTGACAGTGCACTCGTGTACCCGCGGCATCTCCAGCATGTCAGTCATGGCGATCTCGCTTCCGTCGGTGGTGCCGGGCCACCGTCATACCCGGCCTCGACGGGACAAGTCCCTCTCAGCCGTCTCTTTCGGGGATGTTCCGCATAGGCCAGCCTTGCCTAAGCGCTGAATGTGGCGGTCGTCAGCGGGCGTGTCGGGCCCGGCAGCCGTGCGGGTGCCGAAGCAGTGCCTCGATCCGAGCGCCGAGTTCGTCCGGGTGCCGCAGCGGCGCGCGGAAGTGCAGCCGGACGTCCCGGTCGCCAGTGCTCCGCTCCAACCGGAGTACGACACCGTGGCGGTCCAGTCGTACCGGCCGGACCTGGCGGACACCCTGAAGGTGGCGGGCGGGTACCAGTCGGCTCAACCCCTCGACCGTGTGCGGGTGGTGGTGGTCGAGGTGACACAACAGATCGGCCTCGACGGCGGCCAGCGGGTCGGGTTGGGCGGTCGCGAACTCGTCCGCGTCGATACCGGTGGTGCGGCCATCGGCGGTCAGTTCGGCGGTGGCGAGGTCGAGGACCGTCACCAGGTCCTGATCGCTCCCGGTCGGGGCGGCCTCGGCCACCAGCCAGCCGGTGAGCCTGGCGCGTCCGCGCACCCGTTCGCGTACCGGGGTGGGCGCCAGATCCGTCACCTCGACCATCGCGACGGTCTCCCTCTGGTGCGCGAGATGCTCGGCCAGGTGGCAGCCGGCCGGTAGGTCGACCCGCAGCCGCCCGTCGCTCGTCACGACGTGCCGTCCGACGACGTACGCCTCGACGCCCGGGATGTGCAGGGTGAGGGAATTGGCGGCGACGAGCATCGATCGGAGCCGGACGGCCGCGTCGTCCGGGGAGTCCGCCGTGCTGGTCGGGAGCTTGCTCAAGGCGATCATCTCCTAATAAGGTTAGGCTTACCTTACTTGAGAGGCGAAGCATGAATCAGACCCGTCCCAAGGTCAAGCGCTCCCGAGCCCTGGGCATCGCGCTGACCCCGAAGTGCGTGCGCTACTTCGAACGCCGCCCGTTCCCGCCGGGGCAGCACGGCCGGGCCCGACGCACCACCAGCGACTACAAGGTCCGGCTATTGGAGAAGCAGCGGCTCAAGGCGCAGTACGACCTGCACGAGGGGCAGCTCCGGCGCGCGTTCGACCGCGCCGTGCGCCGGCCGGGCAAGACCGGTGACGAACTGATCGTCGAACTGGAGAGCCGGCTGGACGCGCTGGTGCTGCGAGCCGGTTTCGCCCGCACCATCTACCAGGCCCGCCAGGTCGTCACCCACCAGCACGTCACTGTGAACGGCCGTCGCCTGGATCGGCCGTCCGCACGGCTGCAACCCGGTGACGTCATCGCCGTGGCGGAACGCAGTCGGGGCAAGGCGCCGTTCGTCGTGGCGGCGGCCGGGGCGCATGCCCCGGAACGTCTCGCCCCCTACCTTGAGGTGAGCCTGCCCGGCCTGACCGCTCGGCTGACCCGGCTCCCGCTCCGCTCGGAGGTCCCGGTGGTCTGCGACGAGCAACTCGTCGTCGAGTACTACTCACGCTGACCGGGTTGGGAAGGGCCCCGAGTGCGGGCATCTGCGCCGGGGCCCTCCGTGGATGGATCGCGGCCCGAAAACCGTTATTCGATCTCGCTTCGCACGGTCGTCCCTGACCTGCGGAGATAACGCTCTCACGGATGGTGGGAGAGTGCTTGACGCGCCCGTGATCCGGGCGCAACGATGCATTCACATATCTCGTCCCACCACCGCCAGGCGTGATCGGCGCACGCCGTCCCTCGCACCGCGAAAGGACCCCACCGTGCGCAGATCCCTGAGATCGTGGCTCGGCCTCGCGCTGAGCGCGATCCTCGTGGCGGGCGGCATCGTCGCCGCGCCACCCACGGCAAGCGCCGCACCGTTCACCGTGCTGGTCTTCAGCAAGACCGCCGGATTCCGGCACGGATCCATCACCCCGGGCATCGCCGCGATCCAGCAACTCGGCGCGGCCAACGGCTTCACCGTCGAGGCCACCGAGGACGCCGCCCAGTTCACCGACGCCAACCTGGACCGGTTCGCCGCGGTGATCTGGCTCTCCACCACCGGCGACGTGCTCAACGCCGCCCAGCAGGCCGCGTTCGAGCGCTACATCCAGGGCGGCGGCGGGTACGTGGGCGTGCACTCCGCCTCCGACACCGAGTACGACTGGCAGTGGTACGGGGGACTGGTCGGGGCGTACTTCGCCTCCCACCCGGCCGAGCAGAACGTCACAGTGAAGGTCGCCGACCAGGTGCACCCCTCGACCGCGACGCTGCCGCAGCGGTGGAACCGGTTCGACGAGCTGTACAACTACCGCACCAACCCCCGGGGCAACGCGCACGTGCTGGCCACCCTGGACGAGACCACCTACACCGGCGGGAGCATGGGCGCCGACCACCCGATCTCCTGGTGCCAGAACTACTCCGGCGGCCGAGCCTGGTACACGGGCCTGGGGCACACCGACGCGTCGTACACCGAGGCCAACTTCCGCCAGCACCTGCTCGGCGGCATCCGGACGGCCGCCGGCGCGGTCGACGCCGACTGTGGTCCCACAGTCACCAGCAGCTTCCAGCAGGTGGAGCTGGCCAAGGGCGCGGCCGAGACCGGCGAGCCGATGAGCCTCACCGTCCTACCGGACCGGGGCGTGCTGCACACCTCCCGCAACGGCGTGATCCGGCACACCGACGCCGCCGGCAACACCAAGATCGCCGCCACCCTGCCGGTCTACACCGGCGACGAAGAGGGCCTGCAGGGCATCAAGGCCGACCCGAACTTCGCCACCAACCGCTGGGTGTACGCCTACTTCGCCCCACCACTGAGCACCCCCGGCGGCGGTGCGCCGGCCACCGGCACCCCGGCCGACTTCGCCGTCTGGGACGGCGTCAACCGACTGGCCCGGTTCACAGTGAACGCGGACAACACCATCAACCTGGCCAGCGAGACGTTGATCCTCAACGTGCCGACCAGCCGGGGCATGTGCTGCCACGTCGGCGGTGACATGGACTTCGACGCGGCCGGCAACCTGTACCTGTCCACCGGCGACGACACCAACCCGTTCGACTCGGCCGGCTTCACCCCGATCGACGAGCGGGCCGGGCGCAACCCGGCGTTCGACGCGCAGCGCACCTCGGCGAACAGCAACGACCTGCGCGGCAAGGTCCTCCGGATCAAGCCGAGCGCGGCCGGTGGTTACACCATCCCCGCCGGCAACATGTTCGCCCCGGGCACCGCGCGGACCCGCCCGGAGGTCTACGCGATGGGCTTCCGCAACCCGTTCCGGATGAGCGTGGACAAGGCCACCGGCATCGTCTACCTCGGTGACTACGGCCCCGACGCGGGCACCGCCGACCCGAACCGGGGGCCGGCGGGCAACGTCGAGTTCGCCCGGATCGACCGGCCCGGCTTCTACGGCTGGCCGTACTGCACCGCCCGCAACGACGCCTACAACGACTACACCTTCCCGTCCGGGCCGTCCGGGGCGAAGTTCAACTGCGCTGGCGGGCCGGTCAACAACTCGCCCAACAACACCGGCATCACGCAGCTGCCGCCGGCCGTCTCGGCCTGGTTGCCGTACGGAGGCTCCGGCTCGCCGCCGGAGTTCACCGGCGGTGGACTGTCGCCGATGGGCGGCCCGGTCTACCGGTACGACCCGAACAACACCTCGCCCGTGGCGTTCCCCGAGTACTACGACGGGACCTACTTCGCCGGTGAGTTCGGTCGCCGCTGGATCAAGAACATCAAACTCGACGCGTCCGGCCAACCTCTGAAGATCAACCCGTTCCCGTGGACCGGCACCCAGGTCATGGACATGGAGTTCGGCCCGGACGGCGCGCTCTACGTGCTCGACTACGGCACCGGCTGGTTCAACGGCGACGCCAACTCGGCGCTCTACCGCATCGAGTACGCCCGCGAGGGCAGAGCGCCCGTCGCCAAGGTGTCCGCCACCCCGACCAGTGGCACCGCGCCGCTGACAGTGGCCTTCTCCTCGGCCGGCACCCTCGACCCGGACGGCGACCCGTTCACCTACGCCTGGGACTTCGACAACAACGGCACCACCGACTCGACAGCGGCGAACCCGAGCTTCACGTACACCACCAACGGGACCCGCAGCCCGACGCTGACGGTCCGGGACACCACCGGCAAGACGGCCACCGCGAGCGTGGTCGTCACCGTCGGCAACAGCGCCCCGGTGGTCACAGTGAACACCCCGTTGAACGGGCAGACCTTCAACTTCGGGGACGCGGTGCCGTTCTCCGTCACCGTTACCGACGCCCAGGACGGTGCGATCAACTGCGCCCGGGTCAAGGTGAACTACGTCCTCGGCCACGACTCGCACGGCCACCAACTGGGCAGCGTGCAGGGCTGCACCGGGGTCATCCAGACCTCGGCCGACGGCGAGCACGACACGGCGGCGAACATCTTCGGCATCATCGACGCCGAGTACACCGACCTGGGCGGGGGCGGCCAGCCGGCGCTGACCACGCACACCCAGGCCGTCCTGCAACCTCGGGTACGCCAGGCCGAGCACTTCAGTGACTCGTCCGGCGTCCAGATCGTCGCCGGGGCAGCCGGGCACGGCGGCGCCGCGGTCGGCTACGTCGACAACAACGACTGGATCTCGTTCCGCCCCTACAACCTGACCGGCGTCCAGTCGTTCAGCGCCCGGGTCGGCGCACCGGCCGGCGGTGGCGGCACGTTGGAGTTGCGGGTCGACTCACCCACCGGGCCGCTGGTCGGTTCGGCCACCGTCGTGCCCACCGGCGGGTACGCGAACTTCGCCACTGTCACCGGCGGGGTCACCGCCCCGACCGGCACCCGGACGCTGTTCCTGGTCTTCAAGGGCACCGGCCCGTACTTCGACATCGACGAGTTCACCCTCTCCACCAGCCCCGGCGGTCCCGGACCGGACCCGGACCCTGATCCCGAGCCGGGCGCCAACCTGGCCCGGGGCAAGCCGGCGCGCGCGTCCAGCTTCGAGGGCGCGTTCGGCGCGGCCAACGCGTTCGACGGCGTGGCCGGCACCCGGTGGGGCAGCGCCTTCGGTGACCCCCAGTGGATCGACGTGGACCTCGGCGCCACGTACGCCATCAACCGGGTCAAGCTGACCTGGGAGGCGGCGTACGGCAGCGGCTACCAGATCCAGACCTCACCGGACGGGGTCAACTTCACCACGATCCGTACGGTGACCGGTGGCGACGGCGGGGTGGACGACCTGACCGGGCTCAGCGGGTCCGGCCGGTACATTCGGCTGCTCGGCACCACCCGGGGGACCGCCTGGGGCTACTCGCTGTTCGAGTTCGAGGTGTACGGCGGCACCGGTAGCCCGACCGGCGGCAACCTGCTGTTGAACAAGCCGACGTCGACGTCCAGCAACGAGGGGGCCGACGTGTCCGGCGCCCAGGCCGTCGACGGCAGCCTCACCACCCGCTGGTCGAGCACGTTCTCCGATCCCCAGTGGATCAGGGTCGACCTCGGCAGTGCCACCGCGATCGGCCGGGTCAAGCTGAGCTGGGAGGCGGCGTACAGCAGCGCGTACCAGATCCAGACCTCGAATGACGGCACCACCTGGACCACAGTGAAGACGGTGACCGGGGCCGACGGCGGCGTGGACGAGCACTCCGCCCTCGGCGCCAACGGCCGCTACCTGCGGATCTACGGCACCGCCCGGGGCACCGGATATGGCCATTCGCTCTGGGAGTTGGAGGCGTACGCGAGCTGAACCACCAGCGATGACGTGGCCGGCGCGGTGATCCGTGCCGGCCACGTCCGTCACTGCACGCACGTCGTCCTTGCATATACCGCCTATCGGTATATGCTCTCTGGCATGGCTGAGGCTCCACTTCGGGAACCGACGTTCCTGGTGCTCACCGCGCTGGCGGAGGCGCCTATGCACGGGTACGCCGTCATCGAGGACGTGCTGCGCATCTCCGACGGCCGGGTACGCCTGCGCGCCGGCACCCTCTACGCCGTCCTCGATCGACTCCGCGCCGACGGTCTCATTGAGGTCGAGCGCGAAGAGGTGGTCCAGTCCCGACTGCGCCGCTATTACCGCCTCACCGCCCTGGGCGCGCGGCGGCTCACCGAAGAGGCGTCCCGCCTCCGACACAACGCGGACGCCGCCCGGGTGCGGCTGCGCCGCAGCGGCCTGCTGACCGACGGGGGTGCGGCGTGAGCAGTGACGACCTGGAGCGCCGCTACCGGCGGCTGCTGGCCGTCTATCCGTGGCAACACCGTCGGGTGTACGAGGACGAGATGCTCGCCGTGCTCCTCGCCGGCGCGCGGCCGGGCCAGCGGCGCCCCGGCGCCGCGGACGTGCGGAATCTGGTCGGCGCCGGGTTGCGGGCGCGGTTGCGGGTGGGCGCACGGGGGCTCACCGAGCCGAGCTGGGCGGACGCGGCGACGGTGACCGGCCTGCTGGTCGGGGTCGTCCTGCTGGCCCTCGCCGGAAAGGCGCTGCTCGACCAGCTCGTCCTCGCGCCGAAGATGCCGCCCGGGTTCGGGTCGAGCAGCCCGGATCTCGTCGACTGGTTGCGCGTCGCCGGTTGGGCGGGGGTCTGTGCCGCGGTGCTGGTCGGGTGGCGCTGGGTCGCCGCCGGTCTGGCCTGGGCCGGCGTGCTCGGCTGGGGCGCGCTCGTCGCCCCGCAGACCAGCGACAACCCCACATACGTGGTGGACACGTTGCCGCAGTTCGCCCTCACCGTGGTGGCTGCCGCCGCGCTCACCGTGCCGGTGCCGCGTCGCCGGGCGATCACGCTGCTGGGCGTACGCCGACTGCTGGCCCTGCTGCTCGCACCGGCCGCGATCGTCGCGCTGCTGGTGACAAACCGGGTGACCAGTCCCGCGTTCGTATTCGTCGGCGGAGCGTCCTATCAGGTCTTCTACGACATCGAGGCGAGCAGCGAGCTGGTCCTCTGGCTCTACGTCGCGGGCCTGGCGGCCGCCGCATCGGCCATGGTGATCGCGGTAGCCACGCTCACTCCGGAGGTACGCCGACGGATCGTGGTCATGCTCCTGCCCGTGGCAGCCCTCGCCCTGGTGATCGACAGCGCCCTCGCCGGTTGGGTCACCTCGACCATGAACATGGGACACACGATCCCCCTGGTGCCGGCGCAGTGGGCGATGCTGGTGCTCGTCGCGCCGGTGACCTTCCTGGCCGGGGCGCTGCTCGTCCGCCGCCGGGAGGAGACCCTGCGCATGGTCGCGCTGGGCCGGAACGCCGACCGCGAGCAGCCAACGGGTCAGTGAGGCGGCCGGCTGCTCACCCGACGCCCGGCGGCTGTCCATCATCGGCGCGGAACACCGCTCGGCTCACATAGTGCCGGGACTGCCTGTCGAAGCGCCCGAGCAGGTCACGGGCCGCGGGCGGGACAACGGAGGCGGACGGATCGCCGCCGGTGAAGGCCGACACCGCGGCGAAGTCGGTGAATGTCATGGCGGTGAGAAATTCGCTGCCCTCGGCGGGGTCCAACTCCTGCGGGGAACGACGCAGAACCCGAAGCTCCCGAAGCCCGTCGACGCGCCGGGCGAGGATCGCGGGCGCGATGTCCTGCGTCAACAGCCGGTCGTAGGCGTCAGCGAGAGCGGGCTCGGTCCACCCGCTCCACAGTCGAAGAATCATGACAGCATGCTGTCATTCCAGTAATAGGCTGTCAACGTGCGCTAGCATCCCGGCGATGACCGAACAGAAGCAGGACCGGGTCGACGCGTATCGGCTGCTGATGGCAGACGTGTACGAACTGGCAGGCGAGTCTCGGCGCTCAAGCGAGGAGCTGGCCCGAGAAGCCGGACAAACTGCCGCCCGATGGCACGTGATGAGCGTGCTCTCCGACGGCGCCCGCACCGTCGCGAGCGCGGCGCGCAGACTCGGCCTCGCTCGACAGAGTGTGCAGCGAGTGGTCGACGACCTGGCCCGAGCCGGGATGGTGGAGTTGCACGACAACCCCGATCACCGCCGTGCGCCACTGGTGACACTCACGACAGAAGGGCTGGGCACGCTCACCGGCCTCCTGGAACGCTCGGACGCCGACCGCCGGGACGCCGTCGAGCGAGCGGGTCTCAGCCTCAGCGATCTCGAGAATGCGCGCGCGACGCTCCGAAGGTTGGTGGACGCTCTGCAGAGCCGCTGAACCGCCGCGACACCCACCTCACCTGCTCCCAGGTCGTCAGTCGTCGGCGACGGCCACCGGCTCCGAGCCGATGCAGCGCACCTTCAACTCGTACTCCCGGGCCGCACCCTGGAACGTGACCTCGACGTCGTCGTCCGGGCCTCGGTCCACGTCGCGGACCCGGTAACCCTGCGCGGGCGCCCAGGAGACGAGGCGTACGCCGCCAACGCCGCACTCGGCGACGGCCGTGCCGCCGTCGGTGGCGAACCCCCGGCGGGCCCCGGAGCTGGCGCTCGGCGCGGGCCCCGTCGTGCCCGGCCCGGCCGATGCGGTGTCTGTGGTGCCGGCGGGCACCGGCTCCGGTGAGGCGAGCGCCCGCTCGATCTCGGCCTCGCTGCGCACCCCACCCGGCGTGCCGGTGAGGCTCTCGCCCACCAACCGGATCGCGCCCAGCCCGATCAGGGTCGCGATGGCGGCGGTGGCCACCCATCCGGTGGCGACGAGGATCGAACGACGGCCCATCCCCTGACTATCCCCGATCCACGGTTGCCGCCGGCACATCCGGACCCTAAGGCACGGTTAACGCCTGCCCGGGTGGCGGGCCCTGTCGTCGAGGTCCGCAGAACCCGCCGGTTGGTGGACGCCTGCCACCGTGGCGAGGCGGATCTTGGTCTCGTCATCGGTGCCCGGGGCCGCGGTGAGGATCACGATCTTCAGTTCGGCGTCGCCGTCGGTCAGGACATCGCAGTCGACCCGGACAGTACCGACCGCCGGGTGTTCGACGATCTTGCGGTCTTCCCGGTGAGCGGTGACCGTCCCGGCCGCCCACAGGTTGGCGAACTGCTCGTTGCCCTCGGCGAGATCACGGACGAGCTTCGCCAGGCGTCGATCACGGGGAAACCGGCCGGTGGCCCGCCGCAGGTCGGAAACGACGGCGGCGCTCGTGGCAGCGGCGTCCAGTGAGATCACGGGCCAGCGTGACATCCCCGGTCCGTCGGAGTTCACCGGGAAGGTGTCGCGGGCGAAGTTGCGACGAACCGGCGGGGACGCCGACGGGTCGCCCAGCAGCGCCGCCCAACTCGGGTTCCACCAGATCACCTGCCAGTCCGCGGCGAACACGGCGACGGCAGCGTCACCGAGGCGGCCCACCACCCGCTGCACGCCCGGAGGAATGTGGTCAGAAATCTGGTCGTCCGTCGGTGGGGCAAGGTTGGCCAGCCGGAAGAGATGGTCGCGCTCGGCGGACGTCAGCTGTAGGGCACGAGCGAGCGCGGAGGTCACCTGCGCCGACGGGGTGGTCGCCCGCCCCTGTTCCAGGCGCACGATGTAGTCGACCGACACCCCGGCGAGCTCGGCCAACTCCTCCCGTCGCAGCCCGGCGGCTCGGCGCCCATGGCCGGCGGGCAGCCCGGTCGAGGCCGGCGACAGGCGGTCGCGCCAGGCACGGATCGTCGCCCCCAGTCCCGCAGCCTGCGTCATCACGCCTCGATTGTTTCGCACCCCGCCACGACGAGGGTGGTATTGCTTGTCCTACCGTCGCGGCGTCTCTGGCACAGGCCTGGACGGCGACAAACGATGGGTGCATGACGATCACCTTTATCACCGGAGCCAACAAGGGGCTCGGTCGCGAGACCGCCCGCCGCCTCATCGAGCTGGGCCACACCGTTCTCGTCGGCGCTCGCGACCCCGAGCTGGGCGCTGCGGCGGCGGACAGGCTCGGAGCCCGTTTCGTGCAGATCGATGTCACCGACGACCACTCGGTCGCCGCCGCGGCCGCCGAGGTCGAGAAGCGCGAGGGCCGCATCGACGTGCTGATCAACAACGCGGGCATCCACGGCCCGTTCGGTGACCCGAGCGAATTGACCAGCGGCGACCTGCTCGCTGTCTTCGATGTCAACCTCCTCGGCGTGGTGCGGACGACAACCGCGTTCCTGCCGCTGCTGCGCCGTTCACCCGACCCAGTGATCATCAATGTGAGCAGTGCGATGGGCTCACTGGCGGCCACCCATGACCGTTCACGAGCCGAATCGGGTGTCATCGCCCCCGTCTACACGTCCTCCAAGGCGGCGCTCACCATGCTGACCACCCAGTACGCCAAGGCGATGACGGACATCCGGATCAACGCCGCCGACCCCGGATACACCGCCACTGACCTCAATGGAAACAGCGGTCCGCAGACCGTCACCGAGGGCACCGACGCCATCGTCGCCCTCGCGACGGAAGGCCCGGGACACGGCTCGGGCCGCTTCGTCGACCGCCACGGCGAGATCGCGTGGTCCTAGGCGGTGAGCCGCTAGCCTGCCAGGTGTGCCGCGCCTACTGCTCATCGAGGACGACCTGACGATCCGTACCCCGCTGATCCGGGCCCTGCGCGAACGCGGCCACGCGGTGGCCGCGGCCTCGACCGCGATGGCCGGGCTCCGCGACGCGCTGGACGACCGACCCGACCTCGTCGTGCTCGACCTGGGCCTGCCCGACCTGGACGGCCGCGAGCTGCTGAGGATGCTGCGCGCGGTCAGCGCGGTGCCGGTCATCGTGGCCACCGCGCGCGACGACGAGACCGAGATCGTCCGGGTACTCGACGCGGGCGCCGACGACTACGTGGTCAAGCCGTTCACCGCGGCCCAGCTCGACGCCCGCGTCCGGGCGGTGCTGCGGCGGGGCCCCTCCGGTGCCGACGGGCAGGACCTCACGCTCGTCGTCGGCGGGCTCCGCGTCGACCCCCGGGCCCGGCAGGTCACCCTCGACGGTGCCGCGGTCGAGTTGACGCCCCGCGAGTTCGATCTGCTGCACCACCTCGCCGGCCGACCCGGCCAGGTGGTCACCAAACGTGAGCTGCTCACGGAGGTGTGGCAGATCCCCTACGGCGGCGCCGACAAGACCGTCGACGTGCACCTGTCCTGGTTGCGTCGCAAGTTGGGGGAGAACGCCCAACAGCCCCGCTACCTGCACACCGTGCGGGGTGTCGGGGTGCGTCTCGAAGCCCCGGCGGCGCAGCCGTGAGGGCGCGTCTCGCGCTGCTGGTCGCCGCGGTCAGCGTCCTCACCCTCATCGCGTTCCTGGTGCCGTTGGCGCTGCTGGTCCGCACCGTCGCCGAGGACCGGGCCACCGTCCGGGCCACCGCCGACGCGCAGAGCCTGGTGCCGGTGGTCGGCACCGCCGACGCAGCGACCATCCGGCTCACCGTCGAGCAACTCGCCGCAGAGTCCGGGCGGCCGGTGAGCGTCTTCCTACCGGACGGCACGGTGCTCGGCGCCCAGACACCGCGTACGCCCGCGGTTGCCCTCGCCGCGCGCGGACAGAGCCTCACCGGGGAGTCGGCGGCCGGCCGGGAGGTGGTCATCGCCGTGCAGGGTCGGGCGGACGGCACCGGGGTGATCCGGATCGCGGTGCCGCAGCGCGAGCTGACCGCCGGGGTCACCCGTGCCTGGCTGGTACTGGCCCTGCTCGGCGTGATCCTCGTGCTGATCGGGCTGCTGGTTGCCGACCGGCTGGCGCGCACCCTGGTCCGGCCCATCAGCGACCTCTCGGCCGTCTCACACCGGCTGGCCAACGCCGAGTTGGACGCCCGGGTCACGCCGGCCGGCCCACCCGAACTGCGGGAGGTGGCCGGCGCGCTCAACCATCTCGCCACCCGGATCCAGGTGCTCCTGGTGCAGGAGCGCGAACAGGTCGCCGACCTGTCGCACCAGCTGCGTACGCCGCTGACGGCGTTGCGGCTGGAGGCGGAGTCGTTGCGGGACCCGGACGACGCCGCCCGGATCACCGCCGCCGCCGACGGGCTCGAACGCGCGGTCACCGGGCTGATCCGCCAGGCCCGGTGGCGGCACGCACCGGCACAGCCGGCCGTCTCGGACGCGGCGGCGATCGTCGCCGACCGGGTCGCGTTCTGGTCGGTGCTGGCCGAGGACACCGGCCGGGCCGTCACCCTCGATCTGACACCCGGCCCCCTTCCCGTCGGCGTGGCCGCCGACAACCTGACGGCGGCGGTGGACGCCCTGCTCGGCAACGTCTTCGCGCACACCCCCGACGGGACGCCGTTCGCCGTCCGGCTGGCCAGGGAGGTGGGCGAGGTGGTCCTGACTGTCGCCGACGAGGGCCCGGGCATGACCGCCGGGGCGATCCGGCGGGGCGCCAGCGCGGCCGGGTCCACCGGTCTCGGCCTGGACATCGCCCGCCGTGCCGCGCAGGCCGCCGGGGGTCGACTGGAGTTGCGGGCCGGCCCGGGCGGCGGCGCGCAGGTGCTGCTCCGGCTCGGGCCTCCGGCGTCACCGCCGGATGCATAGGCGCTGCGGTGCCGGGTAGCTGCCAGTCATGGCGCGGTACACGAAACCCGAGCTCAGAGAGCAGATCAAGGAAGAGGTCAAGGCCTCCGACAAGGGCGGCCGACCGGGACAGTGGTCGGCACGCAAGTCGCAGCTGGTCACTCAGGAGTACAAGAAGCGCGGCGGCGGATTCCTGGGCGAAAAGGACGAGCGGCAGAAGTCTCTCCAGCGCTGGGGCAACGAGAAATGGCAGACGAAAGAGGGTGACACCCGGGCGCGCAAGGGCGGCACGACGAGTCGCTACCTGCCCAAGAAGGCCTGGGAGGAGATGTCGGAGAACCAGAAGCGCGCGACCGACACGAAGAAGCGCGAAGCGTCCCGATCCGGCAAGCAGTACGTCGCCAACACCGGGCCGGCCAAACGCGCGCGTCGGGACGCCACCACCGCCGGACGGATGTCGGAGATGTCGGTCGCGGAGGCGGCCAAGCTGGTCCGTGGCCTCGACACGCGACAGCTCAAGACCGCGTTGCGTAACGAGCGCGCCAGCAAGGACCGCAAGACGCTCGTCCAGCGGCTGGAAGCCGAACTCAACCGGCGCGGCTAACCGTGCCGATACGGCAGGTGGCGCAGCGGGCAGCTCAGGAAGCCGGCCCCGCGGCCTCGAAGCCCGTCGAGGTGATCCGGTCGTCCTGTCGGCGGCGCAGGATCTGCACCTCGGTGGTGGCCTCGGTGCCGGTCAACGGCAGCACTCCCACCGAAGCGGGCACCACGGCGGAGATGCTCGCCGGGGCGATCGTCACCCCGAGTCCGGCCGCGACCAGATGCGCCACTGTGGCCCAACTGGTGGCGTCCTGGACGATGTTCGGTGTGTAGCCGGCTTCCAGGCACGGCCGAAGATTGCGCTGGTAGGCCCGCTCGCCGGCCACCCGGGGGAAGAAGACGAACGGGTCGTCGCGCAGCACCGCGGCGTCGATCGCGAGGTCTCCGGCGTGCGGATGATCGGCCGGCAGGACGGCGACGAAGGACTCGGTGGCGAACGTGGTGCCGACCAGGTCGTCGCGGTCGTCCGCGTCCCGAACCACGCCGAGATCGACCTCGCCGTTCAACAACCGGTCGACGATGTGCGCCGTGTACGCCTCGTGCAGGCGTAGGTGGACGGCCGGATGGCGCTCGCGGAATCGACGGATCGGCCCAGCCAGCCCGAGTTGAATCGCCGAACTGACGAAACCGATGTCGAAGCGCCCCTGCTCCCCGCGCCCGATCCGACCCGCCTCGTGCACGTCGTCGGCCACGGTGGCCAGCACCCGCCGGCACCGGTCCAGATACGCCTCGCCCGCGGGCGTCAGCGCCACCGACCGGGAGGTACGAACGAACAGCGGCGTGCCGATCATCGCCTCGAGCTGGCGGATCTGCTGTGACAGCGGCGGCTGGGCCATCCGCAGCCGCACCGCGGCCCGGCCGAAATGGAGCTCCTCGGCGACCGCGACGAAGTAGCGCAGGTGGCGCAACTCGGGTTCCATATCTCTAGGATACGGATGGCCCCGAACAAGATACTGGACGTTCGAATAGCGGTGGCCGGAGAATCCAACCATGAAGCCGAGCACGCTGACCATCACGTCCATGACGACCACTGCGGAGGCCGAGGCCTTCCGGACGCTGAACGAAGAATGGATCTCCCACTTCTTCACCATTGAGGAGTCGGACCGCAAGACGCTCAACGACCCGTTCACCGCCATCGTCGGCCCGGGTGGCGACGTGCTGATCGTCCGCGACGGTGAGGAGATCATCGGCTGTGTCGCCCTGGTCCGCAGCTCGGACGACGTCTTCGAACTGTCGAAGATGACGGTGCTCCCGACGGTGCGCGGCCGGGGCATCGGCCGCCAGCTCATCGAGGCGGCGATCGCGCGCGCCCGCGAGCTCGGCGCGACCACCCTGTTCCTGGGCAGCAACACCAGGCTCGCGAACGCGGTGCACCTCTACGAGACCACCGGTTTCCAGCACGTGAGTCCGGATCAGATCCCGCTGCCGCCGTACGCCCGCGCCGACGTCTTCATGAAGATGGCGCTCTGACCAGCCCAGGCCGAGGGCCCGGCCGCAGGGTCGACACCACCGCCGGCTTAACCCGGCCTTAGCGTTCGGACAGCGCGGTGCTATCCCAGTTCAGCGGATCCTCGGAGCCGACAACCAAGGAGTTGACATCCGAGGAAAGGTAGACACCACGATGAAGCGCACCAATCTGCTTCTGGCGACGGTCGGCGGTTCGGCGGTGCTGGCGGTGGCCGGGGTCGCGCTGGGCGTCAACGCCGCGAACGACTCGCGGACCGGCGGCACGGCACTCGCCGCGGCGACCGTCGCCCCGACGGCCACGGACGCGCCGGACGGCAGCGCCACCAGCACCGCGCCGGGCGGCAGCGCCACCAGCACCGCGCCGGGCGGCAGCGCCACCAGCACCGCGCCGGGCGGCAGCGGCACGCCGTCGGCAGGCACCCCATCGGGTACGCCGTCGGCGGGCACCTCGCCAGCGGGCAGCGCGGTCGACGAGAAGCGCGCCGGTGAGATCGCGCTCGCCAAGGCCGGTGGTGGTCAGATCGTCGAGGTCGAAGCCGAGCAGGAAAACGGCCGACCGGTGTGGAGCGTCGAGATCGTCGCGGGCGACACCGAGCACGAGGTGGACGTCGACCGGGACAACGGCTCCGTGGTCAAGGCCGAGCAGGAGCCGGTCGACGACGATGACAACGACGACAACGATGCCGACGACAAGGACGACGACGACAACGACTGACCGCCGTCGCTGCCCACCCCGGTGCTTCCACGGGGGTGGGCGGCGGCGCGTTGTGACGCGGTGGTCGGACCGTCCTTCCTGGGCGGACCGACCACCGCGTGCGTTATATGGCGACGCGTTGCTCCTGGACCGTCGGCTTCTCCTGGGCGAACTGGGTGCGGTACAACTCGTGGTAGCGGCCGCCCGCCGCGAGCAGGTCATTGTGTCGCCCGCGTTCGACGATGCGCCCGGCCTCCACGACGAGGATCTGGTCGGCCGCCCGGATGGTGGAGAGCCGGTGCGCGATGACCACGCTCGTCCGGCCGGTCAACGCCTCGGCGAGGGCGTCCTGCACCGCCGCCTCCGAGGTGGAGTCGAGATGCGCGGTGGCTTCGTCGAGGATGACCACGCGCGGACGGGCCAGCAGCAGTCGCGCGATGGTGAGCCGTTGCCGTTCCCCACCGGACAGGCGGTATCCGCGCTCGCCGACGACGGTGTCCAGCCCATCGGGAAGGCTGCGGATCAGGTCGTCGAGTCGGGCCCGCTGGAGCACCTCCCACATCTCGTCCTCGGTCGCGTCGGGCTGGGCGAACGCCAGGTTGGCGCGGATGCTCTCGTGGAACAGGTGCCCGTCCTGGGTCACCACACCCAACGCGGTCCGGATCGACTCGGCGGACAGCTCACGTACGTCGACGTCGGCGAGCTTCACCGCGCCGTCCTCGACGTCGTACAGACGCGGCACGAGCTGCGCGATCGTCGACTTGCCCGCACCGGAGGAGCCGACGAGCGCCACCATCTGCCCCGCCTCGGCGCGGAACGACACCCCGTGCAGCACCTCCTCGCCGCCGCGCGTATCGAGCTTCGCCACGTCCTCCAGGGACGCGAGCGACACCTTGTCCGCCGAGGGGTAGCCGAACCGGACCCCCTCGAACTCGACAGCGACCGGCCCTTCCGGAAGAGGGCGAGCGTCCGGCTTGTCGAGGATCAGCGGCTTGAGGTCGAGGACCTCGAACACCCGCTCGAAGCTCACCAGTGCGCTCATCACCTCGACCCGAGCGCTGGCCAACGAGGTCAACGGTGCGTAGAGACGCGACAGGAGCAGCGCGAGGGCGACCACCGTCCCGGCGTCGAGGCTGCCCCGCAGGGCGTAGAGACCACCGAGCCCGTAGACCAGGGCCAGCGCCAGCGAGCCGACGACCGTGAGCGCGGTGATGAAGACCCACTGCAGCATCGCCGCACGGATGCCGATGTCCCGGACCCGACGTGCCCGCGCCGCGAACTCGGCGGACTCCTCGGCCGGCCGCCCGTACAGCTTGACCAGCGTGGCGCCGGGTGCGGAGAACCGTTCCGTCATCCGCGTGCTCATGGCCGCGTTGTGCTCGGCCGCTTCCCGCTGCAACTGAGCGAGCCTCGAACCCATCCGGCGGGCCGGGAGAACGAAGATGGGCAGCAGGACGAGCGCCAGCAGCGTGATCTGCCAGGAGAAGGTGAGCATCACGGCCAACGTCAGCATCAGCGTGACGGCGTTGCCGACCACACTCGACAGGGTGTCGCTGAAGGCCCGCTGCGCACCGATCACGTCGTTGTTCAGGCGGCTGACCAGCGCACCCGTGCGGGTACGCGTGAAGAACGCCACCGGCATGCGCTGGACGTGGTCGAAGACAGCCGTCCGCAGTTGGACGATCAGCCCCTCACCGATGCTGGCGGAGAGGAACCGCGTGACCAGCCCCAGCCCGGCCTCGGCGAGGGCGATCACGGCGATCAGTACGGCCAACCGGATCACCACGCCGCTGTCGGCGCCGTCGACGATCGCGTCGACCACCCGACCGGCGAGAACGGGCGCCGCCACAGTGAGAACCGCCGTCACCACACTCAACAACAGGAACCTGACGATCAGGGCGCGGTGTGGCCGTGCGAACTGCGCGATCCGCTTCAAGGTGGCGCGGGACAGCGGTCGCTCATCCTGCGCGTTCATCGCGTGGTGCAAGGACATCCACGCCGTAACTTCCATGCTCATGCGTAACCTCCGATACCGGAGGCTAGGACCTAACCCGAGCTTGAGGTCAAGTCGCCACGCGATACTGGCGATGTGGACTTGCGCGTGCGCGACGACGACTGCCGCCTGTGGGCGGAACAGGCCGGCGCCGGGCCGCCTCTGGTGCTCTGTCACGGAGGTCCGGGTCTCTGGGACTATCTCGCCCCGGTAACCCGGCTGCTCGAGCAGCATGCCCGCACCATCCGGTGGGATCAGCGCGGTTGTGGGCGCTCGCAGCGGCGCGGACCGTACGGCATCGCCCGCTTCGTGGCCGATCTCGACGCGGTATGGGACCAGTTGGCCGGGCCACGGACGGCCCTGTTGGGCCATTCGTGGGGTGCACACCTGGCATTGCGGTACGCCATCGAACACCCCGAACGGGTCAGCCATCTGATCTACGTGTCCGGGACCGGCATTGATCCCGATCGCGGCTGGCACCCGCACTACAAGCGGAATCTGAGGCTGCGGCTCGGGCCTCATCTGGACCGATGGGAGGCCCTCAGCGCGCGCGACCGCACCCCCGCAGAGGAACGTGAATGGGCGGTGCTGCAATGGTCGGCCGACTTCGCCGACCACGGTGCGGCACTGCATCACGCCGATCGCATGGCCACGCCGTGGCTGGGCATCAACCACGACTGCAGCCAGGCCGTCAACGCCGAGGTCAAGCAAGAGCTCAGCAGATCCGACATGGCCGCGCAGTGCCGAGCGCTCGACCTGCCCGTGCTGATCATCGACGGCACCGAGGACATCCGGCCCCGCTGGGCCGTCGACTCGCTGCACCGCGCGTTGGCCAACAGCCAGCGGGTGAGCCTCACCGGGGCCGGCCACCTTCCGTGGGTCGAGAATCCGCACGACTTCCGTCGGGCGGTGGCCACCTTCCTGAGGCAATAGGGTCGCCAGATCTCCAGCCGGCCTTACCGCGATCTCCCGGATTCGCGACAGCGCCACTGCCCAGCGGCGATGTCTCCGACGGATTGGCTGCTGGCTGCTCCTATGTTCGTCGGTGGTAGTGGTTGCGGCGGGGGAGCTGTTCGGGGTCGAGCCAGGCGGGTGGAATGAACTCCGGATGTCCGTCGTCGCCGAGCCGGACGACCCAGTCGGTCTGGTGGACGTGCCGATGGTGGTGGCCACAGAGCAGCACGGCGTTTGTCAGGCTGGTGGTGCCGCCGTCGGCCCAGTGGTGGATGTGGTGGGCGTCGCACCAGCGCGGTGGGCGGTCGCAGCCGGGGAACGTGCAGCCGCGGTCGCGAAGCACCAGGGCGCGGCGCAGCGGCCCGGTGATGAGGCGGCGTTGTCGACCGACGTCGAGGACCTGGCCGGTGCCGCCGAGGACGGCGGGCAGGATGGTGGCGTCGCAGGCGAGTCGACGCACGGTGTCCGGGGTGAGGTTGAGGCCGGTGTCGAGGGTGCCGCTGCTGAGCTGTCGGGTTAGTTCGTCGTAGGTGGTGGTGACGACGATCTGGGCGGGGTCGCCGCCGCTGTCGGGCAGTTGGCCGGTGCGGAGGGTGAGTCGGCAGATGTCGGTGAGGGCGTCGTGGCGGCGTTGTCCGGGGGATCGGGTGTCGTCCGGTCCGGACGGGGTGGTCAGTGGGTCGATGGCGGCGCGGAGCAGGCCGGCGGTTTCGGCGTCGAGGGTGCCGGTGAGTCGGAGTCGGCCGTCGGTCTGCTCGGACAGGGTGAGGTGGTGGCGGTCGTGGGTGGCGCGGCGTGCTTCGGCGTCGAGGGCGGCTTGGGCGGCGGTTTCGGCGATGTCGGGGGCGACGTGGTCGAGGATGCGGGTGCCGAGTTTGCGGAGGTGGGTGGGGTCGAACTGTGCGGCCCAGCCGACGAGCACACCGACCGCCTTGTCGGCGGTCTCGGCGTCGGCGGTGGCCTGGACGGTGGTGGCGGTGTCGGCGATGACCCGGGCCTGGTCCAGGCTGATGGCGCCGTCAGCCAACGCTTGTCGTATCCCCGGGTTGCCGGTGTCGAGGGCGGTGGCGAGGTCGATCAGGCGGCGGGCGGCGGGGATGGTGAGGCGCAGTCGTTCGCGGAGCCAGACCGCGGTGCAGGAGGCTCCCTGGGTGCGGGCGGTGCCGCGGCCGTCGACCTCGCGGACCAGAGCGAGTTTGACGGCGGCGAGCCGCTGCTCCAAGCGGTGCACGGCGTCGAGTGCGGCGATCAGGTCCTGTTCCGGGAGGGCCCAGGCAGCAGCGTCGACACACGCGGCGACCGCGTCGTCTGCAAACGCCAACTCCTCGAGCATGCCCCGACACTAGAACAGGTGTACGACAGTTCCAGTCACCATGATCGATTCACCTGGCGACTCGCCGGAGGGTTCGTCGGTGCCGAACTCCTCCCAGGCCAGGATGGGCCGGCTGCCCGGCGATGCCGAGAGCTGGTGTCGACAGTGCTGGCTGGTGCCCTGGCATGAGCGAGGGCTGGGTGTCGACGGCACCGCCTGGTCCCGGTATGGGCGAGCGCTGGATGTCGACGGCGCTGCCTGAGGTCCGGGTATGAGCGAGGGCTGGGGCGTCGCTAGCTATTCGCCGACGGGCTGCTGAAGAGCCTTGGCCCAGGCCATGACGTGATCGATGGAGCTACGGGTCAGGCCGACCGACGGGTCGGCGGTGATCAACAGGGTGGGGCTGCTGCGTGCTGCGGCCCAGATGTGGGCTTGCGGCGTGTGGAGGTCGTCGATCCATGCCGTTGGCCGTTGCTGGGCGTAGGCGGCGATGACGGGGATCTTGTCGCTCGGGTGGAACGGCGCGGGTGGCATGGTGATCACGGGCAGGGGAGCGATGCGCAGAAGCGGGGCGAGGAGTTGGTTGGCCTCGTCGTTCCAGCTCGTGGCCCAGGCGATGTCCAGGATGGCGCTCGCTTCGGTGATCCAGGCGCCGTGGCTGGGGTTGACGCGTACGGGCTCCTCGCCGGGGAACAGGTGGTGCTCGGTGTAACCGGCGGGTGGTTGACGGGTCCCGTAGGGACTGAGAACGCCGTCGATGTCCAGCAGGAGCAGAGGCCGGTTCATCCGGAGGATCCTGCCGTAAAACGGTCCGCCCGGTGTCACGCGATGAACGTGAAGATCTCGCCGTTGGTGGCCAGCGGCTGCGGGGTGCCGGCGAAGCGGTGAACGCCGACGGAAAACAGCACGCCGTCGGGGGCGTGGAAGACCCGTTCGGCAAACCCGGCGTCGGCCAACCACGTTCGGATCCTTGGTGTGAGGTCAGGCGCGCGTCGGGTCCTCGTCCAGATCACCGTGGCGTCAGCGGCGCAGAGCTGCGGCAGTGCGTTGATGGTGGCGTGGGCGTCGGCGTCGCTGATGTTGCCCAGGACTCCCGCCATGATGACGAGGTCGGCAGGCACCGCCTGTCGGTAGGAGGCGAGGTCACCCGCGTCGGCCTGCATGACGGTCACGGTTTCGAGGTTCTCGGTGACTGCTTTGGCTCGGGCTGCGGCGACGTTGCGCGGGTCAGACTCGATCAGGGTGACATCGGCCCGTGTGGCGTCGGGGCGCGAGGCCAGCACGTTCAAAACGTCGTGACCTTGGCCGGCACACATGCTGACCACCGACACAGGCTTGCCCGGTCGCTCATCGAACCAGGCGGCGATGTGCTGCTGAACCAGCCGTAGCCGGCGTGCCAGCGGCGAGTCGTCATCGGCGTACGGGCTGTGCCAGGCGAACCAATCCTTGCCGTCGTTCACGGAGACTGAGCCTGCCAGTCCCAGCCGTGGCGGCGGTGTCGGCACGCCGATCGTGAGAAGAGCCTTGGCAGGTAAGTGGTTCAGGCAGCCGAGAGGGCCAGGCGGCGAGGTCGTCGGCGAGCCGAAACTCCGTGCCGGCGACCCGCCACCATCCAGCGGCCTAGCCGATGCGGAACTGGTCGCCGTAGACGGCGAACACCAGCGGTGTGTTCAGGTTGAAGTTGCCGTTGTTGAGGAACACCCGCTGGGCGGTGTCGACGCGTGAGGTGTCCGAGTGGGCCTCCTCCTTCTTCATCTCGATGACCCGCTCGTCGAGGAAGGCGTTGAGCCAGGTCCGCTCGTCGCCGCCCTGGGCCGGTGGCTTGGCCCGGTTCAGGGCGCGGTTACGGATCTGCCGCATGCCCTCGTACCCGTGCATGACCGCCGCGTCGTAGTAGGCGAACTGGCCGAGTGCCCGGACCTGGTCGTTCTTGCCGTCGCGTACCGACGGGTTGAAGTAGACCCGGTCGCGTTCGGCCTCCTGGGCGGCCTGGAACACCGAGTCGGTGGCCGCGGTCCGCCAGTCGCGCGGGAAGTTGGGGTCGAGGCCTGCGTGCGACGAGGTGCCGTTGACGTTGCGCAGCGCCGGCAAATAGCCGGCGAGCACGTTGCCGGGCTTGGTGCGGGTGTACGCCTCGACCAGTTCGAGCATGTCGCCGGTGCCGGAGCAGAAGCCGATGATGCCGGCGGTGTAGCCGCGCCCGTCGCCGATGTCCTCGATGTAGGAGAACTGCGCGCGCCAGTCGAGCGAGGAGTTCTCCGCGGCCGAGACGAGTTGCATGGCGACGTTCTTCTTCGCCGGGTCGTCGAGGTTGGTCCCGCTCGGGGTGGTGGGTGTGGGGGTGGGGGTGCTGCCGCCGCCCGGCAGGGTCCACAGCTGGTTCGTGGTGCCGCCGCAGGTCCAGATCTGCAACCGGGCGCCGTTCGCGGTGCTCCGGTCGGTGACGTCGAGGCACTTGCCGGAGCCGGAGTTGACGAGCGCGCCGTTGCTGGCGGTCCACTTCTGCGCGCCGGTGTTGTTGCAGTCGTACAGCTGCACCTTGGCGCCGTTGGCGGTCGACGCGGCGGTGACGTCCAGGCACTTGCCGAGTGCCCGGATCGAGTTGTCGGTGTTGCCGACGGTCCACGTCTGGGCCGCGCTGCCGTTGCAGTCGTAGAGCTGGACGGGCGTGCCGTTGGCCGAGCTGGCGCCGGCCACGTCGACGCACTTGCCGCCGAGGCCGGTGATCGGGCCGGCGGTCGCGGCGCTCGCCGACGGCAGGCCGTAGCCGACTGCGGCGACGCCGACCAGCAGGGTGCCCACGACGTAGGCGGCTGTTCTCTTGTGAACCATGGTGTTCCTCGGGGAAGGGGCGGCGTGCCGCCGGCCGGTCGGTTCGCGGTGCCCGTCGGGGCCGAACTGCCGCGCCGGGGCCAAGCATCAGGAAACTGTATTAACAGATACCAGTACGTCGATTCCTCGTCAATCGGCGACCGCGAGGCGTGACGGCACCTGTTCATCCCGTCGTTGGCGGGACGTACCTGCCGGTGGCTATCGTCGGGCCGTAACTGATCAACGGGCCGGTCCGTCGGAACCAGCACCGTCCGACGGACAGAAGATGGTCATGGAGTCGAGTCTGCGCGCTCGGGTGCGAGCCGGTGACCCCGGCGCGTTCGCCGAGCTGTTCGACCAGTACGCGCGCTCGGTGTACAACCACGCGTTCCGGCTGACCGCCGACTGGGCCACGGCGGAGGACGTCATGGCCGCCACGTACCTGCAAGCCTGGCGTTCCCGGGAGCGGGTCACCGCGGAGGGCGGGTCGCTGCGTCCCTGGCTGCTCGGCATCGCCACCAACGAGGCCCGCAACCACATCCGCAGCAACCGCCGCTACCGCCGGATGGCCGCCGCGCTGCTCGCCTCCGACGTCACAGTGCCCGACCACGCCGACGAGGTCGCCGGTCGACTCGACGACAGCCGACGTATCGCCGCCGCGATCGACGCCCTGGCCCGGCTGCGACGACCCGAGCGCGAGGTGCTGACACTGTGCCTGTGGGAGGGCCTCGACTACGAGTCCGCGGCGGAGGCGCTGGGTGTCCCGGTCGGCACGGTGCGGTCCCGGCTGTCGCGGGCCCGCGCCCGGCTCCGTACCCTCGTCGACGCCCCACCGCGCGCCGCCCGGCCTGCGGTCGTGGACGCCTCGCTCGTGCGGGAGGGCAGCCAGTGAGCGCGCCGGACCCGGCCGAGTGGGCGCAGATCGCCCCCCATCCCGGTGACCACGACCTGCCGGCGGGCCGGCACGAGCTGCACCGCACGCGCCTGCTGACGGCGATCGCGCAGCGGCCGCGTACCCGAAGAAGGGCTTTTGTGCCGCTGCGGCCCGCGCTCGCGGCGGCCGCTTTGGTAGTGGTCGCGGCGGGCGGAGGACTCGCGGTACGGTCCGGCGACGCGCCCCCGGTGGCGCTCCCGTCCCCCGAGGCGAGCCGCCCGGCCGCTCGGCAGGCACCGCCGGGCACGGCCGCCAAGAATCGTGGGTACGGCACGGTGCGTCAACTCACCGACGCGGCTGAGCTGGTGGTCCGTGGCGAGGTGACGTCGGTGACGGACGGGCGGGCGGTCTACCGGGTGGCCGAGGTGCTCTACCGCGCCCCGGACGCCCCGGTGCCCACCGAGATCTCGGTTGCGGCGGAGTTGTTCGGAACGACCGGCCGGCCGACCGTCCTGTACCTGGGCCTCGCGGACCCGGGTGCGCGTCTCTACCGTCCGCTCGGCGGCGAATTCGGGATCTTCGACCTCGCTGGGGAGACGGCCACCAGCCGGTCACCGGGGATGTCGGTGACCGGTCTGCGCGCCGAGGACGCCGCCGGGGCGGGCCGCGCGTTCGTCACCACGGTGGCCGAGCTCCGTCAGCTCGCCCGCGAGCGGCGCTGAGCCCGCAAGCGCCGAGCTGAGCCCGCAAGAGCCGAGCCCGAAACAACTGAGGCCGAGAAAAAAAGATGGAACTCGGTGCCCGGGACGCACAGATAGAGGGCGTAAGCAGTGCCGCGTTCCGAGCGAGACGACCCGGGACGGCACCGAGACGCGAGGAGCGTTCCATGGCAGTCGACAGTCGCCGTACCCGGGCTCTGTGGGCCACGGCCGCCGCTGTGCTCGCCGCCGCGGCGTTGTCCGCCTGCGGCAGCGGCGGCGCAGACCCGGCGGCCGCGCCCGCCCCGACCAGCACCGCCCCGACCAGCGCGGCCACACCGACCGACGTCGCGCCCCCGCCGATCAAGGGCAAGCTGCGCGGGTACGGCACAGTGCGGCAGCTCAGCGAAACCGCGGACCTGGTGGTACGCGGTGAGGTTGAGGCGGCCGGATTCCGGGTCGACGAGGTGCTGCGCGCGACGAGCGGGTCGAGCGTACGGGCCGGGGCGCGGATCACACTCGCCCCGCTGCCCGCCGGTGTGCCGGACATGGCACACATGTCGACGCTCGAGGCCGGCCAGTTCGTGGTCCTCTACCTCGCCCAGGACCCGGCGGCCCCGACGTTCCGGACGCTCAGCGGCGACTTCGGCGTGTTCGACCTGAGCGGATCCGGCGCGGAGACCGCCGCCACGACCCGCTCGCAGACCATGGCGGTCAGCGGCCTGCTCGCCGAGGACCCGGCCGCGTCCGGCCACGGTTTCCGCACCACCCTCGGTCAGCTGCGCGCCGTCGCCGCCCAGGTCAGGTAGGACGAGTGGGAACGCGGACGGCACCCGCCGAGTGCCGTCCGCGTGGTCACTGCTCCCGGTAGGTGGCCAGGTCGAAGTCGGCGTGCACGCCGTCGCCGCCCAAATCCTGCACCCACAGGCCGAGGAAGGCGCCGGTGAATCCCCACGCCGCCGGCTCACCGTCGATGATCAGCGCGGCGTGTTCGTCGGACAGGATTGTCGCGTCCAGCTCGACCGGCAGTCCCTGCCAACCGGCGCCGAGGTCGTAGTCGAAGCGCACCGCCGGCCCGTCGAAGACGGCCCGCAGGCCGACCCGGGTGACGCCGCCGACGTCGACGGTCAGATCGGGGTACGCGGTGCGTCGCCCGTTGTCGGAGCTGAGCAGTTCCAGCACCGTCCGCCCGTCGTCGGCACGGGTCAGGTAGAGGTGGTGCCAGTTGAGGGTGTTGTAGTAGGCGGTGATCCCGGCGAGCTGACGGTGGTCGGCCGGCGCGAACTCCACCACTGTCTCCAGCGAGCACCCCATCGCGCCGACGCGTCGCCCGACCAGGCTGGGTGCCTGGCGACCGACCGGCGACTGCCCGCCGTGGACGCGCAGGTACGACGGGCGGGTGTGCAGGTCCACCCAGTCCGGGGTGGCCGGCCGACGCAGCGTGGACCAGCACCGGCCCAGCTCGGGGGAGTCGAAGTGGTCGGTCTCGGGCTCCGCCGGCCACGGGTGCGCGGGCAGGTCGGGTGCGACAACGTCGTCCGCGGGCACCCCTCCGGCGACCCGCGGCCAGCCGTCCGACGGCCACTCGACCCGCTGGATCGCGGTCTCCCGACCCAGCACGCAGTTGCCCAGCGGGGAGTACGGGCGGCCCACCAGGTGGGCCAGGTACCACTCGCCGTTCTGCGTGCGGACCAGGCTGCCGTGACCCGCCTTCTGCAACCGCAGTTCGGGTCGCCCGAAGGAGGTGAGCAGCGGCCCGTCCGGGTCCACCTCGTACGGCCCGAACAGCTCCCGCGACCGCGCCACGGTGACCTGGTGCTCCCAGCTGGTGCCGCCCTCGGCGGTGATCAGCCAGTACCAGCCGTCGTGGCGGTACAGGTGCGGGCCCTCGGTGACCCCGACCGGTGAGCCGGTGAACAGGATGCGGGGGCTGCCGACCAGGCGGCGTGCGGCACTGTCGTACTGCTGGATCTCGATACCGCCGAAGCGGTCGCGGCCGGGTCGCCAGTCCGCGCTCATGCCCAGCAGCCAGGTGGTGCCGTCGTCGTCGTGGAACAGCGAGGCGTCGAACCCACGCCCGTGCAGTTTCACCGGATCGGACCAGGGGCCGGTGATGTCCTCGGCGGTGACCAGGAAGTTCTGCGGATCCCAGTAGCCGCTGGCGAAGCTGGCCACGTCGCTGTAGACGAGGTGGAACTGACCGTCGTGATACGTCAGGTCGGGCGCCCACACCCCGTTGGAGTCGCCGCATCCGCGCAGGTCGAGCAGGCGCCGGTCGGTGATGATCCCACCGAGGCTGCGCCAGTTCACCAGGTCACGCGAGTGGTGCACGAGCACGCCCGGATACCACTCGAAGGTCGAGGTGGCCAGGTAGTAGTCGTCGCCGACGCGCAGGATCGACGGGTCCGGGTGGAACCCGGCAAGGATGGGATTGCGGATCGACCGGGTAGCGGTCGCCACGGTAGCGATGTCGGTCGACACGAGCGCTCCTCTGGGCGGGCTGGCTGCAACTTCCGGAAACTCGCGGTCTCCGGCCATTGAAGATTGTGCCTACGCTAGCCGGTCTTTTCGCAATAGGACAGAGGTCTTGACCGTTGCGACGTCAGCTCGTAGCGTGCCGGCCATCGATCGGTATTACCGGCGAAGCATTGAAAGTTTCGGAGATCCGTAGATCCCCACCCGCCCGCTCAGCCGGCGTCCGAGCACCCCGGAAGTCCCCGAAGGGATCGATCATGACCACGCACCTCTCCCGCCGAACGCTGCTCGGCCTCGCCGGTGCCGGCGCCGGTGCCTTCCTGCTGAGCGCCTGCGGCGACGACGAGCCCAGCGACCCGAACGCCCCGCAGACCATCAACTGGTGGCACATCCAGAACACCGAGCCGATGCTGCCGGTCTGGGCGGCGCTGGCCAACGAATACAAGGCCGCGCACTCGAACGTCACCCTCGACATCCAGCCCCTGGAGAACGAGGCGTTCAAGGCCAAGCTCACCACCGCCACCCAGGCCGGTGACCCGCCCGACCTCTTCCAGTCCTGGGGTGGTGGCGTGCTCAAGCAACAGGTGGACGCCGGCCTGGTCAAGGACATCACCGACGACGTGAAGCCGTGGATCGGGGGCCTGCTGCCCGCCGCCATGGAGCCGTACACGATCGACGACAAGATCTACGGCGTTCCGTTCGACATCGGCATGGTCGGTTTCTGGTACAACAAGGACCTCTTCGCCCGCGCCGGCATCACCGCCGCGCCCACCACCTGGGCGGGCGTGCTCGACGTGGTCCGCCAGCTCAAGACCGCAGGCATCACCCCGATCGCCCTGGCGGGCAAGGACAAGTGGCCGGCCCACTTCTACTGGTCCTACCTCGCGATGCGCATCGGTGGGGTGGGCGCGTTGCAGAAGGCCGTCGACGACAAGAACTTCGACGCCCCTGACCTCGTCGCCGCCGGCGACCGGCTCAAGGAACTCGTCGACCTGCAGCCGTTCCAGAAGGGGTTCCTGGGCGCGGCGTACGGCACGCCCGACGGGCAGGCCGCCACCATGGGCAACGGCGGGGCGGCCATGGAGCTGATGGGGCAGTGGGCGCCGGCGGTGCAGGCATCCAGCTCCACCAGCAAGAAGGGCCTCGGCGACAAGCTCGGCTTCTTCCCCTTCCCCACCGTCGAAGGTGGAAAGGGCGCCACGACCGAGGTGTTCGGCGGCGGCAACGGCTTCGCCATCGGCAAGGACGCCCCCGCGGCCACCGTGGACTTCCTGAAGTTCCTGCTCAGCGCGGACAACCAGCGCAAGTCCGCGCAGACCGGCGCGGTGCTACCGACCGTGAAGGAGGCCGCGACGGCCATCCCCGACGCCAACGGCAAGCTCGTCGCGGAGACGCTCGCCGGCTACACCGGCTTCCAGCTCTACCTCGACCAGGCGTACGCGCCGGCGCTCGGGTCGCAGATCAACGACAGCGTCGCCGAGTTGGTCGCCGGCAACAAGTCGCCCGCCCAGATCGTCAAGGACATCACCCAGGTGGCGAAGACCGTCTGACCGTGACCACCCACCCATCCGTAGCCGGCGAACCCCCTGTGGAGTAGGCATGACCAGCCCATCGACCGTGTCGGACACCAGGCGCGGCGACCCGGCGACGGACCCGCCGGCACCGGGGCCGGGCACCGCGCGACAGCGTGGCCGCCAGCCCCGGCCGGGCCGCGGCGGCGTCCTCGCCATCTTCCTCACACCAGCCCTGGTGCTGTTCCTGCTGCTGGTCGTCGCCCCCATCCTGGTGGCCAGCTACGCCAGCCTCTACAAGTGGAACGGCTTCGGGCTGCCGGAGAACTTCGTCGGGCTGGACAACTACACCCGCGCCTTCCAGGACCCGACCTTCCGTGGTGACCTGTGGCGCGGCTTCGTGCTGGTGCTGCTGTCCCTGGTCGTCCAGCTGCCCGCGGCGTTGGCCCTGGCCATGCTGCTCAATCAGCCACTACGGGGTCGTGCCGCCTACCGGCTGATCTTCTTCGCCCCGTACGTGCTCTCCGAGGTCACCACGGCCGTCCTGTTCGACCTGGTGTTCTCACCCAACCGGGGCCTGGGCGACGCGATCGCGACGTGGTTGAGCGCCGACGCCGGCGCGGTCTTCGCCGACCCGGACACCGTGCTGTACGCCGTCTTCCTCGTGGTGTCCTGGAAGTACTTCGGCCTCTACATGATGCTCTTCCTGGCCGCGCGTCAGGGCATTCCCAAGGAGTTGTCGGAGGCCGCGGTCACCGACGGCGCCACCGCCTGGCAGGCGTTCCGGCACGTCACACTGCCCCTGCTCGGGCCGACCATCCGCATCAGCGTCTTCCTGTCGGTCATCGGCACCATCCAACTGTTCGACATGGTCTGGGTGCTCACCCGGGGCGGCCCGATCCACTCGTCGGAGACCATGGCCGTGACGATGTACGAGTACGGCTTCCGCCGTTTCGAGGTCGGCTACGCCAGCGCCATCAGCATCATCATGTTCCTGCTGAGCCTCGTCTTCGCCCTCTTCTACCAGCGCATCGTCCTGCGTCGTGACACCGCGGGAGCGATCACCAACCAGGGAGGCCAGCGATGACCGGCACGGTGAACCGCGCCCAGCGGACCCGCAGCCTCGTGCTGCACCTCGTCTGCGTCGTCGTCGGAGCGCTCATCGTCGTACCGGTCTGGTTCGGTGTGCTGGGCGGCTTCAAGGACAACGGTCAGCTCTCCACCAACCCGCTGGGGTGGCCCGACCCCTGGACGCCGTCGAACTACACCGACATCCTGACGTCCGGGGTGTTCTGGCGGCAGCTCGGCAACAGCCTTCTCATCGCCGTGAGCAGCACCTTCATCGTCGTCGCCGCGGCGGCGATGGCCGCGTTCGTCTTCGCGCGGTACGCCTTCCGGGGTCGCGAGTTCCTGGTGACCCTGTTCGCGATCGGCCTGATGTTCCCGTTCGCGGTGGCCATCCTGCCGCTGTTCGTCCTGCTTCGCGGCATGGGCCTGCTGGACAACCCGCTCGGCGTCATCCTGCCCCAGGCCGCTTTCGGGCTGCCGATCACCATCATCATCCTGCGTCAGTTCTTCCGTACCATCCCGGCCGAGGTCGAGGAGGCCGCCGTCCTCGACGGCTGCGGCTCGTTCGGGTTCTTCTGGCGGGTCCTGCTGCCGATGGCCCGTCCCGCCCTGGCCACCGTGTCGGTGCTGGCCGTGGTGACCAGTTGGAACAACTTCATGCTCCCGCTGGTCGTCTTCACCGACCAGAGCTGGTGGACCCTACCCGTCGGAGTCCAGGCCTTCCAGGGCCAGTACACCGCCGAGACCGCACGGGTGCTCGCCTACGTCGTGCTGTCCATGGTGCCGGCCCTGGGCTTCTACGCCGTTGCCGAACGTCAACTCATCGGCGGTCTGACCGGCAGCGTCAAGGGATGACAGGGGGGACCGTGGGCACGGAGAACGGCCGAAACGTCACCATCGCCATGATCGCGCGGTTGGCCGGTGTCTCCGTGCCCACCGTCTCCCGGGTCATCAACGGCCGCTCCGACGTCGCCCCCGACACCCGCGAACGCGTCGAGGCCCTGCTCAACCGGCACGGCTACCGCCGCCGGTCACCGGCCAGGCGCACCGACGCCGCCCTCATCGACCTGGTCTTCAACGACCTGGACAGCCCGTGGGCCGTGGAGATCATCCGTGGGGTGGAGGACGTCGGCCAGACCAGCGGAGTCGGCACCGTCGTGTCGGCCATCCACTGGCGCATCTCCTCGGCCAAGCAGTGGCTCGACAACATGCGTACCCGCTCCACCGAGGGAATCATCTTCGTGACCTCGATGGTGAACCCACCGTTGCAGGCCGAGCTGCGACGGCTCCACCTGCCGGTCGTCATCATCGACCCGGCCGGGGTCGACCCGCAGGAGTCACCCACCATCGGCGCCACCAACTGGGCGGGCAGTCTCAGCGCCAACCAGTACCTGATCAGCCTCGGCCACCGCCGCATCGGCTTCATCGCCGGCCCGCCGCACCTGATGTGCAGCCGGGCCCGGATGGACGGCTACCGCGCGGCTCTGAGCGCCGCCGGCATCCCCATCGACGACGCCCTGATCCGCCCGGGCAACTTCTACCACGAGGCCGGCTTCACAGCGGGTACGCAGCTGCTGGCCCTGCCCGACCCGCCCACCGCCATCTGCGCCTCCAGCGATCAGATGGCGCTCGGTGTCTACGAGGCGGTCCGCAAACGGGGCCTGCGGGTGCCCGACGACGTGAGCGTGGTCGGCTTCGACGACCTGCCGGAGGTGCGGTGGTGCTCCCCGCCGCTGACCACAGTCCGGCAACCCCTGGCCGAGATGGGCATGCTGGCCGCGCGTACCGTGCTGCGCCTCGCCGGAGGCGAGAGGACCGAGAGCCCTCGGGTCGAACTCGCCACCGAGCTCATCGTCCGCGACAGCGCCGCACCACCACGGTCGTGACCTCAGTCAGCCGGCGCGCAACGCGTCGTCGACGCCCGTCTCCCGGCGGCCGAGGTGCGCCGGATCCCGCCCGGAGAGCAGATCCAGCGCGGCCTTCAGGCAGGCGCCGTTCTCCCGGGACGAACTGAACCACCACGTCTGGGCGTACCGCTTCGCGCTGTCGTCACCCACGCCGTTGGCGTCGATGCCGAGGCGTCGGCACAGCGCCACGGCACGCGGAAGATGGAAGGTCTGCGTCACCACAGTGGCTTGCCGCACCCCGAAGATCCGCTCGGCGCGCGCACATGAGTCGTACGTGTCGAAACCGGCGTGGTCCGGAACCACCTTGTGCGCTGGTACACCCCGCTCCACCAGCCAGTTCCGCATGGCGGCGGGTTCGTTGTAGTCGGCGTTCATGTTGTCGCCCGACACGAGGATCGCCCGCACCTTGCCGGCGTCGAACAGCCGCCGCGCGATCTCCAGCCGGGCCGTGAGGACGGGTGAGGGCGTGCCGTCGGCGTCCACCTTGGTGCCCAGGACCAGGGCGACCGGCGCGTCCGGCACCTCGGCCTCGCCGTAGAGGTGGCCCTCCGCGGTGTCGCGGATCCACGTCACGCTGGCCACAGTGCCCCCGGCCAGCGCCACCGCTCCCACCGTGAGCGCGAGGACCGTCCGGCGGACCAACCGCCGGTGCTCCCCGTACCACCGCCTGGCCGCACCGAATCGTCCCCGCATGCCGCAAGGTTATTCCGCCCGCGCTCACGACTGTCGTCGGCGTGCACGCGAACCACCCGGCGGCGGTAAACAGAGAACATTGTCTATGGACAATCGCTCACTGTTAGCGCTAACGTGACGGACAGTCGTCGATACTCGAACGACCTCGGGCCGCGTGACGGAGCTGTCGCCACTGGTTCAGGGCGTGACGGACGACGATCGTGGCGTGGGGCGGGTGGCACGTGGCCGGCGCGAGACGGCCCGGGACCACCATCGGGCGACCCGTGCGCCACGCGGCCGAGGCATGAACGGCCACCGGGATTCCAGGGCACCGCAGCAACCGGGACAGTCGTGCGACGACAACCGGGCCGCTCACATGCCCAGCGCACACCGCTGAGCAGCCGGGCCGCCCTGATGACGACCGTCGGTTTCGACCCTGGCCGCCGGGTCGCGTCCCGCTGTTCGGAGTCCGGGCCCGAGCAGCGGGACGCCACCCGGCCCGGCTCGGAAGGATCCCGAGCCGGGCCACACGCCGCATGAGCAACCGACGGGGTACGCCGACGTCGGTCACCGCGTCAGCTGCGGGTCCACCGCTGACTGTTCGTGCCGTTGCAGCTCGACAGGACCGCAGGGGTGCCGTTGGCGGTCCCGGCGGCGTTGGGCGTCAGACACAGCCCGGACTGCACGCCGGTGACAGTGCCGTCGGTGTTGACGTTCCACTGCTGGTTGGTGCCGCCATTGCAGTCCCAGATGATCACCCGGGTGCCCGGTGAGGTCCCGGCGCCCTCGGCATCCAGGCACTTCGTGCCGTACACCTGGAGTTGTTTCGTGGCGGTCGACGTCCACTGCTGGTTGGTGCCGCCGTTGCAGTCCCACAACGCCAGCTGCGTGCCGTTGGTCTGCGACCGGGACGGGACGTCCAGGCAGCGGTTGGCGCCGGTGTTGCGCAGCGGCGCCGCCGTGCCGCCGGGCGGTGGGGTGGTCGGGCTCGTGGTGTCGAGGCCGAGGAACCGGACGGCCTGCGCGGCGTCGAACGGGATGGAGTGGCCGTACCCCTGGAAGCTGATCGCTTCCACGGGGGCCGTGCCGCCGGTGCCCCCGTACCGGGTACGGGTGGCGCTGGTCTGCGGGGAGTCGGTGAAGCTGGGGGTCTGCGACACACCCTGCACGTTGGTCCACTGCTTGATCTGCTCGCCGAAGTTGACGTAGCTCAGGGTGGTGTCGGTGGTGCCGTGCCAGATCTGGAACCGGGGACGCTTGCCCGAGTAGCCGGGGTAGGCGCTGCGGACCAGGTCGCCCCACTGCTGCCCGGTCCTGACGATCCGTCCGCCGGAGCACTCGCTGTTCCACTCCGCGCCGTTGGTGGTGGCGAAGCACCCGAACGGGACCCCGGAGGAGCTGAACCCGGCGTTGAACAGGTCCGGGTAGAGGCCCACCATCACGTTGGTCATCATGGCGCCGGAGGAGAACCCACCCACGGAGATCCGGGTCGCATCGACCGGGTAGCGGCTCCGGACGTGGTCGACCATGGACTTCAGCCCGACCGGGTCGCTGCCACCGTCGCGGCGCAGGGCCTGCGGCGACGAGACGTCCCAACATTTGCTGCTCCGGGTCACCGACGGGTAGATCACGATGAAGCCGTAGCGATCGGCGAGGGTGCTGAGCCCGAAGCCGCTGTGCACCGCCGGACCACTGCCGGTGCAGTAGTGCAGGGCCAGGAGCAGTGCCGGCTGGGCCGCGACCCGGTCCGGCACGTACAGGTGCATCTGGAGGTTCGTGGGGTTGGTGCCGAAGTTGGTCACCTGGGTGAGCGTCGCGGCCGACGCCGGGGTGGCGACAGTGACCACGGCCGTCATCGTCGCCAGGGCCGTCGCCAGCGCGGCGGCCAGCAGTGCGATCCTTGATCTCATCGGCGGTTCCTCTTGTCGTGAGTCGGGGACCCGGCCACGGACGCTGGTCGCCTCGCATCGACTGTGAGCGATAACATGCCGTTCGTCAAGGCGTAACGTATGACGTCTGTCGATCCCGTGCGCTGCGGTCCGAGTGCCGCGCACCTTGAGATTGTCGAGCCGACAGTGCCATTGTGGTACGTCGATGAAGAGCCGCGCGCGGGGCTGACACCCGTCCACTGGGCAGCCGGGATCCAGATGTGATCTCCGGGGGACGGTGACACAAGCGATGGACCAACGAGAGTCATCCCTCCATGGGCTCGCCCGTCACCGCGTCGCACCCTGACCGGGCGGGCGACTCATCTGCGCGAAGGAACCCCCGCCCATGCGTACACCGAAGACCCGCGCAACACTCCTGGCGGGCCTGCTGCTCGCCGCGAGCGCGCTCGCGGGCGTCAACCCACCAACCGCCAGCGCGGCGGCCGACCCGGTCACCGTCACCGTCAACACCCGCGCGGGTCTGGCGACCGTGCCGGACACCGCCCTCGGCGTCAACCACGCCATCTGGGACTCGAACCTCGGCACCGCCGATACGTCGGACCTGCTCAGAGATGCCGGCGTGCAGATGATGCGCTACCCCGGCGGCTCGTACGCCGACATCTACCACTGGAAGGACCACACAGCGCCCGGCGGTTACGTCGCGCCGGGAACCGACTTCGACACCTTCATGGCGGCGGTCCGGCGCGTCGGCGCGCAACCGATGATCATTGCGAACTACGGCACCGGCACGCCCGCCGAGGCCGCCGACTGGGTGCGGTACGCCAACGTGACTAAGGGATACGACGCGCGCTACTGGACCGTCGGCAACGAGAACTACGGCAACGGCCACTACGGGTCCGCGTGGGAGGCGGACGACCACCCGGACAAGAGCGCGACACAGTACGCGAGGCTGGTCGTCGAGTACGCCGACGCGATGAAGGCTGTCGACCCGAGCATCAAGGTCGGGGCGGTGCTGACCATGCCGGGCAACTGGCCGGACGGGATCACCGCCGGCAGCGACCCAGGCCCGTGGAACCAGACGGTGCTCTCCATCGCCGGTCCGAAAATCGACTTCGTGGACGTGCACTGGTACCCGGGCGGCACCGCCGCCGAGTCGCTGGCCCGCGTCGACCACCTTCCCGACGCCACCTACCTGCTGCGGCAGCAACTCGCCCGGTACGCCGGCGCGGACGCCGACCGGATCGGTATCAGCTTCACCGAGCTGAACGTCGACGCTGGCCGGAACACCCAGCCGGCGGCGCTCTTCCTGGCCGACGTCTACAGCGGACTGCTGGAGAACGGTGTCTTCACCGCCCACTGGTGGAACGTGCACAACGGCATGGGCGCCGTGACGCAGGTGGCCGGCCAGACCGACTACGGCGACTTCGGGATGCTCTCCAGCGGCGCCTGCACCGAGGACGGCTCGGTGTGCCAACCGCCGCTGAACACACCGTTCGCGCCGTACCACGGTCTGAGCATGATGAAGCTCTTCGCGAAGACCGGCGACCAGTTCGTTCGCGCCGGCACCGACGAGCCCCTGGTCACCGCCCACGCGGTCCGCCGCAGCAACGGTGACCTCGCCGTGCTGCTGGTGAACAAGGACCCGGACAACGACCACCCGGTCACCATCGACTACGCCGGGTTCGCCCCGTCGGCCGGCGCGCCGACGGTCTCCACCCTCATCAACGGCGCCACCGGCATCGCCACCAGCCAGTCCGGCTCGGCGACCAGCCGGACGTTGCCGGCGTACTCGTTGACCACGCTGGTGCTGCGCCCGGCCGGCGCGACCGCCGGCCGGCCGACGGCACCGGGCCAGCCGACCGCGAGTGGCGTCACCGACCGCGCCGCGACGATCAGCTGGCCGGCGGCCACCCCCGGCGGCAGTCCGATCGCGAAGTACGAGGTGCACCGGCAGCACGGCGCGGTCAGCGAGCAGCTCGGCGAGACGACGACCACATCGTTCACTGTCGACAACCTCGTGCCGGGCAGCAGGTACACGGTCAACGTGCTGGCCCGCGACACCGCCGGACGGGTCTCCTGGGCCTCACCGCCGCTCACCTTCGCCACCGGCAGCCCCGCCGCCAGTACGTGCACCGTCCGCTTCACCAGCAACAACGACTGGGGCAACGGCTACATCGGCGGCGTCGAGATCATCAACAACGGGACCAGCCCCCTCAACGGCTGGACGCTCACCTGGACCTGGCCCACCGGCTGGCAGCAGGTGAGCAGCGGTTGGAGCGCCACCTGGGAGCAGGTCGGCACCGCGGTGCGGGTCACGCCCACCGCCGACAACCGGCAGATCGCCGCCGGCGGCACCGTGAGCGCCGGCTTCGTCGGCGCGTACGGCGGGCCGAACGTGCTGCCCACGGCATTCACGCTCAACGGCACCGTCTGCGCCACCGGCTGACCGATCGGCCAGGGGGCGTCGATGGTCACTGCGGCTCGGGTTGCCCCTGACGTACTCCCCGAAGTGTGTGATGCCTGTGGGTCATCAAGATGACTCACAGGCATCACGCTCATCCGGGAAGGGCCGTCCCCCCACAACAGCCGCCGCAGTCAGCGACCCTGGCGCATGGTGACCGTGCCCGAGCCGGTGTCGTCCGCCCACGGGTCCAGCACGAGGGTGTACGTGCCGCCCTTCGGCAGCGGACCCGTCTCGAACCGCCCCGTCCCGCCGATGACGCAGCCGCTTCCCACCGTGTCGCCGGCCGGGCCATTCAGGAGCAGAATCCCGCACCGGTCCGGCAGGCTGGCGGCGGTCACCTCGACGGTGATGCGACGACCGGCGTCGGCGGGGAACCGCAACCGGCTCACCGCACCGGGTCGGCTGACCGTCAGTGTGGCGGCCCGGCCGTCCGCCACCGTGTCGGCCTGCTCGTCGTGAGCGTCGCGCAGCCGCACGTCCGCCGCGCCGGTGTCGGTGGAGGTCCCGTCGACTTCCAGCACGTACCGGCCGCTGGCCGGTAGGACGAACCCGTCGACGTGGCCCTTGCCGCCGATCACGCAGCCGCTGGTCACCTGTTCGCCGGCCGGGTCCCGCAGGCGCAGCAGGTTGCACCGGTCCGGCACCGTGGCGTCGGTGACCTGGAGGAAGACCTTCTGGCCGGCGCGTCCGTCGAAGGACAGGCGGCTGATCGCGCCCGGTTGGGCGAGCGTCGCCCGGACCGCGGGCCCGTCCAGCGTGAGGGTCTTCTCCTCGTCGGTCACCGCAACGACCCGTACCGTCGCCCGACCGAGGTCGGCATCCCACGGGTCGAGTACCACCTCATGGTCGCCGGTGGCGGTCAACGTGGTCGTGTCGATGAAGCCGACACCGGAGATGACGCAGCCGGTAGCCAGCTGACGGCCCTGCGGGTCGAGCAGCAGCAACACGCCGCACCGATCCGGCACGGTGGCGGCGGGCACCTCCACGAAGATCTTCTGACCGGCCCGGCCCGGCACCTTCATCGCGGCCGTGGCGCCGGCCCGGGTCACCGCCAGGTCGACATCACCGGCAGCGGGCACGTCGCGCTGGGAGCGGGCGGCGTCCTCGGCGAACGCCACCTGCCCGGTGAGACCGACGTCGAGCACACAGTCGGCGAAGATCTGCGGATCGGTGACACCGGCTCGCCGGCAGACCAGTTCGGCGGTGGCCCGGTTGGGCAGGTCCCGGACGGTGAGCAGCCGGTCCGGGAAGCGCCGGTCGGTGAATGTGCCGGTGTTCTGCCCCGGCTCGTAGTCGAACAGCGACCGTTGCGCCTCGACGCGCCAACTGTCGGCGAAGCCGGGGTACAGCGCCTCGAACGTGGGCGGCTGCGGCACCCGCTTCCCGTTGCGCACGGTCAGGTCGTCGCCGGGGTCACCGTCGTGGTCGCCGAGCAGACCCTCCAGCGTTCCGGCCCGGGCGGTGGGCGCGCCGACGCTCACGCTCAGCCCCCACACGCCGATCGGCTGCGCGGTCAGCCGGGTGCCGTCCGGCCATTCCACCGTCACCGTGCCGTCTCCCCAGGTGGTGACGGTGCCGCCGCGCGGAAGCTTCACCCCGTCGGGCGCGGACACCGGGGCGGCGCCGTTCACCCGGACCGCCGGGCCGTCGGGTGTGACGTACACGCCGACTCGGTCACCGGCCACCCGAGCGGCGACGGCCGAGTTGACGGCCACCACCGAACTGGCCGGGAACATCGTCTGTCGTACCTGGACCTCGAAGTCATCGGCTGTCGAGCGGGTCAGCACGAACTCCCCGGCGGCCTGGAAGCCGTACCGCAGACCGTCGTAGGTGAGCAGGTGCGGGTCGCCGTTGCTGTTCGCGCACCGGTAACCCTTGCCGATAACCGAGATCGAACAACCACCACCGCCGGGCGGTCGGGGCCTGGGCTTGTCGCAGTCCTTGCCGTTCGACGGCAGCGGCAGCCCGCTGTACGTCGTGCGCAGCGGCACACCCACGGCCTTGCGGTACGCGTTCTCCGCCAGCACCGCGTGCACCTCGCCGGGATCCACCTTGCTGGCCAACTGGCCGCCCTGCGTACAGAACTGGCCCCGCTCGATGCCGTTGGCCAGGTCGAGGGCATGGTTCATCTCGTGGATGAGGGTGGCGCACTGATCCTCGGTGAAGCCCGCGCCCTCCTCCGGCAGCGCCCGCCCGTCGTTCTTCGGCACCCAGTTGATCTGCACGTCACTACCCGGGATGTACTTGGTGGTGCTGCTCTCCGAGTCGACGATGGGCTCACGGACCCGGATCCTCTTTCCGGAGCGTTCCAGTTCTTCGAGTACCTTGCCGTTGCCGGAGCTGCGAATCTGCCCGACGCAGCCCGCGTACTCCGTCTGGAGGCCAGGTTCAACGGTGACAACGGCGGACGCCGCCTGGGGGGCGAGGAGCACCAGCACTCCCGCAAGAACCAGACCCGTCCGGATCGCGCGCATCCCGGTCATCCGCCCTTCACCTCGAACGCGACAGTGCCCTGCTCGGCCGTCGCGGCGCAGGCATCCGCCGGCACACCCCGCAGCGGCGCTCGCAGATAGCCCAGCACCAGCCGGTACGCCCCCGGCTGGTCGACCGACCACCAGGTGACGGCGGCCCCACCCCGTCCGTCCGGCGCGGAGGTGGTCAACGCCGCGCCGACCGGGCTCTGCGGGTCGCTGCGCAGCGTCAGCTCCACCGACCCGCGCGGCGGCACCCGCACCAGGTTCTCGACCAGGTACGTGGTGAAGTCCCGGTAGTAGGCGGCCCCGCCGACCGCTGGTGCCACCGCCGTGCCGTCGCGGGTCAACGACAGGACCGTCACCGCCCCGTCCGGCACGCGGCTGAGCTGGCACTCGGCGTCGCGGTTGTTGACCAGCTTCAGTCGCAGGCTGATCTGTTCACCCACCCGATACGACTGTTGGCCGGCGCTGACGGTCAGGCCGACAGTCGCCGTGCCGCTGGACGGCGTCGGCGACGGACGCGACCGTCTGCACCCGGCCGTGGTGACCGTCAGCAGCAGGGCGAGACCGCCGGCCAGCACCGCCGTCCCTGCGCGGGATACGACCATGGGCCGTGAGCCTCCTCCGGGTGCCGACCGTCGGCACAGATCCCGGCCAGCCTGCGCCGCAGGGTGCAGGGAGCGCTGTCGTGATCCGGCCCGGTGGATGTCCGCTAGCCGACCCGAGGGGTGCCGAGCCGCCGGCCACCGAGGACTCGCAGGTCGCCTGCACCGGCTACAGCGGCGTCGCCCGCAAACCCTGGGCCGGCTTGGTCCGCTCGGGCCGAACCACCGATGCGGCCTGTTCCGCACAACGCCGATGTCGGCCCTGGCCAACGGCATTGTCCAGTTTGTCCCGAACGGACAATCCGGCTCGCCCGTCACCGCATGCGCCGGACGGATTCCGCCGTCGAGCCCCGCCTGATCGCCAGATCTTGGACAGTTTCCGTTAGGCGTAACTGTGCTGTCCCGAGTCATGTGTCAAGGGGGAGTCCCGATAGATGTGTCAGGTGTTGTTGATCAGGCTGCTCGGGTGAGGCTGATGTAGGTCCGGTCGGGGGTGAGGTGGAAGTGGCCGAGGGGTTGGCCGTCTTGGTGGTAGATGGTGATCCGGCTCTGGTCGCGGATGGCGGTGATGGTGGCGCCGGCGTGGGTGGTGCCGACGCTGGTGCGGTGTCCGGCGACGGTGATGGCGCCGGTGCTGCCCACGAGGCAGCGGTGCAGGGTGGCGTCGGTTTGCATCGGTAGGCTGGCCGGCCCGCCGAGGCTGGGCGCGTGTGTCCATGCCTGGGCGGGGGTGGCGCGTCGCGGCAGGGCGCTGTGGCGTCGTTGGGTGTTGTAGTAGCGGCGGTAGACGTCGAGGAGGTTCTGCAGTTCCGCGCGGGTTGCGGGGGCGGGGTGGGTGCTCAACCATTTTTTGAGGGTTTGGTGGTGGCGTTCGACCTTGCCGCAGGTCTGCGGATGGTAGGGGCTGGAGTTGATCGGCCGGACATTGTGGTCCAGGAGGCACTGGACGAACGTGGAGATCGATCCGGGCCGGGTCAATCGGCTGGTGAACGCGGTCCCGTTGTCGGACAACACGATCGCCGGGGTGCCGTACTCGTCGAATGCCTGCCTGATCGCGGTGACCGCGCCTTCGGCGGTCTCCGCGCTCGTTGCGTGACAGCCGACGAGGGTTCGGGTGCAGTCGTCCAGGACGTCGAAGACCGCGGCGAGGCTGCCGTCGGCGAGCCGGACGTTCGTGGCGTCAATTTGGTAGCAGTCGCGGGGCCGGGCGTAGACGAACCGCCGAAACGAGCTGCGCGGCCGTTTCGCCGGGTTCCGTTCGAGCAGGTCATGCCGGGCCAGGACCCGGTTGATCGTCGATCGCGACGGCACCCGCCACGGCGCACCGGTAGCGGCGTGCACCTCGATCAGCGCGTCGCGAATGAAGTCAGCCCCGTTATCCACGCCGAGTTCGACGCGCAGCTTGCAGATCCAGGCGTCCAACTCCGGTGGCGTCGTCCGCGGACTGCTACGCGGCCGCCGGGACCGCTCATGCCACTCGCCCTCATCCCTGATCCGTGCCTGATGCCGGTAAACGGTACGGACCGAAACCCCATGCTCACGCGCGAACTCGGCGGCGTTGATCCGCACCCAGCAGCCAACTGGGCATCGAGCAGATTCATGACACGCCGCCGAGAAGCCATACCCGGCACCATGGACCAGCACACCCAAGGCCCCTGCCAAGTGACACATGTATCGAGACTTCAACACTGACAGATGTCATGGGACTGAATAGTTAGGCCGTAACGGAAACTGTCCAAGATCTGCATGGGTTCGAGGGAAAACGCGGTCAGCTAGCGCGGTCAGTTGGCGCGCCGCGCGCCGACGGTGACACTCCGCAGATGAGGCCGCTACGCTCAGGCAGCGGCTCACCGGATCGGATCGAGCTGGCGAAGCGTTCCACGTCGGATAGCGGCGTGGGTAGCTGTGGGGGAGTACGAATGGCCGACTTGCCGCACCCGCTCGCCGCGTTCATCGTGGCCGAAATTCGCCGCGCCCGAGGGGCCTCCGGGATGACCCAGGATTCCTTCGGTCGGGGCGCTGGCTTCAGCGCCTCGCACGTCAGCGCGGTGGAGAGCGAGACGCGGGCGCTGACGATGGACTTCATCAAGGGCGCCGACCGGGCGTTCAAGAACGGCGGGCTGTTCGAGCGCATGGTGGGTAAGCTCGGCGCCCCGTCGTGGTTCCTGCCGTGGTTGGACGCGGAGCGCACGGCGACGCAGCTCAGGTGCTTCCAGCCGAGCCTCGTTCCGGGCCTGCTCCAGACGGAGAGCTACGGCCGCGCCGTCATCCGCTGCAACGACACGCTGAGCGACGACGAGGTCGAGAAGCGGCTCGCCCACCGGATGGACCGGCAGGAGACCCTCACGAAGGCGACTGCCCCTCACTTCGTCGCCGTCATCGCCGAGGCGGTGCTCCGCCGCGCCGGCGCGGACTTCCGCGACATCATGGCGGGGCAGATCAAGCAGTTGACCACCCTCGCCGAACGGCCGAACATCAGCATTCACCTGCTGCCGGACGAGGTCAGCATGCACGTCGGCCTGACCGGGCCGTTCAGCCTGGCCCGGCTGCCCGACCACAAGTGGGTGGCCGAGATGGAGAACCAACTCGGCGGCGTCGTCATCGACCGCGACGACGATGTGGATACCCTCGTGTCGAGGTGGGAGATGGTTCGCAGCGAGGCGCTACCCCGCCAGCAGTCGCTGGATCTGATGAAGGAAGTGGTGACGTCATGGACCTGACCGGCGCTACGTGGCGCAAGTCCACCCGCAGCGGCTCCGGCGGCGGCAACTGCGTCGAGGTCGCGGACAACCTGCCCGGCATCGTGGGCGTGCGGGACTCCAAGGACCCCGAAGGGCCGGCGCTGGTCTTCGGGCCGGTGGCCTGGCGGGCCTTCGTCGCCGAGGTCGCCCGGCGGCCATAACCCCAACCCCGAACGCGCAGAAGCGCCCGCCCCCAACTGAGGGGACGGGCGCTTTACCGTGCGGGAGTCGGTTAGCTCACCACCGACCGCAGCGGCACCTTCGCCTCGCGCAGCGCGCGTACCAGATCTCTTGCGAACGGGTGTTCGTCCACCTGGAGCCCTTGCGGGTTCGGGATCACGACGTACGCCGAGCCGTTCTTCTCGGACGCCTGCGCGTCGGTGGTGAAGCGTTCGACGATCGCCCGGGTGCGGGTTAGATCGCCGGCCGCCACCTGGATGGTGATCGGCCGCCACCCGCCGCCCAGGTCCGGCGTCACCGGCGCGGCGGCGGCGCTGGCGCGCGCCGCGTCAACGCCGGCCGGGCGCCGGGCGTCCGACGCGGCGGTCGCCGGGTAGAGCAACACGTTGGCGACCAGGTGCAGACCATTTTCGTTGTACGCGCGGAAGAGCGGATTGAACGCGAACAGCACCGCCCGACCGGCGCCGGTCGGCTCGTCGACGACGGCCGCAGTGCCCTTCAGTGTCTCTGCCCCGACGGTGTAACCGTTGGCCCAGAAGGTGTCACCCGTCGGGTAGGTGAGCACGTTCGTCCCGGTGGTGCTCGGGGTCAGGATCGGGTCGCTGTTGTTGAACTCGAAGTCCTCCGCCGGGCGACCCGACGCCACCGGGCTGTCCCGGTCGACGTCGACGCGCAGGTGCGAGCCGATCACCAGGTAGTCCGCCGGCTTGGTCTTCTCAGTGGTCGAGGTGAGCCCGGCGGCGCGGGCGACCCGGGTGCCCTCGTTGCGCAGCCCGAGGTAGGTGTGGCCCTGGCCGATCCAGTCGCGCAGGTTGGCCTGTCCGGCGGCGGTGAGACCGCCGGTGGCGCTGCTGCCGTCCGGCACCAGCAGCACGGTGCGCCCGGTGAACGCCTCGGTGTTGTCGTTGATGTCGGCAGTGGTGACCGGTGTGAGGTCGAGCCCCCACCGCTTGCCGAGCACGTAGCGGGCCTCGCCGTGCGAGCCGGAGGTGGTGGAGATGCCGGTGCCCTGGAACAGCCCCACGTCGGGCAGGTCGAGGCGGGTGCCGGACGGCCGGCCGCCCGGGGTGAGGGTGACCCCGAGGGATTCGGCCAACTGGTCGACCGTCCGGCTCAGCTTGGCGGCCGGGATGGCGACAGTGCTGGTCGTGAGGTCACGGACCAGGGGTACGCCACGGCCGAGCAGGTCGAAGGTGAGCTCCGCGGCGGCGGCCGAGTCGAGCGGGTACGTGTACGAGCCCCAGGGCCACGCCGCGCCGGTGCGACCGCCGGTGACCTTGCGGACCAGGTCGGCCCTCGGCCGGACGGTGTCTCCGGTGTAGATGGTGTTGATGCCCATCAGCAGCGGGTTGCTCCAGGACGACACGTCGTAGAAGTACGGGAACGGGACGTACGGGTCCTCGCCCATGACGGCCTGGATCCAGTGCTTCTGCGGCTGGTCCATCGGGATCCAGTACGCGCCCTTGGGCACTGTCACGTTGGTGGCGCTGCGCCCGCCGAAGACCCGCGCGGTGGGCACCCGGGTCGCCTTCTGCACCTCGTACACCTCGACGTCCATCCGCCGCAGCCGCTCGACGAGCTGGCGGACGTCGGCGAGCTGCCGGTCGGGCAGCAGGAAGTACGAGCGGATGGTGAGGTCCGGCACCGGGAACTGGACCTCGTTGGTGGGCTGCACCACCTCGTTCGGCTCCAGTGTGCCCGCCCGGCCCTGGGCGAGCGCGTCGGTCCAGATGTCGAAGTAACCGTCCAGCACTTCGCGCTTGTTCGCGGCGGCCCAGCCGAGCGTCGACCACTGCGTGTGGAACTGCTGCTGGACCCGGTCGGCCACCGCCGAGGCGCTGCCCTTCTCGTACGTCATGCCGGCCGCGCCGAAGCCGGTGGTCGGCACCGTGTCGCCGTAGCCCATGAAGAACATGTCGTACGTGTCGTAGTTGAAGTAGCACTCGGTGGTGACGGTGTCGTCGCAGGCCCCGTTGAAGCCGAAGCCGGCCTTGTTGGCCTCACCGATCCGGTTGATCCAGTCCACCGCCTCACCGGCGATCTCGTGGTGGATCGGGTCGGCGTTGGGCGGGAAGAAGTACTGCCGGCCGCCCATCTCGTGCGCGTCGATGAAGACCTGCGGCGGGTAGCGGCGCAGCAGTTCGAGCTTGCCGTCGGTCTCCTGCTGGGTGCGGGCGAACCAGTCCCGGTTCAAATCGAAGCCGAACTCGTTCTGCCGGCGGGTCGCGTCGCGGCCGTCCGGGTTCTGGGTGGGGACGATGATGGTGACCAGGTTGTCGTTGCGCTGGGCGACCGCGCAGGACAGGCCCGCCGCCAACTCGTACAGCGTCTTGAGCGCCGCGTCGGCGCCGCTCTTCTCGCCGCCGTGCACGTTCGCGGTGACCCAGACGATGGCCGGGCTGTCCTTCGCCGTCCGGGCGGCGGTTCGCGCGCTGGTCCGGCGCGGGTCGCGCAGGTCCCGGACGTCGTCGGCGATCTCGCGTAGCGCGGCGGGGCGCACGTGGCGCTCGTTGGACACCACCGCGTACGGCAACGGCTGGCCGAGCACACTGGTGGTCATCACGCCGGTGACGACCCGGTTCGAGGCGCGATCGACGGCCCCGAGGTAGGTTCGGACCTCGTCGTTGGTGACGACCCGCTCCTGCCCCGCGCCGAGCGGGAAGCCGAGCACGTTCTCCGGAGTGGGCACCGTGCTCAGCCGTGCGGTCGGGTCGTCGCTGCACCGGGTGGGCTGGGCGGCGCTCGCGGACGGCGTGCCGCCGAACAGGGGAACCATACCGAGCAGGAGCGTGATCGTGGCGGCACGTGCCAGCCGCCGGGCGGGGACCATCCGGAACGGACGCATCGATGGGGCCATGAGTCGTGTTTCCCCTCTTGGGAACAACCTCGCAGTGGCCGGAGCCTATGAACCGTCGATACGACGGTCAAGGGTTGATCGATATTGCCGACTACTCGGCGTGCCGGTCCCGACGCGGACTGGCAGGATGGTGGCGTGGGCTTGTCGTCGTCTGGGAGGGGGAGACGTGCCGGAGATGATCACGCTTTCGGTCCATCCGGATCTTCCGTCCGCCGATGCGCGGCGTTCGCTGGCATCCTGGCTTCGCGCTGAGGATCGGTTGCGGGAGGGAGTGACCACGACCTCCCCGGAGGGGACGTCGGCCGACCGCGCTGACGTACTGCGGGTGGCCGCCAGCGACGCGGGCACCGCCATGGTGCTGGTGCAGGCGATCGCCGGCTGGCTGACGCACCGCCGCGACGATGTGACGGTGAAGCTCACCCGGCCCGACGGGTGGTCGGCCGAGGTGGACGTGCACCGGGCTCGGGACATGGACCAGGTGACAGCGCTCATCGAGGCTGCCGTGGGTGCTCTGGCCGATCACCAACCGTCTGTCGAGACCAACGACCGCTGAGCCGCCCCGACCCGACCGGGTCGACCGCGTTGACCGATATCGATCGCCGCACGGATAGCCCGTAGCGCGCTCCGAAGTGGATCGATGTCGGGTTCTCGACCCAGCGCTACCGCCCGAATCTCCTTGCCCGGACAGTGCACTGCGCCGGAGGAGGTGGGGAAGTTGGGGCAGCCGACGGGTGAGACCGTCATGATCCGGGACTGGTTCAGTGTGCCGCGGGTGTCCGCCGAGAACCGGGCGGCGGTCTACGGCGTACGTACCCAGGATCCGCGGGTGGAGTTCGTCGCGCTGACCGTACGGTACTGGATGGACGCGCACGCCACCCGCTCGATGACCCGCGACCGGGTGTTGCAGGCGATGACCGGTCGGATCTCAGCCGACAACGTCTGGGACCTGGTCGCGATGCTGGCGAGGCTTGGGCTGGCCGAGGCGTTCTTCGACCTGGCGGCCTCCGACGTCGACACGGATGGCGCGTTCCGACGCTTCCTGCTCGGCCTCGACCCCGCGCTGCTCGACGCGATGCGCCACTACGCGGCCTGGAACGGCATCAATCCGAAGCTGTTCCTCGACGGCTTCCTGGTGGGCGTCGGGGAGTCGTTCGCGACGGTGGTGGTCGACCTCGGCAAACTCGTGCAACTGGTCGGTCGCCTCCAGCAGGAGCAGCTGACCACCCTGATCGTGCTCACCGTGGACCCCCGGGCAGGTCTGCAACGTCTCGCCGAGCAGGCCACCGTCGTCCGCGAGGCGCTGGCCGGCGTCCTGGCCGCGCTGGACCCGAGCACCGTGCCCGAGCGGCTGCTGACGCTCTGGCGCGGCTGGGTGGCGGAATTCGGGCGGCACCTGGAGGAACTCGACCCGTTCGCCGCCGGCCGGCTGCTCGGCCGGATCGCCGGCGACCTTTTCCAGCTGCTGACCGGCCTGGTCCAACTGGTCCGGCTACTCGGCGGGGTGGCGGTGCGCGCCGCGATCCGATACGTGCCGCTGCTGATCGTGGGTGCCCGGGAGGCCGCCGCCGAGCTTCGTCTCCTGACCACCCAGATCGCCGCGCTGCTCGTCGCGATCGGCCGGGCGGCACTGCTGGCCACGCCGCAGGTAGGCCTGGCCGTGCTGCGTACCCTGTTCCCCCCGAAGGTGCTCGAAGCGTTGTACCGGCGGGGCCGGGTGCTGCTGGTCGACGCCGAGCTGACCCTGACCGTGTTCAACCAGGCTGCGCACGCCGAGGCGTTCGCTGGGGCGGGTGCGGGAGCCCAGCTCAGCGCGCTGATCAGCGCCGACGGCAAGCCGGTCCTGATGGCGTGCATGTCGGAAACGGTGCCGTCGGCCGGTCGCTCGGCCAGCCGAGCGGAGCTGAGCCAGGCGCTCGACGAGATCATCAAGCGGGTCGAGGACCTGCGGGAGCTCAAGCCGCCCAAGACCCCCCGTGACATCCGGGCCGCCGCAGTGCGGGCCGCCATCGCCCGCCAGCTCGAGCAGCGCCTGACCACCGTGTTCAACCGGGCGTTGCAGACCGCCGCGTACGAGGAGTTCCGCGCGCTGCGCAAGGCCGGGCAGGCGCAACCCTGGCGGCTCGGCCAACAGGTACACCGGCGGATGGCGGCCGAGACCGCTCAGTTGGTCGCTCGCTCACCGGGGTTGCAGGCGTTTGCGGAGAAGTCGCTCGCCACTGTCGTCGAGGCGGTCCGCGCGGCCAACCCGGAGCTGGCTGCGGCCCTGCGCGGCTCCGACGCGGTGCTCCGGCAGACGGTCGCCCAACTGCTGCTCAGCCACCCGGACCGGGACCTGCTGCTGCGCCTCGTCGGGTTCACCCGGAGCCCGTCCGCGGCCGGCGCGGAGAAGGCGTTGGCCTCCCACCTCGCCGAGCGGTTCGGGTGGAAGGCGTCAACGACCGTTGGTGAGCTCCGCAGCGACCTGCTGTTGGTCGACTCGGAGGCGGCCCGGGTGACCAACGTGGACTGGACCGCGTCGACGAAACTGGAGCGCTTCGAGAAGACGTGGGGCACTGTCGCCGACGACCTCGGCGAGGCGTTCGACGGTCGCTGGGAGGCGATCGCGGACGCGTACCAGCGGGCCAGGAAGGGCGGGGTGCCGGCTGAGGTCGTCGCCGGCCTGGAGGAGCTGACGGCGCACGCCGTGCGGGAGACGGTCGTCCGGCAGGCCGCCCTCAGCCAGTTGTTTCCCGGGTTCTTCGTCACCTCGCACGAGATGACCTACCAGGGCCTGCAAACCCTGTTCAAACTGCCACTTTAGAGGAGCACCGATGGGTGAAGTCGTCGTCGCCGACGCGGACCTGGCGACGCTGGGGTTCAGCACCGCGCACTCCGACCGCTACGTCTACTCCAACTACTTCGTGCCGGTCCAGCTCACCTTCGACGACGGGGAGACGCCCCTGCTGCCGTTCTACGTCAAGCAGGCGCTGATCGAGGCAATGCGGTACGGCGGGCTCTCCCATGACCGGCTGCCGCACCTGCTCAAGGAACTCGGCCTGTCGGGGCTGTGGAAGGCCAACGACATGGACGCCGCCGAGGCGGCGCTGCCGGGGCAGGACTCGGGCATGACCAACCGCGAGCCGCCGGCCCGGCGCCAGAGCCTCCTCGGTGACCAGGAGGCGGAGTTCGTCGCCGGCCTGCTCCAGTCCGACGTGGGCATCGCGTTCCTCGACCGGACCCGGATCCGGCCGGTGGGCTTCGCGCTCGGCGAGCACGTCTACGCGCTGGCGCTCGCGCCCGGCGAGGAGGCGGTGCTGGAGCAGCGCACCTACACCAAGCGTGAGTTGACCCTGGAGGAGCAGGACGAAACGGAGAAGCAGACCGACGTCGAGCTCACCAGCGCGCTCACCACGGAACTGCAGGAGGGCTTCGAGCGGCAGAAGTCGCTCACCGACACCTGGGGGCTCAACGCCAGCCACACTGGCCAGTACACCAGCCCGACCGGCATCTGGGGCACCTTCAACGCCAGCCACACGATCGGCTACACGCGCAGCGTGACGGCGGCCAGCCAGGAGACCAGCCGCCGTGCGGTCAAGGACAGCCAGACTGCCACCTCCAAGGTCGCCGCCCGCTACCGCACGCAGCACAAGACCGACTTCAAGCTGGTGAGCGAGACCGGCATGGAGTCGACCTCGAAGCGGACCGTACGCAACCCCAACCGGGCAACGCCGATCACACTGCACTACTTCAAGGTGCTGCAACGGCTGGAGTTGGCCCACGAACGGTACGGCGCCCGGGTGTGCTGGGCGCCGACGGTGAAGGACCCGGCGCTGGCGTTCGCCAAGAAGATCACCGACGGGCGCCAGCGGATCAGAGACAACGCTCTCGCCGCGCTGCCTGCCATGCCGGTCAAGCCGGTGCCCCCGGCGCCCGGCGTGCCGGCCGCCGTGGAGACCCGCACCATCTACTCCCCGGTGGTCACCCTCGACAAGTGGGGCTTCACCGGCGACATGAGCGCCGATTACGACATCGACGTCGTCTTCGACAGCGGTTGGGAGTGGGACGGCGACATCGAGACCATTCGGCAGAGCCTCACCCTGTTCACCCGCCGGCCGCCGTCGGGCATCGCGGCCCGGGTGGTCGGCGTTCCGGTGGTCACCGACGCCAACGGTCAGCCGGCACTGCGGGTACGCATCCACGTCGGCGCGGCCAGCTGGCTCGCCGGGCCCGGCGCCGACGTGCAGCTCGCCGCCGCGTTCCGGCGTACCCCGACGCTGGTCGCCGAGAACGCCGACGACGCCGCCTACAACGCGCTGGTAGCGGGCTATCTGACGGACCTGCAGGATTGGCAGGACACGCGCGGCGCGGCGCTGGCGGCGGCCGAGGAGGCCGGGGACGAGTTCGAGGCGCGGCTGCGCGGCGGGTACTCACCGGTCAACGAGATGGTCTCGCAGATCGTCGAGGCGCACTTCCCGGCCAGTGTGCGGGACGAGGCGTGGGAGATCGACTTCTGGCACCGGGTCTTCGACTGGGAGCGCGCCTCGTTCGTGTCGTACCCCGGCTGGTGGTCAGCCGGTGACGCCCGCGCCCCCGAGCGCGACCCGAGTGACTTCCTCAACGCCAGCTGGGCAAAGCTCTACCTCCCGGTGCGGGCCGGTATGGAGCTGGCGGCGCTGCGGTGGATCTTCGGCAAGGCCGTGGCGACCCGGCTCGCGCCGATGGTGGAGCAGCAACTGGCCGCGTTCGTCGACGAACTGGGCGCGTTCCGCACCAGCCACCTCGGCAGTGGCGACGAGATGCCGGACCTGACCAGTGAGTGCCAGGAGGTGCCGGAGCGGGTCTACTGCCTGGCCAAGTGGGCTGAGCTGATGCCCACCGACGGCACTCACCTGGAGGTCGTGCAGGGCGCGACGACCGCGGCCGACGCGGTGACCAGCAAGGAGATCACGGACGCGGAGGCTCTGCGGGCGGCGCTGCTCGACGGCGAGCTGCAGACCAACCGGCTCAAGACCAGGGCGTACGACCAGATGACCGGGGCCGCCGACGTCGACATCCACCTCGGCACGTCGGGTAACAGCAGCCCGACGGCGTGACACAGCGGCGGTTCCCCCTCCGCGGGGCACACGCCTCCTGACGGGTCGCGGCACCGTCCCGCCGGCCCGCCGCCAGCCGAGGAGTCGGCCGGCGACGGGCCGGGTGGATCGGGTACGGCTACCAGGTGGTCAGGCCGAGGCCGATCGTCTTGGTCAGCGTGGCGTTGTCGTCGTCGCCGTCGAGCGACCAGATCATGGCGCCGGCCAGGCCGGCCCGTCGGATGTAGAGCGTCTTCTGCAACACGACCGCCGGGTCGTCGTACGTCCACAACGTCGTACCGTCGAACAGCCAGGCGTGCCCGGCGCGCAGGTCGCGGTGCACCGTGTAGCCGTTGCCGGCCAGCGTCTTGAGCTTCTTGTAGTCCTCGTACCCGGCCTCGAAGGTGGCCGGCGCGGGCCCGGTGGCCGGTTGGAACAGGCCGTTGCCGCCGCCGGTGATGCCGGTCCAGCCGCGACCGTAGTAGGGGATGCCGAGCACGAGCTTGTCGCGCGGCGCGCCACGGGCGATCCACCCGTCGATGGCCACCTCGACGGAGAAGTCCGGGTTGTCCGGGGCGCCCGTCGGGACGCGAAGCGCCGACTGCTGGTTGGCCCGCGCGTCCCAGCCGCCGTGGAAGTCGTACCCCTGCACTGTGGCGAAGTCCAGGTACTTGAAGATCTTGCGACCCTCGTAGCCGGCGTCCATGGTGGCCGGGCTGGCCGGCAGGAACGCGGTCAGCGGGTGGTGCGCGCGGGTCGTGCGCCCGTACGCGTCGAGCTGCCGGCGGAACTCGGCGAGCAGCTTGGTGAAGTTCTCCCGGTCCTCCGGGCGGATGACGTTGCCGGGCTCACCCTCCCAGTTGGGCCACTCCCAGTCGAGGTCGATGCCGTCGAAGACGCCGGCCCCGGCGCCCGGGCCGCCCGCGGCGCCGTCGCCGCCGGGCAGGTTGCCCTTGAGGTAGAGGTCGATGCAGGACGTGACGAACGCCTTGCGGGAGGCGTCGGTGCGGGCCGCGTTCGAGAAGTACGTCGACCAGCTCCAGCCGCCCAGCGAGATCAGCACCTTCAGTTCGGGGTGCTTGGCCTTGAGCTTGGCGAGCTGGCCGAAGTTGCCGTTGAGCGCCTGGCCCGGGGCGTCCGCGACGCCGTCGACGCTCTCCTCGGCCGGGACGGGGCGCTGGTAGTCGGCCCAGGCGTCGCCCTCACCCGGCCCACCGTCCACGTAGCAGCGGCCGTCCTCGCTGACGTTGCCGAAGGCGTAGTTGAGGTGGGTGAGGCGGCTCGCCGCCCCGGAGGTGTCGAGTTTCTTGACCGGGAAGGCCCGCCCGTAGATGCCCCACTGGGTGAAGTAGCCGACCCGGTGGTAACCGGTGCGGCGCTGGTGGTTGTCGCCGGCGCTGGCGGCGGTGGGCGGAGCGGCGGTGACCAGCACTGTCGCCAGGGCGACGACGGCGGTGAGACGGCGGTGGCGGAATGGTCGCATCGGCACACTCCCACGAGACATCAAGCAGAATTAGTAAAGAGAGTTATCTGATTGATGAAGTTAAGCCGATCACCGTCCGGGGTCAAGAGCCGTCCAGCCACATGGGGGATTGTGGCGGCGTTACCGGGTGGTAACGATGTTGTGCCATGGACTCCGCCGTGACTCTGATCGGACTACCCGTCGCCCTCGGCATCATCATGCTCGGTCTCGGTCTCGGACTGACCACCGCGGATTTCCGCCGGGTGGCCCACCATCCACGAGCCGCCGTCATCGCACTGGTCTGCCAGGTGCTGGTGCTGCCGGCGCTCTGCTTCTGCCTCGTCCTCGCGTTCGACCTCGCACCCGAGCTGGCCGTCGGCATGATGCTGCTGGCCGCGTCACCGGGCGGCACCACCGCCAACCTCTACAGCCATCTGTTCGGCGGGCACGTGGCCCTGAACATCACCCTGACCGCCATCAACTCGGTGCTCGCCGTGTTCACCCTGCCGATCCTGGTCAACCTGTCGGCGGCGTACTTCCTGCCTGACGGGAGGAGCATCGGCCTCCAGTTCGACAAGGTGCTCCAGGTCTTCGCCATCGTGCTCGTCCCGGTCGCGATCGGCATGCTCATCCGTGCACGGATGCCGCAGGTGGCCGAGCGGCTGAACCGCCCGGTCCGGATCCTCTCCGTCGTCGTCCTCGTCGCGGTGATCGCCGGCGCGGTGCTCGGCGAGCGGGAGAACATCGCCGACTACTTCGTCTCGGTCGGCCTGGCAGTGCTCGCCTTCAACCTGCTCAGCCTCGCCATCGGGTACGGGGTGCCGCGCCTCGCCGGTGTGGACCGGAGCGCCGCGACGGCCGCCGGGTTCGAGATCGGCATCCACAACAGCACCCTGGCCATCACGATCGCGCTCAGCCCGGCGCTGCTCGACAGCACCCAGATGGCCATCCCCGGCGCCGTCTACGGCATCGTCATGTTCTTCACCGCGGCAGCCTTCGGCTACCTGGTGACCCGCGTCGGCACCCGGTCCGCCACCGCACTGACGCCCTGACGGCTGACGCCCTGGCGCCCTGACGGCTGTCGTCGAGGGCGCCAGGGCGGGCGGCAACGGTCAACCGATCTGGTCGTTGTCCTTCTGCGCGCCCCAACCGTGCCAGCGGTCGACCTCGATCAGGGCACTGACCCGGGCGCGGTCCCGGCGTGGGTACGCGTTGCCCGTGTAGTGCTCCGACAACCGGTCGATGTCCGCGAGGTTCTCGTCGGGGCGCAACTCGGCGACGTGCCCGATGATGCTGACGTGGGTGTACCAGCCCGCCTCGTCGAGCACGGTGAGGGCCACCCGGGGGTCGTTGCGGACGTGCTCCAGCCGGCGGCGGCTCTCGTCCATGTTGACCAGGATCCGGCCGTCCTCCCACAGGTACCAGGTGGCGGCGGACACCGGCTGGCCACCGTTGCGAAGGGTGGTCATGACGGCGGGGTTCGGCTTCTGGAGCATGGCGACCGCGGCCTCGGGAAGCGGTGGCTTGGACATGAAGTCTCCTCGTCGCGACAACGTTTACCCCTGCACGTTACGCACCCTCTGGCCCCGATCATGGTGCTACAGGTACATCGCGCGATCAGCCGAGCCAGCGGCCGTCACGCATGAGGACGCGTCCCTCCAGCTCGTTCGCCTCCCGCCAGGCCTGGATGCGCTGCGGTCGGATCAGAAAGTACTGATAGGGCTCGTCGAGGCCGTTCCTCCAGTCACTTCGCGGTCGCCAGCGATGAGGCTTCCCAGGCGAACCCGTCCGGGTCGGTGAAATGCCCGCCGTCGCCGCCGATCGTGAGTCGATGCGACCCGGTGCCGCCGGGAGCGACGCCGACGTCCTTGGCGAGGGCACGACGTCGGTAAAGCGCCAGCTTCACGGGGCTGGACCCGGCAACGAACTCGACGTACATGCGGCCGAAGCTCTTTGCCACCGCAAGGCCGCGCTCGACGTAGAACCGCTTGCTCGCAGCCACGTCCGCGACTCCGAGCAGGAGCACCATCTCGTCGATCTGCCGGGTAGCCGGGCCGCTGTCCTTCTTCGCCGAGGTCGCGATCTTCCAGATCGTCCCGTCCGGGGCTTGGACGACACCGCCGTAGCCCCAGAGCGACTTCGCGGCAGGCTTCAGCGACGTGGCACCGGCGTCCAGGGCGGTGCCGATGAGGCTGTTGACGGTGGCCGGCTGGGACACCGTGAGCGCCAGCGTGAACCCACGGAAGCCGCTCGTCGGTGCCTCCGAGGCCCGCAGGCGAATCTGCCTGTCCAGACCGAAGGCGGCGGTGTAGAAGCGCTGGGTGACCGCGGGGTCGGCCACGTCGAGGGTGACGGATGCGATGGATGTCATGGCGATCACGCTATTTGCGGCCGGGCGACCGGCGCTTCTTGATTCGTGACCGGTCTCGTCAGCTGTCCCGAACGGTGCACATCGAGGACCGGACGGCTCAGCGAAGCTCCTGGATGCGGACCAGGTTGCCGGCGGGATCGCGGAAGGCGCAGTCGCGGATGCCGTACGGCTGCTCGGTCGGCTCCTGGACGACCTCGGCGTCGCCGGCCTGCACCTTCTCAAAGGTGGTGTCGAGGTCCCGCGTGGCCAGCAGGATCCAGCCGTAGGTGCCCTTGGCCATCATCTCGGTGATGGTGCGGCGCTCGTCCTCGGTGGCCCCGGGGTCCGCGGCCGGCGGCGCCAGGAGGATGGACGTGCCGGGCTGGTCGGCGGGGCCAACCGTGATCCAACGCATCGTGCCCTGACCGACGTCGCTACGGACCTCGAAGCCGAGGGCGTCGCGGTAGAAGGCCAGCGAGGCGTCCGGGTCGGTGTGCGGCAGGGAGCACGTGTGAATAGTGATGTCCATGTCGATCATGCTAGGGGTAACGCCGTACCCGCGTGTGGGTCACCGTCTGCCCCCGGCGAAGATGTGGTCATGAGCGAATCCACACTGCCCAGGCGTGTCGTCGTCACCGGTGCCACCGGCAAGCTCGGCCGTGCCGTGGTCTCCCACCTGCGCTCCGTGGGCGTCGACGTCCTGGCTGTCGACCGCGTCGGCGGACGCGACCCCCGCGACGTGGACGGCGAGTTCCTCCTTGTCGACCTGACGGACTACGGGCAGGTGGTGGAGGCGTTCACCGGGGGCGCCGACGAGCACGCGGGCGGCGTCGACGCGATCGTGCACCTCGCGGCGGTCCCGGCTCCCGGGCTGATGTCGAACGCGACCACCTTCGCGAACAACTCCGCCGCGACGTACAACGTGTTCGCCGCGGCCAGGGCCGCCGGAATCAAGCGGGTCGTGTGGGCGTCGAGCGAGACGGTGCTCGGGCTGCCGTTCGACACCCCGCCGCCGTACGCGCCGGTCGACGAGGAGTACGCGCCACGGCCCGAGTCGACGTACTCGCTGAACAAGGCCCTGGAGGAGGAGATGGCCCGGCACTTCTGTCGGTGGGACCCGGAGTTGGTCATGGTGGGGCTGCGCTTCTCCAACGTCATGGACGTCGAGGACTACGCGCCGTTCCCCTCGTTCGACGCCGACCCGCGGCTGCGCCGGTGGAACCTGTGGGGCTACATCGACGCCCGCGACGGGGCCCAGGCGGTCGAGCGGGCGCTCGCGTACGACCAGCCCGGTGCCGACGTCTTCGTCATCGCCAACGCCGACACCGTGATGACCAGGTCCAGCGCCAGCCTGATGGCCGAGGTCTACCCGGGCGTGGAGATCCGTAAGGAGCTGGGTGAGCACGAGACGCTGCTCAGTATCGACAAGGCCCGCCGGGTGCTGGGGTACGAGCCGCAGCACTCCTGGCGGGACCACGTCGACGTGCTGTAGGTCAGCGCGCCGCCTGGTAGGCGCGGCCGACGGCGGTGGCGGTGCTGCCGGTACGGAACAGCCCGGTCTGGTCCTTGTCGGTGGCGGGCAGGCCGAACCACGCGTACCGCTGTAGCCAGGACAGCCCACCCAGCATCCGGGTGGCCGCGGTGAGGAAGGCGGCCTGCTGTGCCTGGGTGGGGAAGCGGACGCCGTTGGAGAAGTCGATCAGGGCGAACTCGGTGAGCCAGATCGGCAGGTTGTACCGGTCGTGCACGGCCTGGAGGTACGACCTGAGCTGGTTGACCGCGTTGGCAGTGGTGAAGTCGCCGCCGTACCAGTGCAGGGCGATGAAGTCGACACGGTAGCCGCGCTGCTTCGCCCCGGCCATGAACCGGTCGAGCCATTCGCCCGGCCGGTCGCCGCCCCAGGCCACCGCCGGGCTGCCCAGCGGAAGGCCGGTGGCCTGCAACTGCGGCCACAGCTCCAACGCCTGCTCGACGGTCATCTCCGCCTGGCCCTTCAGGTCCGGCTCGTTGAATCCGAGCAGGTAGCGGCCGTTCTTCCTGGCCTGTTGCAGGTTGGTGGCGGTGACGCTCTTCGCCCCCCAGATCATCGGGACGAACTCGGCGCCCTTCGGGCTGGTGACGCCCGAGTGGGCCACGTCCCAGGTGTAGTACCAACTGGCTCCGGAGTTGGCCAGCGCCTGGCTGACGCCGTCGAAGGTCCACACTCCGACGCCCTTGCGCTTCGAGGTCACCGCCGGGCCAGCCGGGGCGACCGGACGCCCGGTCGTCGGCTTCACCGCCGGCGTCGGTGTCGGGGTCGCCCCCGCCGGGCTCGTGGTGGCGGTGGGCGTGGTCGCGCTGGGCGCGCCGGGTTGCGGGCTCGCGGGCGGCGGCGCGTCGAGCGCCTGCGTCGCGGCCGGGGCGGGCGTCGGCCCGGTCGGCTGCACCACGACGATCACACCCGTCACCAGTACAGCGACCACGGCCGCCACCAGGAGCGGCCACAGTAGCCGCCTCGCGCCGGTCGGGAGGCGGCCGAGCGGCCCGCGTCGGGGTTCCGCGTGGACGCCCCGGTTTCCCCTCGCGGCGTCCGCTTCACCCTGGCCGGTTGCGCGCATCGTCTCGACTCCTTCACGTGGTAGTACCGCTACCTGGTGCAGACGGTGACGGAAGGTCCGCCACCTGCCTCCCCTCAGGAGACTCGCCGGCCGCATCGGGATAACGATTTCCACCACTGATGTCGACCGTCGATCACCACCTGGTTCTCCGACAGCACCAACCACCCTGGCCGGGACGACACCCGGTCCCGGTCCGACGGGCTCGCGGCGGCGGCCCTTACCACCCGGCCTGTGCGGTCAGGGTCTGTCGCAGGTACGTCTTCGGCCTGGACCCCACGGTCGAGCCGACGACCTCGCCCTGACGGAACACGAGCAGGGTCGGCAGGGACATCACCCGGTAGCTACGGGTCGCTCTGGGGTTCTCGTCGGAGTTCAGCTTTGCCACGACCATCCGGTCACCGAACTCTTGGGCCAGTTCGGCGAGGCTCTTCTCGATCGCCTTGCAGGGCGGACACCAATCCGCCCAGAAGTCGACGACCACGGGCCGGTCGCTGGCCAGCACCAGCTCCGCGAACGTGTCGTCGGTGACGGTGACCAGCGAGCCTACTTCCGCCTTCTGCGGCATGTTTTCTCCCGGTGTGCGATCGCATGGGTGAGTTGACTGTGCAGTTGCTGGCGGACCGCGCCGAGCCGGTCGATGACGAGGTCGACCTCGACGATCTTGCGCCGCAGCACCAGCACCGAGTCCGGGCAGACGTCACCGGACGTGTTGCCGGCTCGGAGGCAGGCGACGAACGGGCGGACATCGTCGAGGTCGAACCCGACGTCGAGTAGCGCCCGGATCTCCCGCACGACGCGTAGCTCCGCCTCGTCATAGATGCGGTAGCCGTTGGCGGAGCGCTGCGCCCGTACCAATCCGTGCGCCTCGTAGTAGCGCAGAGTGCGAGGGCTCGTGCCGGCCCGCTCAGCCAGCTCGCCGATCAGCATCCGACCTCCTCCATCGGCCCGTCGCGACCACGCTAAACCTTGTCGTCAGCGTCAAGGCAAGGGCCGGGCGGGGCCCGGCGAGGTGCCGGGGCGAGGCGACGGTCGTCAGCGGCGCAGGGTCGTGGACGGCGTCTCGCCGAATCGGCTCCGATACTCGGTCGCGAACCGACCGAGGTGCACGAAGCCGTGTTGCAGGGCGACAGTCGTCACGGACGCCCCCGGCGCGGCCGAGCGGAGCGTGCGGTGCGCCGCGTCGAGCCGGCAGGTCCGCAGGTACGCGGTCGGCGTGGTCTGCAACTCACGGCGGAAACAGTCCTGCAGCGTTCGGACGCTCACCCGGAGCGCCTCGGCGACGTCACCGACGGTCAGTGCCTCGCCGTGGTGGTCGGAGATCAGGGCGCAGGCCCGGCGGACGAGACGCCCGGGTTGGGCGTGCTGGGACGGCTCGGCCAGCAGGTGGGAGTGGCTGTGCCGGTGGGCCAGCAACAGCTTGCCGATCAGTCCCTGTTCGAACCGGGCGGCGACCTGCGGGTGGTCGAACAGGGATGCCGGTTGCGACAGCTCGTCGGCGAGGAACGCCACCCCGCGCGCCCACGCCTGCGCTGTCGGCGTGGTCATGAGCATGCCGACGTCGAGGCGGACCGGGTCGTCCACCGGGTGGCCCAGCAGCCGGGCGAGTTCCCGGTCGACGGCGTGCCGGTCGGCGTAGAAGATCCGGTGGGGCGATCCCTCGGACCACCGCATGTCCGACGGGTCGTACGGGGACAGGACCGAGGCGACCTCGGGGGTCGAGGTCACGATCTGACCGGCGTGCCGGACCGTCGTGCTGCCGGCGCTGGGGATCTGGACGAGATAGAAGGTCTCCAGCGCGGGCGGTTGAATGCGGACCGCCTGCCCGTAGTCGAGGTCGATGACGCCCACCCCGCCCGCCCGGCGAGCCGCCATCCGCAGTCGCACGTTGTGCACGCCCGGCTGGGGGGTCAGCCGGTGTGGACAGAAGACCCGGCCCACCTCGGCGCGGGCCTGGTCGACGTCGTCCGTGCGGACCGTCACGGCATCCATCCGACACCTCCCGGGCGTCCCGTCGCGCTGACCGTAAGGCGTGAGCGGGCCGGACCAGACCGGAAAGCCGTCGACCCGACAGGAAAAGGGGCCGGCTGCGTACTGCGGACAGTGCCCGCGTCGCGCGGATAGCGACCATCCCGGCCTGCCCGCTAGCGTTCGACCACCGCTGGCGGTCGGCGCCGGCACCGTTTCGTACGTCCTTCGGAGGAGATCATGAGGATTGCCGTCGTCGGTGCCGGATTCGCCGGTGTCAGCGCAGCGAAGGTGCTGCGGCAGAGCGGATTCGACGTCACCGTCTTCGAGCGGGCGCCCGACGTCGGCGGGGTGTGGAGTCGCACCCGCCGATACCCCGGCCTGCACACCCAGAACGACAAGGGCACCTACCACCTCTCCGATCTGCCGATGCCCGCCCACTACCCGCAGTGGCCGTCCGGTGAGCAGGTGCAGCAGTACCTGGAGAGCTACGTGGAGAAGTTCGGGCTGGCCAGCGCGCTGCGCCTCTCCACGGAGGTCGCCTCCGCCGAGCTCGTCAACGACGAGACCGGGTGGCTGGTCACGTCGCGGCCGGCGGGCGCCCAGGACCCGCTGACTGTGGAACGGTACGACCACCTGATCGTGGCCAACGGCATCTTCTCCGACCCGGTCGTCCCGTCCTTCGACGGGCACGCGAGCTTCGAAGCCGCAGGCGGGCGCGTCCTGGCGACGGGGGAGTTCCACGACATCGAGGCGGCCCGAGGTAAGAACGTCCTCGTGGTGGGGTACGGCAAGTCGTCCTGCGACGTGGCGGTCCCGGTGAGCGAGGTCGCCGCCCAGACCCACGTGGTCGCGCGCGAGCTGCTCTGGAAGATGCCCCGCAAGCTCGGTGGTGCTCTCAACTACAAGTACCTGTTGCTCACCCGGATGGGTGAGGCGCTCTTCCGCTACCTGCACCTGAAGGGCTTTGAGCGGTTCCTGCACGGTCCGGGGAACGGTCTGCGCCGACGCATGGTCGACAGCGTCGGCTCGGTCGCCACCCGGCAGCTCAACCTGCGCGAGCTGGGTCTCGTGCCCAACGGCAGCTTCGAGGACATCGCCCGCAGCACGGTCAGCCTCGCCACTGAGGGTTTCTTCGAGCGGGTGACCGACGGCCGCATCGCCGTGCACCGGGAACAGGTGATCACCGAGCTGCTGGTCGACGGTGATCGGCCCGCCGCCCGCCTGGCCGACGGCACGGTGCTCGCTGCCGACCTGGTGATCTGTGGCACCGGCTTTCGCCAGCACGTGCCGTTCTTCGACGACGCGTTGCACGCCCGGCTCCAGGACGACGCCGGCAACTTCATGCTCTACCGGCAGATCCTGCCGATCGGCGTGCCGAGGCTGACGTTCGCCGGCTACAACTCGTCGTTCTTCAGCCCGCTCAGCGCGGAGATGGCGGCGGTCTGGACGGCCGCGTACCTGCGGGGTGGGCTCACAGTGCCGACCGAGGTCCGGATGCGTGACGAGGTGCGCGCCCGGCTGTTCTGGATGACGAAGCGCACCAACGGACGACACGCTCGCGGCACGAACATCATCCCGTTCTCGATGCACAACGTCGACGAGGTGCTCGACGAGTTGGGGCTCAACGTCGGCCCGCTGACCCGGGCCCGGCAGTGGCTGTTCCCCGTCGACCCGGGCTCGTACCGCAGGGTGACGGCGCAGATGATCCGGCGTACCGCCGACCCGGTATCTGCCATCAGCGACGAGGGTCCGATAAACATGGATAAAATACGCAGATAGGGATCAGGTGGGGCCGGTCGGTGAGGAGGCTCGGGGACGATGGCAGCGGAACAGGGTCAGCACCGTCGGGTGCCCGTGCCGGCGGCCCTGGCCGGCTGAGCTGTCTCGCCGTCCGTGTTGACGCGCACCGCGTTCTTTCGTGGGCTCGGGGACAGCAAGAGCCCACGCTCGGCGACCGTCCTGGAACTGCTGTTCGACATCGTCTACGTCTTCGCGTTGGCCCGTCTCGCCGGGCGGGTCGCGGACGACCTGACCATCGTCCGGCACACGCTGCTGTCCGAGGCGGGCCAGACCGTCCTGTTCTTCACGGCGATGTGGATGATCTGGTCGCTCAATGCCCTGCTGGCGAGCACCTACGACCCTCGACGCCCCGATCTGCAGGCCGTCCTGCTGGCGACGATGTTCGGCACGCTGGTGCTGGCTGTCACGTTGCCGCAGGCCTTCGGCCAACGCGGCGTGATATTCGCCTGCACCTACGTCTTCATCCAGGTCGGCCGGCCGCTCTTCCTGGTGTTCGCCCTGCGGGGTCACGCGGGTCGCGCGTTCTCGCTCCGGGTGCTGACCTGGCACCTGGCGTCCAGCGTGCTATGGATCAGCGGCGGCATCAGTGGTGGTCTCGGTCGGGGCATCTTCTGGACCATCGCCCTCGCCATCGAGCTGATCGGCGCCGCCACCACCTACCCCCTGCCCCGGATGGGCGGGAGACAGCTCATCAGCTCGGGGGTCACTGTCTCGCAGGAGCATCTCGCCGAGCGGTACAACCAGTTCTTCATGATCGCCCTCGCCGAGGTGGTGCTCGAAGCCGGCGCGGCGGTCAGTTTCCCGGGCTTCACCACCGGGGGGACCATCACCCTCGTCGCCGCGTTCGTGGCGGTCGTCTCGTTCTGGCGCATCTACTTCTACCACGTCAGATCCGGCCATGCCTCGACCCCCAGCGGGGAGGGGATCCAACTGTCGCGGTGGGCGAGCTACAGCCTGCTGCTGATCGTCGGTGGCATCATCTGCACCGCCGTCGGCTTCGGACAGGTCATCGAGGATCCACACCCTCCGATCGACTGGGCTCTGGTGGCCATCATCTTCGGCGGGCCGGTGCTGTTCCTGATCGGGCGGAGCGCCCTGGAGCGGGAGGACCGATCCGCACCGCGGTGCCGGGCGCTGTACTACGGCGCGGTGGCGCTGGTCGTGGCAGCCCCGCCGATGGTGCTGCTCCCGCCGGTCGCCGTGGCGGCCGTCGCGGCGGCGATCCTGGCCGGCATCACCGTGTACGACCAACGTGCCCACAAGCGCGGGGCGGAGACCAACCCGACGCTGTGACGATCCGTTGCGAACCGCCGACCAGTCCGCGTATGGTCGTCGGGCACGCCGTCGAGCTGGAAGGAGGTCAGAACAATGTCCGATGTTCTGCGCCCCCTCCGCGCTCCGGCGTCCGCGCGGATCTGACCCGGGGCGCGCGCTTCCCGGAGGACCAACCCCATGACTGATCTGGTCATCCGTCCGCTCGTCGCGGGCGAGGAAAACCTGTTCGACTCCATGCCCGATCCGCTGCCCCAACTGCGCCAGGTCGCGTACGCAGACGGGATCGCCGGTGGCGGCTACCGGCCCGAGAACACGTGGGTCGCGCTGCGCGCCGGCCGGTTGGTGGGCCGGGCCGCCTGGCTCCTTCCCCCGCGTGCCGTCGGTGCCCCCTGGCTGGACCGGTTCGACCTGGACGCCGAGCCGGAGGTGGGCGCCGAGCTTTTGCGCGCCGCCCACGAGGCGCTGGGCGGCCCTGGTCTGTACTACGCCGCGCTGCCGGCGCACTGGCGGCGTCGACCCGAGGTGCTGGCCGTGGTGCGGGCGCCCATGGAGGCCGCCCGGCTCGCCGGGCTGGTCGAGCGGGGGGAGCGGCTCCGCTGCTCCTGGACGGGCACGCCCCTGCCAGCGTCCTCCGGGCGGTACGACTTCCGCGCGCCCGTCGACGTGGCGGAGATCAACGCCCTGGTCGCCAGGGTCGTGGAGCCGGACGTGCTGACCGGTGTCGAGATCGCGCGGGTGGTCGGCGGCGTCGACCTGGCCACCGACCCGCTGGCCTGGCTGGGCGAGAACACCGAGGAGTGGCGCGTCGCGGTGGACGCCGGTAAGCCGGTGGGCCTGGCCGGAACGGCCGGCGATGCCTGCTTCCCACTGCTCGCCTATCTCGGCCTCCGCGACGAGGCGGCCCGGCCCGAACTGCTGGCCGAGGCGGTCCGGGTGCTGGCCGCCAGCGGTGCCCGCGAGGTCATCGCCGATGTGGAATCGCACCGGGTGGCGGTGCTGGCGGAGTTGGAGCGGACCGGCTTTCGACAGTTGCGCTCCCGGGTCGTCTTCGCGCCACCGAACAACCAGGAATAGCTGACCGGGTGCGCCCGGTCACCCGGGCGCACCCCCTCAGCCGGCGCCGAGCGCGGCCCCTGTCAGCATCTGTCCATGCCGGAGATCATCGCGCTTCTCGTCGGCGGGTTGGCGCTCGTCGCGGCGGCGGTCGCCGGGCTCTATCTCTGGCCGGTGGGCCGCCGTGGGCTCCGGGTCGCGCCGGCCCGACCGCTCGACTTCGACACCGCCACCCGTGCCGCCGCGACCATCATCGCCGCCGAGGCTGCCGATCCGGCGGTCCGACCGGAGTCACGCAGCCGCCTGCTGAGCCACGGCTCCCGTACCGGCCGGGCCGTGCTGCTGTTGCACGGATACACCCTCGCGCCCGAGCAGTACGAGGGGCTGGCCGAGGAGTTCTTCCAGCGTGGGTACAACGTCTGGATTCCCCGCGCGCCCCAGCACGGGACCGTGGACCGGCGGGCCCACCACCGGGTCGAGGCCGGTGAGCTGACCACGTACGCCGCGCAGGGGTGGGCAGTCGCGGCGGCCCTGGGCGACGAGGTCGGCGTGGTGGGGATCTCCGGCGGCGCCGTGCTGGCGGCCTGGTTGGCCCAGGTGCCGGGCAACGTCGTACGGCATCTGCTGTTGCTCTCGCCGTTCTTCGGCCCGAACCCGCGACAGGCGCCGGCCTACGCGGTCAAGCCGCTCATCGTGCTGTACGGGCGTCGCGTCCTCCGGGACCGCGTCACGTCGCGCGGCTACTCCCTCGCCGCCGTCACCCAGTACCTGACGATCGCCCGTACGTTGCCGAACCCCGCCCGGGGGAACGGGCTGCGGACCGCGGCGGTCGCGATCAGCCCGCTCGACGGCGTGGTGGACCTCCGGGCAGCGGTCCGGGTGCCGCGCCGGATCGCCGATGCGAACGCGATTCCGCTGCGGGTGTGCACCCTGCCGGCGACGTTGGGCGTCGAACACAACACCCTCAACCTCGCTGCCCTCGGCGCCGACGGCGACGAGTGGCGCCGGCGGTACGTCGCGCTCTACGAGGGTGAGAACGCGTCGGCCTCCGGGCTCGCCGGGACGACAAGCATCGGCGAGTGACGGTCGACGACGCCGTGGTGGCAGGTGAGCCCCTGCCATCACGGCGTCGGTCGGTCATGCCCGGACGGTCTGTCGGCGCTGCCGCCAGGCGAGGCTCGCGGCCTGCAGGACGAAGAAGACACCGCCGGCCGCGGTGTAGACGATCAGCATGCTGAGGCTCGGCTCCGCGCCGAGGGCAGCGGGCAGGTAGGTCGCGCCGGCGATGACCGAGAGGGCGCCGGCGACCAGCATCGGCCACTGGCGGCCGAGTTCCGGGCTGTTGCGGCGGATGGCGACGGTGAACTGGGCCACGCCGGAGACGATCGCCCAGACGCCGAAGGTGAAGAGTACGGCGCCGATCCCGCTGCTGGCCGCCAGTCCCAGGGCGAGTGCCGCCAGGGCGCTGAGCGTGGTGTTGAAGATCTGCAGCTTGCGGGCCGGGGTGCCGGGATCTTCGCGGGCGTCGAGCAACGAGGCCACCACGTCGATGAGTGGATAGGCGATCAGGAGGACCACGGTGGTGGCGGTGAGCGAGTCGCTGACTGTCGAGAATCCGGCGGCCCAGGCGATCGCCACGAGGCCACGGACGAGGTAGATGCGAAAGAGGGGAGACATCCGAGGGTCAGCTTTCTGCCGGTCGTGTCGGTTACCCAGACGACTCTTCCGGCCGTGCCGCTGCATGGCCCCAGGGAGACACCCTGGCCGAGGCACTGGCCTCCGACCGACTGGCCTTCAGCGCACTGGGCCGGTGACCCCAGGGCGCGGGCCAGGGGATCTCCCTGGGGCGACCGGTGGGTGCCGCGCGCGACGGTGAACACCGGACGGCGAACGGCGTCCGGTGCCACAGAGGAGTGAAGATCGTGGATTTCAAGCTCGAGGTCATCGTCCTGCCGGTCTCGGACGTGGACCGGGCCCGGGACTTCTATCAGAAGGTCGGCTTCCGGCAGGACGTCGACTACGTCGCCCCGGACGGCTTCCGCGTCGTGCACTTCACCCCGCCCGGTTCGGCATCCTCGATCATCATCGGTGACGGGGTGTCCGACGCCGCGCCGGGCTCGGTGCAGGGGATACACCTCGTCGTGGACGACGTGGTCGCCGCCCGCGCGGAACTGGTCGCCCGTGGAATCGAGGTGAGCGAGGTCTTCCACGACGCCGGAGGCGTGTTCCACCACGCCGACACCCGCGACCGGGTGACCGGCCCGCAGCCGGAGCGACTGTCGTACAGCTCGTTCGCCTCGTTCAGCGACCCGGACGGCAACGGCTTCGTCCTCCAGGAGGTCACCGCGCGGCAACCGGGACGGATCACCCACGTCGTCTACGGCTCGGTGCCCGAGGTGGAGCAGGCCCTGCGCGACGCCGCCGCGGCGCACGGCCGGCACGAGGCGGAACTCGGTCACGAGGACGCGGACTGGCCGATCTGGTACGCCGACTACATGGCCCGGACCGCCGGCCTCGGCGCCTGATTTCCGCGCGGTCCCTCGCGCAGCCGACGCGCGGGGGGCCGCCCTTTGAGCTGGCCGGACCCGGGATCGGTGATCTCACTCGGTGTACCCTCCGCCGGGGAGGATGACGTGCCGAGTAACACCGAGGGTTCCGCGCTGCGGGGACGTCGGCGCGAGCGGGACACGCTCGACCGACTCCTGCGTGACGTTCGCGCCGGGCACAGCCGGGTGCTGGTACTCCGCGGCGAGGCGGGTGCCGGTAAGAGCGCACTCCTGGACTACCTCAGCGAGCATGCGTCGCCCGGTCGGGTGACCCGGGCCGCCGGGGTGGAGCCGGAGTCCGAGATCGCGTACTCGGCGCTCCAGCAACTCTGCGCGCCGCTGCTCGGTCACCTCGATGGGCTGCCGGAGCCGCAACGGCTCGCCCTCGCCACCGCCTTCGGGCTGAGCCCCGGCGACCCGCCGGAAGGGCTGCTCATCGGCCTCGCCGTCCTTGGGCTGCTCGCCGAGGCCGCGGCGGAACAGCCACTGGTCTGCATCGTGGACGACGTGCAGTGGATGGACCGCATGTCGGAGGTCATCCTCACCTTCGTCGCCCGCCGACTGGACGAGGAGTCGATCGCGCTGGTCTTCGCCTCCCGCAGCCCGGGGGACGAACAGATCCTCGGCAGCCTGCCGGAACTGCGGGTCGACGGGTTGCCGGCCGCGGAGGCGCGGGCGCTGTTGGATTCGGTGCTACCCGGGCCGGTCGACGACCGGGTCCGAAACCGGATCGTCGCCGAGACGCGCGGCAACCCGCTCGCCCTGCTCGAGCTGCCACGTGGCCTGACACCAGCGGAGCTGGCGTTCGGGTTCGGCGGACAGGCCGCAGCACCCCTGGCGAGCCGGATGGAGGAGGGCTTCCGACGGCGCATCACCGCGCTTCCGGCGAACACCCGCCAACTCCTGCTCGCCGCGGCGGTCGAGCCGGTCGGCGACGTGACGCTGCTGTGGCGCGCCCTGGAGCGGTTGGGGGTCGGACCTGACGCCGCCGCGCCGGCCGAGGCCGCGGGACTGGTCGAGTTCGGGGCGAGGGTGCGGTTCCGGCACCCGCTGGTGCGTTCGGCCGCCTGGCGGTTGGCCGAGGCCGCCGACCTGCGTGAGGTGCACCGTGCGCTCGCCGAGGCGACCGATCCGGATCACGACCCCGACCGCCGCGCCTGGCACCGGGCGCACGCCGCCGTCGGGCCGGACGAGGAGGTCGCTGCCGAACTGGAGCGTTCGGCCGGTCGCGCCCTCGCCCGGGGCGGCCGGTCCGCCGCCGCGTCCTTCCTCGAGCGCGCCGTCGCGCTCACCCCGGACCCGAAGTCGCGTGCCGCACGCGCCCTGGGTGCCGCGCGGGCCCGACTCGACGCGGGAGAGCTGAATCAGGTTCCGGACCTGCTGGCGGCCGCCGAGTTGGGTCCACTCGAACCGTTGCAGCGGGCCGGGGTGGAGCGTCTGCGGGCCCAGGTCGCGTTCGCGTTCAACCCCGGCAACGCGGCAGGTCCACCACTGCTCGCGGCCGCCCGCCGGCTTGAGGAGCTGGATCGCGCCTCGGCGCGCACCACGTACCTCTCGGCGGTGGGTGCCGCCGTGCACGCGGGCCGGCTTGCTGGCGGCGACCTGCGCCGGGCGGCCGAGGCGGCCCGCGGCGTGCCGGCCGGCGACGAGCCGGCCGGCCTGTTCCTGACCGGCCTCACGGCATGGACCCTCGACGGGTACGCGCACGCCGTTCCGTATCTCCGCCGGGCTCTCGAAACGATGACGGCGGACGAGAACCTGCACCTGCTCTGGCTGGCCGGGCCGGTCGCGCACGAGGTGTGGGACGACGCCGCCTGGTTCCGGCTCACCGAGCGGGCGGTCGGCTTCGCCCGTGCCACCGGTGCGCTGTCGCTGCTGCCCACAGCGTTGGCGTTCCGCTCCGGCGCGCTGGTGTTCGCGGGTCGGTTCGTCGACGCGGCCAGCCTGGTCGACGAGGCCGATGCCCTCGGCCAGGCCACCGGGATGGCCATGCATCCGTCCGCCTCACTCACCCTGGCCGCCCACCGTGGCCGGGAGTTGCCCGCGATGGAGCTGATCGACGCCACCGTCAAGGACGCCGACGCGCGTGGCGAGGGGCGCCTGCTCGGCCTGGCCGGCTACGCCAGGGCGGTGCTGGCCAACGGGCTCGGCCAGTATCCGGCCGCGCTGCATGCCGCGCGTCAGGCGACCGAGTACGTGGACCTCGCCGTGTTCAACTGGACGCTCGGTGAGCTGGTCGAGGCCGCCGTCCGCGCCGGAGAGACCGAGGTGGCCGCCGAGGCCCGCGAGCGCCTCGCGGAGCGCACCGGCGCCGCCGGCACGGACTGGGCGCTCGGCGTGCAGTCCCTCGCCGACGCCCTGACGGGAGCGTCGGGGAGGGCTGAGGACCGGTACCGGGAGGCGATCGAGCGGCTCACCGGTGGCCAGCTCGGTCTGCAACTGGCCCGGGCCCGACTGCTGTACGGCGAGTGGTTGCGTCGGGAGAATCGCCGCGCCGATGCCCGGACTCAACTGCGTGCCGCGCACGAGGCGTTCGCCACGATGGGCGCGGAGGGCTTCGCCGAGCGGGCGGGCCGGGAACTGCTCGCCACCGGTGAGACCGTCCGCAAACGGACCCTCGGTGAGCCGGTCGCGCTCACCCCGCAGGAGGCGCAGATCGCCCGACTAGCGGTGGCCGGGCAGACCAACCCGGAGATCGGTGCCGCGCTGTTCCTCAGCCCTCGTACCGTCGAGTGGCACCTGCGCAAGGTCTTCACCAAGCTCGGCATCGGGTCGCGCAGGGAGCTGGCGGCGGCCCTGCGCGACCGCTGACCGCAGGTAACGGACCCCCTCGTTCAGTGACTGAGCACGACCTTGCCCGACAGGCGGCCGGCGGCGTGACGGCGGTGCACCTCGACGATCTCTGTCATCGGGAGGTGCTCGCTGACGCCTGACGAGATCCCGTCGGCGTCCACCCGGCGGGCAATCTCGTTGAGGTGGGCGGGATCCCAGCGGACGGTCATGACCATCGCGCGCACCGCGGGGCGGCGGTCCGTCGCCGCGGCCGAGGTGATGGAGACCAGACGACCCCCCGGCTCGATGAGGGCGACGAGCCGATTCAGGCCGGACCCGTCGATGGGTGCCGTGTTGAACACAGCGTCGACCGGCTCGGTCAGCCGGTCGACCGTGTAGTCCAGGATCTGGTCGGGGCCGGCCGACTGGGCTGCCGTGATGCTGGCCGGGCCCGCCACTCCCAGGACGGTGGCACCAGCCAGCTTGGCGAACTGCACGGCCAACCGACCGACGCCGCCGCCCGCGCCGTTGACCAGGATGCGCTGGCCGGGCCGGACCCGCAGGTGGTCGTGAATGCCCTGCCAGGCGGTGAGCCCGGCGATCGGCAGGGCGGCGGCGTCGGCGAGCGGGATGCTCGTTGGCGCGGGGACCACCATCGCCGCCGGAGCGACGGTGAACTCCCCGGTTGCGCCGTCCGCCGGTCGTGGCAGGGCCGCGATGACCCGGTCGCCGACCGCATGGCCGGTGACACCCGGGCCGAGTTCGACGATCGTGCCAGCGACGTCGGTGCCAGGGATGTGCGGCATCCGGACGGGATGGGAATGATGCAGGACACCGGCTCGGATGACGGCGTCCGCCGGGTTGAACGACGCGCCCGCGACGTTGATCAGGACCTCACCGGAACCGGGGACGGGCACGGGTGCCTCCTCGTAGCGGAGCACCTCCGGTCCGCCGTACTCGTGCATTCGGATGGCGCGCATGTCTTCCTCCAGCGGGGTGTGCGGCAAAGGGGGGTGCCCGCAGCCACGACCCGGGCTGCGGGTTCGTGGCCGCGGGCACGAGGGTGGGTCAGCCGGCGACGAGCTTCTGGGCGTACTCCGGGTTGGTGTAGTCACGCCAGGCGGCGATCCTGCCGTCGCGGATCTCGTAGATCGCCATGTTCATGACCGGTGCCACCGGTCGGCCCGGCAGGCCGAGGCCGTGGACCTGCTCGGCGATCACGACGTCGCCGTCGACCGCCTGGTGCACTGTCGCGAACTGGACCTCCGCGAACATCCCGAAGACGCCGCGCCACACCTCCACGACCGCGTCCCGGCCGCGCACCTGCTGGTCGCCGTACGCGTGGAAGACGACATCGGGGTGCAGGTAGGGAACGAGGCGGTCCGCGTCCCTGGTGTTGAACGCCTCGACGAACTCACGAACGAGGGTGTCGTTGCTCTGTGCCATGTCCGGTCCCTTCACTTGGTGGGCTGGGTGGCGCCGTTGAACACCGGCGGGGTGTAGCCGGCCGGCTTGTCGCCGATGCCGAGACCGGGGCTCACCACCCAGGACTGGTACTGCGGGGTGAACATCACGTAAGGCCCCCCGAACTGCGGCGCGCTGGCCTCCTCGAGCCGGCGGCGGGCGTCGGCCGGGATCTCGAAGTCGAGCGCCTCGAAGTTGCTGCCGACCTGCTCGGCACTGCTCGCCCCGATGATCACCGAGGCGACGGCGGGCTGGGTGGCGACCCAGTTGATCGCGACCTGGGCCATGCTGCGACCCAGGTCGGCGGCCACGCTCTCCAGTGCCTCGATGACCTGCCACTCGCTGGGGCTGACCTCGCGACCTCCGGCGTCGGGATTGGTCAGCCGGCCGCTGCCGCTCAGACCGTCGCCGGTGCGCCGGTACTTGCCGCTGAGCAGGCCGCTGGCGATTGGGCTCCACGCGGTGAGCCCCATGCCCATGGTCTGGGCCATCGCCACGTACTCCGCCTCGATGCCCCGGCTGACCAGGGAATACGGGAGCTGCAGATTGATCATCGGGGCCAGCCCGTGCGCCTCGGCGTAGCTCTGCGCCCGGGCGGCGTACCAGGCCGGTACGTCGGAGAGGCCGGCGTAGCGGATCTTGCCGGCGCGCACCAGGTCGTCGAGGGTGTGCACGACCTCCTCGACCGGGGTGATCCGGTCCCAGGTGTGCAGCAGGTACAGGTCGATGTAGTCGGTGCCGAGCCGGCGCAGTGACGCCTCCACGGCCCGCATGATGTGCTTGCGGCCGTTGCCGCTGGCGTTCGGGTCGGTCGGGTCGACGGTGTTGGTGAACTTGCTGGTCAGCACGAGCCGTTCCCGGACACCGGCCCGGTCGATCAGGCGGCCGAGGATCTTCTCGCTCTCCCCGGCGGTGTAGAAGTCCGCCGTGTCGATGAAGTTCCCGCCCGATTCCAGGTATTGGCGGAAGATCGGCTCGGCCTCCGCCTCGGTCTTGCCGTACGCGGCGTGGAACCCGTCGACGCCGAAGTTCATGGTGCCCAGCGCCAGCCGGCTCACCCGCAGACCGGACCGCCCGAGCAGGTAGTAGTGGTTCATCGTTGCGTCCTCCCGATCGTGGTGTCGGCCCGTGGCGGACCGCGCTCCAGACCTTTGCTCGCCAAAAATGGACCTGCAAGTCCAAACCTGCGGCTAGGGTTGGACCGGCAGCCGAGGGCGGATGCTGGTGACGGAGGTCTCATGACACGCGCGTTGACCCGCAAGGGCGAGGCGACCCGGGCGCGGATCGTCGCCGGTGCCGCCGCCGAGATCCGTGAGCGCGGCGTCGACGACGTGCGCCTTGAGGATGTGATGGCCCACACCGGCACCAGCAAGGGTCAGCTCTTCCACTACTTCCCCGACGGCAAGGAGGAGTTGCTGCTCGCTGTCGCCCAGCATGAGGCCGACCAGGTGCTCATCGACCAGGAGCCGATGCTCAGCAACCTGACGTCCTGGCCGGCCTGGCTGGCGTGGCGCGACCGGCTCGTCGAGCGCTACCTCGCACAGGGGGTGAAGTGCCCGCTCAACGGTCTGCTCGGCCAGACCGGCCGGCGGGCGCCCGGCGCGCAGGCGATCGTGACCGGTCTCATGTGGCGCTGGCAGGCAGCGATCACCGAGGGCATCCGGCAGATGCAGTCGACCGGGGACATCGCCCCGGACGTGGACGCCGAGCGCGCCTCGGCGGCGTTGCTGGCGGGCATCCAGGGAGGCGTACTGCTGTTGCTCTCCACCGGCAAGATCGATCACCTGGAGGCCGCCCTCGACCTCACCATCGAACGCCTGCAGGCGAGCGCCCGCACCGCCTGACGGCCCGGTCGGCGGCGGCCCGGAGCGGGATCGCTCCGGGCCGCCGATCTCAGGTGTCCTCAGGCCATGACGCAGCGGTAGTTCGCCGCCGCCTTCGGGTCGCCGTGACCGGTGAAGCGGGCCACCTGCGGGTACCGGCAGGCGTTGCGGGTGACGCTGCCGTCGGCGCTCGACGTGTCGAGGGTGGCCGGGGCCTGACCCTTCTCCACCCAGTCGACCAGCGCGTCCAGCTCACCGGTCGGCTGTGGGCCGGGGCCGCCGCCGCAGTGGGCCACGCCGGGCAGCAGGAACAGCCGGTAGAAGTCGTCGACCCGGCGGTTGCCGCCGGACACCCGGTTGACCCGCTCGCGGTAGTCGACGGTGCCCTGGGTGGGCACCAGCTGGTCGGCCTGGCCGTGCCAGCTGAGCAGCTTGCCGCCGGCGCGGGCGAACTCGGACAGGTCGGGATCGTCGGTGCCGATGACGTCGTTGTAGCGCTCCTGGGATTCGCGGAAGATCTGTGCGAACCGCTGGTAGGTCAGTTTCGTGGTGTCGAACGAGGGATCCTGCTGCACGAAGTACTTGACCCAGGTGTCGGCGACGGTGAACGGCTCGCCCGCCTTCGCCAACCAGTCGAAGGTCGCGCCCTTGTTCGGCCCGTACCAGAGCTTCTTGCCGGTGGGGGAGACCGGTCCGGCCCAGATCTTGCGGACCGCGTCGGCGGTGGCGGCGGAGATCGTGATCTCCTTGCCCTCGCAGACGACAGTGGTACCGATCAGCCGCCGGGTGTCCCAGTGACAGTCCTGCGGATCGTCGATGATGCCGTCGGCAACCCCGTCGAGAGTGTCGCAGGCCTTCGTCGCGGCGGCGTTGAACGCCTCCAGCTCACACTGGGTGGGCTGGACCTTCTCCTCGTTGAAGACGACCTGCGGCCACAGCGTGGCGACCGCGAACCGGTCCCAGTTGACCGCCGGCGCGTCGGCGAGGATGCCCTGGAAGTCGGTGGGGTGGTCCTGGGCCTCCTGGTAGCCCTGACGGCCTCCCGTCGAGCAACCGTTCCAGTAGGCGTAACGCACCGGAGTGCCGTAGAACCTCCTGGCCACGTCCTTGCCGACGACGGCCATGTCGTGCAGCGAGCGGGAGGCGAAGTTCTTCAGCAGCGGTGTGTTGACCGTGCCGGCCGCAGTGAGCGCCCAGCCGCTGACATCGGCCGGATTCTGGCCGATGCCGGCATCGGTGGCGGCGGCGACGTAGCCGTTCTTCACGGCGCTGACCAGCGGGGCGCCGAAGTCACCGGCGAGGTAGGCGCTGCCGCCGATGGCCTGGAACCGGCCGGTCCACAGTCGCGGGTCCTGTGGCAGCGAGACCTTGACCTGGACATGGTCATGAACACCGGGGTGGGTCAGGGTGACAGTGATGTCGCACCAGGCCGGCACATCGGTGATCGGCGGCGGCGCGTCGAGCGGGGGTACGGCGGGGAAGGTGACCGTTCCGCCCGCGTGCGCGACCGCCGTCACCGACTCGACCGTGGCGCCAGCGGGCGGGGCGACCGGCACCGCCGCACACGTCGTAGCGGAAACGGTGCCGCTGTCGCGCGCATCGGCCGCCATCGGCAGCAGGACGGCCGACAGCGGCACGGCAGCCGCCATCAACATGATCAGTCGTCTTCTCATGCCCGTCACCCTCGCCGGAGTCCACGATCCTCACCCCAGGGAGTTGCCCTGGGGTGAACCCTGGCCGTTATGGAGCAGCCCACACCAGGGACCGACACCGGAGTTGTGCCGAGTAGCTTGAGTCGTGCCGTCTCTCAGCGAGCGGAAGACCGTGAAAACCATTGACGTCGACGTGCTGGACAACCCGGCGTGGGCCTCGCTGACCGGCCCACACGCACTCTTCGCCGAGGTACGCGTGCAGGCCGCGCGGTCTCCGTCCGAGGCGGTACCGGGTGACCGGCACGCAGGAAAGGCACGTAGATGAATGACGACGAGCGCCGCCCACCGCTGGTGCTGCTGCATGGCCTCACGTTCGACCGGCGACAGTGGGATCCGGTCCGGCGTGAGCTTGCGGTGATCGACCCCGCCCGGCAGGTGCTCGCTCTCGACCTGCCCGGTCACGGCGATTCACCGCGGCGGGCCTCGTATCGGATGGCGGAGGTCGCCGAGGTCGTGCACGACCGGGTGACCGAGGCGGGGCTCGTTGAGCCGGTCGTGGTGGGGCACTCGGTGGGCGCTGTGGTCGCCACGACGTACGCGGCCCGTTACCCGGTGCGTGGCGTGGTGAACCTGGACCAGATCCTGCTGCCCGGCCCGTTCGGTGCCGCCGTACGCCAGAGCGAGCCGACGCTACGCGGCCCGGACTGGCGGCGGGTGTGGGACGGCATGCTGGCCGGGATGGGCATCGAGTCGTTGCCGGCCGAGGCGCGCGAAATCGTGACGAGCGCGACCGATCCCCGGCCGGACCTGCTGCTGGGCTACTGGGACGAGATCCTGCACGGCTCCGACGAGGGAATTGCCGCCGAGCGGCACCGCGCGCTGCGATCCATCGGCGAGCGGGCGATCCCCTACCGCTGGGTGACCTCGTCCGAGCCGCCGGCCCGTTACCTGGCCTGGTTGACCGAGACCCTGCCGGAGGTTGCGGTGACCGTGCTACCCGGTAGCCACTTCCCGCACCTGGCCGAGCCGGCGACGATCGCCCGGCTGCTGGCGACCGGCTGAGAGCGGTCGGTCGAGCACATCGCCGGGAACGACGGCAGCGAAAGCTGGACCACGGGCGGCGAGTTATTCTTGCGCCCGAGTTGCCGGAGATCGGAGCAGGCGTGGCAGGTGACGACGACATCTCCGGGTGAGCACCCGGACCGGCCGCCGACGGGCGCGTGATCGCGCCTCCGTCGCCGCGGCCTCCGTCGTCATGCCCTGCTCCCGCCGGTCGCCCGTGTGCGCCCGGATCTTCGCTCTCCGAGGGTTCCCATGTCTGTTCGACCTGCTCTCGTCGCCCATGACCTCGTACGGGTCCGCGGCGACCGCCGGGTGCTCGACGGCGTCTCCCTGACCGCCGCGCCCGGCCACCGGATCGGCCTGATCGGTGAGAACGGCACCGGCAAGACGACAGTGCTGCGGGTCCTCGCCGGCGCCGACGAACCCGACTCCGGCACCGTCGCGCGCCCACCACGTCTCGGCTTCCTGCACCAGGAAATGCCCCACGCCCCGTCCGTGACCGTCGCCGCCGTCCTGGACGACGCTCTGCGCGGGGCCCGCACGGATCTCGCCGAGCTGGACCGGCTTGGTGCCGCCCTGGCCGAAACGCCGGAGGAGTCCGAGCGGCACGCCGGACTGCTGGCCGCGTACGCCGAGGTTCTGGAACGGGCCCAGGACGGTGACGCCTGGGATGCCGACCGGCGTGCGGTGACGGTGCTCGACGGCCTCGGCCTCGGCGGAATACCCCACGACCGGAGGCTCGGCGCGCTGTCCGGCGGGCAGCGCGGCCGGCTGGCCCTCGCCGCCCTGCTGATCCGCCGGCCGGATGCGCTGCTGCTCGACGAGCCCACCAACCACCTCGACGACGCGGCTGCGGCGTTCTGCGAGGGTCAGCTCCGTGCCATGCCCGGGGTGGTCGTGGTGGCCAGCCACGACCGGGCCTTCCTGGACGCGGTCTGCACCGATCTCATCGACCTGGACCCGTCGGTCGACGGGCCGGTCCGCTTCGGCGGGGGCTACAGCGCGTACCTGGCCGCCAAGCGTGCCGAGGCGCAGCGGTGGCGCCGGCGCTACGACGAGGAGCAGGCGCAGCTCGCCGAGCTGCGCGAGGCCGCCGCCGTGACCGGGCACCGGGTCGCCCACGGCCGTGGCCCCCGGGACAGCGAGAAGATGGGGTACGGGCACACCGCCGGCCGGGTGCAGAACCAGATTTCCCGGCGGGTCCGGGATGCCACCCGCCGACTGGAGACGCTGGAGCGCGAACAGATCCCCTCACCACCGGAGCCGCTGCGCTTCCGCGCGCCTACGCTCGCCGGCGGCGGAGGCGACGAACCCGTCGTCACGATGTGCCAGGTGGAGGTCCCCGGCCGGCTGCGGGTGGAGCACCTCGTGTTGACGGCCAGCGACCGGCTGGTGGTCAGTGGCCCCAATGGCGCGGGCAAGTCGACCCTGCTCGCTGTCCTCGCCGGCCGACTCGCCGGCACCGGAACCGTGTGGCGACGGCCGGACCTGCGCGTAGGTCTGCTCACCCAGGACACCGTCTTCGACAATCCACTGCGGACGGCACGGGAGACCTATGCCGGAGCAGTCGGAGCCCAGCGGGCTGAGACCGTGCCGCTGTCGTCGCTCGGGCTGCTCGCACCGGCGGATCTCGACCGGCCGGTGGGCGACCTGTCGGTCGGACAGCGCCGTCGGCTCGCCCTGGCGGCGCTCGTCGCCGACCCGCCGGAGCTGCTCCTGCTCGACGAGCCCACCAACCACCTCTCGCCGACGCTCTGTGACGAGTTGGAGGAGGCCCTGGGTGCAGGCCCAGGCGCCACCGTCATCGCCACACACGACCGACGACTCCGCTCCCGGTGGCCCGGCCGAGAGTTGGCCCTCCCCGCCGGGGGGTCGCGAGCGCGGGGGTTGGAAACGTTTTCGTAACGGGCCCTTGACCTCTCCGCCATCTGCGGAGCAGACTCCCCGGAAACGTTTACAGCTATCGGGTGGAGGTGCCGGACGTGGGTCGTAAACGTTTACAGGAACCGGCGGACGGCCGGCCCACGGTGCACACCGTCGCCGCCCGCGCCGGCGTATCCATCGCGTCCGCCTCGCGGGTGCTCAACGGTGTCGGCGGCAGCCCCGAGACGATCCGCAAGGTTCGCGAGGCGGCGGCCGAGGTGGGCTACGTGCCCAACGCGATCGCCCGGTCCTTGCAATCCCAGCGAACCGGGCTCGTCGCGCTCGCGGTGGAGGACATCGGCAACCCGGTCTACGTGGAGATGATGCGGGCCATCGAGGCCGTTGTCGCGTCCTCCGGGCGGCAACTGCTGGTGCACGCCACCGGCGGACGGATCGACAACGAGACCGCCCTGTTGCGACGCCTGGCCAACCGCTACGTGGACGGCATGATCGTCTCGCCGATCCGGGTCACCGACGATCACCTCACCGCGCTGGTGGACAGCCCGGTGCCGGTGGTGGTCGTCGGTCAGCTCGGCGCGGACGCCCCGATCGACAACGTGCGTACCGACTCACGGCACGGTGTGGCGCTTGCCGTGGACCATCTCGTCGCCACCGGCCGACGGCGGATCGGCTTCGTCAACGGCCCCCTTGACACCGTCCCGGGCGCCGCCCGCGACGCCGGATTCCGGGCCGCCCTGGCCGGGCACGGCATTCCGCTCGACGACGAGCTGATCGAGGTCGGCGACTTCCAGTACGCGGCCGGCCGCGCCGCCACCGAGCGACTGCTCGCCCGCGCCGAGCCGGACGCGCTGGTCTGCGCCAACGACCTCATCGCGGTCGGCGCGCTGCACGCCCTGCTGGCCGCCGGTCGTCGGGTCCCGCAGGACGTCGCCCTGGTCGGCATGGACGACACCGAACTGGCCCGGATGATGTTCCCCCAGCTCTCCAGCGTCTCGCTCGGCTCGGCCGAGCGTGGTCGCCGGGCCGCCGAACTGCTCCTGCAACGCATCGCCGACGCCACACTGCCGCCGCGACGCGAGCAGGTGCCACCAAGCCTCGTCGTCCGCGCGTCCAGCATCGCGACGCTGCCGGCCCCCCGACCCGCCAGCGCGCCGGCCGGCCCACCGACCACCCACCCGTCCAGCGAAGGGGTGACCGCATGACCACCCTGGCCGAGCGGCCGGACGTCGAGCGGGCCGGGTCGGCCCGCCGGCCGAGCCGGTTCCGCTCCGACCGCACCACCATCTACCTGCTGCTGCTGCCGTCGCTGCTGCCGATCCTGCTGCTGTCGGTGTTCCCGCTGCTGCGGGGCATCTACCTCGGCTTCACCGATGCCCGCGCCGGCCGCAACGTCGAGGTCAGCTTCACCGGCCTGGCCAACTACCGGGAACTCCTCGGCGACGAGCTGTTCTGGAACTCCTTCAAGATCGGCCTGCTCTGGGCGGTCGGGGTGACGGTGTTGCAGTTCCTGCTCGCCCTCGGGCTGGCGCTACTGCTCAACCAGCAACTGCGGTTCCGAGGTGTGGCGCGGGTGCTCGCCGTCGTGCCGTGGGCGATGCCGCCGGTCGTGGTCGGCATCCTGTGGAAGCTCGTCTACCACCCCGACGCCGGCCTGATCAACGAGTTCTTCCACCGCATCGGCGCCGACGGGCTGCGGACGAACTGGCTGGGCGACTTCAGCACCGCCCTGCCCGCGGTGATCATCGTCGGCGTCTGGGCGGGCATGCCGCAGACCACAGTCGTCCTGCTCGCCGGCCTGCAGGGCGTGGGTCGCGAGCTGCACGAGGCGGCGGCGGTGGACGGGGCCAGCACCTGGCACCGGTTCCGGCACGTCACCCTGCCCGCGCTGGCGCCGGTGATCGTGGCGATCACCTCGCTGGACTTCATCTGGAACTTCAACTCGTTCGGCCTGGTCTACGTGCTCACCGCTGGTGGACCGGGTGGCAAGACGATGCTGCCGATGCTCTTCGCCTACGAGGAGGCGTTCCGCTACGGCAACTACGGCTACGCGGCGGCGCTCGGCAACGTCATGGTCGTGATCATCGTCGCGCTGCTCGCTGTCTATCTCCGTCGCCGGCTCAGGGAGGCGAACTGACATGTTCGGAAAACCGAGCCGCACCAGCCGGACGCTTCAGTACCTGGCGCTCGCCGGTTACCTGATCTTCCTCGGGTTCCCGTTGGTCTGGCTGCTCTCCACGGCGTTCAAGCCGCCGCGCGAGCTGGTACGCCTGCACCCGACGTTGATCCCGGACAACCCGACAGTGCAGAACTTCGTCCAGGCCTTCACCGAGCAGGAGTTGGGCCGGGCGGCGCTCAACAGCCTCCAGGTCTCCCTCGCCTCGGCGGTGCTGACAGTGCTGGTCGCCATGCCGGCGTCGTACGCCCTCGCCCGGTTCCGCTCCAAGCTCGGCACCGCCGCGCTGGGCTGGGTGCTGCTGTCCCAGCTCTTCCCGTTCGTGCTGCTGATCATCCCGATCTTCCTGGTGCTGCGGCAGGTCGGCCTGGCCAACACGCACGCCGGGCTGGTGCTGATCTACGTGGTCTGGGCGCTGCCGTTCGCGCTGTGGATGCTGCAGGGCTTCGTCCGCAACATCCCGAGGGAGCTGGAGGAAGCCGCCTCGGTCGACGGCGCGACCCGGGTGCAGGTCCTGCGGCGGGTGGTCTTCCCGCTGCTCGCCCCGGGCCTGGTCGCGACAGCGCTGTTCTCCTTCATCTCGGCCTGGAACGAGTTCTTCTTCGCGCTGGTGCTGATCAAGACCCCGGAGCTGGCCACCCTGCCAGTGGCGCTGGCCCGGTTCGTCGGCATCGAGGGCACCGCCCGGCTGGGACCCCTGGCCGCCGGCTCACTGCTGGCCACGCTGCCCAGCCTGATCTTCTTCGCGTTCATGCAGCGCCGGCTGTCGTCCGGGTCGCTCGCGGGCGCGGTCAAGGGCTGACCGTCCCCCAACCACCACCATCAAGGAGGTAACCCCCCATGCTCCGTACCCGATTCCGTCGACTCGCGGCGGCCGCCGCGGTCGCGGTCATCGGCCTCGGCGCGCTCACAGCGTGCGGTGCCGGCGACGACGACGAGGCCACCTCCGGCCCCGCCAAGCTGCGCTTCCTCAGCCTCGCCTGGCAGAAGGAGTCGTTGCAGGTCAACAAGGACCTGGTAGCCAAGTGGAACGCCGAGCACCCGGACATCCAGGTCGAGTACGTCCAGGGTGACTGGAACTCGGTGCACGACCAGCTACTCACCTCGTTCGAGGGCGGCGACGCGCCGGACATCGTGCACTACGAGGCGTCCGCGATCGGCGAGTTCAGCAAGCAGGGGTACCTGGCCGACCTCTCCGACCTGGTCTCCGACGACCTCAAGGGTCAGATCGACAAGGGCATCTGGGACACCGCCACCGTCGACGGCAAGGTCACCGGTGTGCCGTTCCTGCTGGAGTCGCAGGTCGTCATCGCCAACAAGAAGCTGCTCGACGCCGCCGGTGTCGCCGTGCCGCCGGCCGACGGCGGCTGGACCTGGGACGAGTTCCAGGCCAACGCGCAGAAGCTCACCAAGCCAGGCCAGTACGGCGCGGCCTGGGCGTTGAAGTCGCCGACCAACCGGGTGCTGAACCTGGCGCTCAACTACGACGGCAAGTTCTTCTACGGCGACGGTGGCCGCACCGAGGTCAAGGTCGGCGACGCGGAGAAGGAGATCCCGAAGCGGATCCACGACATGCTCTACACCGCCAAGTCCGCCTCCCCGGAGGCGCTCGGCATGAGCGGCGCGGACACCCTGCCCGGCTTCTTCGGCGGCAAGTACGCGATGCTGCCCGGCTCGGTGTCGCTGCGCCAGCAGATGGTCGAGCAGGCGCCGGCCGGCTTCGAGTGGGTCACCCTGCCCCCGGTCAAGGGGCTCTCCACCAAGCAGGCCGCCAACCCGCAGACGCTGTCGATCTCCGAGGACAGCAAGCACAAGAAGCAGGCCGCGCAGTTCCTGGAGTACTTCCTGAACCCGACCAACATGGCCGCCCTGGCCAAGGGCGACTGGCTCGTGCCGACCGGCAAGCAGGCCAACGAGGAGTTGGTCAAGCTCACCGCCGGCAAGCAGGGCTGGGACGTCGCCGCGGACAGCGCCGCGGACCTGACCGTCGCCCCGTTCCAGCAGGCCGACGGCTACCCGGAGTGGAAGACCAAGTACGCCACCCCGGCCCTCCAGCAGTACTTCGCCAACAAGATCACCCTCGATCAGCTCGCCACGCAGCTGGTCGACGGTGGCAAGCAGGTTCTGAGGTAACGACATGTCACTCTTGCTCGACACATCGGTCGGTTGCCTGGTCGGCGCCGCTGTCGGAGACGCCCTGGGCGGCGCCACCGAGACGGCGCTGCCCGAGCAGATCCGCGCCCGCTTCGGCGGCTGGGTCGAGGGCATCGTGCCCCCGTACCACGCCGACTGGGCCACCGCGCGGCCGCTCGCGCCGTACCACAAGGGCGACGGGCACATCACCGACGACACGTTGATGACCCACGCCCTGGTCCGCGCGTACGCGGCCAAACGGGACCACCTCGACGCCTACGACGTGGTGGAACTGCTGGTGCCCGACCTGATCGAGCGGGTGGTGTACATCCCCGACCTGGAGCGCGACGGGGTGACCTTCCACCGGCTCGCGGCCGCCGAGCGGTGGTTGGTCACCCGACTGCACCACGCCCACGCGGACCCGCGCGAGGCCGGGGTCGGCAACATCGTCAACTGTGGCGCGGCCATGTACATGGCCCCGGTCGGCATCGTCAACGCTGGCGACCCGGCCGGGGCGTACGCCGAGGCGGTGGAGATCGCTGGCGCACATCAGCACAGCTACGGGCGGGAGGCCGCCGCCGTGTTCGCGGCCTCGGTAGCGGCGGCCGCGACCCCCGGAGCGGGCGTCGAGGACGTCGTCGCGGCGGCGCTGGACCTGGCCCGCGACGGCACCCGCGCGGCCATCGACGCGGTGGTCAAGGAGGCCCGCGGCCACCAGGACTGGAAGCAGGCGATCCCGGCGCTGCGGGCCGCGGTCGCCCCCTATGACACGGTGGGGGAGGAGTACCGCAGCCCCGGCCTCGGCGCGCGGCGGCCCAGTCGCCTGCACGCCATCGAGGAGCTGCCGGTGGCTCTCGGCATGCTCGTGGTGGCCGGCGGCGACTTCCGGGCCGCGGTGCTCGGCTCGGTCAACTACGGCCGGGACGCCGACTCCACCGCCACCATGGCCGCCGCCATCGCCGGTGCGCTCGGTGGCGCCGACTCGGTGCCGGCGGAGTGGTCCGAGGTGGTCGCCACCGCCTCCAAGACCGACCTGGTGGAGCCGGCCCGGGTGCTCGCCGCGGTGGCCGGCGAGGTCTTCGAGCGCGACCAGGCCCGGTTCGCCCGCCGGGCGGAGCGTTTCGCCGGGCTGGCCGCCGGTGCCACCCGGGAGGCTGGAGGCGAGACCCGGTGAGGATCACCTGGGTTCAGCCAGAGGACCTGCTGCCGCACGAGCTGGCGGCCAGCCGGGACGAGGGGCGCGACGTCGCCGCGCTCGCCGCGCGGTGGACGGCGGCCGGCGGGGACCTGACTCCGCCGGTCAGCGGGGCGTCGGCCACCCCGGCGTCGCCCGAGCTGCGGGCCCTCGCGACGGAGCTGCTGGACGCCGCCGACGCGGTGCCCGCCGTCGACACCGCCGACGAGGCCGACGACCTGGCCAGGCTGCGCGCCGGATGGCCGGCCACCTGGTCGATGCCGACCGAGACGGCGTACGACCGGCTGCACGGCGGGTGGCTCGGCCGGGCGGTCGGGTGCCTGCTCGGCAAGCCGGTGGAGAAGATTCCCCGCGAGGGCATCCGGGAGATCCTCACCGCGACCGACAGGTGGCCACTGCGCGACTGGTTCACCGCGAAGGGACTCCCGGCCGACGTCGCCGCCCGCTGGCCGTGGAACCGGCGCAGCGCGCCGACCAGCCTCGCCGAGAACATCGACGGCATGCCCGAGGACGACGACCTGAACTACGCGTTGCTGGCACTGCGGGTGCTGGAGACGCGCGGTCGGGACTTCACGAGCGCCGACGTGGCGCAGGCGTGGCTGGACTGGCTGCCCGGCGGGCGGGTCTTCACCGCCGAGCGGGTGGCCTACCGCAACCTGCTGCTCGGGTACGCGCCGCCGCAGAGCGCGCGCCGGCACAACCCGTTCCGGGAGTGGATCGGCGCGCAGATCCGCACCGACGTGTACGGCTGGGTCAACCCCGGCCGGCCGGACCGCGCCGCCGAGCTGGCGGTGCGGGACGCGGCGGTCAGCCACGTCCGGGGTGGGGTGCACGGTGCGCTCTGGGCGGCGGCGCTGTCCGCCGCCGCGCCGGTGGCCGACACGGTGGACGAGGTGCTGGACGCCGCCGAGGCGGTGCTGCCGGCGGGCAGCCGGTTCGCCGCCACGGTTCGGGAGGCACGCGCCCTCGGCGCGGGGACCGACGACTGGGAGCGCGTGGTCGACGAGCTGTACGCCCGGCACGGCCACCTGCACTGGGTGCACGTCCGCAACAACGCGGCGCTGGTCGCCGCTGCATTGGCGTACGGGCGGGGGGACCTGGAACGGTCCATCACCGCTGTGGTCAGCGGCGGCTGGGACACCGACTCGACCGGCGCGACTGTCGGCGCGGTGACCGGAGCACTCACCGGCGCGTCCGGGCTGCCGGAGCACTGGGTCGCCCCGCTGCGCAACCGGTTGGCCAGCAGCATCGCCGGCTTCGACGGGATCGGCTTCGACGAGCTGGCCGAGCGGACCCTCGCCCTGGCGCAGCCGGGGAGCAGCACGGAAGGGAGCGCGGCATGAGCGCGCGCGTGGCAGTGGTGGGCAGCAGCAACCTGGACCTGGTGGTCACGGCGTCGCGGCTGCCCCGCCCCGGCGAGACGGTGCTCGGCGAGAACTTCCGGACCGTGCCCGGCGGCAAGGGCGCCAACCAGGCCGTCGCCGCCGCCCGGGCCGGCGCGGCCTGCGACTTCGTGGGCGCGGTCGGCGACGACGAGTTCGGTACCCGCATGCGGACGAGCCTCGTCGACGCCTGCGTAGACGTCCGAGGGCTGCGGACCGTCGCCGGCCCCTCCGGCGTCGCGTTGATCGCCGTCGACCGGGACGCGGAGAACTTCATCGTGGTCGCGCCCGGCGCCAACGGCACGCTGACCGAGCTGGACGGGGACGACCGGGCGACCATCGCGGCGGCGGACGTGCTGCTGCTGCAACTGGAGGTGCCGCTGGCCGCCGTGATCCAGGCCGCGCAGTGGGCTCGGGCCGACGGCACCACTGTGGTGCTGAACGCCGCGCCAGCCGCCGCTCTCCCCACCGAACTGCTCGACCTGGTCGACGTCCTGGTGGTCAACGAGCACGAGGCGGCGGTCGTCGCCGAGGTCGCCTCCGACGACCCCCCGGTGCTGCTCGACGCCCTGCTGAAGCTCGTTCCCCGGGTGGTGCTCACCCTCGGCGCGCGCGGCGCCGCGTACGCCGATCGGCGCGGCCTGCGTCTCGCGGTCCCGGCGCCGCAGATCGACGCCGTGGACACCACCGCCGCCGGTGACGCGTTCACCGGCGCGCTCGCCGTGGGCTGGGCCGAACGCGGCGGCGCCAGCAGCGAGGACACCGTCGCGGCCAGCCTGCGCTGGGCCTGCGCCGCCGGCGCTGCCTGCGCCCAGCGTCCCGGAGCGTCCACCGCCCTGCCCGACCGGCCGGCCATCGACGCCCTCTACGACGCGACCTACCGAGGTGCACAGTGAGCTTCAACCCGTACGTCCCGCGCCCCATCGACCGGCCGACCGAGGTGCCGTTGGGCGGGCACGCCGACCTGAGCACCCTGGACGAGGCGAAGATCTTCGCCGCCCCGACCGACAGGGCCGACTGGCCGGCCTGGCGGGAGCAGATCGCCCGGTGGCGGGTCGACGCCCGGGACCGGATCGGCTACGTCGGCGAACACTACGACGAGATCGCCGGTGACTGCTTCAGCGTCTGCCTGGCCTGGCTCTGGGACGAGACGCTCTACGACCACGAGCGCGGCGTCTTCACCGTCGACGCGTTCCTCGACGCGGCCGGGCGGGACTTCGGCGGCTTCGACGGGGTGGTGCTCTGGCACGCGTACCCGGTGATCGGCCTCGACGACCGCAACCAGTTCGACTGGTACCGGGACGTGCCGGAGCTGCCCGAGGTGGTGCGCGCGTTCCAGCAGCGGGGGGTGCGGGTTTTCGTCGACTACAACCCGTGGGACACCGGCACCCGGCGCGAGCCGGGCAGCGACGCCGAGGAGGTCGCCACGCTGGCCGGCAAGCTCGGTGTCGACGGGGTCTTCCTGGACACCCTCAAGGAGGGCGCCGGGGAGCTGCGCGCCGCGTTGGACGCGGTGCGCCCCGGCCTGGTCCTGGAGGGCGAGAGCCGGGTTCCGTTGGCCCGCATCGCCGACCACGCGATGTCCTGGGCGCAGTGGTTCGCCGACTCCGAGGTGCCCGGCGTGCTGCGGGCGAAGTGGTTCGAGCGACGGCACGTGCTGCACCACACCCGGCGCTGGCACCGCGACCACCTCGACGAGCTGCACTCCGCCTGGCTCAACGGCGTCGGCGTGCTGGTCTGGGAGAGCGTCTTCGGCGTCTGGGTCGGCTGGAACGACCGGGACCGCGCGGTGCTGCGGGCCATGCGCCGGGTGCAGGCCAGCCACGCGGCGTGGTTGCGCGCCGAGGACTGGGTGCCGCTCGCCGACCATCCCGGCGACGGCCAGGTGTACGCCTCCCGCTGGACGCACGACGACGAACCGTTGTGGACGGTGGTGAACCGGGGCGCGGACCACGACGGCCCGTGGCTGGTCACCGACCCGAGCGCCGGCCGACACTTCGTCGACCTGGTCACCGGTGCCGAGCTGACAGTCACCGAGACCGCCGACGGTCGACTGGCGGTGGGCGGCCCGCTGGCGGCCGGCGCGATCGCGGCAGTGACGCGTGGTGTCGCCGCCACGCACCGGCACGAGCCGCCGACCGGCGACCCGTCCTTCCCGGCCCGCGCCGCGGTGCGCGTCCGCACGCCGTGGGCACCCCGACCGCAGGTGCCGCCGGGCCTGGTTGCCGTCGAGGGCGGCCGGCACGACCTGGTCGTCCGGCACCGGGTGCGGGAGACCGGGCTGTACGGCGAGGCGCCCTACGTCGACGAGTGGAAGCCGCTGCCGCCCCGGCTGCACCACCCCGGCTCGCTGCGGCGCAGTGTGCGGCTGGGCCGGTTCGCCATCGCCGTGCACGAGGTCACCCACGGCGAGTACGCCGAGTTTCTGCGCGCCAGCGGCTACGTTCCGGTGCGCCCGGAGCGGTTCACTGCCGGCTCCGGTCCGGCCGACGCCCCGGTGACCGGGGTCGAGCTGGCCGATGCGCGGGCGTACGCGGCGTGGGCCGGGCTGCGGCTGCCCACCGAGGACGAGTGGCAGGTCGCCGCCGAGGCGGGGCTGCTCGTACGGCGGGAACCGCTGGTGTGGAACCTGACCGAGAGCGAGCACTCCGACGGTCGTACCCGGTTCGCCATCCTCAAGGGCGGCGCCCAGTACCGGGCGGAGGGCTCCGACTGGTACCTCGACGGTGGCCCGCAACCGGCGGACGTCTCGGTGAAGCTGCTACTCACCGGCGCCGGTCTCGCCCGCTCCGAACAGGTCGGTTTCCGTTGCGCGGCCGACCTGCCGGAGGTGGCCCGGTGACCGCGCCACTGGACGGGGTGAAGGTCGTCGACCTGGCCACCCTCTTCGCCGGGCCGCTCGCGGCGGCGTTCCTCGGTGACTTCGGCGCCGACGTGATCAAGGTGGAGCACCCGGCCAAGCCGGACCCGTCGCGCGGCCACGGCCCGGCCCGTGACGGCGTCGGTCTCTGGTGGAAGGTGCTCGGCCGCAACAAGCGCACCGTCACCCTCAACCTCTCCGACCCGGACGGCGCGGCGTTGCTGCGCCGGCTGCTCGCCGACGCCGACGTGTTGGTGGAGAACTTCCGCCCCGGAACCCTGGAGCGGTGGGGGCTCGGCCCCGCCGAGCTGCACGCGGTCAACCCCCGGCTGGTGATCACCCGGATCAGCGGGTTCGGGCAGGTCGGCCCGTACGCCCGCCGCCCCGGCTTCGGCACCCTCGCCGAGGCGATGAGCGGGTTCGCGGCGGCCACCGGTGAGCCGGACGGGCCGCCCACGCTGCCCCCGTTCGGACTGGCCGACTCGGTGAGCGCGCTCGCCGCCGCGTACGCGGTGATGCTCGCCCTGCGGGCCCGTGACGTCACCGGCACCGGGCAGGTGGTCGACCTCGCCATCATCGAGCCGATCATGGCGATGCTCGGGCCGCAGATCACCTGGTACGACCAGATCGGCTACGTCCAGCCCCGGCTGGGCAACCGGTCCAACAACAACGCCCCACGCAACACCTACCGGTGTGCCGACGGGCGCTGGGTGGCGGTCTCCACCAGCGCGCAGAGCATCGCCGAGCGGGTGCTGCGGCTCGTCGGCCGCCCCGAGCTGGTCGACGAGCCGTGGTTCGCCACCGGCAGCGGCCGGGCCGCCCACGCCGACGAGTTGGACGCGGCGGTGAGCGCCTGGGTGGCGCAACGGGACCGCGACGACGTGGTGGCCGCGTTCGAGGAGGCACAGGCAGCGGTCGCTCCCGTCTACGACGTGCGCGACATCCTCGCCGACCCGCAGTACGCGGCGCTGGGCACCGTGCGCACCGTGCCGGACGAGGAGTTGGGCGAGGTACGGATGCAGAACGTGCCGTTCCGCCTCGCCGAGACTCCCGGCGAGATCCGGCACGCCGGCCGACGGCACGGCCAGGACACCGACGCGGTCTTCGGCGCGCTCGGCCTGAGCGCCGAGGAGTTGGCCGCGCTGCGCGAGCGGGGAGTGCTCTGATGCTGTTGAGCTGGCTCTACGTGCCCGGCGACCGCCCGGACCGGTTCGCCAAGGCGGTCGCCTCGGGCGCGGACGCGGTCATCCTCGACCTGGAGGACGCCGTGGTCGCCGGGCGCAAGGCGTACGCCCGGGACGCGGTCGCCGAGTTCCTCGCCGAGGCGCACCCGCTGCCGGTGCAGGTGCGGGTCAACGAGCTGACCGGCCCGGACCTCGACGCCGATCTGGCGGCGCTGGCCGGCCGGCCCGGGTTGGGCGGGCTGCGGCTGCCGAAGGTCGAGTCGGCCGCGACGCTGGCGGCTCTCGCCGAGCGGGTCGATGTGCCAGTGCACCCGCTGATCGAGTCGGCGGTCGGGCTGGAGGCCGCGTACCCGATCGCCGCTGCGCACCCGGCGGTGGCCTCGATCGGGCTCGGTGAGGCCGACCTGCGCTCGGATCTGGGGGTGAGCGACGACGACGGGCTGCTCTGGGCGCGCGGCCGGGTGGTGGTCGCGGCGCGCGCGGCGGGTCTGGCCCCGCCGGCCATGTCGGTGTACGCCGACGTGGTCGACCTCGCCGGTCTGGCCGCTTCCTGCGCGGCGGGCCGACGGCTCGGCTTCCTCGGCCGCACGGCGATCCACCCGCGCCAGCTTCCGGTGATCGTCGACGCGTTCCGGCCGGCCGAGCGGGAGGTGGCCCGCGCCGCGGAGCTGCTGGCGGCCGTGGCGGACGCGCACCAGCGCGACTCGGGAACCGTTGTCCTGCCCGACGGCCGATTCGCCGACCGGGCGATGGTGGCCGCCGCCCGACGCGTCGTCGACCTCGCCGCCCGCTACGCCGCCTGAGCCCCGCCGGCGGTGTCCCGTCCGGTCGAACTGGCCGCGCTGCTCGACGAGAGCGTCACCGCTCGCGGCTACGCGGGGTCCAGGTGATCGAGTCGTGCGAGGTCGGCGGTGCCGGACTGGACCACAGCCGCAGCCAGCGCGACGGTGGCCGGCTGGATCCCGCTCTGCTGCTCCGAGGTGGCGATCCGGACCGACTGCGCGAGATGCGCCCGCAGGTGCCCGGCGAGCAGGCGGTGAAACGGCTGCCCGCTGGCCGCCCGCAGCGCTGTCATCTCCTGCGCGGTGACCATGCCCGGCATGTCGTGCCCCTCGTGCGGGTTCGTCGTCGGGGCGGCGGCGTCGGCCAGCAGCCGGCGGGCGCGGTCCAGTTCGGCGCGCCGGGTGGTCGCGACCTGGGCGGCTGTCCGCCGCCAGGCTGGGTCGGTGGTCCGCGCCGGCACCAGATCGAGTACGGGCAGCAGGCGTTCGGTCATCGCCACCGTCAGTTGCAGCCAGGCGATGTCGGTGGGGTTGAACGCCGTACCCGTGGGGGTTGGCGCGGTCGTCGCCGGTGGCGCGGTCACGGGTGGTGTGGCGGTGCTGGCCGCGTCCTGTGGCCCGACGCCGCAGCCGCCGACGAGCAGCACGGCGATGAGCACTGTGGACGCCGTCGACTGGCGCATCCAACCTCCTTCCGCCCAGGGCGGCGGGCCCGGGGGAACCGGACCCGCCGCCGTGGTGTGAGCCTGTCGGCTCAGATCGGTCGGCCGTCGTGACCGCACTTGATGACGGGACGGATGCAGTCCTGGACCCGGCGGGCCAACTCCGCCACCGGCCAGGCGTTGAAGAAGTCGCCGTGCATCGTGTAGCCCGGCCCGGAGGCCAGCCGGAACCGCGACGGGTCACCGGTGACCGGGTACCGCAGCACCTGCCGCAGCTTCGGCACGTGCACCGGGTGGGTGCTCGGGCAGGCCTGGTTCACCGGGTACGCCAGGTGGCTCTTGTGGTCCGGCGAGTCGAGGTCACGGCCGTTCCAGCACTGCGGGAAGTCCAGGTACGACTCCAGCATGGTGCCCGACGGGCAGTTGACGAAGTCCTTCGACGGCGGCACGTGCCCGGCGTGCAGACAGGACCAGCGGGCGATGCTGTCGTTCGGCCCGGTGGCCTTCGCGTTGCCGGCGACGAGCCGCAGCCCCAGCGGGAACGGCTGGGTGTTCGCGACGACGTCGGCGCGTACGCCCTCGCCCAGGTAGTAGAACGTGGCGATCGCCGGCTCCACCGCGACGTTGTCCCGGTACAGGGTCGGCACCCAGTACGACGAGACGTCCACCCGCGGGTTGCAGGTGGTTGGCGAGTTGACCAGGTCCGGGAGGGTGGTCCTGGCGTTCGTCACCGTGCTGCCGAAGAAGCTGTGCATGTGCGACGCCCCGGGCAGCCCGGGGAAGACGATCGGGTCGTCGGGCAGCCGGTGGCTGTAGGTGCAGTCGGCGGGGAACTCGGCGACCCGGATGGCGTTGACGCCGTAGTCGGCGCCGGCTTGGCCGGGGGCGGCGTCGGCCCGGTTGGTGGTGGACACCAGGTACGTGCCGAGTAGCACCAGCAGTGCGCCGATCGCCGTGGCGAGGCGCAGTCGGCGGGGGATGCCGGAGAGGGGTGCGGCCCTGTCCATCGTGACTCCTGTCGGGGGACGGGTCAGGGGCAACTCCGGCGCCGCCGCCGAAGGCAGCGGAGTGTGTCCTGGCCAGACTGGTGGTGGCCGGTTGGGCCGGTGCGAGAGAGCGCTCTCACTACCCCTCAGCCTCACGTTGAAGTCGACAATTGTCAATACGTGCCGCAGATGGTGGAAAGACGACGAAGGGCCGGACCCCGTGGTGGGGTCCGGCCCTTCGGTGTGGTGCTGGGTCAGCTGGTGGCGTAGCCGCGGGTGGCGATCCAGTCGGCGAGGTGCTCGACGGTGATCTCGTAGGAGGCGGTGTTCGCATCTGCGGAGTCGGCGATCTTCACCACGTTCCCGCCGTCGCGGTAGCCGACGACGCTGATGTAGTGCCCGCCCTCGAAGGAGTGCACGCCGCCGTCGGTGTCGACGCTGGTGCCGGCGATGTTGGCGACCACGGCCCGGCCGTCGTCAACGGTCTTGACGATGTCGGCGCGCAGCCGGTCGGTCTGCTTACCGTCGGCGTCGGGGCTGGAGATCTCCACGCTGTGGTAGGCGTCGTTCTTACCGGTCTCCTTGTTCAGCACGGGGGTGATGTCGTTGATGGAGTTGGTGCCGGCCTCGGTGGTGCCCATCTCCTTGGCCATGGCGTCCACGCTGATGTCCTTGCCCTGCACGCTCAGGGCGTTACGCGTGGCGGCGGGGCCGCAGTAGTAGAAGTTCGGCTGCGCCTCGTAGCGCACACCGAGCTGACGCTCACCAGCGGGCTTGCGGTCGGTCTGGGTCTGGGTGGCCGGCTTGGCATCCGACGCGGCGTACGCGGCGGTCACCGGTCCGGCGATGGCTCCACCGGTGAACGCGAGGCCGGCGGCGGTCAGGGCGGTCTTACGGATCAGATCGGTACGCATGATGGCGTGCTCCTCTGCATCGGGGGAAGCCCGCACGGCAGTCAACGGGGGGTGCGTGCCGTGCGGGGAAAGTCTTGTTGCCCGGCGACCCGCGAGGGGGTCGGCGTCGGGACAGGGTGTAACCGTTCGCGGTGGCGGGTCATTCCCGCAGGGGGTTGGCCGTTGTGGTGCTCGGCCGTGCGGGGGATGTAACCGGGGCGGCCTGCCAGGTGTTCCCGGCGGCTGCCGCGCCCCACGACCCGATGGTCGCGGTGGCATGCCAGGTATAACGACCCCGGCCGGCCGCCGATTCCGCCGCCGGCGTGGCCCCGACCACCCGACACCCCAGGCCAAACCGGACAAGGCACCCAGCTGGCCAACCGGACATGGCGGTCAGGGTGACCTGATCGACACGGGTTCACGGAAATCGTGGTGTCCGGGTGCCGGGGATACCCCGACATCATGAAAGCCGAGTGGATCATGCGGGTTCGCGCCGTTCGCGCGCCTAGACGGGGCCGAGGCACGGGGCCCGGGCAGAGCATCGGACGGATTGACCCGATCTGAGGTAGTGCTCGGCCCGGCCCGACTCGGGGCAGGGCGCCGTACAGACCGGCCCGGCCGCGGGTCAATGCGCGGTCTGGCTCGGGCGACCCAGCGGGCAGAGCGTCGGGCGGACTGGGCCGGCCAGGGAGCAACGCCCCGTGCGGAACCTCGCGACCATCATGATCGTGCTCGATCCAGGAAACAGGCGCCTCCCGACGCCACGAGGCCACTACATCCAGGGTCGAGCACGCTCGGGGCGGTGTGCGTCGTCAAGATCCGCGCAATATCGGGGATGTTGCTGTCTCCCGCGTGTCGGAGGCAGCAACATCCGGGAAGTTGCGCAGATCTTGGCGCGGGGCGCGGGGCGCGGGGCGCGGGGCGCGGGGCGCGGGGCGCGGGGCGCGGGGCGCGGGGCGCGGGGCGCGGGGCGCGGGGCGCGGGGCGCGGGGCGCGGGGCGCGGGGCGCGGGGCGCGGGTGCCCGCGACAACCCCCGACGTCAAGGACAGCGCGTCGACAACGCCGCCGTATGTGGCACACGCGTGGTGCCACAGCGGCGGGGTGGTCCCGACGTGCGGGTGGGGCAGCCCGAACGCGTCGGACTGCCCCACCCGGGAGTGCGAGGATGAAATCAGAAGCCGAGGACGGCTCGCCCACCGACCACGGGCAGCCGCAGCTCACTGTCGTTCGGCGCGACCCGCAACTCGGTGCCGCCCAACGGCAGCAGTGTGTACTCCTGGTCGCTGGAGAAGACGACCACACCGATCCGGTGCCCCGCCGGGAAGACGTAGTCCTTCGGCTCCATGGTCCAGCGGTAGTCGTACAGCTTGCCCTGCTTGACCGGCTCGGTGCGTGCGGCGCTCTTGCGGTTCTGCGGGTCCATCCAGCCTCGCGTCACCACTGTCGGGGCGGCGGTCGACCCGGCCGGACCGTAGTCGACCAGGTACGCGGTGAGGTTGGCGTCAGGCTTGTTGTCGATCGCCATGCGCAGCCGCATCTCGGGACGTCCGGAGATGCGCACGCTCTGCGTCAGCTCGGGGGAGCGGTAGGCGAGTCGGTTGGCGCTGGCGGTGTCCGGGTTGGACACCAGAATGTCCGGGTGGATGGTGCGGCCCTCGTCGACGAAGGTCTGCTCGACAGTGGCCTTCGGCGGCTTGCCGGTGGTGAGCGCGCCGGGTCCGGTGGTGTCGGTGGCCGCGAAGCGCAGGCCGACCTCTCGTGCGGCCGGGTCGGGCCAGTTGGCGTACGTGGTGTAGGCGCGGTCCTCGCGCTGGAGCACCGCCGTCGGCTCGTCCATGATGCCGTTGCGTACGTTCCACAGCCAGAAGTCGAACCAGCGGTTCTCGGTCTGCTTGTAGGTCCACGTCTGCCCGCTGGGTAGTGTCACCGACGCGCTGCTGCCCGGGCCACCGTGGCCGCCCTGGTGCAGCCAGATCTTGCGGGGGACGTCGCGCTTGGCGAGCTGGTCCCACCAGCCGGCGAAGTGCTCGGTCTTGACGTTCCAGTCGTTGAGGCCGTGCACGACGAAGACGCTGGCCTTGACGTCGCGGGCGTCGAGGTAGTCGCGGTCGCGCCAGAACGTCGAGTAGTCGCCGGTGACCCGGTCCTGCTTGGCGGTGATCTCCGCGAGTTCGTCGGCGCAGGGCCCTTCGGCGCGGGCCTGCCCGGCGGTGTACTGGGCCAGGATGTCGAGGTCCTCGCCCTGGTATGTCCCTGGGGCGACGACGAGACCGTTGGCCCGGTAGTAGTCGTACCAGCTGCTGATCGCGGAGACCGGCACGATGGTCTTGAGCCCCTTGACGCCAGTGGTGGCCACCTGGTTGGGCAGCGTCCCGTTGTAGGAGACACCGGTCATGCCGACCGCGCCGGTGGTCCAGCCGGCGGTGACCGGGGCGCCGTTCGCGTCGTACCCCTTCGCCCGGCCGTTGAGCCAGTCGATGACCGCCTTGGTGCCGAGCGTCTCGGCCTGGTCCCCGCTGGTCGGGCAGCCGTCGGAGTCGCCGGTGCCGACGCTCTGGCCGAGCACCACCGCGTACCCGCGGGGCACGTAGTAGTCGTCCAGCGAGCCGGGCAGGTTGGCCTTGGCCTGGGCCCGCTGTGCGCCGGCGTCGAGGGCGCGCCGCCCGTTGCGGTCGGTCAGGCCGTTCTGCGGCAGGTCGTCGACCAGCACGCTCGGGTACGGCACGTCACCCCAGGTGCCCTTGCGGTACGGGCTGTGCTCGAAGATGACCGGCACCTTGAAGCCCTGCGTGGCGGTCTCCCGGGGGCGGGAGATGTCGATCGCCACCCGGTCGGGTCGACCGTCGTGGTCGGTGTCCACAGGGGTCTGGACGAACACCCGCTCCTCGATCGCGTCGGCGAGCGAGAACACCGGTTGGGTCATGCCGTCGCTGACCACGATGCCGGTGGGCGTGGTGGGCGTGGGCGGAGCCGCAGCCGCTGGTGGGGCTGCGCTGAGGACCAGAGCGCCGGACACGCCGACGGTCAGGAGTGCCAGATGACGGGGTCGACGCACGCGCGTCTCCCTTCGGTTGGGCTGGTTGCCGGGGTCGGCAGGGGCCAATCTCGAAGATCCATTCGTGGTCATGCTAGGTCCGGCGCGGCGTTCCGTCGATCCCCTCGGCTGTCCACCGTGGCCGGTCAGGGAGTCGGCGGTGTCACCGCGATGATCAGGTGGGCACGCTGGTCGCTGGCGTTGCGGTAGAGGTGCGCGAGGCGCGAGTCGAAGGTGACCGACTCGCCGGCGGTGAGGGTGTACGACTCTCCGCCGATCTCGGCGACGACCTCACCGGTGATGACGATCGCGCACTCGGTCGACGGGTGTGCCCACGGTTCGGCGGAGCTGGCGTCGCCGGGTGCGAGGTGGGCCTGGAGCACCTCCAGGTCGCCGCGGCCGGGGGTGAGTCGTTCGTAGGTGATCTGGCCGGGTGGCGCGGCCAGCCTGGTCCGGGCGCCGACGCGGCTGACGTGCACGGGTGGCGCCTCAGGCTCGGAGAACAGTTCCGCGATCGAGGTGTCGAAGACCTGGGCGAGCTTCCGCAGGGTGGACAGGCTGGGGTCGGTCGCGCCGTTCTCGATCTGGCTGAGCAGGGCGGGGGACACGTCGGCGGCTGTGGCGAGCTGACGCAGCGTGAGGGAGTGCTGCTGACGCAGGTCGCGGAGTCGGTCACCGAGCATGTGTCCTCGTTCCAAAACAGTGTGACTGAATCTTGATTGACCAGACTATACGGGCCTGTTTAGGTTCCCTGAACATCAGGCGCTGATGTTCAACCTTACTGAACAGGCCATGTCGCGTCGAAGCCTCGCGGATCCCGCACGGCGGGCCGCGCGATACGAAGGTAGGAACAGCATGTCGGTGTCTCCCCGCCGGCTCCTCGCCGGGGCGTCCGCTCTGGCGACGCTGGCCGTCCTCTCCGTCAGCGCCTGTAGCGCCGGCGGCAGTGGTGGAAACGCGAACGGTACGGCCAAGACCCTCACCGTGAACACCTCGTTCGTGCTCAAGACCCTCGACCCCGGCCGGGTCTACGAGGCAACCGGTCTGACCGCCGTGCACGCCCTCTACGACACCCTGCTCACCTTCAAGGGTTCGGACGTCAGTAAGCCGGTCCCCGCGCTGGCCGAGTCGTACCAGGCGTCGCCGGACGCCACGACGTTCACCTTCAAGCTCCGGCAGGGCGTGACGTTCGCCGACGGCACCCCGCTCACCGCCGACGACGTCGTCTTCTCGCTCAACCGCCTGAAGAACATCAAGGGCAGCCCCGCGGTCACCGTCAGCGGCCTGACCGTGACCAAGACCGACGACAGCACCGTCGTGGTCGTCTCGGCCACCCCCGACCCGAACATTCCGGTGGTGCTGTCGATGCCGTCGACAGCGGTGCTCAACTCCAAGATCGCCAAGGAGCACGGTGCCCGCGACGGCGCCGACGCCGCCCAGGGCGACACCGCGCAGCAGTACCTGGACACCAACTCCGTCGGCAGCGGCCCCTACGTGCTGAAGTCCTACGACCCGTCGTCGCAGGTGGTATTGGAGGCCAACCCGAAGTACTGGGGCACGAAGCCGCAGTTCTCCCGGGTGGTGCTGCGCAACATGGACGTGCAGACCCAGAAGCTGACAATGCAGCGCGCCGAGGCCGCCGAGATCTCCCTGGACATCTCCGGCAAGCTCCTCGACGGACTGCCGGGCAGCCTGCAGACCTCCGGCGTGCAGGACACCGTCTACTTCCTCTTCCTCAACGCCGACCCGGGCGTCTCGGCGGTCACCTCGAACCCGAAGTTCAACCAGGCCCTGCGCGCCGCCATCGACTACCAGGGCATCGCCGCCCTGTACGGCAAGGGCGCCGCCCCCGGCGCCGGGCTGGTCGCGCCAGCCTTCCCGGGCGCGCTGCCGGCCGGCGAGGAGTCCAAGCGGGACGTGGCCAAGGCCAAGGCGCTGCTCACCGAGGCCGGCCTGACCAACCCGACGGTGAAGTTCACCTACCCGGCCATCACCTACAAGGGTGTGGACCTCGGCACGGTGGCCACCAAGGTGCAGGGCGACGCCGCCGAGGCCGGCATCAAGCTGGAGCTCAACCCGCAGCCGCTGACCACGTTCCTCGACGAGATGCGCGGCGGGAAGTCACCACTCGGATTCACCCCGCAGAGCCTGAACTACCCGGTCGCCGACTCACTGATCAACAACATGGCACCGGGCCAAGCGACCGCGCTGCGCTCCGGCTGGACGGTCGAGCGGGCCGACCCGGCCGTGGTGGCCGCCGGCAAGAAGGTCACCGCGACCCTCGACCTGGCCGGCCGGGCCACCGCCATGCAGGAGTGGCAGCGGCTGATGAACGCGTCCTCGCCGTACCTCGTGCTGGCCAGCAACTCCTCCATCGTCGTGGCGACCACCGACCTGACCGGGGCGGACTACACCGCCGCTGGTTGGCAGGTGGACGTCGCCGCGATCGGCCGCAAGTAGTCCCGACGACATGACGACAGTCCACGACGGTGAGCCGGGCGCGGTCGCCACGACCGCGTCCCGGCCCCGGGGTCCCCACCCGCTGCTGACCTTCCTGGCCAAGCGGGTGGCGGTCACCGCCGGCCTGCTGCTCGGCGTCACTGTGGTGACGTTCGGTCTGGTCAACGTGGTCCCCGGTGACCCGGTCACTGCCAACCTCTCCGACCAGGCGCTCAACGACCCCGCCGCGGTGGCCGCCTTCCGCGAGAAGTGGGGCCTGGACCAGCCGCTCTGGGCCCAGTACCTGCACTACCTGGGCAACCTGCTGCACGGCGACCTGGGCCACTCCCAGCAGACCGGGCGGGCCGTCCTGGACGATCTGCTGCACTACGTGCCGGCAACCCTGGAGCTGGCGCTGCCGAGCATGGTGCTGGCGCTGCTCATCGGCACCGGGGTCGGCATGCTCGCGGCGGTCCGCAACGGCCGGTTCACCGACCAACTGGTCCGGGTCGGCGCCCTGCTCGGGCTCTCCACCCCGCCGTTCTGGCTGTCCCTGGTCGTGCTCTACGTCTTCTTCTACCAGCTCGGCCTGGCCCCCAGCGGCGGGCGACTCTCCACGGACTTCAGCCCACCGCCCACCGTCACCGGCATGTACACGGTCGACGGGGCGCTCGCCGGGCAGTGGGACGTCGCCTGGGATGCCGCCCAGCACCTGTCCCTGCCGGTGCTCGTGCTGACCTCGCTGACGGTGGCGATGCTGGTCCGCTTCGTCCGCTCGGCGATGCTCGAGGTGCTCCAGCAGGACTACATCCGGGCCGCGTACGCCAAGGGCCTGCCGACCCGGGTGGTGCTGCGCCGGCACCTGCTGCGCGCCGGCCTCGTCCCGGTGGTCACCGTCTCCGGCCTGGCGTTCGCCTCGCTGCTCTCCGGGACGGTGCTGGTCGAGAGCATCTTCGGCTGGCCCGGCGTCGGCCAGTACGCGTACCGCAGCGCCACGGCGCTGGACCTGCCCGCGATCCTCGGCGTCAGCCTCTTCGTGGCACTGGTCTACACGCTGGTCAACCTGACCGTCGACCTGCTGTACGGGCTCATCGATCCGAGGATCCGGTTGTCATGACGACACGTGCAGACCCGAAGGCGGAGCGGGCCCTGGGCCGACGCCGCTGGCTCGGCCGGCTGCGCGGCGGCTCGGCCGGCCGACCGGTCTGGCGGCAGCCGATCACCGTGGTGGCGTTGACCATCCTCGGTGGATGGTTGCTGCTGGCGTTGCTCGCCGACGTTCTCGCGCCGTACGACCCGCTGGCGCAGAGCGCCGACACGTACGCGTCGCCCTCCGGGGCGCACTGGTTCGGCACCGACTCGCTCGGCCGGGACATCCTCAGCCGGGTCGTCCACGGCGCCCGCCTGTCCATCCCGCTGGCCCTGGCCATCGTCTCGCTGGCCCTGCTGGTCGGCGGGCTGCTCGGGCTGGTCGCCGGTTACGTCGGCCGGTTCGTCGACGAGGCGCTGATGCGCCTGACCGACCTGGTGTTCGCGTTCCCGCAGATCATCCTGGCCATGGCGGTGACGGCGGCGTTCGGCCCGAACACCCGCAACGCCGTGCTGGCCCTGGTGATCGTCTCGTGGCCGGTCTACGCCCGGGTCATCCGCAGCGCCGTGCTGAGTATGCGCGGCGACGACTACCTCAACGCCGCCCGCCTGCTCGGCGTCGGGCCGGTCCGGGCGTTGCGCCGCGACGTGCTGCCCAACAGCATCGGCCCGGCGATCGTGCTGGCCACCCTGGAGCTGGGCAACGCGGTGCTGCTGCTCGCCGCCCTGTCGTTCCTCGGCCTGGGCCCGCGTCCACCGGCCGCCGAGTGGGGCTCGATGGTGGCCCTCGGCGCGCAGGACCTGTCGATGTGGTGGGTCAGCGTGTTTCCCGGCCTCGCCATCCTCACAGTGGTGATGGCCTTCAACGTGCTCGGCGACGCGCTGCGCGACCGGCTCGACCCCCGCTACACGAAGGGACGCTGAGGTGGCACCGTTGCTCGACGTCGACTCCCTGGCCGTCACCCTGCCCTCACCGCGTGGCCCACTGCCGATCCTGCACGACGTGTCGTTGACAGTCGACGAAGGGGAGTTGGTCGGCATCGCGGGGGAGAGCGGCTGCGGCAAGAGCCTCACCGCACAGACCCTGCTCGGTCTGCTGCCCCCGGGGGCGGTGGTCAGCGGCTCGGCCCGGTACGCCGACACCGAACTGCTGGGCCTGGACGCCCGGGGCTGGCAGCGGGTGCGTGGCGCCGGCATCGCCATGGTCTTCCAGGACCCGAGCGCGGCCCTGCACCCCATGCTCACCGTCGGCCGGCAGCTCACCGAGCACATGCGGGTGCACCTGCGGATGGACCGTCGAGCTGCCGGCCGCCGCGCGGTGGAGCTGCTCGACCAGGTCCGCATCCCGGACCCGGAGCGGGCGCTGCGCGCGTACCCGCACCAGTTCTCCGGAGGCATGCGTCAGCGGGTGGCCATCGCCATCGCGCTGGCCGCCCGGCCCCGACTGCTGATCGCCGACGAACCGACGACCGCCCTCGACGTGACAGTGCAGGCCGGCATCCTCGCCCTGCTGGAACGGCTGCGCGCCGAGACCGGGCTGGCCGTCGCGTTCATCACCCACGACCTCGGGGTGCTCAGCGCCCTCACCACCCGTGGCTACATCTTCTACGCCGGGCGGATCGTCGAGACCGGCCCGACGGGCAGCCTGCTCACCGCCCCCACCCACCCGTACACGGCCGCGTTGCTCGGCGCCCGACCGCACGGCACCCAGACCGGCGGGACGTTGCGGCCCATCCCGGGCGCCCCGCCGGCACCCGGCGAGGCGCCGCCCGGCTGCCCGTTCCAACCCCGATGCGGGTACGCCGAACCGTCCTGCGGCGAGGCCCCGCCCCCGCTCACCCCCGCCGGAGCCGACCGGTCGGTGGCCTGCGTGGTCCGTCCGCACTTGGAGGTGGCCGCGTGAACACCACAGCGCCCGCGCGACTGTCCTTCACCGACGTCGAGGTCGAGTACCGCTCCCGAGGACGGGGTCGGGTGCGGGCCGTCGCCGGGGTCAGCCTGGAGGTGTCGCCCGGCCAGATCGTCGGGCTGGTCGGCGAGTCCGGGTGCGGAAAATCCACACTGGCCCGCGTCGCGGTCGGGCTCAGCGCACCGAGCGCCGGCACCGTCGAGTACGCCGGCCGACCGGTCACCCCGCTGGGCTGGCGACCCCGCTCCGGCGCCGAGGTCGGCCTCCAGATGGTCTTCCAGAACCCGTACGCCTCGCTGAACCCCCGGCGCACCATCGGTTCCCAACTCCTCGACGGCGTGCCAGCGGCGGTCGCCGGGTCGGCCCGCCGAGCCCGGGTGCACGAGCTGCTCGAACGGGTGGCAATGCCCACCAGCGCCGCCCAGCGGTATCCGCACCAGTTCTCCGGGGGTCAGCGGCAGCGCCTGGCGATCGCCCGCGCGCTCGCCCCGGAACCTCGGATGATCATCGCGGACGAGCCGGTGACCGCGCTGGACGCCTCGTCCCAGGCCCAGGTGGTCAACCTGCTCGTCGGGCTGGTCCGCGACCTCGACATGGGCATGCTCTTCATCTCCCATGACCTGGCGCTGGTGCACGAGATCGCTGACGTGACCGCTGTGATGTACCTGGGCCGGATCGTCGAGTCCGCACCCACCCGTGAGCTGTGGCGCGAGCCCCGCCACCCGTACACCCGGGCGTTGATCGACGCGGTGCCGCAGATCGGGCCCACCCCGCGCCTGCCCGCCATCCTCGCCGGTGAGGTGCCCGACCCGGCCAACGCGCCCACCGGGTGCCGTTTCCGGCCACGTTGCCCGCACGCGTTCGCGCCCTGCGGGGAGCAGCCGCCCACCGTCGACCTGGGCGGCCGCAGCGTCGCCTGCTGGCTCACCGACTCCGCGACGGCCCCGACCGTCGCGCGCTCACTCTGAGGAATCCCCATGCGCATGCCCACCGAACAGGTCCTGGTCAACCTCGCCCTCTACGACGGTGTCCAGGACGCCCTCCAACCGGATCGCGGCATCTGGATCGACGCCGACGGGATGGTCCGTGCCGTCGGTCAGGTCGACGACGTCCTCGCCGAGGCCGGCGCGACCCGGGTGGTCGACCTGGGCGGCGAGCACGTCATGCCGGGTCTGACCAACATGCACGTCCACCTCTCGCTGGGGCTGCCCGGCCACCTCGCCGACACGGTGCACGGCGCCAACCTGGCCGAGCTGGTGCTGCTGATGGCCGACTCGGCCCGACGCACCCTGCACTCCGGTGTCACCACCGCCCGCCTCGTCGGGGAGAGCCGGTACGCGGACTTCGCCCTGCGCAGGGGCATCGAGGCCGGCGCTGTCGACGGCCCGCGCATCTTCACAGCGGGGCAGGCGCTCTGCTGCACGGGCGGGCACGGCTGGGACGCCGACGCCCTGGAGGCCGACGGCGCGGACGGTTTCCGTCGGGCCACCCGCGAACAGCTGCGCGCCGGCGCCGACCTGATCAAGGTCTGCATCTCCGGCGGGATCGCCGGCCAGCACGAGGCGATCGACACCCCGCAGCTGCTCGACGACGAGATGGCAGCGGTCATCCGCGTCGCGCACGACTGGGGGCGCAAGGTCACCGCGCACGCCGGCCCGGCCGACTCGGTCCGCCGTGCTGTCGAGCTGGGCCTCGACTGCGTCGAGCACGGGTACGAGCTGACCGACGACGTCACCCGACTGATGGCCGAGCGGGGTGTCTGGTACGTGCCGACGATCGTGGTGAGCCGGTGCGAGCAGTTCTTCCGCGACTCCGGGGTGCCCGGCTGGCTGATGGACCGGGCCCTCGCGGCCGGCCCCCGGCACTGGGAGAGCCTTCAGCACGCCATTCGCAACGGCGTGCCGATCGCCCTGGGCAGCGACATGCCCCCGCACGCCGGCTACGACGAGACCACAGCGACCATCCGCGAACTGGAGTTCATGGTGGACGCGGGGATGCCCGTCGCGGACGCGCTCAAGGCCGCCACGACCCGCCCCGCGCAGTGGCTGGGTCGTGCCGACACCCTCGGCACCGTCGAGGCCGGCAAGCACGCCGACCTGCTGGTGCTGCGCGACGACCCGACCCGCTCGGTCTCCGCGTTGCGCACCCTGCACGCGGTGATGAAGGGCGGGGTGGCGTACCGCGACGACCACGGCCGGCTCGGCGTACCGCGATGAGCAGCATCACCCGGGTCGCCGACGGGTACCTCGACGCGCTCGCCGAGCTGGACCCGCAGGCGGCCGAGGCGGTCAGGCGTACACCCCTGTCGCACGTCCCGGACCTCTCGCCGGAGGGGTTCGACGCCCGCGCGGAGCTGGCCCGACGCACCGCGACGGCCGCCGCCGCGGCGACCACGCACGACCCCGGCGAGCGGTCCCTGGCCGACGCCCTGGTCGACCGGCTGGCCAGTGAGGTCGACCTGTACGACGCGGGCTTCACCACCCGACTGCTCGCCCCACTGGCCACGCCGGTGCACCTGCTCCGGCAGCTCTTCGACAATCTGCCCCGGCAGACCGAAGATGACTGGGCGGTGGTCGCCGACCACCTGCACCAGGTGCCCGACGCCCTCGACCGGTACGCCGTGACGCTGCGCCGGTCGGCGCAGCGGGGACAACTGGTCGCCCGCCGCCAGGTGCTGGTGGTCGCCGACCAGTGCACCTCCTGGGCCACCGCCGACTTCTACGGGCGGTTGGTGGACGGTTGTCCCGGCGGCCCGCTCGCCGCGCGGCTGCACCGGGGCGCGCGGCTGGCGACCGCCGCCACCGCCGGTTTCGCCGCGTTCCTCCGCGCCGAGCTGGCACCCGCCGCGTCCGAGGTGGACGGTGTCGGCGGCGACCTGTACCGGGTCACCGCCCGCAGTTTCCTCGGCGCGACAGTCGACCTCGACGAGGTGTACGAGTACGGCTGGGCGGAGTTGGCCCGCACCGCCGCCGAGCTGCGGACCGTCGCGGGCGAGTTGGGCCACTCGCGGGTGGCCGCCGCGCGGGCGGCCCTGGACGCCGACCCGGCCGGTCGGGTGGCGGCCGGGCCCGCCCTGGAGGAGTGGTTGCGCCAGCGCACCGAGCAGCTGACGCAGGCCCTTGACGGGACCCATTTCGACATTCCGTCCGCCACCCGCCGGGTGGTGTGCCGGATCAGCCCCGCCACGTCCGGGGTCATGTACTACACGCCTCCCGACCCGGCGTTGACGCGTCCCGGCGCGATCTGGTGGTCGGTGCCCACTGGCGAGTCGACAGTGCCGGTGTGGCGGCACGTCGGCACGCTCTGCCATGAAGGGCTGCCCGGCCACCACCTCCAGCACGCCGTCACCCTCACCACCGCCGCCCTGCACCCGTGGCAGCGCACCCTCTGCCAGGTGCACGGGTACGCCGAGGGGTGGGCGCACTACGCCGAGCGCCTCGCCGACGAGATCGGCCTGTACGCCGACCCGGCCGAACGGCTCGGCATGCTCGACGGCCAGATGTGGCGGGCCGCCCGGGTGGTCATCGACCTGGGTCTGCACCTCGGGCTGCCGATCCCGGCCGGCAACGGGTTCACCGAGGAACGCCGCTGGACGTCCGCGCTCGCGGTGGACGTCCTCACCCGCGTCGCCGGTCTGGACGCCGAGACCGCGCGCTTCGAGGTCGACAGGTACCTCGGCTGGCCGGCGCAGGCCCTGGCCTTCAAGGTCGGCGCGCGGCTGTGGCAGCAGGCCCGCCGGGACGCCGAGCGCCGCGAGGGTGCGGCCTTCGATCGGAAACGCTTCCACCACACCGCGTTGGCGCTCGGACCCATGGGACTGGATCCGCTCCGCGCCCGCCTGGCCGACCTGCAGTGAACACCCCGCACTGCCACACCCCCGATCGGAAGTGACCGCCGATGACCACCGATGACCTCACCACCACCATCACCGACCTGTACCGGTCCCTCGACGACCGGCCCGCCTTCGACGCGTACCTGCACCCCGACCTGACGTTCTGGGAGTCCGACGCCGATGGCCTGCTGTCCGGCCTGCCGGCGCTCGACGACCTGCGGGACCGGCGGGCGACCCGGGCGACGGGGTCGGCGCCGATCTCGGTGGCGCCGGAACACCTGCGCGCCGACGCCTGGGGCGACACCGGCCTGGTCCGCTACGTGCTGCGGGCCCGCTTCGCCGACACCCGGCCGGACGAGTGTTTCCGGGTGACCGACGTCCTGCGCCGCGAGGATGGCACCTGGCGCATCGTGCACCACCACGCGGAGGCCGTGCGATGAGCGTCGAGCAACCGACCACCGACCTGTACGACCTGCGGGTCGTGGTGGAGCGAATCGAGGGACGCTCGGTGTGTGGCCTCAAGGCGGGCGACCACTTCGACGTGACCGGTTCCAACCGGCTCACCATCCCCGCAGGCAAACACTTCTGCCTCTACGCCCTGGCGGCGTGCCTGCCGCTGCTGCCGGCGAAGCAGCGGGCGCTCGCCGAGGGCGACTGGATGGCCCGCGACAGCCACGTTGCCTGCCCGGACCCGGACGAGCGGCTCATCATGCGCATCGAGCGGACCGGCCTCCAGCGCATCCCCACCGAGGAGCTGACGTGAGCGCTGGGCTGGTCGGCATCGGCCTACAGTCCGACAAGTCCGCCGACGAGTACGCCGAGCTGGCCGAACTGACCGAGCGACACGGCTTCGACGTGCTGTCCGTCTTCGGTGACCTGATGTACCAACCGCCGATCTTCCCGCTGCTGGTGGCGGCCCGACACACCCGGCGGATCCGCCTGGGCGCGGCGTGCCTCAACCCGTTCACCATGCACCCGGTGGAGGTCGCCGGTCAGGTGGCCGCGCTGGACCTGGCCTCGCGGGGCCGGGCCTACCTCGGCCTGGCCCGGGGCACCTGGCTCAACGAGGTCGGTGTGCCACAGGTCCGGCCGATCCGGCGCATCGTCGAGACGGTCGCCGTCGTGCGGCTGCTGCTCGCCGGCGACGACAGCGGTTTCCAGGGCGCGGAGTTCACAGTCGCACCGGGCACGTCGCTGCGGTACACGCCGGCCCGTGCCGACGTGCCGGTCCTCGTCGGCACCTGGGGGCGGCAGACCGCGCGGGCAGCGGCCGGCTTCGCCAGCGAGGTCAAGGTCGGCGGGTCGGCCAACCCGGCGATGGCCCGGATCATGCGCGCCTGGCTGGACGACGCGGCGGTCGAGGACCGGGACGGCACGGGTGTCGTGCTCGGCGCGGTCACCGTCGTCGACGAGGACGGTGCGGTGGCGCGCCGGGTGGCCCGCCGCGAGGTGGCCATGTATCTGGCGGTGGTCGCCGCCCTCGACCCGACGATCGAGGTGGACCCGGAGCTGCTGGCCCGGATCCAGCAGCACGTCGGCCGCAGGGAGGACGACCTCGCCGGCGCTCTGATCGGCGACGACCTGCTCGATCTGTTCGCCTTCTCCGGCACGCCCGAGCACGTCGCGGGGCAGGCCGCGGCGGTGTTCGACGCCGGGGCGAGCCGGGTGGAGTTCGGCACCCCGCACGGGTTGACGCCGCACGGCGGCATCGACCTGCTCGGCCGGCGGGTGCTCCCACTGTTACGGGCGTGAAAACCTCCTCGTCGAAGGCTCCCCGTAGATCATTCACCTGCATATGATCTTGCCGGAGTCGCCCAAAGAGGCGGGTTCGTCCACATTAGACGAGGAGCGACATGCTCAGAGAAACGCGGTGGCTGTTGGCCGTCGCCGTCACGGCCACGACGCTGACCGCCCTACCGGGCGGCGCGGCCACGGCCGGTCCCAGCGACATCGGTCAGACCGGCGCACCCGCAGCCTCGGCCGACGGGAAGACCCATACCGTCACCCTGCTGACCGGGGACGTGGTGACCGTACGGGACACCGGATCGGGCTGCCCGCAGGCAACGGTGCGGCCGGCGGACGAGAACGCGGTGATCCACCAGAGCTGCGGCCCCGACGGTCACCTGCACGTCGTCCCCGCCCGCGTCGCGTCCCAGCTCGGCTCGGTGCTCGACCCCGACCTGTTCGACGTCACCACGCTGATCGCCGACGGCTACGACGACGACAACTCCGCCGAGTTGCCGCTCATCGTGCAGCCCGCCACCGCGTCGGCACGGGTGGCCGCGCTCGGTGACGTACTGCCGCTGCCCAGCATCGGTGCGGTCGCCGGCCGCGTACCCAAGAAGAGCCCGGCGACCGCGAAGCTCGCGACCAACTCGCTGCTCGCCGGGGCGAAGAAGGTCTGGCTCGACCGCAAGGTCCGGGCCACCGCCCTGACGGACGGTGGGCGACCCGCCGGCCTGGACCGCAACCTGGGCCAGATCGCCGCGCCGGATGCCTGGAAGGCCGGCTACACCGGCAAGGGCGTCCGGGTCGCGGTGCTCGACACCGGCGCGGACTTCACCCACCCGGACCTGGTCGGCCGGGTCGCCGAACGGGCCGACTTCACCGCCGAGGGCGGCGACGCCGTCGACCACAACGGCCACGGTACGCACGTCGCGTCGACCATCGCCGGCACCGGCGCGGCCGCCCACGGCCAGCGTCGCGGCGTGGCCCCGGACGCCAAACTGGTGATCGGCAAGGTCCTCGACGACCACGGCTACGGCGACGACTCCGGCATCATCGCCGCCATGGAGTGGGCCGCCACCCGGGCCGACGTCATCAACATGAGCCTCGGCGGCAGCGACCCGGACGACGGCAACGACCCGCTGTCGCTCGCCGTCGACGGTCTGAGCAGGTCCACCGGCGCGCTCTTCGTCATCGCCGCCGGCAACAGCGGCGCCGCCATCTCCTCGCCGGGCTCGGCCGCCAGCGCGCTGACCGTCGGCGCGGTCGACCGCAACGACAAGCTCGCCGACTTCTCCAGCCGTGGGCCGCTGGTCACCAGCAACGTGGCCAAGCCGGAACTGGTCGCCCCCGGCGTCGACATCGTCGCCGCCCGGGCCGCCGGCACCAACCTCCAGGACCCGATCGACAGGTACTACGAGGCGATCAGCGGCACCTCGATGGCGAGCCCGCACGTGGCGGGCGCCGCCGCGCTGCTCGCCCAGCGCCACCCGGACTGGACCGGTGAGCGGCTCAAGGCCGCCCTCGTCGGTGCCGCCGACCCGCTCACCGGCATCGACCCGTACGCCGTCGGGGCCGGCCGGCTCAACGCGGCTCGGGCCCTCGGCGGCCCGACCAGCAACCAGCCGGTGGTCAACCTCGGCACCTTCGCCTACCCCCAGTCGGGGACGAGTGAGACGACGCTGAGCTGGACCGGTGAGTCGACGGCTGTTCTCGACCTCGACGTGTCGATCGTCAACCACGACGGCCAGCCGGTGCCGCGCGGCGCGGCGTCGCTCTCGACGAGCCGGCTGACGCTCAAGCGCGGCGCCACCGCGGCGGCGACCCTCCGGGTCAACCGTGCCGCGCTGGCCGCCCGGCCGGGCTTCTACCTGGCCACCGTCACCGCCCGTTCCGGCCGCAAGCTGGTCGCGACGACCCCGGTGAGCTTCTCCGTCGAGCAGCCCAGCTACGACCTGACGATCCAGACGAAGCCGCTGCCGGGCCTGAAGGACGGCGCGGAGAGCTGGATCAACCTGATGGTCACCAACCTCACCGACCCGCTGATCTACCACGACGGCGCGGGCGGTACGCCCGGAGACACCTTCACGCTGCGGGTGCCGGCCGGCCGGTACGCGATCCTCGGCTCCTCCGTCGCCTACTACGTCGACAGTGACGTGCTGGAGACGACCCTCGCCGCCGAGGCCGACCTGGACGTGCGCGGTCCCCGAAGCGTGACGCTCGACCCGGCGCGGGCCAAGCCGGTGACGGCGACTGTCGACGGGGTGCCCACCACGCCCACCCGGACCGACTTCACGAACGTCCAGACCGCGCCGAACGGCCTGTCCTGGTGGCACCAGATCAGCGGGTACGGGGCCACGACGACGGTCCGCACCACAGCGCTGCCCAAGCCCACCGTCGGCTCCCGGCGCACCTGGGGGGCCGTCAACCTGGACTCGCCGGCCGGCACCGCCAACCCGTACCGCTACAACCTTGTGCACGAGTACGCGGGCGGCGTACCGGCCGACCCCGCCTTCCGGGTGAGCAAGGCGGAGCAGGCCAAGCTGGCCCGGATCGACGAGCGGTTCCACCAGACGGATTCGCCGGAGATGTTCACCCAGCTGGTTCGTACCGGCATGACCCGCGACGGGGTGGGGGTGACCCAGACCCACGAGGGGAACCTGCCGCCGTACCGGACCGACTACCTCTCGCCCGACATCCTCTGGGCCGACCAGGGCGTCTACGGCGGGCTGGCCGCGGACGAGGCACCCCGCAGCTACCAGCCGGGCAGCCGGCAGACCAAGATCTGGGCGCGTCAGCCCCTGCACTCCGGCTGGTACGACGACCCGGCCGGTGCCGACTGGAGCTGCGCCACCGCGCCGTCGCGGACCCGGGGCAACCTGCACCTCGACCTGGTGTCGCTGACCGACCAGCACCAGCGGGCCGACTGCCTCCAGGGCGAGACGATCGGCGTGAAGCGCAAGCTGTCGGTCTACCGCGACGGCAAGCTGGTCGACGAGCGGTCAGGCCCGTACGGCGACTTCACCGTCCCGCAGTCGATGGCCGACTACCGGGTGACCCTCGACGTCGACACGAGCCTGATCCTGCCAATCTCCACCACTGTCAACACCTCGTGGACGTTCCGGTCCGCCGGCCCCGACGGGACCGGGAGCGTGCCGTTGCCGCTGCTCGCTGTCGACTACGCCCTGCCGATGGACCACAACAACCACCCGGTCGACGGAACGGCCGAGCTGGCCGTCCGGCAGGCGCACGGTGTGAAGACGCAGAAGGTGACCTCGTTCCAGGTCTGGACCTCGACGGACGACGGTGCCACCTGGACGTCGGCCCGGGTCACCGGCAGCGGCGACAACTACCGGGTCGCCCTGCCGAAGGCCGCCGCCGGGCAGCCCGTGTCGTTGCGGGTGAAGGCCACCGCCAACGGCGGTAGCGGAATCGACCAGACGATCATCCGGGCGTACCACGCCGGCTGACCGTCGACGCGGTGGTGCGGCCCGGCTCCGGTCGGGCCGCACCACAGTTCTCTTTGCCGCGGTGTCGATCCGGCCCCACCTCGTTCGTCGTGACGGTGAACCGTGACGCCGGCAACGAGAGGCACGCCCATGACGACCGTCACCGAGACACCGCTGCGCCGAACCCGTTTCATACTGGGCTGTGGCACTGTCGCCGGCCTGCTCTTCCCCGTCCTGTCGTTCGGGCAGGCGTTCACCCGATCCGGCTTCGACCTGCGCCGGCACGCGGTCAGCTCACTCACCCTCGGCGACCTCGGCTGGTTGCAGGTCATCGCGTTCGCGGGCACCGGCGTGCTGGCCGTCGCCTTCGCGGTGGGCCTGTGGCAGGCGCTGCGACCGGGCCGGGCCGGCACTGTGGTGCCGGTGCTTGTCGGCGTGTACGGGGTGGCGATGGTCGGCGGCGGGATCTTCGTGCCCGACCCGGCGCTCGGCTGGCCACCCGGCGCCCCGGCGGGACTGCCCGAGCAGGCCAGCACCGGCAGCATCCTGCACACGGTGTGCGGCGCGGCGGCGTTCCTGTCGCTGATCGCGGCCGGCCTGCTGCTCGCTCGACGGTTCGCCGCCCAGGGGGACCGGACCTGGGCGCTCTACAGCGCCACCAGCGGTGCCGTCGCGTTCGTGCTCACCGCCCTGCCGTGGAGCGAGGGGAGTGCGAGCATCCGCTTCGCCGTCGGAGCGGTGCTCATCTCGGGGTGGCTCGTGGCGCTCTCCTGGCGAGCACGCGACGAAGTGGCCTGACCGCTGAGGTGATTCTGGTCGTACGCACGTGACAGCATCACGTCATGGCCACAGCGAAGCAGCCAGTAGCCGTTCCGACCGCGATCAGCGTCGACGACTTCCTGGCCAGCAACCCCGACGAACGTAGGCGGGCCGACGCGGGGCGGCTCCGCGCGATCATGGGCGAGTTGACCGGGGAGCCGGCGGTGATGTGGGGCCCGAGCATCGTCGGCTTCGGCAGCTACCACTACACCTACGAGAGCGGGCGTAGCGGCGACGCGCCCCTGGTGGGGTTCTCGCCACGCAAACAGCACCTCGTCGTCTACCTCACCGGCGGCGGTCTCGAGGAGCGGTACGGCGCGCTCCTCGCCCGGCTCGGCCCGCATCGCGCCGGAAAGGGATGCCTCTACCTGAAGCGGCTCGACGACGTCGACGAGAGTGTGCTGCGGCAGCTGATTGAGCGCACCGTCCGGGTGCACAGGGGCGTCGACCGGGCCAGCCGCCGATGAGCCCTCGACGTCACTGGCCTTCCCAGACCGCCTTCGCCCCGGAGTCGCCGGTGCGGACCACGTAATACACGGTGACGGCGGCGGCCACCAGCGACAACACCTGCAACCCCAGGGTCAGCGGCCGACCGGGCCGCCCGTCCGCGCTGGCGTCGGCGGCCCTCGGCGGGACGAGCCGGACCAGCGCCAGGGCCACCACCCCCAACCCGATGCTGGCGTAGAGCGTGATGTCGCCGAACTCCTGGTGCGCCTCCAGCTTCGGCAGGAACTCGGGCGTGACCCGGTTGGCGGCGCGCATCCGCTCGAGGAAGGCGTCACCGGAGAGCTTCGTCAGCAGGGCCGCGACGGGCGCGCCCACGGCGAGCAGCCCCAGCACCCACCGGGTGTGCGGCCGGATCAGCGGGACGAACGCGTAACCGACAGTCAGGAGGGCCAGCAGCGGCACGAACGCGACAGCGGCGTGCAGCAGCAGAGGGTGGGCCGGGATGCCCATGAACTCCTCGAACATCGGCGTCTCCTCCGGTGACATCGGCCTGGACGTTGATCGTCCACAGGGGGGACGCTATCGGTACCACGCGGGCGTGTCATCCCCGCCGACCGCTGACCTGTCGCAACGCAACGCGGCCAGGTCGACGGCGTCCGCCATCGCCTGCATGCCCTTGTCGTTCGGATGGATGTGATCCCCGCTGTCGAAGAACGGCAGCAACGCCTGCCTGTCGTACGGGCTGCGGGTTATCCGGTCGAAGTCGACCACGGCGTCGAACACGCCGCTGTGCCGGATCCAGTCGTTGACGCCCTGGCGCACTGCCTCACCGGCGGCGTCGTACTCCGGCCAGCCCTTGTACGCCATGACGGTGGCGCCCACGACGCACCTGCCCGTCGCGTGCGCCCGGTCGGCCAACTGCCGATAACCAGTGGTCAGGTCGTCCACTGTCACGCCGGTGTGGGCCTTGATGTCGTTGATGCCCTCGTACACGAACACCGTGTCGACACCGGGCTGGGAGAGCACGTCACGATCGAAGCGGCGCAGCGCGGCCTCACCGGCGCCGTCGGCGAGCACCTTGTTGCCGGAGATGCCGGCGTTGGCCACGCCCCTGACCGGGCTGTCCGGCGCGGCCTGGAGCCGCCGGGAGAGGTAGTCGGGCCAGCGGCGGTTCGCATCCGTGCTGGAGGCCCACCCGTCGGTGATGGAGTCGCCGAGGGCCACCACCGAGCCGGTCGCTGTGGACGTCCGCACGCTGACGGCGTCCAACCAGTACCAGGAGGTCATCGAGTCGGTCCAGTTGGTCGCCGCCTCCTCGGCGGCGTGGTCACCGGCGGTCGCGTACGACGTCTGCAGGGCCATGCCGTGCCCGCTCGTCGGGCCCTGCGCGCCGGTGACGTGGAGGCTCACCACGAGATTGCTCTGGGCGGCCAGCCTGCCGGGCAGTGGGTCGCTGAGGATCGTCTCGCCGGCAGCGACGGTGACCGACGGCTGCCCGCCGAACGTCAGCCGCCGGTTGCTGCCTGCGACCAGCTCGGCGCCCTGCCGCTGCAACCCGGCGTACGCGCTGGCGAAGGTCACCGGGTGGTCGCCGAAGGCGTTGGTGAGGCGGATCCGCAACGCGTCCCCGCCGACGCTGGTGCGCACCACCAGCCGGTAGCTACGTTCGGCGGGCCCGGCGCCCTGCCGGTCGGCACTGGCGGCCCAGGTGACAGCGAAGTGTCGGCCGGCACCGGCCGCCGGGTCGTGCCGCGTCCGCGCCTGCGCCGCCGACCCGACCAGTGGTACGCAGAGCAGCGCGGCCACGGCGGCGGCCGCCCCGCGTCGGGCGAGCCCGGCCCGCATCAGAGGTTCCTCAGGGTGACCGACTCACCGGGGCGCAGAGTGACCTGGCGGGACCGGCCGTTGGCCAGCACTGTCGTGCTGCGGCCACCCACGCTGGTCAGGCGCGCCTGGGTGACCCGCCCGTCGCACCAGCTGAGGTCGGCGGTGAAACCTCCGCGTACGCCGACACCGGCCACCGAACCGGCGGACGCCCAGGCGGCGGGCAGCGCCGGCAGCAACTCGACGTGACCGGGCCGGGAGTAGAGCAGCATCTCGACGATCGCGGCGGGGGTGCCGAGGTTCGCGTCGATCTGGAAGATGCCCCGGCCGGGGTTCGTCTCGTAGATGTCGAAGAGGTTCATGGCGCTGCCGTTGCTGCCGTTGGTCGACGGCCGCAGGTTGTTGACGATGAGCTGGTACGCCTTCTCCGCGTCCTTCAGCCGCGCCCAGCACAGGCTGCGCCACGCGTTGGCCCAGCCGAAGCTGTTCATGCCGCGCGCGGTGAGCAGGGCGGTGGCACCGGCGACGATCTCGGCGGGCGTGGAGCCGTCCGGGCGGATCCGGTCACCGGGGAAGAGACCGATCAGGGGGGAGAGGTGCCGGTGGGTGGTCTCACCGAGGTTGTCCGGTGACATCCACTCCTGCAACCAGCCGGAGGTGGGGCTGACCTCGGGCAGGTAGAGGCGCTTGCGGAGCGCGTCGATGCTCCGGGCGTGGTCGGCGTCGCGGCCGAGCACCCGGGCGGCGGTGTGGTAGTTCTGGAAGAGGTTCCACACCAGCTCCTGGGAGTAGGTGTTGCCCCGGGTGTCCTGCGGCCCGTGCTCGGCCGACCAGTCCCGGTCGGCGAGCAGCACCTCGCGCGCGGCGCCGGACGCGTCGGTGACGGTCGCGGTGACCAGTCGGGTCTCCCAGAACTCCACGGCACCCTTGACGACCGGGTAGATCTTCGCCAGGTAGCCGCGGTCCTGGGTGTACTCGTAGTGCTCGAACAGGTTCTGGCAGAGCCACGCGTTGCCGCTCGGGTGCCACCACCACCCGCTCCCGCCGTACGGGTTGGTGGAGAAGGCGACGGCCCACCCGGCGACCCGGCCGCTGGTGTTGCGGAACCGGTTGGTCGGGGTGTTGAAGAGCCGCTGGGTGACCTCGGTCCAGACCGGCAACTGCGACACGCAGTAGTCCGCGTACGCGTCGAAGGTGTCGGTGAGGCCGGCCCGGTCGGCCGGCCAGTAGGTCATCTGGATGTTGACGTCGCTGTGGTAGTCGCCCATCCAGTCCGGGTCGTTGCCGTCCAGCCACGGGCCCTGCAAACCGATCGGCAGGCTGCCGCGCGACCCGGAGATCAGCAGGTACCGCCCGAACTGGAGGTACGCGGCCTCCAACTCCGGGTCGGGAACGTTGTCGCGCCAGCGCGCCTGCACCCGCCCCCAGGTGTCCAGTTCGCGCTGGCCGGCGGACGACGCGCCGAGGTCGATGGCGAACCGCTCGAACGTCGGGCGGACGTCGGCGACATGGGTGTGCAGCAACTCACGGACCGACGCACGCGCCGCGGCCAGGACCTTGTCCCGGGCCAGTTGCTCCGGCTGCGCCGATTCGTCGCGGAACCCGGTAGCGGCGGTCGGCGCATAGTTGGTGCCGCCGCTGACGATGACGGTGAGGTCCCGGCAGTCGGTGAAGGAGATGGACGCACCGGTCACCGCCACCGTTCCGGTGCCGCTGTACGCGGTGACGGCGGCACCGTAGCGCAGCCCGTTGGCGAAGGAGGCCCCGAACGACGCGTACCGGCCGGCAGGGTCGGCGGTGGTGGACTCGCCGTGGGTGCCGGCCAGGGAGACGGTGCCGGTGTACGTTCCGCCGCCCTGCGAGGTGAAGTGCAGGACGATGACGTCGTCCGGGCGGCTGGCGAAGATCTCCCGCCGGTAGCCCACCCCGCCGATGTCGTACGCGGTGCTGAGCAGGCCCTGCGCGAGGTCGAGGGTGCGACGGTAGGCGTCGACCGCCCCGAGGTCGTGCCCGGGGATGTCGACGGTGAGCGTGGCCAGCATGGTGAGCGAGCCGAAGTCCTCGCGCCCGTAGGGGAACTGGCCGTCGCTGTCGAGGGTGTCGTTGCGGCCACCGGTCCAGAGCGTCGCGTCGGTGATCGTCAGGAACTCCCGGGACGGGTCGTTGCTCGCGAGCGCGCCGAGTCGGCCGTTGCCCACCGGCAGGCCCTGCTCGATCATCGAGGTGGCGGAGCCGGGTGCCCGCCACCAGAGCTGGTTCTTCGCGGCAACCTCTGGGGCGAGCATCGGCGACGTGGTGGGACGTCGGGGTGCGGGGGTCGCGGCGAAGGCGGGTAGGCCACCGAGGGTGGTGGCCGCGCCGGCGGCGGCGGCCAGCGTGAGGAAGCCGCGGCGGCTGGGGTGGTTGTCGCGCGTGCTGCGGATCTCCATGTCGGGTTCTCCAACCTGGGTGTTCGGCGGATGCGCGCGCCGGCGCGGCCCGGCTGTCGCGCCGGGCCGCGCCGGGCACGTCAGAGGGTCTGCGGTACGGCGATCCGGTCGATGTCGGGGGAGTACCAGGTGCCGCTGTCGAAGGTGATGGTGTTGGTGCCCGCCTTCAGTGCCAGTCGGACGGTGACCGTCTCGACGGTGCCCCAGTCACCAGTGGAGGGGAACTTCAGGTAGCTGCCGTTGCCGCTGTTGGAGGAGACCTGGACGGACCGCGCGTCACCGCTGACGTAGGAGACGGCGACGGTGTAGATGCCGTCCTTGCGCACTGTGACGTCGTTGAACCGCACAGTGCCGCCGACGTAGAGGTTGCCGACCTTCTGACCGCCGGAGCAGGCGTCGCAGCCGCCGACGGAGGCGGTGCCGGTCAGGGTGTTGCCGGGAGCCTCGGCCTCGTAGCTGGTCGAGGTCAGAGCGGTGCCCGGCCGTACGGTGAACAGCCGCGAGCCGTGCGCGGGCAGCGCCGCGGTGATGGCGTTCTTCTGCGGTCCGAGGTCGCGGCGGTTCCACACGTCCCGGACCGAGGCGTTGCCGGTGAACCCGAACGACGCCCAGTGCGCGGTGACCGACGCGGGCGCGTCGGCGAGGTTGAACAGCGCCACCGTGTAGCTGCCGTCCGGGTTCTTCGCGCCCCAGACCTGCTGGTCACCGGCGGGGGTGACCGGCCGGGCCGGCGCTCCGCCGTTCTGGTCGATGGCGATGACCTCGCGGTTGGTCAGCAACGACAACCCGTAGTCGTCCAGGCGGGTGATGTCGTCCCCGGTGTACAGCGGCGACTTCGAGATCGCCCACAGCGTCGCGTACGACTGACGCTCGGCTTTGGTGAGGCCGTCCATCTCGCCGTTGCCCACGTTGAGCGAGTCGAGGTCGTTCCACCCGCCGGGGCCGGCCTTGCGGCTCCAGGCCGGCGCGTCGTCGAACCGGTCGTCGACCGAGTTCTCCCAGCTGACCAGCGTGTTGCAGTAGCACTCGACGTCGGTGTCGATGCGCCACCCGTTGGAGTACCGCTTCCAGTCGGCGGCGTGGTTGATGTCGAGCGACCAGGACAGTTCGAGGTGGATCGGCCGGCCGGCGGTGGCGATGGCCCGCTGCCAGGCGGCCACGTCGGCCACGTTGTCGTAGTTGTCACCGGACTTGAACGAGCCCGGCCCGACCCCGTCGAGCTTCAGGAAGTCGTAACCCCAGTCGGCGAAGAGTTGCGCCTGCGAGTCGATGTACTTCTGCGCGCAGGGGTTGTCGAAGTTCAGCTTGTACGCGCTGTCCCAGCCGTTGGTGGTGCGCAGGTCCGGGTAGACGATGTCCGCGGTGGTGCAGCCGGGGGCGTTCCAGATCGGCGCGGCGCCGCCTGCGTACGCCTCCTTCTCCAGCCCGACGGGCAGGTAGATGCCGGCCTTCAGCCCCTTGCCGTGGATGTGGTCGGCGACGGCCTGCATCCCGCGGGGGAACCGCACCGGGTCGGGGGTCTGCCGGGCGTACTGATCAAAGCGCGGCACCCAGTCGTTGTTGCGCCACCAGCCGGCGTCGATGTTGACGTACTGGTAGCCGTACGGCTTCAGCTTGGTGGCGAGGGCGTCGGTCTGCTTGAGGACGTTGGCCTCGGTGAGGTAGCTGTAGTCGCCGTCGGGGTTCAGGCCCGGGTACTTGGAGGACTGCATGGTCCAACTGGTCCACCCCATGAAGGGGCGCTGCGCGATCTCCGCGGCGGCCTGCGCCGGCGCGGCCTGCGGGGCCGTCGGGGCGGCGTGGGCGGGGGCGGCGCCTGCGGCGAGGAGTACGCCCAGCGCCGCCGCGACGAGCGGCGCCCGGGTGCGGTGCTGTCTGCGCGGGGTTGTCGGTGACGGCATGGTCAACCTCCTGGTGGCAGGGTGGGTCGAGCGCTATGGACGGCCGGTGGCCGGGGTGACGCCGGGTCAGGGGACGACGAGCGACTGGATGCTCACGGCCGCCGCGCCGCGGGCCCACTCCTCGAAGGGCAACGGGCGGATCGAGAGGGGGCACCGAGCGGCGGCGCCGAAGGCCTGCCGTTCGAAGCTGGTGCGGATGTGGCTGTCGAACAGGTCGTACGCGGCCAGCCCTTCGCCGGACACGACGATGCGGGTGGGACCGACCAGGTTCGCGACGGCCGCGATGGCGCAACCGATCGCGCCGCCGGCCCTGGTGAAGACGGCCCGCACCTGCTCGTGGCCGCCGCGCGCCAGGGCCACCGCCTCGTCGATGGTGAGGTCGGGGCGGCCGGTGCGGTCGCGGGCCTGGGCCACGATCGCGTCGGTGCCGGCGATCGACTCGACGCAGCCGCGGCCACCGCAGTGGCAGTCCGGGCCGGTGGCGTCCACGGTGAGGTGGCCGATCTCGCCGGCCACACCGTACGAGCCGGAGACCAGGCGGCCGTTGACGACGAGCCCGCAGCCGATGCCGGTGCCCACGGTGACCAGGGCGAACGACTCCGCCCCCACCCCCTCGCCGAACCAGTGCTCGGCGGCGGTGAGCGCCTTGACGTCGTTCTCCACTGTGACGGTGAGACCGGTGTGCTGGGCGGCCAGTCGACCCAGTGGCACGTCCCGCCAGTGCAGGAACGGCGAGTAGCGCACCAGGCCGATGCCGCGGTCGATGTCGCCGGAGAGGGCCAGGCCGAGCCGGTGGACCCGGGTGCGGTCGCCGGGGAACGTGTCGAACAGGTCGTCGGCGAGCCGGCCCACCTCGGCGAGGACGGCGTCGACGTCGGGGTCGTCAAACGACCGGCGGGCGCTGGCATGGACCTGTGCGCGCAGGTCGCAGACCACGCCGATCACCTCGTCGGCGGTGATCTTCACCCCGAGGAAGAACTCGCGTTCGGCGCGCACCGCGAGGGGGCTGGCGGGGCGTCCGGCGCCCGGTCCGGAGCGCTCGGTGGCGGCCAGTTCGTGCAGGTAACCCAGGTCGATGAGCGGCCGGGCGGCCTTGGTGACGGCGGCGGAGGAGAGCCCGAGCCGGCGGGCGAGCGCGACCCGACTCACCGGCCCCTCGGTCAGCACCGTCGTGAAGACCGCCGTCGCTGCCGGTGGCCCGGCGAACGTACCGGTGTCGATCCCAGGAAACATGGACGAAACCTACGGCGAATATTTAACTTCTTCAAGTATTGATTTGCCTCAGTGGACCGTCCTAGAGTCGGCGCCACGCCGGCCACGGCAAACTCAGGTCGCCGCCGCACGGACGCCGAGGCCGACCAGGAGCACGCCGGTCAACCGATCGAGCATTCGTCGCACCGATGCGGTGCGCAGCAACCGGGCGGCGGCGCCGGAGACGACGGTCCAGCCGGCGAGCCAACCGGTGGCGAGCGCGGCGTGTGCCGTGGCGAGAAGCATCATGGGCATCAGCACCGGTCGGCCCGGTTCGAGGAACTGCGGTGCCAACGTGAGATAGATGGCGGCGGCCTTGGGATTCAGCACGTTGCCGAGCAACCCCTGCAGGTACGGGTGGTCCACGCGCCAGGGCAGCCTCCGGGCGGGAACCGTCGGTCGCCGTCCCGCCCCCGTGCGACGGCGCGACGCCGACCAGAGCATCCAGAGCCCGAGCCCGACCAGATAACCAGCCCCGACCAGCTTGACCACCCAGAACGCCTGCGACGAGCGGAGCACCAGCGCGGCCAGCCCGACAGCGGCCAGCGTGGCGTGCACGTACAGCCCGGTCACCGTACCCAGGATCACCCACCAGCCCTGCCGCCGCCCGCCGCTGGCGACCCGCGAGACGACCAGGGTCAGGCTCGCGCCCGGCGTGGCCGTGATCGGCGCGACGGCGAGCAGGAAGCCGAGCACCGCGACCCCGCGCATGCTCAGACCACCACCCGGTAGTGGGTGGTGAGCAGTCCGGCGTCGTCGTACACGTGGAACGCGACGCCGGGCGGTTGGGTCTGGGTGGTCAACGGGCCCTCGCCCTCCCAGGGCATCCGCAGAGTGGAGACCACACCTGGGGCGATCCGCAGGGGACGGCCCGCGAAGGTGCTCGCGGCGGCGGTGTGGAAATGCCCGGTCAGCACGGCGACGACCTGCGGGTGGGCGGCGACGAGTTCGGCCAGGGGGTCGGCCGGCAGCAGCCGCATCGGGTCGATGACCGGGTGGTGCAGCACCACCGGCGGGTGATGCAGGGCGATGAACGTCGGCGTCTCGGCCGGCACCGAACCCAGCTCGTCGGCGAGCCACGCCATCGTCTCCTCGTCCAGGTGACCGTCGTCCGCGCCGGGCACTGAAGAGTCGGCGAGGAGGAAGACCGCCCCGGCCACGTCGTGGCGGGCGTTGATCGGGCCGGTGCCGCCGCCGTCGTCACCGAGCAGACCCTTGCGGTACGCGGGGCGCACGTCGTGGTTGCCCGGGCAGACCATCACCGGAAGCGGGGAGTCGAACAGCCTCGCGGCGGTTTCGTACTCGGCCACCTCGCCGTGGTCGGCGATGTCCCCGGTGATCAGGATCGCGTCGACAGGTCGTGGCAGGCCGTGCAGGTAGTCCATGACCCGGGCGGTCCGCTCGGCCGACCGGGGGTGGCTGTCGAGGTGGGTGTCACTGAGGTGCGCGATGACCAGCACGAGGTCTCTCCTAACGGCTATCAACGTCAAAGCCGTTAGGGACGCTACTCCCGACCAGGTAGGCCGCCGCAGCGCGACAGCCCTCGCGGTCAGCTCCGGGAGCGGGGCAGGCAGTCCTTCTTGTACTTGAGGCCCGAACCGCACCAGCAGGCGTCGTTACGCTCCGGCGGCCAGGCGATCCGTGCGCTGGGCCGCGCCGACACCTCGGCCGCGTAGCCGGCCCGCACCGCCGCGTCAGCCGGATCGCCGCCACGTCGACCGGCGAACGCGGTCAACCCGGCCACCGTCGCCCCGAACACGCCCAACCCGGCCTGACCGGCATCCCGCAGCCGAACCAACTCCGTCTCCAACCGCCCCCGGTGCGCGTCCCAGTCCGGCCCGTACACCTCCGCGAGGGCAGGGTGCTCGGCGAGCAGGCGATCGAACTCGGACCGCGGCCAGAAGAGCAGATCCGACTCGGTGTCCCGACGCTCACCCGCCCGACGCACGAGCTGGGTCTCCAACCGGTCCGCCAGGTCGTCCTGCCGGTCGTGCGGCAGGTTCAGATTCCGGCGTACCCGATGCCGCTGTTGCAACAGGAAGAAGGCCACACCTGGCGCGTCCGGCGGACCGAGATCGACCACCGGGTCGATCGCGGTGCTGGCCGGCCCGGACGCGGCGGTCGCGCGTTCGTTGAGCACTGTGTCGACCGCCTCGCTCAGCCACGTCTCGGCGGTCGCCGAACGCCCAGCGGCGTCCAGCGCGGCACTGACGTAGGCGGGGGCGTCGGGCTGCACGAGCAGCAACGGGCGCAACGCGGTCAACTCCGCCATCGCCTCGTCGTCGCGGCCGCCGGCCTGGAACAGCGCGCGGGCCCGCAGCGCGCGGGCGAACCCGGCCCGGGGGTCATCGCCGGACGGGTACGCCACCACGGCCTGCTCCGCGTACCGCAGCGCGGCCTCGGGCCTGGCCCGGATCTCCGCGATCTCGGCGGCCAGCGTGAACGCGTCGCCGGCGTCGTCCGGGTCCTCCAGCCGCCCCTGTTCGGCGGCCTCCGCGACATCGGCGGCGACACCGAGCGGGTTGGCCGTCCCGAGCGCCGAACGGCGAAGTTCGGCGAGGTCAGCCTTGGTGAGTATCTCTCTCGTCGGCACGATCTCACGGTACGTCGGGGTACTCGCGCTGTGCGGGCAGATCACCTGTTACGCCGCTCTCACACCGCCTCTCCTGCCGCCCGGCGGGCGGACTACGACCAGGCGCCGGCCGCCGCGGCCCGGGCGGCGTAGCTGTCGAAGTCGAGCGGGTCCCGTCCCAGAACCCGACGTACCCCGTCGGTCGGCTCGGCGAGATGGCCCGCCCGCATCCCGGCGAACAGGGCGTTCAGCGCCGTGGCCGCCTCCGCCGGATAACCCTCGGCGAGCAGTTCGGCGTGGTACTGCTCCGGGGTGAGCTCCACGTAGCGGATCGAACGGCCGGTCACCCGGGCGATCGTCGCCACCGCAGCAGCGAAGGTGAGCGCACGAGGACCGGACAGGTCGTACACCTGTTCGTGGTGACCGGGCGACGTCAACAGCGTCGCGGCCACGTCGGCGACGTCCTGGGCGTCGACGAACGGCTCCGGGGTGGCGCCCATCGGCAGGGCCAGGCGACCGTCGAGCAGCGGTTGGCGAAGCAGGTCCTCGCTGAAGTTCTGACTGAAGTTGTTCGGCCGGATGATCGTCCACTCGATGCCGGACTTCCGCACCGCCTCCTCGGCCGCGACCATGCCGGGGGAGAAGTCACCGACCCGGTCGATCCCGCGCCCGGACAGCGCCACGATCCGGCCGACACCCGAGTCGACCGCCAGCGTCACGAAGTCGGTGGCCAGTGCGGGGTCCTCCGGGGCGAGCAGATAGACCGCCGAGGCGCCCGCCAGGGCAGGCTGCCACGTGTCCCGCCGCGACCAGTCGAACCGCACCTCACCGGAGCGAGAGGCGGCCCGGGCGTGCCGACCCGCCGCCCGCAGTGTCTGGACCAGCCGGCGACCGGTCTTGCCGGTGCCGGCCATCACAAGTGTCGAGGGTGCGTCAGTCGTCATGACCACGAGTCAACTCGCCCGGTCGCGGGCGGGACATGTCCTGTCGTACGCCGGGCATGTCCGATCGTCCGCGGTCCATCCTCCGCGATCTATGGTCGGTGCATGGATCCATTCGACAATCTGCTGCGCGGCCTGCACGCCGACGGTGCGGCCTTCGGCCGGTCGGTGCTGACGCCGCCGTGGGCGCTGCGGTTCACCGACGGCGCCCCGCTGACGCTCTGCGTCCCGATGCGAGGCGAGGGCTGGATCTCCCACCCGGATAGCGACAAGCCCCGCCTGGTCCGGGTCGGCGAGGCGGCCACCGTGCGTGGGCCGGCGCCGTTCGTCTTCTCCGCCGAGCCCCGGTCGAGCTTCGAACCCGGGGACCTCCGCGACGTCCGGCGCGGCCAGACCGGGGTGGTCGACCCGGTCGGCGCCGACCACACCGAGCGCCTCGTGCTGCTGGTCGGGGTGTACCACGTGCGGGGTCGGGTGCCGCAGCGGCTGCTGGGTGCGTTGCCGCCGGTGCTCGTCGTGCCGGAAGACCAGGACTGCGCGGCGCTGCGCGACTACCTGGACGCCCAACTCGACGCGGGGCGGCCCGGACGGCAGGTCGTGCTGGACCGCCTGCTCGACTGGTTGTTGGTGTGCACGGTGCGGGACTGGTTCGACCAGCCGGAGGCCGAGACCCCCGGTTGGTACCGCGCGCTGAGCGACGACACGGTCGGGCCGGTGTTGCGCGCCATGCACGACGCGCCCGGCCGGCCGTGGACCCTGGCCAGCCTGGCCGCGCAGGCCGGGGTCTCCCGGTCCACACTGGCCAAACGGTTCACCGCGCTGGTGGGCGAGCCGCCGCTCACCTACCTGACCGACTGGCGCATGACAGTGGCCGCCGACCTGCTGGCCGAATCGACCGCGACGGTGGCCGCCGTGGCGCGTCACCTCGGGTACGCCGACGCGTTCGGCTTCAGCGCGGCCTTCAAACGCGTGCACGGCATGAGCCCCAGCGGGCATCGACGGCTCGCCCGCGTCGACGCCACGGCGGCCTGAGCGGCTGCTCTTCAAGGCCCAGAGCCGGTCGACGAGTGGTCGCAAAACCAACGAACTACTGTCATCTGCCGTCAACCCGTCGTCGGTAGCGTCCGGTCGCCAGTTTCCCGACCAGGTCGCACAAAGGCGGAGTTATGGGCACCGTGGATCGCCGTACGTTCCTCAAGGCGATGGGAGTTCCCGCGATCGGCGCGGCGCTCCCGTTGGACCTCAGCAAGGCGCTCGCCATCCCGGCGAACAACCGGACCGGCTCGATCAAGGACGTCGAGCACGTCATCATCCTCATGCAGGAGAACCGCTCCTTCGACCACTACTTCGGCACCATGCGCGGCGTACGCGGCTTCGGTGACCCCCATCCGGCGACACTGCCGTCGGGCAAGGACGTGTGGCACCAGCCCAACGGGACCGACGAGCTGCTGCCCTTCCGCCCCGAGGTGAAGGATCTGGGCCAGACCTTCCTGCCGGACCCGCCGCACGGCTGGAACGACGGGCACGCCGCCTGGAACGACGGCCGGTTCGACAAGTGGGTGCCGAACAAGGGCGTCACGGCGATGACCTACCACACCCGCCAGGACCTGCCGTACCACTACGCGCTCGCCGACGCCTTCACCGTCTGCGACAGCTACCACTGCTCGCTGATGGGCCCGACCGACCCGAACCGCTACCACATGTTCAGCGGCTGGGTCGGCAACGACGGCAAGGGCGGCGGCCCGGTCATCACCAACGCCGAGGCCGGCTACGACTGGTCCACCTACCCGGAGCGGCTGGAGCGCAACGGCATCTCCTGGAAGATCTACCAGGACATCGGCACCGGCCTCAACGCCGCCGGGTCCTGGGGCTGGACCAACGACCCGTACATCGGCAACTACGGCGACAACTCGCTGCTCTACTTCCACCAGTACCAGAACGCGCAGCCCGGAACGCCGCTGGCCGACAAGGCCAAGACCGGCACGGAGGTCAGGACCCAGGGCCGCGACCCGGAGGCGCTGCTGGCCGACTTCCGCGCCGACGTCGAGGCGGGACGTCTGCCGGAGGTCTCCTGGATCACCGCGCCCGAGGCGTACACCGAGCACCCGAACTGGGAGCCGGCGTACGGCTCCTGGTACATCTCCCAGGTCATCGACATCCTCGCGTCGAACCCCGAGGTGTGGAGCAAGATGGCGCTCTTCATCACCTACGACGAGGAGGGCGGCTTCTTCGACCACGTGGTCCCGCCGACGCCCCCGCAGACCCGCGAGCACGGCCAGTCGACAGTGCCGACCACCAACGAGATCTTCCCCGGCGACGCCGACCACCCGGCCGGGCCGTACGGCCTCGGCATCCGGGTGCCGATGGTCATCGTCTCGCCGTGGACGCGCGGCGGGTACGTGAACTCGCAGGTCTTCGACCACACCTCACTGATCAAGTTCCTGGAGGCGCGGTTCGGGCACGGCCGGCCCGACCTGATCGAGCAGAACATCACCCCGTGGCGACGGGCCGTCGTCGGCGACCTGACCACGGCGTTCGACTTCCGGCACCCGAACCGCTCGCGCGAGGTCAGGCTGCCCGACACCGACGACTTCAAGCCCGAGGAGTTGGTCCGGCACCCCGACGAGGTGCCGGTCCCGCCGACGGACCAGCGGCTGCCGAAGCAGGAGCACGGAGTACGCCCGGCGCGGCCGATCCCGTACACCCTGCACGCCGACGGGCACCGCGGCGACGACTCGTTCCGGATCGACTTCCGCAACTCCGGCGGGGTCGCCGCGGTCTTCCAGGTCCGCCAGGCCGGCAGTGCGGACGCCCCGCGCAGCTACACCGTCGAGCCGGGCAAACACCTGACCGACACCTGGCCGGTCACCTCCGGGTACGACCTGTCGGTGCACGGGCCGAACGGGTTCTTCCGCCGGTTCACCGACGGCCGGTCCCACCTCGACGTCACCGCAACCTACGACGAGCGCGACTACAAGCTCGCCCTCACGCTCAAGAACCGCGGATCGAAGCGGGTCGAGGTGACCGTCCGCGACGGGTACAACGCCCGTCCGGTCACGCTGTCGCTGCGCCCCGGCGAGACCGAGCGCGCCACGTGGGCGCTCGCCCGCACCCACGGCTGGTACGACCTGACGGTTTCCGTCGCGGGTGACGCCGACTTCGCGTACCGCTGCGCGGGTCATGTCGAGAACGGCAAGGACAGCATCAGCGACCCGGCCCTCGGCGGGCTCGTCTGATCTGACGCGCGTGTCGCCCGGGCCGCTCTGACCGGCGTCGGGTGGCCGGTGAGCGTGATGACTCTGAGGCATCGATATGCCCCAGAGTCATCACGCTCGACGCGGTGTCCGCTCGCAGGGACGTCACGATGCGCATCGTCCGTGCCGTGCTGCCGGCCTCGCCGTGGCCCGTGCGGCGCTGGCGGGGGCGTCCCGTGGTTCAGTCGTCCTCGCCCCGCCCGGCGGATGCGGCCGGCGCGTTGCCCCAGACCGCCTTCGCCCCGGAGTCACCCACCCGGTAGACCTGGACCAGGTTCGCGGCCGCCACGACCACGGCCAGCACCGCGATCACGACCGCGACCGGAGCAGAGGTACGGCGTGTCGCCGACTTCTCCCCGGCCGGTCGGGCGGCCCGACGGTGCAGCCAGACCAGCGCGATCGAGGCGACCAGCAGTGGTAGCGCGAACCAGATCAGCGTGTCCCCGAGCTGGGCGTGCACGCCGGGGTCCCCGACCCGATGCTCCAGGCCCTCACCGGTGGAGGAGGCGACCGGCACCGCGACCGTGGCCAGCGCGGTGATCAGTACGACGAGCCACCCGTAGCGACCCCGCCAGGATGGCCGGATGGCCAACGCGGCGACGCCGATCGCGGCCAGCGGCAGCAGGACCACCACGGCGTGCACCACGAGTGGGTGCAGAGGAAGTCCGTTGACGGTGTCGGGCATGAGATCTCCTCGGCGCTCGGGATATCACTACCAGTCACCATATGTCGCGATTCTTGTGAAATTCTTGCGCGACCAGGTTCAGCACGCGGGTAGCAGCAGCGTGAATGTGGCACCGTGACCCGGAGCCCCACCGACCTCGAGCGATCCCCCGTGGGCCCGCGCGACCTGCTGCACCAGCGCCAGGCCCAACCCGAAACGTCGGCCCGTCCCGTCCGTGCCGTGTGCGAAACGGCCGAGGAGGCGGTGCGCCTCGGCCGGATCGAGGCCCACCCCGTCGTCGGTGACGTCGGCGGCAACCCGGCCGTCGCGGTGTCGCACGATCACGGTGACGTGCCCACCAACGGCCACGTGCCCGACGGCGTTGTCCACCAGGGCCGTCAAGGCCCGGCGCAGCGCGGCGCGAGCACCCCGGACCAAGGCCGCACCGGTAGCCTCAACGCGCAGCTCGATGTCGCGCTCCCGCGCGTACACCGACATGCTCGCCACCACCTCACTGGCCACCTCCGCCAGGTCAACCACCGTGTCCGGTGGCGGCTGGTGCTCGGCGGCGGCGGCTACCAGCAGATCCTCGACGACCTCGCCGAGCGCCCGCGTGTCGGCCACCAACTGTTCGAGCTGATCGGTGAGCTGTTCCGCCGGCCGGGTCCGGGCTCGGCGCACGAGCAGCTGCGCGCGGGTGTGCAGCACGGTGAGCGGTGTGCGCAGCTCGTGCGACGCGTCGGCGACGAAGCGACGTTGCAGGGCCAGTGCGGTGGCCAGGGGCGCGACGGCCCGCCGGGCGAGCAGCGCCGCGGCTGCCAGCGCCCCGGCCAGGCCGGCCAGTTCGGCCACCAACAGCGCGATGCCGAGTTGTTCCTGACGCTGGCGCAGCGGCGCGAGGTCGGCGGCGACCGCCCAGCGGCTGCCGTCCGCCCGGTGCTCGACCTGCACCCGGACCGGATGATCGTCCCCCGCGTCGGTGTCGTACCGCGTCGGCTGCCGCCGTAGCGCGTCCTCCAGGACGCCGACCAACGTCGGTGATGCGCTCCCGGTCACCTCGACCGCGTCGGTTCCGGTTGCTCTGCGGGCCAGGACCTGACCGGGCGGCGGGTCGTCCACGTCCTCGGCCATGGTGAGCACCTGACCCAGCTCCGCATCCAGCGCACGGGACTCCTGACGGCTGGAGAGCACGAACATCAACGCGCCGACCAGCAACAGGATGACGCCGATCGCTGCGGCGGTCTGCGCCACACTGCGCCGTCGGGCGTGGTTCAGCTGGGCCTCGTCCACCCGTCAGCCCGTACCGATTCGGTAGCCGAGACCGTGCACCGTACGAATGGCGCCCCGGCCCAGCTTCCGGCGCAGGTGATGGACGCAGGCGTCGACGCTGCCCGGGGCGTCGGCGTGGTCGAAAGTGGTGCTCAGCAACTCCGCCCGGGTGAAGACCTTCGTCGGCCGACCGGCGAGGGCGCGTAGGACAGCGAACTCGCGGGCGGACAACGGAATCTCCTCGCCGTCGTCGAGCACCCGCCGGTTACCCACGTCCAACCAGCGTCGTGGCCCCAGCGGTAGGCGGCTCGCCGCGTCCTGGTGTCGGCGACGCAGCGCCCGGAGCCTCGCCAGGAGCTCGGGGACCTCGAAGGGTTTGACGAGGTAGTCCTCCGCGCCCGCGTCGAGCCCTTCCACCCGGTCGTCGAGGGAGCCCCGAGCGGTGAGGAGCAGTACGGGACAGGTCACCCCGCGCTGCCGCAATCGGGTGACCAGTTGCAGGCCATCCAGCACCGGCAGCCCTCGGTCGATGACCATGAGCTGGTAGTCGCGGGCCAGTGCGTGGTGCAGGCCGCTCTGCCCGTCGCGGGCCAGGTCGACGTCGTACCCCTCCTCGGCGAGCAGGTCGGCGAGCAGCGCGGTCAGCGCGCGGTCGTCCTCGACCAGCAGCAGGCGGGGCCGGGTGCTTTCCACCGGCCCAGTATCGCCTCCCGGAATCGGGGGATCACCCCATCCGCTGACCTGGCTATTAAGCATGGACAGCCAACATAGAGTAAATGGCTCTACCGCGATTCTGTGATCTGCTCTGCGGTGGATTTGATGAGCGATTCGCGACATCACTATTCCATCGAGAACCGTTGCAGCGAGTGATGGACGGTGTTGCTCGTGCCGGGGTCGCGCTCGGGAGGGACACGGCATCGATGCATTGAACTGCTGTTACATCGATCGCTTCCCACCGGCGTTGACGGCGGCGAGGCTCGCGGTGACTCTGCGTAATGGTGCACCTGTTCGGCCGCAATCGTTGACGGGGGTGGGTGTTCGGCGGGCCGAATGGCCGAATGAACCGTCGTTTAGGACATGAGCCTGTAACACAACCGACCCACAACGAAATCATTTGCTTGGCTAACGTTCTGGCTCGGGAGCCGCCATCCGGACAACCGTCCGGGTGGCGGTGTCATGTGTCAGCACGATGAGGAGGTCGTCCCGCGTGGAGCCGATGGTCACGGAGCCCCAGGTGCTCCGCGCCGGAGAGCCGGGCGACGGACGGGTGCAGAGCGCGTCGTCGCCCGCCGCCCCGGTCCGGACGGTCAGCAAGTCGCCGACCCGGATCGCCCTGGCCCGGCTACGCCGCGACCGGATCGCGATGATCTGCGCCGCGATCTGCGTGGCCTACGTCCTGATCGCGATCTTGGCGCCGCTGCTCGCCGGGTTGGAGGGGCAGAACGCCACCGACCTGCACCAGGACCTGATCGACGAGTTCGGCTTCCCAATGATCGGCCCGACCGGCGAGCACTGGTTCGGGGTGGAGCCCCGCCTGGGCCGCGACCTCTTCGCCCGCTGGGTGTACGGCGCACGCCCGTCGCTCATCGTCGCTGTCGCGGTCACCACGATCACCACGATCATCGGTGTGGTCGTGGGTCTGGTCGCCGGCTTCTCCGGCGGCTGGGTCGACCGGGTGCTCTCCTGGCTGATCGACCTGGTGCTCAGCCTGCCGTACCTGCTCTTCGCGATCGCGAGCTCCGCCGTCCTGGTCGCGATCTTCGGCGGCGCCGACGGAGCCGGGGCCGAGGACGTCGCCCAGATCCGCTTCATCTCGCTGATCTGCGTGCTGTCGTTCTTCGGCTGGGCCAGCCTCGCCCGCCTGGTCCGAGGGCAGGTGCTCTCGCTGCGGGAGCGTGAGTTCGTCGCGGCGGCCAAAGTGCTCGGCATCCCGACCAGGCAGGTGCTCTTCAAGGAGCTGCTGCCCAACCTGGTGGCGCCGATCGTCGTCTCCGTGTCGCTGGCCCTGCCCGGCTACGTCGTGGCGGAGGCCGGACTGACCGTGCTCGGGGCGGGGCTGATCGAGCCCACACCGTCCTGGGGTCTGACGATCTCCGCCGCCACCACGTACTACCGGGCCGACCCGCTCTACCTGTGGCTGCCCGTACTCGGCATCACGATCCTGGTGCTCGCCCTGAGCCTGCTCGGCGACGCCGTACGCGATGCCTTCGATCCCCGGACCCGTCGATGAGGACGCCCGGGGCTGAAGTAGAACCGGAAGACAAGACAGGAGTACGTCTGTGAGGCAACTGAAGGTTGGTCTCGCCGCCGCGCTGGCCGCCACCATGGCGGTGGCCGGCTGCGGCAGCCCTTCGTCGAACAACGGCAGCAGCGGCGGGGGTGACTCCAAGGGCATCGAGACCCAACAGAGCGCGCTCGACCCGACCGCCAAGGGGCCGGCGGCCGAGGTGCCCGGTGCCAAGAAGGGCGGCGTCATCACGGTCTACTCCCAGCTGACCCCGAACACCTTCGACCCGACCGACACCTACTACGCCGACGCGTTGGCGATCGAGAAGCTGCTCTTCCGCAGCCCGACCCAGTTCGCGATCCGCAACGGCAAGCCGGTGCTCGTGCCGGACCTGACCGACCTCGGCACCGTCTCGTCGGACAAGCTGACCTGGACGTTCAAGATGCAGTCGGGCATCAAGTACGCCGACGGCAGCGAGGTCAAGGTCGAGGACCTGGCGTACGCGATCAAGCGTTCGTTCGCCCATGACGTGTTCGCCAACGGTCCGACGTACCAGCTGACCACCTTCAAGGACGGCGACACGTACAAGGGCCCCTACGTCAGCGGCGACGCCTATGCCGGTGTGGAGACCCCGGACCCGACCACGCTGGTCATCCACCTGGCCCGGCCGTTCGCGGACCTGCCCCTCTACCTGACCTTCCCGGTGTTCACGCCGATCCCGAAGGCCAAGGACACCAAGGAGAACTACAAGAACAACCCCCTCGCGACCGGGCCGTACCAGTTCGACACCTTCACCCCCGGCACCGAGCTGAAGCTGAAGAAGAACCCGAACTGGGACCCGAACACCGACGCGGTGCGGCACCAGTACCCGGACGGCTTCGACTTCAAGTGGGGCGGCGAGGACCCGAAGACCCAGCAGCAGGTGCTCAACAGCGCCGGCGAGGACGCCAACGCACTCAACTACGGCGCCGTCGACGCCTCGCTGATCCCGCAGCTGACCGGGGACAAGAAGGCCCAGCTGATCCAGGGTGAGCAGCCCTGCACCTACTCGGTGCAGCTGGACACCCGCAAGATCCCGCTGGAGGTGCGCAAGGCGATCGCCAAGGCGTACCCGTACGACCAGGTCAACAAGGCCGCCGGTCTGAACAGCTTCAACTCCGCGCCGGCCAGCACCGTCCTGCCGCCGAGCGTGCCGGGTTACACCAAGTACGACCCGCTGCCCGGCCTGAGCGGTGTCGGCCAGGGCGACCCGGCCGCCGCCAAGGCCGACCTGGAGGCGGCCGGTAAGACCGGCTTCGAGCTCAGCTGGTACTACGACAACACCAAGCCGATCCCGCAGCAGAGCAACCAGATCCGCGTCGACGCGTTCAAGGCGGCCGGCTTCACCGTGAAGCCGATCGGTGTCACCACCGCGGAGCTGCGCTCCAAGATCGCTGACTACGACGCCCCGGTCAACATGGGCCAGCAGCCGCAGGGTTGGTGCTCGGACTGGCCGAGCGGCGGCAGCTGGTTCCCGGTGCTGTTCCAGACGCACAGCATCTCCGACGGCACCAGCTGGGGCGAGCTCAGCGACAAGGCACTGGACGCCAAGATCGACGAGATCGGCAACCTCCCGGCCGACCAGGCCGTCGCCAAGTGGGGTGAGCTGGACAAGGAGATCCTGGGCAGGTACGTGGCCCTGCCGCGCTACTACGGCAAGCTCGCCTTCGCCATCGGCACGAACATCGGTGGCGCCGAGGGCGACGCCTCCGCGGGTGAGCCGTTCTACGTGAACATGTTCCTGAAGAACTGACCTTCCGCACCCCCAACCTGGACGCCGGCCGGCCTCCGGCACTGTGCCGGCCGGCGTCCACCCCTCTCCCCGTTCCGGCTTGGGCTCCCAGCCCCGGCCCGCTGCCACCAGGAGCCTCGGCGGTGCTCATCTACATCCTGCGACGGATCGCCAGCGCGGTCTCCGTCGTCATCGTGACGCTGGTCGCCAGCTTCGGGCTGTTCTTCATAGCGCCCACCGACCCGGCCGGAACGATCTGCGGCCAGCGCTGCACCCCGGAGCGCTACGCCGACATCAGCGCCAGCCTCAACCTCGACGAGCCCGTCGCGCAGCAGGTCGGCGGGTATCTCAAAGGGCTGGCGGTCGGGCGGACGTACCACTCCGGCGGGCTCACCATCGACTGCGGTGCACCCTGCCTCGGTTACTCGTACACGCTCGGCCAGCCGGTGACCAAGCTGATCGGGCAGGCGTTGCCGGTCACCGTCTCGATCGTCCTCGGCGGCGCGGTGGTCTACCTGATCGCCGGCATCCTCGCCGGCATCGTCGCCGCCCGAAGACGAGGCACCTACCTGGATCGGCTCATGGTCGGCACCTCGCTCGGCATCAACGCCGTGCCGTACTTCGTGGTGGCGCTGCTCGTCTCCTTGTACGCGACGTTCCTGCCGCACGCCGGCTACCACCCGCTGCTGGAAAACCCGTTCACCTGGGCGACCGGGCTGCTGGCCGCCTGGCTGACGCTCGGCCTGGCCAACGCCGCCTCGTACACCCGCTACGCCCGAGCGTCCATGATCGAGACGCTGGGCGAGGACTACATCCGCACCGCCCGCGCGAAGGGCATCAGCGAACGCCGGGTGGTCTACCGCCACGGCTTGCGCGCTGCGATCACCCCGATCGCCACCATCTTCGGCGTCGACCTGGCAATCCAGTTGACCGGGGCGATCTTCACCGAGGCGATGTTCGGGTTGCCCGGCCTCGGCGTGCTGACCCTGCGCGCGTTCAACCAGTACGACCTGCCGGTGTTGATGGCCGGCGTGCTGGTCGGCTCGGTGGTGCTGGTCGTGATGAACCTGCTCGTCGACATCCTCTACACGATCCTCGACCCGCGAGTGAGGCTGGGATGACCGAACCGCAGCTGCTGTCGACCCCGGGCCGACGGCCCGAGACGGTCTCGCGCGCCCGCCGCACCGCCGGCGACCGCGCCGCTGGGCAGTCCTACCTGGAGGTCACGGACCTCACCGTCACCTTCCCGACCGCCGACGGCCTCGTGCAGGCGGTGCAAGGGCTCAGCTACTCCCTGCCACTGGGTCGCACCCTCGCGGTGGTCGGCGAATCCGGCTCCGGCAAGAGCGTGTCCAGCATGGCCATCATGGGCCTGCACGACCCGCGCAGCACCCGGATGACCGGCTCGATCACCGTCGGCGGCGAGGAGATCGTCGGTATGCCACCCGCCGAACTCCGCAAGCGACGAGGTGCCAACGCCGCGATGATCTTCCAGGACCCGCAGTCGTCGCTGCACCCGTACTTCACCGTCGGCGACCAGATCACCGAGGCATACCGGGCGCACCACCGCGTGTCCAAGCGGGTGGCCCGGGACCGGGCGGCCGAGATGCTCGGCCGGGTCGGCATCCCCAACCCGCGCCGCCGCCTGGACGACTACCCGCACCAGTTCTCCGGCGGCATGCGGCAACGCGCCATGATCGCGATGGCCCTGGTCAACGACCCCAAGCTGCTGATCGCCGACGAGCCCACCACCGCGCTGGACGTCACCGTGCAGGCGCAGATCCTCGACCTGATCATGGAGTTGCAGCAGGACTTCGGCTCGGCGGTCCTCTTCATCACCCACGACCTCGGTGTCGTCGCCGAGATCGCCGACGACGTGCTGGTCATGTACGGCGGACGCGGCGTCGAGTACGGCCGGGCCGACGCGATCCTCGGCCGGCCACTGCACCCGTACACCTGGGGTCTGCTGGAGAGCATCCCGGCGGTCTCCGGCGAACCGACCCGGCTGCACCCCATTCCCGGCACGCCGCCCAGCCTGCTCGCGTTGCCCACCGGGTGCTCGTTCCACCCGCGGTGCGAGTTCGCCGGTCGGGTGCAGGGTTGCGCCGTGGACCTGCCCGAGCTGGTCTCCCGCACGGCGGACACCACCCGGACCTCCCGCTGCCACCTGCCCGACCCGGCCGGGATCTTCGAGACCGACATCCTGCCCCGGCTGCCCTGAAGGAACACGTGATGACCACTGCCACCACCGACACCGCGACCCTCGCCGCGCCCGCCGACGCGATCGGAGCGCCGTTGCTGGAGTTGCGGGACCTGCAGATGCACTTCACCGCTCGGGGCGACGGGTGGTTCGGCCGCAACGACCACCGGATCCGCGCCGTCGACGGGGTGTCGCTGCAACTGCGCGCCGGCGAGACGCTCGGCCTGGTCGGTGAATCCGGCTGTGGCAAGACCACCACCGGCCGCCTGATCACCCGGCTGCTCGAACCGACCGGCGGGCAGGTCCTCTACCAGGGCACCGACATCACCCACCTGAAGGAGAAGGACCTGCGGCCGTACCGGCGGGAGCTGCAGCTGATCTTCCAGGACCCGTACTCGTCGCTCAACCCGCGGCACACGGTGGGCGCCATCATCGGCGCGCCCCTGCGCGTGCACAACCTCGTGCCCAAGGGCAGGGAGTTGGACCGGGTACGTGAGTTGCTGGAGGTGGTGGGCCTCAACCCCGAGCACTACAACCGCTACCCGCACGAGTTCTCCGGCGGCCAACGGCAGCGCATCGGCATCGCCCGCGCCCTGGCCGTACAGCCCAAGGTGATCGTCGCCGACGAACCGGTCAGCGCCCTCGACGTGTCGATCCAGGCGCAGGTGATGAACCTCCTCGAAGACCTCCGCAAGGAGTTCGACATCGCGTTCGTCTTCATCGCCCACGATCTGGGCGTGGTGCGGCACTTCTGCGACCGGGTGGCGGTCATGTACCTCGGTCGGGTCGCCGAGATCGCCGACCGCGACGCGCTCTACGGCACGCCGCAGCACCCGTACACCCAGGCGTTGCTCTCCGCCGTACCCGATTTGGGGGTCGTGCGCGGCGGGGCGCCGAAGACGCGGATCCGGCTGGCCGGCGACGTGCCGGGCCCGATGGACCCGCCGACCGGCTGCCGGTTCCGCAGCCGCTGCTGGAAGGCCGAGGACGTCTGCGCCACCACGACCCCGCCGCTGCGTCAGGTGGGCGACGGGCAGGCAGCGGCGTGCCACTTCGCCGGCCCGCTGCAGGAATCGGCCACCGCGGTGGCGGCCTGACCGTCGAGCCCGGCCGGCCTCGTGGATGCCACCGCCGGCCTGGCCGCCGGCCGGCTACGGGACGCGTTCGAGGTACGTCAGCATCGCCTCGCGGCTCCTCGGCAGGCCGTACTCACCGACGAGCATGGCCACGTTGCCGAACTCCTGCCCGTCGATCAGCCACGGCTCGGTCGACCGGCCCAGCACCTCGGCGAGCCGTCGCTGCCGGGGCGGCAACACCCCGACCGGCGTCCCTGCCGCTGCCGGACCATCCGGGAAAGCGAGGCGCAGTGCCACACCCAGCACCGTCAACGACCGCTCGCCGCTGACGGCGGGCAGCCGGTCGAGCAGCGCGTCGAAGGCGCGGTCCTCGTGCTCCGGGCCGAGCTGCCGCAGCGCCAGGCCCGCGTAACCACCACGATCACCGCCGAGGAACGGCACCCACTCGCCCTCGACCGGCCCGGTACCGGCGTCGTCGGATGGCGCCGACGCCCAGCTCAACAGCTCCTCGACGGTCGCCGCGTCGGCCGCCGCGCCGAGGACCCGGACCCGACCGATCGCGGCGGCCCAGCGGAGCACCGGGCGCGGATCGGCCAACCACCGAACGTCCGGCGCGGCACCCAGCAACCCCGACGCCACAAGCATGGTGGCCATCTCACCGGGGGTCGACTCGACACCTGGCTCCTGAGCGGCGTCGATCGCGCCGGCCAGCGCGGACACACTGCCGTCGGCCTCCTCGGGAAACCAGGCGAGGGCGTACGCCGCGACCGTCCGCACGCTCGCATCGGGGTGCGTCAGCACTGTGCGAAACACCGGAACCCCGGCACGCACCGCATCGTAGGTAGCCACCTCGACGTACGCCCACAGTCGACCCTGCTCTGCCGCGGACAGGGACTCGACGTACGTGTACTCGACGTACTCCTTCTCCGACTCGTCCGTGCCGGTCCACGGCGGCGGCTTGGCATCGAGCAGCTCACGTCCGCCCTCGGCGGCCCGGCGGTACTCGGCCACCGGGAAGCCCTCCGGCAGGAAACCCTCGTCGTACCCGATCGCCAGGGCGCTCAGCAGCCCGAGCACCGCCGCCGGGTCCGGGGTGGCCGGATCGGCGAGCAGTTCCACCAGGAACGGCACCGCGTACGCGCTCGCCTCGAACCGGCTGCCCTGGTGGAAGACGTTGGTGTAGAGCTCACCCAGGGCCTCGTCCCGGACGGCCGGGTCGGGGGAGAGCAGCGCCCGCAGTTGGTCGGGCACGTCGTCGGCCGCCCCGTAGGCGTGGCCCAGCCGCGCCCAGTCGATGTCGTCAAGTCCGTCGAGCACGCCCCATGCTCTCCCACCCCACCGACAGTCAGCCGGTCGGGTTCGTCAGAACTCCTCGTACACCGCCGGGTCCTGGTCCGAGAGCCGCCCGTCCGGGCGGCCCAGCGCGGTGATGGCCTCGACCTCCGCGTCGGTGAGCTTGACGCCGAAGACGTCCAGGTTCTCGGCCTGCCGCTGCGGGGAGGCGGCCTTGGGCAGCGGAATCACCTGGCGGGCCACATGCCAGGCGAGGATCGCCTGCGCCGGGCTGATGCCGTGCGCGGCCGCGATCTCCACGACGACGGGATGCTGCTGCAGGTCGTTGCCATGGCCCAGCGGGCTCCAACCCTGCACCAGGATCCCCTGCTCCCGGTGGTAGTCGAGCGCCTCCTGCTGCGGAAAGTACGGGTGCACCTCGATCTGGTTGACCACCGGGGCGACCCCGGTCTCGGCCACCAGCCGCTCGATGTGCTCCGGCAGGAAGTTGGAGAGCCCGATGTGCCGCACCAGGCCACGCTCCCGCGCCTCGATCAGCGCCCGCCACGCCTGCACGTACAGGTCGACCTTCGGGTTCGGCCAGTGGATCAGATACAGGTCGACCCGGTCCAGACCGGTGCGGAACACACTCTCCTCGATGGTGGTCAGCGCCTCGTCGTAGCGGTGGTGCCGCCCCGGCAGCTTCGAGGTGACGACCAGCTCGTCCCGCACGTCGCCCGCCGAACGAGCGGCCCGGCCGACCGCGCCCTCGTTCTCGTAGTTCACCGCCGAGTCGATCAACCGATAGCCCGCCCGGATCGCCTGACCGATCGCGTCGACACCCGCCGAGCCGTTCAGCCGGTACGTGCCGAGCCCGATCGCCGGCAGAGTGGTGCCGTCGGCTGCCGCCAACTGGGGAACCGCCATGGTTGATCTGCCTCTCGTCGACCGTGACTGGACCCTACCCGCACGGATTGGGCTGCCGAGAACAACCGGTCGATCAGCTCAGGCCGGCGTCCGTTGCCGCCTCGTAGACCGTCTCGACCGGCCGGATCACCTTGACCATCGAGGCGAGGTACTCCCGTGTCTCGGGGTCCGTGGAGTAGACGATCGTGCCCTTCATCCCGCGGGTCAGCAGGACCTTGTAGGTGTTGCGGATCAGTAGATCCGCTTCGGCGTCGCTGACCGCCTTGCGACTGCGGAACGCTGGATCCTTCGACATGTCGCGCCGCGTCACCAGCCGGCCGTCCCGGGCGACCAGGTCCGGCCCGACGATGACACCCGACCAGTCGTACTCGAAGCCCTGCGCCGTGTAGACGCAGCCCACCTGGCCGAAACCGTTCGGATCGGTGGCCCAGAACGCGCTGCCTGGTGCCTCGCCAACGCTGCGGTCGCTCTTGACGTTCCAGGGTCGCGACCATCCGCCTACCTGCACGTCCGGCACCAGACTGTCATCCGGCCGCGGGTCGCTCCACGGCCAGCAGTACCCGGCGGACATTCTGGCGGTCACACCGGGCACCTGCTTGCTGGCGAGGAAGGCTTCCATCTCTTCTGGCGACTCAGCGAGACGTAGGTCGACCTTCCCGTCGCCGGTCCAGACCGACGGCTCGCCGTCATCGAGGCCGAGCAGGTCAACGACCCACCCTTCGTACGTATCGCTGCCGCCGCAGCGGAACTGGCCGTGCAATGACACGACCTCGACGTCAAGCTTGAGCTGCTTTGCGTACGACGAGATGACCTCGACATTGCCCAACTCGCCCGGCTTCACCACCTGGTGCTCGTCGAGCAGGAAGACAGGCACCCGGGCCGCAGCGATGAGTTCGTCAATCTGCGAACGAGCCTCTTCCCGCCGAGCTTTCGGCGTGAAGCGGTTGACGGAGGTTTCCCGGATGCGGTGTGCCTCGTCGCAGATCAGGACGTCCAGACCGTTGCGTTCGGCAGACATGAAGCTGTTGAAGTAGCCGAACAGGTTTTTCAGGCGGGTCGAACCCTTACCGGCATACCGCCGCAAGGTCTGGGTGAACGACCGCGAGCCTGTGGCGTGCATGACGGAACGGTTCTGTCGTGCCAACTCCCCAAGCACCGACAGGGCGATCACGCTCTTGCCGCTGCCCGGTCCGCCCGAGACGACCACGACCGACTTACGGTCCGCCGACCGCGCCTTCTCCACGGCGTGCAACACCAACTCGTACGCCACGCGCTGCTCATCCAGCAGCGTGAAGCGCGACCGATCCTTCAGCTCCTGGGCGGCATACCGCAGCAGGTGACGGCTGGGCCGAACCGAGCTGGTGAGGAAACGGTCAGCCGCGCCAGCGCCAGAGGCCGGGGCAAGGTGGGTACGTAGGTAATCGAGGAACTGCCCCCGCCGCTGCTTGGTGAAGATCCGGCTCTGCTCGGTCGCCTGGCGATCGAACAGATCACGGATGTCGCGGTCGGTCGCGTTGTGCAGGTACGCCGCTCCACGGACCGGGTTCCGTTGCTCGGCGAGGACGCCGAGGAAGTCCGTCAGGTACTCGCAGTAAAGCTCAACCTGGACGCCAGGGTGGAGCCGTGGGCCACGGGCGTGCTCCACTGCCACGAGGGTGTCCGAACCCTCATGGGACTCGGCGTAGGACCACTGCTTCAACTCGACGACGATGTAGGAATCGTCGGACGTCCGGGGGTCCACACCGGCAAGCACCACGTCCACCCGCTTGCTGGTTAGCGGCAACTGGTACTCGACCAGCATCTCCACCTGGCCCAGACCCGCGTCGGCGAGATCCTGCCCCAGCACCGCCAGGCTGTGCGACCAGGAACGACGTTCTGCCGGACTCACATTGCGACCGATCTGCTCCACGATCCGGTCTGCGAGCAGGCCCGTGCCACTCAGGCGCAGCAGACCATCGGCAGACATGCGAAATGCTGACAACACTTGCCCCCGGGCAGCACGAAGTGATCGTGCGCATGGGGGCGTGTCCGGCAGTCGCCGAAAGCCCGTCGTGACGCGCTTCTACGTGATGGACTGTAGCGAAGAGATCAACTGAGCGCCATGTTGACGCTGCCTGCGGCTACCGCTTCGCCGCTGAGCCGCGAGCCTGCTCAACTGGGTAGCGGCGAGCCGAATCCTCGAGCTTGGTCAGAGCCGCATCTGTCAGGTCGATGCCGAGTGCGTCGGCGAGCCGAGCCAGATAGATCATGACGTCGCCGATCTCGGCCCTCACCCGACCACCTGCGTCCGGGTCGGACATGACCGCCGCAGACTGCTCCGGCGTGAGCCACTGGAACTCGGCAATCAGCTCACCGACTTCGCCAGCGAGCGCCATGGCCAGGTTCTTGGGCGTGTGGAACTGTTGCCAGTCCCGTTCCTCCGCGAATGCCCGTACGCGGCTCGTCAGGTCGTCCATGGCGTGGAGCATCGCAGATCCGCGTAACAGCGCCTTGCGTCGACGGCGGTCCGGTGGCTTGTCGAGATCGAGCGCCCCGGCCAGCGACTTGCTGTAGGCGACGGATGCTCCACGCCCTCCGGTACTGACGCACCGCACGAGACCGGTACTCGGACTACTCAAATAATCTCGAGCGTCAATTACGTCCGTATGCATCAGCTCGAAGCGGAAGCCCAGAATGCTGAGATAAATAGCGTACGCGATGAATTACTCGATGCAGCAGCCGGTCACAACGAGATGATGACCGGCTGAATCTGGACGTTCTTCGCCAGTTGCTGGGGAGAGGGGACGGGCGTACTGACCTCGACAGACGTGTTGTAGCCGTAGATGACGACCCCGTTGAGGTGGTTCGCGCCCGGCCAGTTTGCCTCCAGCCGGACTGCCATTTGGGTAGGGAAGTTTGTCACCTCTTCGGCGCATGACCGGATCAGGACGACGCTCGGGGTGGCGGTCAGGTGGGTGGCCAGCATTCTGGCCAGCTTCTTGTAGGTCCAGCCCCAGTCCTTGGCACCGGCTTCGGCGTCACCGATCTCCTCGTCGTTGCCGTGCGCGCGGATGCACAGTGGTTCGCCAGCCTGCACCCCGGCCAGGTAGGTGGCCAATTGTCGATCCGCCTCGGCCTGGGTGAGGCCGGCGTCGATGGGCAGGAGAGCACCCCACGCAGCGGCTCCCGAATCGGGCCCTGCAGATCGACTTCGGGTATTCGGATCCTGAGTCGCCACGATGAACATGACTTTCTCCTTCGGGGTAGCCGCGTGTTTCAGTGGAACCATCGAAGGCAGATTAGCGCGGTGGTCGAAGAGTGGCGCTGTCAGCTATCCGGCTCAAAGGGAATCTGTCGATGGTCGGACAAGTGGCGGGCTGCCCAAATAGTCAGGTTAATTTGTGTCGGTCATCGGCGCGCAAATCCCGGCCGCGCAATTGGCGTACGGTCGATGTCGATCGACACTGTGCGGACCGTAGGGGGTGGGTGCGCCGTACTGTGCCCACGTCGCAGCACGTGCAGCGGGGTCGCGCTGTGTCGTTGCCCGCCTCGTGCCCAGGCAGCGGCGCCGGTCGCGGGGTGGGCGGGCGATGATCCGCAGTCGGTTCTGGCTGGGTTCGGCGCCGGTGACGAGGCGGCGCAATATGGACGAGAGTTGACCGGGCTCTACAACGTACTGAAAAACTGCAACACGCTCAGTCGCGCGTAGGGGGATCTGTAGTTGGACTTATAGAGATTCGGAAGCTTGCAATACCCTTTCGGCGTGAACCTGCTGCTTGAGATTCCGGCGATCCTGCCGTTGTTCCTGGCCTGGTACATCCTGGTGAACGGTCTGCTCGAGGGCCTGCGATGCACACAGCGGGACCGAACGAGGACGATGGGTTGCTTCTTTGGCTGGTCATCGCCACTTCGGTGTTACTCCTGTTCAGCCTGATCTGAGGCCTCGTGATGCTAGATCTTGACGTTGAGCAGAGACGTGCGTTAGCGTCAATGCGTCGGATGGGCGGCCATCGGCGGATTGGGTCGCTGACTGCGGCTTCCGGCAAGTGAAGACCGACCACGGGGAGGAATTTGCCATGCGCAAAGAATTCGTGCGAGCGATCCAGTTGACTCTGGCGACAGGGGCTTTGATTCTTGCACCGGTAACTGCCGCATCAGCGGCTCCGGCCGCCGATGCGAGTGTCGCTCAGAGCGCGGGAGCGGGCGATATTTCGATTATGGCGAATCAGTGCAATCTCCCAACCTCCGCGCAGCCGAACAGCCGCTTTCTGCGAAGCTATACTGCGGGGCAGTGCAACATTTGTAAGGACGACGCCAAGTGGCTTAATGCTAACGAAGACGAGTTTTATTACTGCACCTACAACCCTAGCAACAACAAGGTTGACCAGCATTACCGTCCGAGGTGATTCGCGCCGCTCTGAGGTAGAACGCCGTTGCACTGGCTTCCGAAAGCCGGCAGGGCAGTGACGTCTTCGTGAGTTCGTTCCCACCATCACCAGGCGCGCCCCTGGCCGGCGTAGACGCCGGTCGGGGGCGTTCCCACCGTGGCCCCAGGCGGGCCGATCGGTGTTCCGCCTCGAGGCGAACTCAGCTGTCGCCGCTGCGGGTGCTCTTGCGCCAGAAGGCGCCGGTCAGGTCAGTCATGCCGCATCTCCCCGGAGATCGTCTTGATGCCGCCGTCGACGCCGCTCTCGCCGAGAGCCGCCGCGAGACGGCCCGGATCAAGGCCGCGTTACGTCGCTGGCAGACCGATCAGGCCGGCGCCCGCAACGAGCGGGGTCGGGCCCGATGAGCCAGCGGTACGTCATCCACCTGCCCGTCGTTGCCACCGACCTGGCTGCCGCGCAACGCCTGGCCCGGGTCATCGGCCGGTGGATGCGGGTGTTGCCGATGGCGGACCCGGGGGAGACCACCGTCTCCGAAGAGGACCGGCAATCCCTCCGCCACCGAGTCTTCTGCGACCTGCGAATGCCTGGCGGGCGGCGCTGCCTCCTCCGCGACGGCCACGATGGCGACTGCACCCGTCGGCTGCGCCGCTGACACAACCAGACGATCCGGGATCTCAACTGCCCGTTGTGCCGAGTGCGGTGATGATCATTAGGCCGCTAACGTGCGCCGCACGGGAGGTGGCGGGGATGGTCGCTCGGCGTTGGGACGCCAGGTTCGAGGAGGAGCACCTTGTCCTCCGGCGTTGGCGGTTGCTGCCGTGGCCGAAGGCCTACGTCAGGCGGATACCGCTGGACGCGATCCTCCATATCGGGTCGTTCACCGCAGCGGAACAGGCGAAGCGACACGCCCAACTCTCCGTTCAGAACACGTCGGCACCAGACCTGAGCGAGTTCATCCCGGTCAGTTTCACGCGGGAGCAGTGGACGTTCGCCGGCTGGTTCATGGAGGAACGGCGAGCGGGGGAACGGCGAGCCGCCCCGACCAGGCCGCCGCAAGTCCGCGGGGTGGCATCGCCGGGTCAGGTGGCCCTGTCCCGCCCGGCGGCCGACGTTGCGGCCCTGTCGCGGCAACAGGCGCAGCTGGCGACCGCCTTACGAGCCCACCTTTCGGCCAGGCAGGCGTCCACCACGCTAAGCGTCCCGTCGACAAGCCCGATGATGCGAGCCGGCGATGGCCGGAGGCCAGTGTGGTTGTGGATTGAGAATGGGCTGATCCATGGGTCACTCGTTCCGGCCGGCGACGCCTCGCCGCGCAATCTGACCCCAGCCGACGTCGCCAATCTCCTGCTCGCTGACCCATCCCGGGCGATGCCGGCCATCCGCGCGTTGACGGGCGCCGCGGACAGCCGGCAAGCTCAGGCTCAGCTACGGAGCTGGCGGCGGCCAGACCGAGTCGTCGTCAACCTGAGCGCCTCCGACCTCGCCGGGCGGCGAGTGACCGAGGCCCAGCAGAAGCCGGGCCGGAGCAACCCGGACGGGACCGTGCGGACCGTGTCCGGTGGCCTTCCGAGTCTGAACAAGCGCCGACGGTGAGCACCAGAGGTGGACGCGCTCGTGGAAGGGGTACTGGCCCCCGATGGTCACGACGCACGCGCTCGACGTCGAACTTCTGCTCGATCTGAGCAGGTGTCGGCGTCCTTAGTCAGCTCCGGTCGGGAATCGCTGGGGCCCTGCCCTCAATCCCTCGTCACGTCACGAGACGGTAGTTAGGAACGCGAGGGTTGCATTCCTCGGGCGGCTTGTCCATCGGTCGCACGGTGACTCCGTCTGGAATAGGCGCCCGACACACGTGGGTCCCTTCCAAGCAGGTGTCGCACCAGAGCGAGACGTACCCGGCATTGGCTGCGGGCCGTGCTGTCAAGACGATCCGTAGGGTCCGCTGCCCGCAGTTCGGGCAGGCAAGATCTGACGCCGCCGGCAGCGCACGGTAGACGACGTCGTACGCCGTCTGCCACTCATCAAAGGGGCTCTTCGAAGTTAAGCGGGTTTGAGTGTCCGCGGGCGCGCCGAGTGGTGGCGCATGGGGTGCGTAGGCGCTGGTTTTCGGGGTTGCGGGAAGCCGTAGGCGTCGCGGGGATGGATCTTGATGACGCAGTTTGGTGCCTTCGGAGACAGCGTTGGTGATATCAGGTGGCCGTACAAGAAGGACCCGGACTCGCTGCCGGCGCTCGGACCGTGCCGTCACTCCCCGAGGTCGATCCGCAGTCGTTGGGCGAGCTCGCGGTGGGCGTGCGCGATCGCGTCGATGAACACGGCCAGCGCCTCGTCCGCCCGGATCGGTTCGGCCAGCCGGATCTCGTAGAACTCCCGATCCGGATGCTGCGCCCAGACGACGCCGGTTCGGGCTTCGAATGCGGTGACCATCAGATCCTCGTCGACCACGTCCGGTCCGGTGTCGATGACCGGCTTGATTTCGTCGTCGATTCCCAGCTCCCAGGTCAACCCGTCGCCGGTCGAGATCCCCATGTTGTCCAGCAACTGCTCCTGCGTCAGCGCCAGCTCCGGGCTCCCGGGCTCAAAGACGAGGTCGGCGAACCGCTGCGGCGCCCGGGCCAGCGCGGCGGCCACGACGGGCCGGCCGGTGAGGGCCGATGGGCGGTAGACGTCCCAACCTTCCCCCGAACCGCTCGGGGGAACGCCGGGCACGGAGTATCGGTAACGTCGCCACCATGACATGTGCCCTACTGTCGGGAACCCGGGACCGGAAAAGCAAGCCTGTCAAACCCGTTCCGCAGTTGGTGGGCAGACGATCATGTTGAATCGTGGGTCTGGGCTGCGAAATGGGCGCGATCCGGCCGGGTGCTCGTGTGCCTACGCGTTGACGGCTCTTCGAAGTTGAGCGGGGTTCGCGGCTGACGGCGACCCGGATATAGAGGGCTCGCAGCTCATCGGTGATCATCTGAGTGTCTAGATCGGATGGTCACAAGTGAAGAGCTGCGAGCATGGTCAACGATACGAGCCGGCTGCTGGGTCTGGACGGCCTGGTGGTGGAACGGGTCGAGCTGGACGTCGAGGGCGTCCCCGTGGTGGATGTGTCCACCGGTTGTGAGCAGGCACGATGCTGCCCGCAGTGTGGGCAGCGAGCGGCCCGGGTGAAGCAGTGGGCCACCACCCGGCCGCAGGACCTGCCGGTCGCCGGTCGATCAGTGCGGCTGCGCTGGCGCAAACGACGCTGGTACTGCCCGACGCCGGCCTGTCCGCGCAGGTCGTTCACCGCTTCTCGATGAGGTCGCCGAGCCGGCGCGTCTCCGGAATCAGCCGTCGCAGGCTGGCCAAACAGCCCCCGCAACAACCGTGCAATCCACGCTCCCCAAGACGCCACCAAGGTCGTGACCTGCTCGACAACCAGCGGCGCGGCCAGTCCATCGGTGATGAGGAGTTCGCCCGCGTACACGATGAGGCGGGAGACGCAGGTGGCGATGGTGTCGCGGACCAAGAGTCGGACGGCGGCCACCAGGGCGGCGGCGCCTTCGGTGATCGCGGCCATGGTGTCGGCGCCCTGGGCGAGGCCGGTGATGGCCTGTTGCTGTTCGTTGGCCCAAGCCCGGCAGGCGGGGCCGGCACGGCCGCCCCAGCCAGTGGCGCTGCGTGTATGCCCGCGGGGCGAGCGCCAAGAACGTTGCGCCAGGCGGAGCGGGCGGTTCGCGAACCCGCACCGCCTCGCCGATCATGGAGTTGTGGTGGGCAACAAAGCGCCCGTTACGCCGCTAAACCGGGCACCACAACTCCATGATCGACCGAGTCAGGCCGCGATCTTGCACTTTCTGTCGCGACAAATGACGCAGAGTCCCGCAAGCCGACGACCGAAACTGCAAGATCGCGCACTCCGCGCATTCATCCGTATCATTTCGGCATGGTGCTGTTCAGTCGGCGGGCGGTGTTGCTGGCCGGCAGTGGGCTGCTCGTCGGCTGTTCACGGCAGCCGGAGGCGGACCCGGTCCACCTGCGACTGGCTACCGGGCCGGCGGGGGCGGTCTATCGGCGGATCGGTGGGGCGCTGGCCGAGCACATCTCGGAGCAGGTGCCGGGTGCCACGGTGACCACCGTGCCGAGTGGGGCGTCCACCGACAACATCCGGATGCTGCGGGCCGGCGAGGTGCACCTGGGGTTGACCAGCCTGGACGCGCTGATCACCAGCGACGGCAGCGCGCCCGGGGGGCTGTCGGCGATCTGCCGGCTCTATGACAGTCACCTGCATCTCGTGGTCATGGCCGGTTCGGCGATCGGCGAGTTTCGGGACCTTGAGGGCAAGCGGGTGTCCCTCGGTGCGCACGACTCGGGCACCGAGTTCACGTCGCGGCGGGTCCTGAAGCTCGACCCGCTGAAAGCCGATGCCTGGAACCTCAGCCAGGCCGGGTCGGCGGGGGCGCTGCGCGACGGCACGATCGACGCGATGTTCTCGCTGACCGGCGTCCCCACGCCCGCGATCACCGAGTTGGCGCAGCGCCACCCGATCCGGCTGATTCCGTTGGACGCGCAGGCGGATGTGCTCTTCACGGCGTACCCGGGTCCCTACGCCCCGGCCACGATCCATGCGGCCGCCTACGCAGGCGTTCCAGCGACGCGCACCGTCGCCGTACCGAATGTGCTGCTGGCGCGCGACGACCTGCCTGACGATCTGGTCTACGCCATCACCGACACGGTCTTCCGGCACACGGGGGCGATCACCTCCGCTGGTCGTGACGGCGCCGAGGCTCTTCCGGAGGCGTGGCAGATCAACGTGCGTACCGGGATCTCCACCGCGTCGGTCCCGCTCCACCCGGGCGCGGCGGCCTGGTTCCGCGACCGCAAACGCTGACCCGGCGGTCGTCAGACCGGCGCCGACGCGGGAGCGACCGGCAACACCACCAGTGCGGCGAGCCCGTGCCCGGACCCGTCCGGACGGGGCAGGCCCTCCTCCAGCCGTAGCTCACCGCCGGCCGCCCCGACGAGGTCGGCGCAGATCGCCAGCCCCAGGCCGGTCCCGGGAACGTTCTGGTGCCGCGGTGACCGCCAGAAGCGTTGCAACGCCTGGGCCCGCTCGGACGCGTCGATGCCCTGGCCGTCGTCGCGGACGGCGACCGTGACCACGGCTCCGTCACCAGCGCCAGCTGTTACCTCCACGACCTGCGCGTCGGACAGCCGCAACGCGTTGCTGATCAGCTCGTCGAGGATGCTGCCCAGGCCGCCCGGCGGCTCCAACAACCGCAACCCCGGGGGTACGGCGACAGTCAGGGTCTGCCCCGCCGTGGCGGTCAGGGCCCGCCACCGGTCGACCCGGGTCGCCAGCACCTCGTCGAGGTCCACCGGCGACGCCGTCCGCAGGCTCTCCATCCGCGCGCTGGCCTGGAGCGAGTTCAGCATCCGCTGCATCGCCTTCAACTCGTCGACGGCGACGTCGTACACCTGCTGCCCGTCGCCGTCGGACCGCAGGTGCGGTGCGAGGCTCTCCACGGCGAGCCGGAGGCTGGTCAATGGGTTGCGCAGCTGGTGCGACGCGTCGGAGACGAAGGCGCGCTGTCGCTGCGCGGCGTTCTCGACGGCGTCCATCATGCTGTTGAACGACTGCGCCAGCCGCCGCAGCTCGATCGGGCCGGCCTCGGCGTCGGCGCGGATGGTCAGGTCTCCCTCGGAGATCCGCGAGGTCGCCGCGTCCAGTTTCCGCACCGGGCGCAGCACCCACGCCGACACCGGCCAGGCGACGGCCGTCAGCGCGAGCAGCGGCAGCAGCCCGAGCCCGGCCAGCCGGGCCCAGCGTAGGAGGATGAGCTCGCGCGTCCGGGACAGGTCGGAGATCGTCACGACGGCGCCGACGACCTCACTGTCCCGGCCGACCGGTTCCGCCACCACGAGTGCGGAGTCGTCCCACGGCGCCCACTCCCACGACGGTTCGGACCGGGCGCCGGCGAGCGCCGCGGTGACGATCCGAGGCAACGCCGCCTCGGCGTGCGCCGCCTTCTGGTACGCGTCGGTGGGTCCGAGCAGCACCGCGCCCGACGTGTCGATCAGCGCGACCGGGATGCCGTAGAGCTCGTGGTACCGCGTCAGCTCCTGCTGTAACGCCTCGGTGCGGCCGGTCGACAGCGCGGTCTCGGCCAGCGAGGCGAACCGGCCGACGTCGTTGAGCCGGTTGACGTACGTCTCCTGCATCTCGCGTTCGGCAACGGTGATGCTGAGCGGCACCCCGAGCGCCGCGACGAGCAGCACCGCGAGGGGCACCAGGACGACGAGCAGCCGACGGTGCACGGCCCGTCAGCCGATCAGCTCCGGCTGGTCGGCCAGCAGCCGATAGCCGACGCCGTGGACAGTGCGGATGACCACGTCCGGGCCCAGCTTGTGCCGCAGCGCCGCGATGTGGGTGTCCAGGGTGCGGCTGGACGACTCCCAGGTCGCGCCCCAGATCTGGTCGAGGATGACGTCACGGCTGACCACGTTGGGTGCCCGCCGGGCCAGGAGTAGGAGCAGTTCGAACTCCTTGCGGGTCAACGGCACGAGTGTGCCGTCGACGGTGACCTCGCGGGTGCCGACGCCGATCCGCATCGGGCCGAGGACGAGCGGCTCGTCGGTCTGGCCGAGGGCACGAGCGGCCCGGGTGCGCCGCAGGACGGCGTCGATCCGGGCGAGCAACTCGGGGATGCCGAACGGTTTGACGATGTAGTCGTCGGCGCCGGCGCGCAGGCCACGAACCCGCTCGTGCTCCTCGGACCGCGCCGTCACCGCGATGACGGCGGTCTGCGGGTGGTCACGCAGCTTGCGGATCAGGTCGAGCCCGTCGCCGTCGGGGAGACCCAGGTCGACGAGGACCACGTCGGACGGGGCGGCGCGCTCGGCCTCCGCGGCGGTGGCGACGCGGTGGACCTCGAAGCCCGCCTGGGTCAGGACGGTCACCAGACCCCGCGCCACGCGGTCGTCATCCTCGATGACGGTTATCCGCATACCAGCGGATTCTACGGCCCGGACCGACGCTCGCGCCGACCCTGCTTCTTGGGATTTTTCTGACACCATCCGGCCCCCGACCAGCCGAGACTGGGTCCACCCACGCACCGAGGAATGTCCATGCGCTGATGGGGAGGCCGTCGTATGCGAACGACCAGCAGGTACCGGGCCACCGCGCGGATGATCGCCGCGATCGGTGTCGTCTCGCTCGCCGCCGCCTGTTCCGGCAACGGAGGCGCCACCGGTGGCGGCGACGCCGCGAGTTACCCGGACGACAACATCACGATCGTCGTGCCGTTCAGCGCGGGCGGCCCGACGGACACGGTCACCCGCATGATCGCCGAGCCGATGGCCGCGAAGCTCGGTGGCAAGATCGTCGTCCAGAACGTCGAGGGCGCCGGCGGCACTGTCGGTGCCGGCGACGTCGCGCGGGCCAAGCCGGACGGCTACACGGTGCTCATGCACCACATCGGCATGTCGACGGCGCCCGCCCTCTACAAGAGCCTGGGCTACAAGCCCCTGGAGGACTTCGAGACGGTCGGGCTGGTCACCGAGGTGCCGATGACGATCGTCGCCCGCAAGGACTTCGCGCCCGCGACGCTCCAGGACCTGGTCACCCACGTGAAGGCGAACGCCAGCAAAGTCACGCTGGCCAACGCCGGCATCGGCGCCGCGTCGCACCTGTGCGGTCTGCTGTTCCAGACCACCACCGGTGTGAAGCTCCAGGAGGTGCCGTACCAGGGCACCGGTCCCGCGCTGACCGACCTCGTCGGCGGGCAGGTCGACTTCATGTGCGACCAGACGACCAACACCAGCGGCCAGATCGCCGCGGGGAAGGTGAAGGCGTACGCGGTCACCACGCCCGAGCGGGTGAAGAGCCTTCCCGACCTGCCCACCACCGCCGAGGCCGGGCTGCCCCAGCTGAAGGTCAGCGTCTGGCACGGTCTCTACGTTCCGGCCGACACGCCGCCGGAGATCGTCCAGAAGCTGTCCGAGGCGTTGAAGGTGGCACTGGCGGACCAGGGGGTCATCGACCAGATGGCCAAGCTCGGCACCGCGCCGGTCCCGGCGCAGGACGCGACGCCGGAGGCGCACCGGGCGAAGCTCGACGAGCAACTCGGCACCTGGGCCAAGATCATCGCCGATTCCGGGGTCAAGGTCTCCTGAGGTGGAGCGCCGTCGGTCGCTCCCGGACGTCCTCGCCGGGGGAATCTTCGTCCTGATCGGTGGCGCATTCGTGGTGGGGGCGCTCGGCTACGAGCTGGGCACCCCGACACGGATGGGCCCGGGCGCCTTCCCGCTGCTGGTCGGCGCGGCCGTCGTCGCGCTGGGCCTGGCGATCGCCGGCAAGGGCCTCATCGCCGTTGAGGTGATCTCGTTCGGGCCGATCCCGTGGCGAGCGGTCGCCGCCATCGTGCTCGCGGTCCTGTTCTTCGGGTTCACCGTCCGACGACTCGGCTTCGTACCGACAACGGCGGTGACCGCACTGCTCACCACACTGGCCAGCACCCGCGTACGGCTGCGCACGGCGGTCGCCGTGGCCGCCGGCCTGACAGTGGCCAGCACGCTCATCTTCGTCGTCGGACTCCAGCTGCGGATCCCGCTCTGGGGCCCCTGGCTGGGCTTCTGACGCGGCAACCGGATTGAGGCATGGAACTCCTCGACAACCTCGCGCTGGGCTTCTCGACGGCCCTGCTGGTCCAGAACGTCCTCTACTGCTTCGTGGGAGTGCTGCTCGGGACCGCTGTCGGTGTGCTGCCCGGCATCGGCCCGACAGCGACGGTGGCGATGCTGCTGCCGATCACGTTCAGCTTCGAGCCCGTCACCGCGCTGATCATGCTGGCCGGCATCTACTACGGGGCACAGTACGGCGGCTCGACGACCGCCATCCTGATCAACCTGCCCGGTGAGTCGTCCGCGGCGGTCACCGCGCTGGACGGGCACGAGATGGCCCGCCAGGGCCGGGCCGGCCCCGCCCTGGCCGCAGCGGCGATCGGCTCCTTCGTCGCGGGCACTGTCGCCACCGTGGCGCTGGCCGCCGCGGCCCCGCCCCTGGCCAGTGTCGCGTTGAAGTTCGGCCCGGCCGACTACTTCTCACTCGTGCTGTTCGGCCTGATCGTGTCGATCGCGCTGGCGCGGGGCACCGCGCTCAAGGCACTGGCGATGATCGCGCTCGGCGTGCTGCTCGGCACGGTCGGCCAGGACATCTACACCGGAACGCCCCGCTTCGTGTTCGAGCAGCGCGAGCTGTACGGCGGCATCGACTTCGTCTCGGTCGCCGTGGGCCTGTTCGGGGTGGCCGAGATCCTGCGCAACCTGGAGAACGAGCAGACCCGCACGGCGATCGTCAGCAAGGTGACCAACCTCTGGCCCACCCGCGAGGACCGGCGTCGGATCGTCGCCCCGATCCTGCGGGGCACCGGTCTCGGCGCCGCGCTCGGTGTCCTGCCCGGCGGCGGGCACGTGCTGGCCTCGTTCACCTCGTACGCGGTCGAGAAGCGCATCTCGAAGCGGCCGCAGGAGTTCGGGCGGGGCGCGATCGAGGGTGTCGCCGGCCCCGAGTCGGCGAACAACGCCGCCGCGCAGACGTCGTTCATTCCGCTGCTCACCCTGGGCCTACCCGCCCACCCGGTGATGGCACTGATGATCGGCGCGTTCATCGTCCACGGCATCACCCCGGGCCCGAACGTCATCAACGACGAGCCGGCGCTGTTCTGGGGCCTGATCGCCTCGATGTGGATCGGCAACGTGCTGCTGTTGCTGCTGAACCTGCCACTGATCGGCCTCTGGGTGCGGATGCTGCGCATCCCGTACCAGGTGCTCTTCCCGATGATCATTCTGTTCGCCGCGATCGGCACCTACTCACTCAACTTCAACGCGTACGACGTCTACGCGATCGCGTTCTTCGGGATCCTGGGCTACGTCCTGATCAAGTGCGGCTGCGAGCCGGCGCCCCTGCTGCTCGGCTTCGTCCTCGGCCCACTGCTGGAGGAGAACCTGCGCCGGGCGCTGATCATCTCCCGCGGCGACCCGTCGGTCTTCCTGACCCGACCGATCTCCGCGGCGCTGCTGGTTCTGACCGTCGTCGCGCTCGTCGTCGCCGTCCTGCCGACGATCCGCCAGCGCCGGGCGGTCGTCTTCGCGGAGGAGGACTAGCAATCCGAACCACGTGACGGTCCGGTCGACGAAGATTGTCCCCGTGACGAGCGACAACACGCAGCGGGGGTGGTCTGCCCGAACCATCTGGGACAGGCGGTTCGACGCCCCGCTGCGCTCGTTCCTGCGTACCGAGACCGGCGGCGCGCGGGTGGTGCTGATCGCCGCGGTGCTGGCTCTCGTCTGGGCGAACCTCAGCGAATCGTCGTACGAGTCGGTCTGGGAGACCCCCTTCTCGATCCAGCTCGGCGACTGGCGCGTGTCACACGATGTGCGTTTCTGGGTCAACAGCGGCCTGATGACGTTCTTCTTCCTCGTCGCGGGGCTGGAGTTGCGCCGCGAGTTCGACATCGGCGAGTTGCGGGAACGGCGTCGACTGGCGTTGCCGATGCTCGCCGGGGTCGGCGGCATGCTCGTGCCGATCGCGATCTATCTCGCCATCAACGCCGGGCAAACTACCGCGGCGGGTTGGGGCGCGGTGATGGCCACCGACACGGCGCTCGCGCTCGGCGCGCTGGCCGTCTTCGGGCCGCGCTTCTCGGAACGGCTGCGAGGCTTCCTGTTGACCGTCGCCGTCGTCGACGATGTGGTGGCGATCGCGGTGCTGGCCGTCGCGTACCCGCACCATCCCTCGCTGACGGCGTTGATCGTCGCGGCGGCGATCTTCGGCGTCGTGCTGCTCGTCCGGGGCTTCGGAGTGCGGTTCGGGCCGGTCTACGCGCTGCTCGGGGTGGCGGCCTGGCTCGCTGTCTCGATGTCCGGTGTCGATCCGGTCGCTGTGGGCCTGGTGATGGGGTTGCTGACCTACGCCTATGCTCCCGGCCGCGGCGACCTGCAGCGGGCCAGCGACCAGTTCCGCCTCTTCCGGGAACAGCCCACCCCGCAACTGGCCCGGATGGCCCGCGCAGGCCTCACCTCGGCGCTGTCGCCGAACGAGCGGTTGCAGACGCTCTACCACCCGTTGGCGAGCTACGTGGTGGTGCCGCTCTTCGCGCTGGCCAACGTCGGCATCGTGATCGACGGCGACCTGCTGGCCAGGGCCGTGACCTCCCCGGTCACTGTCGGTGTCGTGGTCGCGTACGTCGTCGGTAAGCCGGCCGGGATCGTGGCCACCGCGTGGCTGGTGACCCGGCTGAGCGGTAACCGGTTCCGGCCGCCCGTCGGCTGGGTCGCCGTCGTGGGGGTCGGCACGGTCTCCGGCATCGGGTTCACCGTCGCGCTCCTGATCGCCACCCACGCGCTGAGCGGCCCGGCCCTGGACGAGGCGAAGTTCGGCATCCTCGTGGCGACGCTCGGCGCGTCAGTCGTCACCTGGCTGGTGTTCCGCTCCGTTGGACGACTCTCGCCGGCGCGGCGGACCCGCGCGCTGTTGGGCGTCGCCGAGGGGATCGTCGACCTGATGCTGCCGGTCGATCCGGAGCGCGACCACATGCGCGGGTCGCTCGATGCGCCGGTGACGGTGGTGGAGTACGGCGACTTCGAGTGCCCCTACTGCGGGCAGGCCGAGCCGGTGGTCCGGGAGCTGCTGGCGGACTTCGCCAACATCCGGTACGTCTGGCGACACCTGCCGCTCACCGACGTCCACCCGCATGCCCAACTCGCCGCGGAGGCCGCCGAGGCGGCGGGGGAGCAGGGCGCGTTCTGGGAGATGCACGACCTGCTGCTCGTCCACCAGGACGCGCTCAACCCTGACGACGTGCTCGGTTACGCCGAACAGCTCGGCCTGGATCTGGACGGGTTCCGGGAGCACATGGTGAAGCGGATGGGCGTGGACCGGATCGCCGAGGACGTCGACTCCGCCGACCTCAGCGGTGTCACCGGCACCCCGACCTTCTTCATCAACGGCCGGCGACACCACGGTGCGTACGACATCGCCGCGCTCTCGGCGGCGGTGAAGTCGGCGTTCGCGAGCGCGAAGCTCCGCCCCGAGTACCACCCTCGGGATCCCGAGCGCCGCGAGACCGGGCCGGCGAGCTGACCGACGGGCACCGCGGTCGGTGTCGCCACGACCGCAGGCCGATCCGCCGTCGCGTCGCGGGGTGCGGAGGTGTTGGTCGGCTCCTTTGGAGCTGAATCGTTTGCGACATCACCGACGGGGCGGCGCTGCCGACTGCGGGCTTCCAGCCGGGAGGCGGAAGCGGCAGGCATTCGCCTGATTCGTTTGCGGCATCAGCTCCAAAGGCAGCGCACCAACCTCTGCAGCCGATGGCCTGCAGCCCAGGGCCCCGCAGCCCAGGGCCCCGGTGCCCGCGCCGCAGCCCTCGCGGCCCGGGCACCGCGGGCGTTCAGGGGGTGGGGAGAGCGGCGAGCCGGCTGGCGCGGCGGCCCGCGACGGCCACGACGACGGCCAGGACCAGGGCGATGAGGAAGAAGACGTCCGCGCCGGTGAAGGCCGCGTGGAAGCCCGCCGTCGGGTCGGTGTCGGAGCTGGCCCGGGTGTACGCGATGGTGAGGATCGCGATGCCGAGTGAGCCGCCGAGTTGGTGGGCGACGTTGACGAGACCGGACGCGGCGCCGGCGTCCTGCGGTTCGACTCCGGCGACGCCGCCCTGGGTCATCAGGATGATGGCGATGCCCTGGCCGATTCCGATCACCAGCAGGGGCAGCAGCACGTCCGGGAAGTAGCTGGAGCCGGTCGAGATGCGCGACAGCCACGCCATGCCGACCAGCGCGAGAACGAGGGACGCCACCAGCAGGACGGGCCGGCCGAGCCGGTTCTGGAGGGGCCGGATGGCGTACACCATGGCGAAGAACATGCCGGTGATGGGCACGTACGCGAAGCCGGTCTGCAGGGCGCTGAGGTGCAGGACCTCCTGGAGGTACTGGCTGAGGAAGTAGAAGGTGGAGAAGGTCGCGCCGACGATGAGGATGCGTCCGGCGTACGCCCCGGAGCGTTCCAGGCCGCGGAAGAGCCGCAGTGGGGTGATGGGTTGCGGTGCCCGGTGTTCGATCAGCACGAAGGCGGTCAGGAGGACGGCGCCGAGGCCCAACGAGACGACGGTGCCCGGTGCGGTCCAGCCGGCCGCGGCGGCCTGGATGAAGCCGTACACCAGGGCGGTCATGCCGGCGGTGGAGGTCAGCGCCCCGCCGAGGTCGAACGTGCCGGCGCGGCGTTCGGTCTCGACCAGGAACCGTGGTGCGAGCAGCGCGATGGCGATGCCGATCGGCACGTTGACGAGCATTCCCCAGCGCCAGGAGAGCAGGTCGGTGAAGACGCCGCCGATCACGATGCCGACGCTGCCGCCAGCGCCGATGACCGCGCTGTACAGGGCGATCACCCTGGCTCGGGCGCCCGGTTGGGGGTGGTCGGCGACCAGGAGCGCGAGCGTGGAGGGCACGGCGAGCGCGGCGGCGAGACCCTGCACGACGCGGGCGGTGATCAGCCAACTGCCGCTCTGGGCGAGACCGGCGGCGAGGGACGCCGCGGTGAACACTGTGATCCCGGCGAGGAAGACGCGGCGGCGGCCGAGCAGGTCACCGGCTCGGGCGCCGAGCAGGAGCAGGCCGCCGAATGCCAGGACGTAGGCGTTCTGCACCCAGGAGAGCCCGGACTGGGAGAAGCCGAACTGCCGCTGCACGTGCGGCAGCGCGGTCGTGATGATCGAGGTGTCCAGCGTCATCATCAGCTGCGAGCCGAGGATGAGAGCCAGGGCGATCCCGCGACGGGAAGCGGGAGTCGGGGACATGGTCCGCCTTCTTTCGGGCTAGACTGATAGGAGACCTCCGGATAAGTGGAGGCGCACTATCACTCTAGTGATAGTCGGCCTCCGGTTGCTAGCGCTGGGAGACATCGGCATCGTGACGGCCCTCACCCACCTGCGCGTGGCCCGCCCGCACCGGGCGGACGCCGCCCGCAACTACGACGCGATCCTGGCGGCGGCCCGGGTCGCCTTCGCCGAGCAGGGCGCGGAGGCCCCGCTGGAGGAGATCGCCCGCCGCGCCGGGGTGGGCATCGCGACGCTGTACCGCAACTTCCCGACCCGGGAGGTGCTGATCGAGAACGTCTACGTCACCGAGGTCGAGGCGGTGTGCGCGACGGCCGGGGAGGCTGAGAGCCTCGCCCCCCGCGACGGCCTGTACGTGTGGCTGCGGCGCTTCGTGGAGTACATCGGGGCGAAGCAGCCCCTGGCTGCCGGCCTGAACCGGGAGTCCACCGCCTACCTGGAGTGTCGGCGGGCTCTCTACGCCGCCGGTGGGCCGCTGCTGGAGCGGGCCCAGCGGGCGCGCGAGGTGCGCGCCGACGTGACGATCGACGACGTCATGCGCCTGACCAGTGCCATCGCCTCCGGGCACTTTCCCCGCGCCGACCAGCGCGATCACGTGCTCACTGTCGCCCTGGACGGGTTGAGTACAGAGCCGGAGTGACCTCGACCGACCGTCCGCGCATCGATGTCCGAAGTGGAACAGCTGCGGAACGTGTTCGGGGAATCACGATGGACTCGGGCCCTTGACTCTCGGGAAACATCGGGCCACCATCTGACAACGTTGTCACAGATCCTCGCCGTCTGACAACGTTGTCATGTCTGGAGGCAAGATGTCCGAGCCATCGCCGATTTCCCGGCGTACCTTCCTCTCCGCCGGCGCGACGCTGCTGGCGTCGGTCGGGGTGACCGCGGCCCTCCCGGACGCCCTAGCGTCCGCCGCCGTGCCGGCGCCGACCACCACCCCGCCCGCCACCGACCTCGCCCGGTACCGTCCGGTGACGGTCTCCTCGACCGACTACGCGCCGACGCCCGCCACCTTCGCCGTGGACGGCCTGCCGCAGGTCGGCGTCCGGGGGAGTGGGTGGCGCGCCGCCAACGGCGATCCACAGTGGATTTCGGTGGACCTCCAGGCGCTGTGCCGGATCGAGGCAGTCTCCCTGGTCTTCGAGGCCACGCTCACCGACGGGCCGTTCGACGGCAACTACACCGACACCGACGGCGACGAGATCCTCTCCAGCGCCGCGACGGCGTACCGGATCGAGGTCTCCACCGACGGCAGTGCCTGGCGGTCGGTGTACGAGACCAGCGAGGGCCAGGGTGGCGTGCAGGCCATCAAGCTGCCCGAGCCGGTCACCGCCCGCTGGATCCGGATGACCGCCACGAAGCGGTCGAACAGCAACCCGGTGGGCCTCAACGGTTTCCAGGTCTACGGCGTACCGCTGGCCGGCCGGCCGAAGGCCGAGGGCTGGACCAGTTGGGAAGGCGGCAACACCGGTCCGGCGCCCGAGCTGAGGGTGGCCGCGGACGGCACGGTGCCGCTGGAGTCGGGCTGGTCGTTGACGATGGACGACTTCGCCGGCACCGCCGACGGCGCCGAACTCTCCCGTGCCGGCGTCGACGTCCGGTCCTGGCTGCCGGCGACGGTGCCCGGCACCGTGCTGGGCACCCTCGTCGAGCAGGGCCACCTGCCCGATCCGGTGGCCGGCTTCAACAACATGCGCATCCCGGAGGCGCTGTCCCGGCACACCTGGTGGTACCGGCGCGCGCTACGGCTGCCCCGCGACCTGGACACCTCGCCCGGCCGACGGATCTGGCTGGAGTTCGACGGGATCAACCACGAGGCGACCGCCTGGGTCAACGGCGTGCAGGTCGGCAGCGTCAAGCACCCGTTCGCGCGGGCGGCCTTCGACATCACCGACGCGTTGGCCGGTCACCGTGGCGAGCACGTCCTCGCCGTCCGGGTCACCCCGATGCCGCACCCGGGCACTCCGGGCGACAAGGGCCCAGACGGTCGTACCTTCCTCCAGTCGGCCCACCACTACCTTGACGCGCCGACCTACCTGGCGGTGTCCGGGTGGGACTGGATGCCCGCCGTCCGTGACCGGGTCACCGGCCTCTGGGACCACGTCCGGCTGCGCAGCACCGGCGCCGTGGTCATCGGCGACCCGCACGTGCAGACCACGCTGCCCGACCTGCCCGGCACCGACACCGCCGAGGTCACCATCCGGGTGCCGGTCCGCAACGCGGCGGCCACCGCCACCACCGTCACCGTCCGCGCCGAGTTCGACAAGGTACGCGTCGAGTCCACGGTGACCGTCCCCGCCGGCGGGAGCACCACAGTCACCTTCACGCCGGAGCGCTTCCGCGCGCTGCGGCTGCGCAACCCCCGGCTCTGGTGGCCCAACGGCTACGGCGACCCGCACCTGTACGACCTCACGCTCACCGCCACCGTGAAGCGCTCGGTCAGCGACCGGCGTGCGCTCCGCTTCGGTGTGCGCGAGTTCGCCTACGACTGGCACCAGCCGATCGTCATCTCGCCGCCCGGCAAGCCGGCGCTGGAGTTCGTCGACGGCGCGGCGACCCAGACGGTCACGTTCGACCGGCAGCACGCCCGGCACGTGCGCATCCAGGCCGGCCAGCGTGCCACCGGTTGGGGCATTTCGATGTTCTCGCTGTCGGTGGCCGACGGCACCGGCCCGGATCTCGCCCTGCATCGCGACGCCACCGCGTCGTCGTCGGAGAACGACGGCAACGGTCCCAGCAGGGCCGTCGACGGCGACGCGACGACCCGCTGGGCCTCGCAGGCCGAGGACAACCAGTGGATCCAGGTCGACCTCGGCGCGGCGGTCGACTTCGACCGGGTCACCATCGTGTGGGAGCAGGCGTACGCGCTGGACTACCGCGTCCAGGTCTCCACCGACGGGGACTCCTGGAGCGACGTGACGTCGGTCAGCAACGACACCCCGCTGGGCAGCCGCGCCACCCAGGTCGAGACGTTCGCCAGCCAGACCGCCCAGCACCTGCGCATCCAGACCGGCGCGCGGGTGACCTCCTGGGGCGTGTCCATGTGGGCGCTGTCGGTGCAGCGGCAGGCCGAGCCGGACGTCGACCTGGCCCTGCGCCGGACGGCCACCGCGTCGTCGTCCGACAGCGACTCGAACGGCCCGGACCGGGCCGTCGACGGCAACCCCCGGACCCGGTGGTCGTCGAAGTTCGAGGACAACCAGTGGATCCAGGTCGACCTCGGCGCTCCGGTCAGCTTCGACCAGGTCACCATCGTCTGGGAGCAGGCGTACGCCCGCGACTTCGTCATCCAGGTCTCGGACGACGGCCAGCGGTGGACCGACGTGAAGTCGGTCAGCAACGCCGTTACCCAGCTCAAGATCAGCGTGAACGGCGTGCCGGTCTTCGCCCGGGGCGGCAACTGGGGCTGGGACGAGCTGCTGCGCCGGGTGCTGCCCGACCGGCTGGCCGACACGGTCGAGATGCACCGCGACATGAACTTCACGATGATCCGCAACTGGCTCGGCAGCAGCAACCGCGAGGAGCTGTACCAGGCATGCGACGAGCAGGGCATCCTGGTGTGGAACGACTTCTGGCAGGCGGGCGCGTTCCTGCCCAACCCGCCCGGCTACGTCGACATCGCCGCCGACACGATCCGGCGGTTCCGCCACCACCCGAGCATCGTGGTGTGGTGTGGCGCGAACGAGGGTGACCCGCCGCCGATCGTGGACGCCGGGCTGAAGCAGGCCGCAGCCACCGAGCACCCGGAGATCCTCTACATCCCCAACTCGGCCGGCGGCATCGTCAGCGGCCACGGTCCGTACCACTGGGTGGAGCCGGCGACGTACAACAACAAGAACACCTACGACACTGGCGCGTTCGGTTTCCACACCGAGATCGGCATGCCGGTGGTGTCGGTGGTCGAGAGCATGCGCAACCTCGTCGGTGACGCGCCGGAGTGGCCGATCGGTGAGGTGTGGAACTACCACGACTGGTCGACCATCGGTAACCAGCGCGTCGGCACGTACCAGGCGGCGATCGACGCGCGGCTCGGTGAGTCCGACTCGCTCGACGAGTTCGCCACCCGGGCGCAGTTCGTCAACTACGAGAGCCACCGCGCCATGTTCGAGGCGTGGAACGCCAACCTGTGGCAGGACGCCACCGGTCTGCTGCTGTGGATGTCGCACCCGGCGTGGCACAGCACGGTCTGGCAGACCTACGACTACGACCTCGACGTGAACGGCGCCTACTACGGCGCCCGCAAGGGGTGCGAGCCGGTGCACGTCCAGGCCGACCCGGGCACCTGGCAGGTCCGGGTGGTCAACCACACCGCCGCCCCGCTGAACGGGGTCACCGTGAGCGCCCGACGGTACGACCTGAGCGGCCGGTCGCTGGGCTCGCCCCAGCGTCAGCGGGTGGACGTGGCCCGCTCGGCCACCACTGCGGTATTCCCGCTCGCCGTGCCGGACGGCGGCGGGCTGCACCTGGTGCGACTGGAGCTGCGGGACAGCCGCGACCGGCTGCTCGCGGAGAACACCTACTGGCGCTACGACAAGGCCGAACAGGTGCGGGCGCTCAACGACGTGCCGAGCACCCGACTGTCGACGTCGTCGAGCACCGTACGCGTCGTCGACGGGCGCAACACCGTCACCACGACGGTCCGCAACCAGGGCCGTACCGTCGCCGCGTTGGTGCGCCTCGCCGTGCGCGACCAGCGCGGTGAGCGGGTCCTGCCGGCCCGCTACGACGACAACTACTTCTGGCTCCTGCCGGGGGAGAGCCGCGAGGTGCGGATCTCCTGGCCCGCACGGTCGGGCCTCGCCCGCCAGGTCACAGTGACCGCGCAGGCGTACAACTCCTAGGAGTTACGCGGTGGGAAGCGGCCTCCCGAGCCGCTTCCCACCGCGACCGGACTGATCGGACCCCTGTCGGATCAGGATGATGCTGTACGACACGATCCACGCCAGCCAGAGCAGCCAGCCGACGAGGCCGAGCAGGGCCAGCGGGTTGACGCCGTCGATGCCGTACGGACTCGTGGTCGCGGTGATGAACAACAGCGTGGCGGCGAGGAAGCCGATGCCGGCATGCCATCGAGCCATGGCACCGGTACGGATGCCGAACATCGACAACCCGACGAGCGCGGTCGCCAGGAACACCTGGTTGAAGCCGAACAGGGCGTTGTACAAGCCCCAGAGGCCGGTGACGCTGCCGCCGCCGTGCTGGGCGGCGGACATCAGCGCGAGCCGGGTTGCCTCGACGGCGGTGAACACCACCGACTGCATGAGCACGCCAGCGAGCCCGACGAGGGACCACGGGTCCGTCCGGGACCGTTGGTCGCGTTGGAGGCAGACGCACACCCCGACGGCGAAGAT